>NZ_WCIM01000030.1:0-844297 GCF_009025585.1 Enterobacter sp. 198 | reverse complement strand
CCGGTGATAATCGGACGGTCCGGGTCACCGTTGATAAAGTCCACCACCACCTCATCGCCGACCCGCGGAATTTGCACCCCGCCGTACCCCTGACCCGCCCAGGCGCTCGACACGCGCACCCAGCAGGAGCTGGTGTCATCCCCCTTCGCCAGACGGTCCCAGTGGAATTTCACCTTCACGCGGCCATATTTGTCCGTCCAGATACTCTCCCCATTTGGCCCCACAACCTTTGCCGTCTGCGGGCCGTAGGTGCGCGGCCACGCCGTGCTCTGCGCCGGACGGTATGACACCGACGCCGGGATGACGCTGAAATCAGTGCGGTGGATGGTTTCCCCCTCGCCGCTCGCGTAGCGGTTCTCCTCGAAATGGTAACCCGCCGCCGTGACCAGATAGTCACCGTTATCACTGAAGAACGGGGCGCTGGTCAGGGTGAAGGTGTGTCCCGGTGCAATACCCGCGGCCGTGGCCGTCGCCTGAATCTGCTGGTGCTCCACCTGCCAGCGCTCCTGACGGATACGGGCGTAGAACTCCGCATGCCCGGTCTCAACAAACCGTCCCGGCCAGTCGTACACGTCGATACTGCCCGGTTTCGGTGACGCCGGGTTCTGCTGCGCCTGGAACAGCCACGCGTTCGGCTTGCGGAAGTCGTAGTCATCGAGGCTGTAAATCCCCGGGGTGACGCTGTCCTCCAGCGCCCACTGGCTGATACCCTCTTCATCCGTACTGCCGCCTGACGGCGTCTGGTGGTAAGGAATGACTTCGTAGCCGCTGAATGGCTGATGCTGCGTCGCGGCGTCGGTGAGCACCAGGGTGTGCTTGTCCGCCTCGTGGCTGAAGTGGTATGCAATCCCCTCCAGCTCCATCAGACGGCTGATGAAGTCCAGGCTCGACTCCTGATACTGCACGCAGTAGTCCCACACCCGGTAGCTCCCGGTGAGCTTATCCTCCACGTTGACCTGATGTTCAGCCAGCAGGGTTTTCACAATCTGCGGCACCGTCTGGCCCTGGAAGATACGCAGGTTACGGTCGCGCTTCATCGGCCACAGGTCCGGCTCCACCGTCAGCTGGTACACCGCATAGCGGGTGCCCGTCAGCTCGACGGCACTCACCGCCACGCGGGTGATTTTTCCATTGATATAGCGGGGCGTCAGCAGGCTCTGCGTCGGGATGGTCACCGTGACCGGCTGACCCAGCAGTTTGCTGCGGTCAATGCGCGCATCCGTGCCAAGCAAGGTCAGCGTCAGGGCGAACGACTCGGACATCGCCTCGCGACCTGTGAGTTTCCAGAACAGAAGCCCCTCCACCGGGAGCTGAACGGTAATTCGGTTGAGCATAACTTTATTCCATATGGCTTATGCGATGCAAAGACTCACGGCACTAAATGTGTCATGGTAATACTATGCAGTGTCAGATTGGTTATTTAGCGCGAACTGTTTTGATTATATATATGAGAGAGCCAATCTTTAATATTTCCGATAATATAAATAAAGCAATATTAATGGAAATAACGCTCAATCCTAAACCAGCGATCGCCATAGGGAAAAGTGTCACTGAGCAACTGAAGATGATAACGCGCAGCACTTCTTGTATAAGAGCAAAACCGACCGCATATCGATGTTTTGTGAAAAAAAACCAGGCAGAAAAAAGCAAGGAAACTGGCATGAGGAGATAAACAAGGTAAAAAGCACCTGTCACTATTCCGTTTACGCCACCTGCTATCAGCATAAAGATAATTACACCCGGATTTCCTCCGGTGGAAACCCACCATGACTCAAGTAAATGGTATGGACCAATCGAATAAAACACAATCCCGATGACATCCATAACACCCCAGAAATAGAAAATTTTATTTTTCGCGGTCATGTTCGCCCTAACCTTTACTTGACTGGTGCTGGCGGCCATTTACCACCATGTTGAATAAGCGTCTCTTTGATTTCAGTTAGTTTTTTATATTCTTCACTGCCTTCTTCTGTTCTGTTCAGATAACGTTGAAGTTGATTGCCCATCGTCCAGCCATTGATAGTCCTAATTTCAGGGTCAGTACCGCGTTTCAGCAAAAGGAGCACGTGATCGTAAGCGTGGTAATCCAGCGCGGCTACTAACAATGTACTACCCAGTGAGTCGGTAATATTAATATCCGCTCCGCCGTCAAGCATCGCCTTGAGTGTCTCGGTATTTTTCGCTTCGATACTTTCGAATATTATAGGCTCACCAAACGTTTTGTCTTTTGCATCTGGAGATAATCCGCCGTCCAGCATCGCCTTTATCCACACGTCGCTGTCCGCTTTTAATACTAATTCTGCAGGCGAACTTTTTCCCTGCGGCCTCGGCTGCAGCGGATCTGCGCCAGCCTTAATCAGAGTAGTGATAATTTTTAAATGTTCAGGCGTTTTTTTATCGTTAAGTGAATTCATCACCGCCCAAAACAACAGGGTCATGTCCTCTTTACCAGGTTTGTTTAAATCAGTTTTCGAAGCTAACTTTTTCACCTCATCGCCGTCACCATTCTCAATTGCGCGCGCTAATGTGAGCTGGTCACCATTAAAGTAATTATCTGGTTGTAAATCCATATTTTGCTTGCACCCCTGAACCATAAACATTAAACAAAGCGCTACCCAGCCAAAAATTAGTGATTTCACGCGCGGCTCCTGATAATAGAGATATCCTCATCCTTCTGTTGTTCAATACAGTTTATCGCTTGATCTATTCCATGTCGGTCAAATGCACTCCCCATTCCACCAGGAAGGTCGTGAGCTATTCCGGCAGCATTGGGCATAATGGCAGAAATCTCTTCTTTCGCTATAAGTGCTGGCACGTGCCCTTTTACCATTTTAAAATCTTCCCAAACATTTACTTCCTGAGTCCTGGTCAGCAGTTCACCCTCGACGCGGTAAGCCTGAATGTTATCCGTGCTGCCCAATATGCTTCCGCCATATTTCTCGACGGTACCGGAATTTAGGCCAGAAGCATTAAACGTCCATCCCGCCATACCACTTGCCATAGAGGTGGCTGATGCTAAACCTCCCCCAAGAGAGTGCCCCGCAATGTCTATTTTTTGACCTGATTTGGCGAGCTGCTCGCCCATACTTACGGCTCTTCGGTAATAATCCGACTCCAACCCAAGCCCCTGCGCACCGTTATTTTTCCAGTCAGTCATGTTCTTCATGGGGAAAAACTCTGGTTGCCTCGACCCTCTGAACACCAGCGTAGGGTTCATATCGCCACCAAAAACGTCAGGGTCAGGCTGATAGACGCGTGCCAGAAAATCAGGATCCTCACTCTTGTCATAAAGTGTTTTACTTTTAAGACCTAACTTCTTTAGCACCGATGCATCGTTGCTTATATCCTTCCAGCCCTCTGGCACCCCCGGCGTTGTCTCCAGCGGATTCACTGTCTTATAAACATTCTCAGCAAGCTTCGCTTTCTCCACCGCAATATTATTCGCCGCCAGTCGTTTAGCGGCGATCTGCGCATCCGGGTAAAGGCTGTTGCTGCCCTTCGCGATCAGATCCTTACGCGCCTGCCAGCGTTCCGCCTTGGTCATCTGCTGTAGCTGCGAAGCATAGGTTTTACCGTCTTTACCCGGCGTGGCCTCATCCGGCACCTGTGCCGCTTTGGATTTCACCACCTGCTTCGGCAGTACCGTCGGCGCAGGACGGGCACCGTAGGCTCGCACCATGGTTTCGTAGCGATCGACAATTGTGCTTACCGGATACCAGCCCAGACCGGTAAGCGAGGCCGCCTGCAGTCGGCCATCGGCATTGATATAAAATATCTCCGTTACCGATGACCAGTTACGGAAACTCTCGTCGATGGCAACGATCCTGCCGATATCGAGATCCTGCACGATCAACTTACGGGTATCGCGTCCTGACTGATAGGGATTCGCCCCGGTGATGGAATGCAGCAAATCGTAACGCGTAAACAGCGAGCGCAGCGAATTGTCGGGAACTGACATTATCCACTGCCCGGCTACGGACGGGCGGATAATTTTCGCGAAAAGCGCTGGCGAGACATTCTCGCTGAAAAGATAGACAAACTTGAGGTTATACATTCGCTCCGTCCTGTTACCAGTCCCTGCTTACTTTACTTACGGATTCACCAGCCAGGTGCCAGGCTTCGCAATATCCAGCGTCTGGGTACGCGTTTTCCCGTTGCCCTGCAGTTCAATTCTGGCCTCGCCCGCAGGTAGCTTGAGCGATGCATAACCGTTATTCGCCGGACGCAGTGTTTTTGGCTCACCGTTCACTTTCAGGGTCTCACCGTCAAGAATACGGATATAGACCAGTGCCACCGGGCTGGTATCCACCGGCGGGGTGGCCGGTTGCGCTGTCGCAGTCGGTGCAGTCTGTTCACTGGCTTTCGCCGTTTCCGGTTTCACTTCCGGCGCGTTCGATGCGGTTTCAACGGGGCGCGTCTCAGCGGGGGCCTGCGCCGCCTGCTCTGGCGCATCATGGTCGCCACCGCTAAACAGCATCGCTCCGGCGACGACGCCAACCAGCACGCCCGCAGCAACCATTGCCGGGATTTTATACCGGTGCCAGTCCAGTGCAGAAGCCGGTGCTTCTTCCTCTACCGGTACCAGCATCGTGCCCGGTTTTTTCGCGCTCAGTACATCGTCGATACCCGCTACCGGCATCTCAATCAGCGCCGCGAATTCATCGATGGATTGCGGTCGGTCTTCCATGTGCAACGCCAGCGCCCGGTCGATGGCCTGCAGCAGCGAGAGGGAATAGCCCTGTGGCTGCAGTTCCACCAGCGGTTTGCAGGTGTCCTGGATTGAGCGCACCACGCTGACCGGCGGCGGTGAGCCGACAATCAGGGTACGCAGTACGGCGCCGAGGGCATAAATATCCGTCCACGGGCCCTGCTCGCTTTCGTTGTCGTCAGTGTACTGCTCGATCGGCGCAAAGCCCGGGCGCAGCATGGTTTCCGTCTCATCAGAGAGATTACCAATGGTGCGGCGCGCAGAGCCGAAATCGAGCAGAACCGGCAGGCCGTTGTCCTGAATCTGGATGTTATCCAGAGAGATGTCGCGGTGCAGATAGCCTTCGTCATGGATTGTCTTAATGGCACCGAACAGCATGGGCAGCATACGACGGATCCAGGCTTCGTTAATCAGCTCCGGTTTTTGTTCGCGCAGGCGGGAAAGCGTGGTACCGCTATAGAACAGCGTTCCCATATAGGCCGTATCGTTTTGCACCCAGAAACGCAGCACGTGAAGCAGGTTCGGGTGGTTGAAGCGCGCCAGCAGGCGGGCTTCCTGAATGAAGCTGTTCAGGCCGGCGGAAAACGCTTTGCCAAAACGTTCACTGCGCAGTACCAGCGTCATATCGTCGCCGCGCACGGCGAGCGAGGCAGGCATGAATTCTTTGATAGCGATAGTGCGTTCGAGCTGATGATCCCACGCGCGATAGACGATGCCGAACCCGCCGCCGCCGATCACCTCTTTAATTTCAAACTCGTTGAAGCGATACCCGACCGGGAGCGCGTTTGGGACAGTCCGATTGTTATCATTATCCGTCATCTTTTACAGTTCTCTTGATGATTATTACGCGGCAAACTGACAGTGAAACTCGCCCTGCTCACAGGTGACGTGCAGACGTCGGTACTGCTCATCGCTGCGGCTGGCGGTAAGTAATATCTGGCTCATCTGAGGCAGCAAGGTGTTTGTCAGAATAGCGTCCACCATGCGGCCGCCAGACTCCACCTCGGTACAGCGCTGAACAATTTGTTCCACCACGCTGTCATCAAACTCGGAAATAATATTGTGATTCTCTTGCAGACGACGCTGAATGCGTTTGAGCTGCAGGCGGACAATCTGCCCCAGCATCTCGTCGCTCAGTGGATAATACGGCACCACCAGCAGACGGCCCAGCAGCGCTGGCGGGAAGACCTCCAGCAGCGGCTGACGCAACGCGCCGCTTAACGCCTCAGGCTCAGGCATCAGTTCCGGATCGGCACACATGGCGCTGATCAGATCGGTGCCGACGTTGGACGTCAGAATAATGATGGTGTTACGGAAATCAATATGGCGGCCCTCGCCATCTTCCATCCAGCCTTTATCGAAGACCTGGAAGAAGATTTCATGTACATCCGGGTGCGCTTTTTCAATTTCGTCCAGCAAGACCACGCTGTACGGGCGACGGCGAACGGCCTCGGTTAACACCCCGCCTTCACCATAACCCACGTATCCCGGAGGCGCACCTTTTAAGGTGGAAACGGTGTGGGCTTCCTGGAATTCACTCATGTTGATGGTGATAACGTTCTGCTCACCACCATAAAGCGACTCCGCCAGCGCCAGTGCAGTTTCCGTTTTCCCCACGCCGGACGGGCCACAGAGCATAAATACGCCAACAGGTTTGTTCGGATCATCGAGTTTTGCCCGCGAGGTTTTCACGCGACGGGCAATCAGATCCAGGCCGTGACGCTGGCCGATGACGCGCTGGTTGAGGGTATCAGCCAGGTTGAGCACCGCATCAATCTCGTTTTTCACCATCCGGCCCAGCGGGATACCGGTCCAGTCAGAGACCACCGCCGCCACCACATTTTCATCCACCGCCGCAAACAGCAGCGGCTCGTCGCCCTGTAAAGCGTTGAGCGCCTGCTGCTGCGCGTTAAGCGCGCTGCGCAGTTCGCCGGTCTCGTCATCACCCGCGGCAAAAAGCGCGGCACGCAGGCGGATGATTTCAGTCACAAGAGCACGTTCCTCTTCCCAGCGCTGGGTCAGGGCTTCGCGCTTTGTTTCGTATGTATCGCGCTCGGCGGTCAAGGCTGCGACGCGCTCCGGATCGCCGGCACCCACGCGCGCTTCGCGTCCGGCAATCTCGATCTCCACATCCAGGGCCGCGAGATGGCGCAGGCAATCTTCCAGCTGTGCCGGTGGCGCGCTCTGGCTGACCGCCACGCGGGCACAGGCAGTATCAAGCAGCGCAACGGCTTTATCCGGCAACTGGCGTGCCGGAATATAACGATGTGAAAGCTTGACCGCCGCGCTGACCGCTTCGTCGAGAAGCAGTACCTGGTGATGCGTCTCCAGCGGTGACACCGTGCTGCGCAGCATCAGAATGGCTTTGGCTTCGTCCGGCTCGTGAACCTGTACCGTCTGGAAACGACGGGTCAGCGCCGGGTCTTTCTCGATGTATTTTTTGTATTCCGCCCACGTGGTGGCCCCGATGGTGCGCAGTTGCCCGCGCGCCAGAGCCGGCTTTAACAGGTTAGCGGCATCACCGGTACCCTGCTGGCCGCCTGCGCCAATCAGGGTGTGGATCTCATCGATAAACAGAATGACTGGCGTAGAGCTGGACTGCACTTCATTAATCAGGGCCTGTAGACGCGCTTCGAACTCGCCTTTCATGCCTGCGCCGGCCTGCAGCATGCCGATATCCAGCAGCCAAAGCTGAATATTCTGCAGCGGTGCCGGCACGTCGCCTTCGGCGATACGCAGCGCCAGCCCTTCCACCACCGCCGTTTTGCCAACGCCAGCTTCCCCGGTCAGCAGCGGGTTATTCTGGCGACGGCGCATCAGAATATCGACCATCTGGCGGATCTCTTCATCGCGCCCGACAACCGGGTCAATCTTCCCTTCGCGGGCGCGCGCGGTCAGGTCCTGACCATACTGGGCCAGCGTCCCCTGTGCGGCAGGCACCGTACCGGCTGGCGTATCCGCGGCAGCGGCCGCCTGCTGCGTCTCTTTGCTCTGAGCGCAAATCGCATCAAACTGCTCGATCAGCACGTCGACGTTAAGGCGGGTGAACTGCGCCGAGATGCTTTTCAGCACGTTAGCCAGATTCCAGGTTTTCAGGATGCCAATCAGTAAATGTCCGCCGCGAATACGGCTGACGCCATACTTCAGCGAGCCAAACACCCACGCGCGCTCCACGGCGCTGTCGATATGTTCTGACAGATCGGAAACAGAACTCGCGCCACGTGGCAGCGCATCCAGTGCGGCCACGATATCGCGCGTCAGCTGCTGTTCATCGAGAGCAAAATGACGTATCACCTGTTGCAGATCGCCATCCTGCTGCTGCATCAGCTGATGCAGCCAGTGCACCAGCTCAACATAGGGGTTGCCGCGCAGCTTGCAGAACGCGGTGGCGCTTTCCAGTGAGGTAAATAACAGCGTATCCAGTTTGCCGAAAAGCACGGCACGGCTGATTTCTGACATGTTCGGTTCCGTTGATAACAATGCGTTAGAAAAATTATCGCTCTGCGCGATACACCAGATCGCCACGTGGGACAGGCTGAGGCTGAAGGCCCAGCCAGGTGTTGTAACCTAACCGCCCGGCGCTACCAAGCGAGGCACCCTGCACCGCGTCGGCGCGCAGAATAACCCGAGTTTCCCATTCAAATTCCACCCCTGCGTACTGGCGTACCCAGTCGCGCAGTTCAGTGACCCACGCTTCGCCTGGCAGGAAGCGGTTGTACTCTTCCGCGCTCAGTGGGCCGATTTCGATACGAAACTTGTGCTGCACGTCGCGCACCGCAACGCCGAGAAAAGCGGATTCTCCCATCCGCGGCAGTCGACGCCCTTCACCCAACTGCGCCTGCTCCCGCGGCGAAAGCGGCATCCACTGCGCCACGTTCGTGACCAGTTTTACCGGGGCGTGAAAATAGTTGCGCAGGATCTTCTCCAGCCCTTCCGGATCCCGGGCGTGACGTGTCAGGTGTCCGGCGTGAGTAAAACGGGCATGTGCGCTCAGGCTGCCTTTGGTCATCTGCCCCGGCTGGCCCATGCCGATCAAGGATGCCAGGTACCCCTCAAAGCGTTTGTTGTCCGCGCGGTCAAGAGAGACGGCGGGCTGCGCATCAGCCCAGGCACGGTAAAACAACAGCGTCAGGCGATGATGGAACAGATCGGCAAACGCGCTCAGGCTGGTGTCCTGATGATGATGTATACGCTCGCGGGCGTACTCTGTCATATGGACGGGCAGCGGGCCATTTGGACCAAACAGACCGAAGCTGAGGATAGACACCTCGTGCAGCCCGTTCTCTTCACGCTGGCGCACCTGCGCGAGGGTCGACGGCGCAAAGCTCATCGATGGCTGCTGACCGATACGTAACGGCTCAAATTTCGGCAGCGGCGCGCGCCCCAGCGGATAACGTTCACCGCCCTGGGCATCAATGCGTCTTAATAGCTGGAACAGATCGTAGCGCCACGGCGTCTCGCGAACGCCGCGCCAGAAAGCGTCCGGCAACGGCGTCAGGCGATGGACACGCAGCGACGCGGAGGCGACTTCGCTCATAGTAGTGCCCTTTTCCCCATACGCGGTGCCCAGTAGCCAATCTCACCGCGCTGCTGACTCTTCAGCGTGAATTCAGTAAAGCTGTTGATGGACACCAGGCGGGCAAACAGGCGTTCCAGCACGCTGCCGAAAAGCCAGGGGCTGGCGCCGGAAAACGCACGCTCATCCACCGTCAGAGTAATGCCGATCCCACGCGCAAAGACCACCGGACCCGGCTCCGGGACGCGACGGTGAACCGGCTCCAGCACGCAGTGGCGAACGCCCTCAACCTGACGCGCAACCGGCGTCTCCGCCAGGTTAGCATACAGCCCTAACAGCTGACGCAGGGCGGCGGCACCCTCTTCGTTTTCGCTGTCCATCAGGCTGAGATAGTTCATCTGCAGTTGGCTGATCAATCGCCAGGTGCTAAACCCTTCGGCCAGAGCCGGGCGTGGCGGCGTTGGGCCTTTTCGCAGGGTCAGGGATTTCACCGGCATGGAATCGGCCATGATGAACTGTCCGAGTTCCTGCTGAAGCATCAGCGGCAGGTCGCGGCTGGTGCACAATACTTCCGCGGAGATATAGCGCAGATTTTCCTGCCAGGGTGCATGCTGTTCATCCACCAGCGAAACAAAGACTTCGGAGCCGATATAACCGGTGCGGGTGCCGTAGCGCAGGGCATGTTCAGAGAGCACTCGCTGCTCGCGGCGCAGGGAAAAATAGGCGCCATAGTTGCCCGCATCACCGCTCCAGGTGCTCCAGAAAGGACGAAACGTCTGGTCGTCACGCTGGCCGTCGGCACTGCCGAAGATTTTGTTTACCGCATAAATTTCATAATCCAGGGGACGGATGTTATCCACCACCAGATGATATTCATGCTGGCTCTCACTCAGCTTCTGCCGCGCCGCCACTTTCGGGAAAAGGTTGATCACCGGCGTGCAATGCATCGCCAGATGGCTGGCATCAACCACCCGCTCCAGCTGCTCATCGCTTTTATCCAGCAGGATGAAAATATCGAACGCTTTTTCATTTTCACAGTGCTGGATAAGCTTGCCCAGACCGCTGAGGCTGATAAAGCGGAACCGTGCCGGAAACGCAAAGTATTCCTGCAGCAGACGATAGCCGTCAAAGTTGCGCAGGTCGTCCGGAAGCAGCGCCTGGTCCGGCTCAAACCCTTCCTGTCGCAAGGCATCCGCAGAGAGCAGCTGTCGCTGCGGGTGCTTGCTGACGGTCTGGCAGACAATCCCGGCGTGGTGCTCCATGACCAGCTCAAGCAGCTTGAGCGCTTCAATATCCAGGCCGCTAAGGAAAAACTCCAGACGGTCAAAATCCAGATGCCCAAGATGCTGCGGGCCATCGCAGGCAATGCGGATCCGTAACGCGCTGTTGATCCCCCGCTGGCTCAGGCCCAGCTGCGCCAGCGGCAGATCGGCAGGCACACCGCCCAGCTCGACCTTATCGATTTTCAGCGGCAGCAGATTAACTTCATGCGCCGTGGTGTAGCTGCAGGTGACCCCGGTCTTTTTCAGCGCCAGGCTGTCCATCATGGTGCCGCGCGGCACCTTAAAACCGTTGCTCAGATCGCCACGCGTGCTGTCGGGCTGGATTTCAGCAATTGCCATTGAGGGGGTTGGCGCGAGATAGTTTGGCGCAATCATTTCCAGCAAACGCTGGGAGAAGCGCGGGAACTCCGCATCCATTTTCATTTGCACGCGGGAGGTCAGGAACGCGAACCCCTCCATCAGGCGTTCTGTATACGGATCCGCCACTTCGATGCCGCGCATGCCCAGTCGACCCGCAACTTTGGGATAGCGCTCGGCAAATTCAGCGCCCATTTCACGCAGATAGGCCAGTTCACGGTTGTAATATTCGAGCAGTTTACTTTCCATGATCACCCCGCATCTTTCAGTTCAAAATGGCCGTTTTCCAGATCGACATCGGTGCGAAACAGAAACTCCAGCGGGTACGGCACACACCACAGACGCCCTTTTATCTCAATGGACAACACGTTGTGCAGATCCAGTGACGAGGTGTCTGACACGCAGCGGACCTGCAGTCCCTGCGGCAAAATACGCGGTTCAAAGTTAATGATGGCCTCGGTAAGCTTGCGCTGAATGTCGTGCCATTCAATGTCTGACATTCTTTTCCCGGCCAGCGGCGCGACGCCAAAATTAACCACCGAGCGGTTCACATGCGGCAACGCGCTCAGGTCGCCGGATGCGTCATGGTTGATGGTGTTAAACAACCACTGCAGATCCCGCAGCACGTTGCGGCGCAGGGCGGCGTGGGTAATCAGATTACTGTTGGCGGACTCGCGTTTTTTTTCCGGATCGTTATCGGTGAGGCGATCCAGCAGCGAGGGCTGCATTTTATCGCGCGCCCCCACCTTCTCCTGCTTGCTGCGGGCTTGCCAGCCGCTGCGCAGCAGATCGCCTTCGCCAGCGGGATTACTCATGGGCTCCATCCGCAGCAAACGTCACCAGGTTCAACGACAGCAATGGGCTTTCGCTTTGCTCGCTAAGCCAGGCTTTCTGCCCCATGCCTTCATACAGCGTGCCGTCATTGTCGAGCGGCAGCCATTCGGTGGTGCGCGCGAGCTTAACCGCGTCAGACGCATCCGCTGCGAAAGGATAGCGTGCCGGGATCTGGCAAACCTGTTCGGTACCGTCCGTCAGGCGCACCAGCGCATGACGCCACACCAGGTCAGTCACGCTGGCAGGCGCCTGGAAACGGATCTCGGCGATGGCGTTAAACGGCAGCCAGAAATAACGGCCGTTGACGATGGTTTCACACACGGGCCCCAGACGAGCATCGCCGTCCATCAGCCATGCGAATGCCTGCGTCTCGTCATTCTCAAGCGTGATTTGCCCCGCCGTTGCCTGCGCCTGCTCAAGGGCTTCCAGACGCAGCGCCTGAGCACGCTCTCCCGCGTCATTAAGTGCGGCGGCAAGCGTGGTAAGCCACGGCCACTGCGTTTCAGGCATGGCAGGACGAGCCTGCCCCGCCATCACCTGCGCGCGCTGCAGCTCGCCCTGGATGGACTGCTCCAGCAGGGTAACGGTTGGTTTAGCCTGGGGCTTAAGTGCCAGCCAGCTTTTCAGCTGAGTCAGGGCACGCGTCCAGTTACCACTGAGGGTCAAAAACTGCACAAACGCGGCGCGGAGATCGGCATCGGCCGGACGGGCTTTGATCTCAGCTTCAAGACGCACCAGCGCGTCACTCAGCGATTCACCCGCCAGGTGTTGATAGAGCGTATTCATAGCCATTCCTTAGTTTGCCGCGCGCCAGGCGCCGACTGCCGGATCGCGCAGCTGAGGGCGCAGGGTGTCAATCAGGACGATATTGAGCGTTGTGCCAGGGGTAACCCAGGCGCCCCAGATTTTTTTCACCGCGGCGATACGCGCCTGCAGTTTTGCATCGTCGCTGGCGGTCTCACGTGAAATCTCCACGGCCACCGTGCCGTTGCTTTTCCAGCCGTTGAGGCTGCTGTCGTAAGGCAGGATCATCCAGCTCTGGTCGCTGTTGGAGGTGCTGAAAACCATGCGCTCTTTGTTGACGGAGGTGATCAGCGCGTTTTCCGGGTCGGCACTTTGATTCAGTCCCATGACCGGGAAGCCGTGAATGTAGGTCACCGGTATCTCTTTTTGTCCACCACTACGGGACTGGGAGATAACCGTGTGTCCACTCAGCCAGCTCCCGTTTCCGCAGCGGGTGGTGTCTGAATCCGGAATAAAGAGCGCCGGAGCAGACGAGCCCCCTTCCCAGAAGGTACGCAGATGGCAGCCGTCCTGAAGGGTAAATTCCTGCCACGGCGTGCGATCGGCAGCAACCGTGTGGGTTTCCGCGTTCTGGTCCGGCGGCAGCAACGCACCGCTGGCCGGAGTACTCACTGGCGCAGTCTGCTGCTGTTTTACCACCAGCGCCCAGTCCTGCGCTTTGCCTGCTGTCCCCTGCGCCAGCGTCGTCCCGGACGGATCGTTCAGCGTCCAGCTCAGTTTACTGACTTTGCTGCACTGGTGTTCCAGCAGCGAGCCCAGACGCGGGACAAAGTTCTCCAGAACCGAAACGTCTTTGTTGCCGTTCGCCACGATACGCAGCGCAATCTCTGACTTACACCAGCTCTGTGGGGTGTTGTCTTTGATGTTATCAATCCAGATATCCAGCTTCTGCGCAGGAGACTGCACGATGCGGAAATTCTCAGCCTGCGCGGTGGACGCCACCGCCAGAAGTGCTAAACCCGATAGCCAAAGTTTCATATCGTTCCTTGTGTGTCTAATCAGTTCCGCAGGGAAGAAATTGTGCTGCGTCAGAAAGCGTATGCAGCAAAGTGGTGTCCTGAGGGTTGCCCATCCATACCGCCAGGGCGGTATAGTTATCCTGAGCATTCCCCTCCTGTTCGCCATTCTTTTGGATGATTTGGTTCATTAAGGTCAGCCACTCTTGCGGCGTGTTAACCATGTGCAGCGACTGTTTCATCTGTTCTTCGCTGACGCCGTGCCAGAAACCGTCTGTACAGAGTAGAAATGCATCTCCGTCTTCGACCTGCACCACATCGCTGTAGCTCGCTTCCGGCCCACCGTTTTCAATACCCAGCGCCAGATAGAGCAGATTGCTGTTGAGGTTATCGGTGTCGTGCCCTGCATCTTTCATCTGCTGAACCAGGCTGTGATCGGTGGTGACATGCCACAGCCAGCCCCGGCGAAACAGATACAGGCGGCTGTCCCCGGCATGTGCCCAGTAGGCCAGCCGGTAATCTCTGTCGATAAACAGACTGACCAGCGTGGTGCCCATCCGACGATAATCCTGAACCGCCTGCTGTTCGCTGAGAATGGTGCGATTCGCCGTTTGCACATAGTCCCGAATATGCTGCGCGTTCAGGTGCTTGTCGCCATCGAAGCGGGAGATAATACTGTTGCGGGCCAGTTCAGCGGCCACCTCACCGCCCGGCAGACCAGCGATACCATCACAGACGACAAAGCAGGCTGAACGTTCCCCTATGGTTTCTCCCGTCTGATCCTGGTTGCTGGCGCGCGTCCCCTGGCGGGAGAGAGAAGCCGTTGCGATATTCATTTTTCTTCCGATCCGCTCTGTGAGTCTTTGTACTGATTTACCTCCATGTCATAAGCATGGAGGAAGGCTTCGCCAAACAGGGTGTGGAAGTCATCCTCAATCTCGCCTGCCGTTTCACCATAGCTGCGGACAAAGTAGTCCCACAGTGCGGCTTTGCGGCTGCCCGGCAACGCCAGTCGGGAGGTCATCCCGTTCTGCTTCGCCTGCTCTTCCAGCTGTTCCGGGTTGAAGGATTGCAGCATGGCGGCAATGATGGCGCGGATACCGGAGATCATACCCAGCTGATGCGCCTGCAGATCGATCAGCGCGTCACGCACGGATTTTGTCGGCGGCATAAAACCCGGCATTGGCGTACCGAACATCTGGATCAGAACGGTTTTCCCGGTCGGCAACAGTTTGAACGGGTTGTTGGCATCATCAAGTACCATGGTCATATCGGCTTTTACGCCGCGCTTGAGGATGGAGCGCGAAGAAAGCAGCGCCACG
Source organism: Enterobacter sp. 198 (assembly GCF_009025585.1). NCBI lineage: Bacteria > Pseudomonadati > Pseudomonadota > Gammaproteobacteria > Enterobacterales > Enterobacteriaceae > Enterobacter > Enterobacter sp. 198. The sequence continues at coordinate 829,517 of NZ_WCIM01000030.1, read as the reverse complement.
GTGCCCTGAGAGAACATGCCCAGAATTTGCCCCAGCTGACGCATATTTTCACGGTCAAACTGCGGGACGGGCTGCATTTCGCTGAGCCCCATCCCTTCCAGCAGTGCCTCAAGTAATTCGCCCTGCAGTACTTCACCCTTTTCGCCATTATGGGCTGCTGGCGACGCCGCGTTTTTGACCGGGTCAATACGCAAACGCCCTTTAGGTGCCTGGGCATTACTGCGCGCCACGGCCTGCGGGGTTGGCATGGTGAAGCCGGCATAATCCGGTCGCGCCGGCTCTTCTTCTTCCACGCGCGGCGGCACCTGCGGCTCAGGAGCAAACAGCGGAGAAGCGGCAAGGACGTCCTCTTCCTGTTCTGCTTGCGGCTCCGGCGTCAGTTCTGGCTCAACGACGGCCTCTGGCTTATCGCCGACAATTTCATCCGGATGGGTTAACGGTGCCCCGCCCATCAACCCGAGGGGGTCATCATTTCGTGCAGCAGGTGCGCTGGCACTCCCGCCAAACAGTGCCAGCGGATCGAGTTCATCCGTCTGCTCTTCTTGTGGCTGCGCAGGTTTAGTTTCATTGGGCGGCACCAGCGTAGACGGGGTGACGTCGTCAAAAATGCTCTCTTTTTTGAACAATGCTTCGTCACTGAACAGCGTATCCGGATCCACGTTCTTACGCTCAAGCTTCGGATCGCTGTCATTGAACATCGCCAGCGGATCTTCAGCGTTACGCTCAGGTGCGACAGGCTGGGAGAACGGATCGTGCGACGCTGCCGGCTGCGGCTTCGCCCGAGAACTGGAAATGCTGTCGGAGATAGAGAACTCCTGCATCAGGCTATCCCAGATTTCCGACGGCACAGCAGTCGGTTCCGCCTTCCCGCGCGGGGCGGCGCTCGCAGGCTTCGGCTGCGGGGCTGCCGCAGGGGCCGCGGCTGGACGCGCCTGCTGCTGCATGGTCGCCGCCATGCGGCTGACTGGCTGCGTATCATGAATCAGTTCGGTCACTTCGATACGGTAATCATCAATACCGAGAATGTCCCCATCCTGCAGCTCAACCTGGCGCCCGCGCTCAAGCGGAATGTCATTCAATACCACGCGGGTGACGCTGCCACGGTTAGTGACGCGGCATTCGCCCTGGGCGTCAACGTGAACAATGGCCTGCAAACGCGAGATGGTGCGGTCATTGTCCGGCAATACCAGATTGTTATCCGTACCGCGCCCAATGGTGCCGCCCGGGGCATAAAAATCACAGCTGCTCTGCGGCGGCTGATGACCGGGTTTTGTAGAAATAATCGTGAATCGCATGGCGTATTCCTGCTGGTATGATTAGCGCTCAAACGCTGCCGCTCTCGGGGCGAGAACGGCGGCGTTTGGGGGTTAAGGCAAAGAACATTTTAAGTAATTTATAAAAAAGTAAACATCTTTGGAATGGCATGACTATTGCCCAGTAGCAACCAGCACAAATAACAATAACATTAACATCACCACAAAAATTGTTAATTTGTGAAACGTTTCAATCCATGGGGATCGAAATATTGATAATATACATCTTCCGGCTTCTGGGGTGATTTGCTTTTTATCATCTGGCTTAATCGGCTTGCACGCAATTATTCTTCTCATTAAAAAAACACGATGAGCAAAGCCAGGCAAACCAAGCTGGTTATAAAAAAGATAATCATTTATATCTAAGTACTGTTTACTACTTAGAAGGTGAAATGCTTTTGTAAGTTCTTGCGAGTACTTTCGATAAAAATAAATATACAACACCAAAGAAATAAACAACCCTAAGAATACTGATGAGAGCAAGATTAAGCGCATTAATTCAGACATTTACTTACCTCCCGAACAAGTCAATTTGCTAATCCCTTCGGCAAATCTAGCTACTCATTTTGAAGCTTTTATCCGTGCCGCGCCCAATGGTGCATAAAATCACAACCGCCCTGCAGCGACGTTTGGGTGCAAAGTTAATTAATACTCAGAATCAATTAATACCTTTCAAAATTAAAACATTAAAAAAGCCACCGTGAAAATAATCTTTTCGTTATATGAAGAGAGCCAGACTATTTCAGAACCAGACGGAGTGCCATTATACTTATGGGAATCTTCTTTTGTAGCAACCCAGTTTGCGTTAATGGCTGATAGACTCACGGAACCTCACTTGAATGGTTTAGACAATCAATATATAAAAACTCATCACCAGAACAAAAAAATTATAAAGTGGAGAACATATTCGAACTCACGTCATTCTTCACGTAATATTAAAATTATTCATTTGCCCACCAGCTTCTACATGACCACCAAATGACTCTATTTTTGGGTGTTTAGCGTTCGAATTGCGTCGCTGTTGGTGATTAAGCTGCACTTCAATACCTGATAATGGCCCGGTTCGCTACCGCCTACCTTCTCTTTAAGTAAGGAAACAATAACGTTATCCGCTTTTTCAAAATTCTCTGCAGGTAGATTGCTTGCTTCGAGCCATGCGGCAGCGCTGGCCTCTGCATCATCTTTTAAACTCTTACTGTCCGCAATCTTACTGATACAACGATTTTGTACCCAGTTTTCAAAGATTTGTTGTTGAGTAAAAGCACTGACATCAGGCAATGTTTGGGCATAAACAACGGTGGCATTTAACGCTAATGCGAGCAGTAATAAGCGTTTCATTTCAGGCTCTAGAATGTTGCATTAGTAGGAATAAACGAACCATTGCCGGGTGATCCAAGGAAATGGCAATCATCCGAGCAAATATTTCCATTCCAGAGTGTTACATGTCCGGTTGCGTCACGCCACCCATGGCCGGTAAAGATAATAATGCCTTGCTTGCCTGAAAATTGTGCTGGTGTAGGAGAGGCGACTGACATATCTGCATGACCCAGAACAGTAGGAAGAAATGCAATCATATCTTTAACGCGGAACATATAGCGTTTTTTGTCATTTCCGGTCACTGTCGCGTATTTGCTATTAGACGGAATAGGTATACCACAATAATTCAAAACATAGCTCATACGAATGGGACAGGCATTTTTAAAAATACCAGCATCGATATTATGCTGAACTTTTCCACCCAATAATTTGCCAACCTGTTCCACATTAACGTTAACTTCTCTGAATCTGTTCCAGGCAGCACCAAAAGCAGGACGCATAGCAGACATTCTTCTTTCTCCATCCTAAGAAGGTCACGTAAAAGTGAGCCCTTTCGGGCCCACTATCATTACGCTTCTTTGTTTTCTTTGATGTTCCAGCCAGCGCTGCTTTCAGCACCTTTACCACCAGCAGTGGTCTGCTCCCAGTACTGCTGTTTCACTTTCGCAGCCTGGAATGCATAGGTCACACCAACGGTGTCGCCGTTGTCTGCACCGGTGTACTGAACAGAAGTTACCAGCACATCTTCCAGCGTGATGCGGGTATATTCAACTTGCTGACCACCCGCTTTGCACACGGACAGTTCAACTTTAGTCAGGTGCTTACCGCTTGCGCAGTGTTTGAGAATTGCTGTAGTGGATTTGTCGATCAGAGCGTTAACGTGCAGATCGTTAAAGTTAACTTTACCGGCACCGCCGCCGCCACCAACACTCATATTACCTGGCTGGGAAGCGCCCCAGGAGAAGGAGGTAATATCAGTCCAGCCGGTGTGGTTAGAATCTTTAGATTCGCCCGTAACACCCTCGACCTTCAGAAACATATCAATAGCCATAATATCTACTCTTCGTGGATGAACAATATTGCTTTCGAAAAAGCACTTATATGGCAAACAGGAAAGCATGGGGCTGAATAAAACCGTCCATATTTTACCTCTGCCTCATATCAAATGACCCGTGTCATTTGACAGTCTTGACATTCCCCCTGAATGAAAGGAAAGAATGTAAAGTCTTTACTACTGCGGATTATCCTGAAGCCAGGTACGGTCAGGATTGCCTATAATTAATTGAGGTACAAGTTTATTAAGTTCGTCACTATGATAAAGACGTAGACAGTTTAACGTTACGCCTTTGACATCGGGTTTTATCTCAGAATGAAAGGCATTGGTTGCGCCTTTATATTTATCAATAAGGGCATTAATTTTGTCATTGCCATTTTCAATATCGAAAGGCACCCATTCCAGTAATGCACTACTGCTACGGGCTGCATCCAGAGAAAACTGGCTTTTATCATCTGAAACTTGTGCCAGACAGCGAGAAAAAACAACGTCTTTAACAACTTGCTTATAAGGCATTTTTTTGACAAACAACACCGGATCGTCAGTTGCATAAACAGAGGCGGAACTGGTAAGCAACAGTAGACTGGCAATTATTTTTTTCATGGCAACTCCCAAAAATTGGCTTTGGTCGTCGTGTAATTCGTCTCCGGTGCATTGAAATAACAATGATCCGAACAGGTTAAACCATTCCAGAATGTGGCATGACCTGCGGCGTCACTCCAGCCTTGTACCTCAAACAGAATTACGCCCTTTTTGTTGGCTAATTGTTGAACGGGTAAGGAAGGATAACTCACGACCATGTCAGGTTTACCCCACTGACGCGTCAACCAGGCAATAACATCCTTTACCCGATAGAAGTACCATTTATTATCAGCACCGGATACCGTGAGATTTGCAATACGCGGGACGGGATGCCCGGTATAGTTCAGAACATAACTCATGCGTACGGCACAACTATTTGACCACCCACCCTGATCTTGCGGTATTTCGAAGTTGTGCTTAACCTTGCCGCCGATAATTTGCTTAACTTTGCCGATAGAATCATTTGCATCGTAAATACGTGTTGCCGCCGCCCAGGCAGCAACAAACGAAGGTCTCGCGGTCATATTTCCTCTCACATTTCCATGCTATAAAGCAGGCGCCGGGTAAGGCCTCCCGGCGGCAATCATCATCACGCGTCTTTCGTCTTCAGTGACGGCAGTTTCGAAACCAGACGCAGAGAAACGGTCAGACCTTCCAGCTGGTAGTGTGGACGCAGGAAGAATTTCGCGGCGTAGTAGCCCGGGTTATCTTCAATTTCCTGCACCTGCACTTCGGCAGCCGCCAGCGGTTTACGGGACTTGGTCTCCTGTGAGGAGTTAGCCGGGTCACCGTCCACATAGTTCATCACCCAGTCGTTCAGCCAGCGTTCCATCTCTTCACGTTCACGGAAGGAGCCAATTTTGTCGCGCACGATGCACTTCAGGTAGTGGGCAAAGCGGCAGCAGGCGAACAGGTACGGCAGACGGGATGCCAGACGCGCGTTAGCGGTCGCATCCGGGTCGTGGTACTCAGCCGGTTTCTGCAGAGACTGCGCGCCGATGAAGGCGGCAAAGTCAGAGTTTTTGCGGTGAACCAGCGGCATAAAGCCGTTCTTCGCCAGCTCGGCTTCACGACGATCGCTGATGGCGATCTCGGTCGGGCATTTCATGTCCACGCCGCCGTCGTCGCTCGGGAAGGTGTGACATGGCAGGTTTTCAACCGCCCCGCCGGACTCCACGCCGCGGATTGAGGTACACCAGCCGTACTCTTTAAAGGAGCGGTTGATGTTGGCAGCCATGGCATACGCGGCGTTCGCCCAGGAGTAGCTGTTGTGGTTCGCGCCATCGGTCTGCTCTTCGAAATCGAAGCTGTCGACCGGGTTAGTGCGAATACCGTACGGCAGGCGCGACAGGAAGCGCGGCATCACCAGGCCAAGGTAGCGTGCATCTTCGGATTCACGCAGTGAACGCCACGCGGCATACTCGGTGTTCTGGAAGATTTTGGTCAGGTCGCGCGGGTTCGCGAGTTCCTGCCAGGACTCCATCTGCATCACGCCCGGTGCGGTACCGGTGATAAACGGACAGTGGGCCGCCGAGCCGATACGCGCCATCTCGCCCAGCAGTTCAACGTCCTGCGGACTGTGGTCGAAGTAGTAGTCGCCGACGATGCAGCCAAACGGCTCGCCACCAAACTGACCGTACTCCTGCTCGTAGATTTTCTTGAAGATTGGGCTCTGGTCCCAGCCCACGCCCTTAAAGCGTTTCAGGGTACGACCCAGCTCCTGCTTGGAGATGCTCATAAAGCGGATCTTCAGCATCTCGTCGGTTTCAGTGTTGTTCACCAGGTAGCTCAAACCGCGCCAGGCGCTCTCCAGCTTCTGGAACTCTTCATGGTGAATAATCTGGTTCACCTGCTGAGACAGCTGCTCGTCGATACCGGCAATCAGGTTCTGAATGGTGCGGTAGGTGTCACTGGAGAAGGTAACGGTATTTTCCAGCGCCTGCTGCGCCAGCGTTTTTACCGCACTTTCCACCGCGGAGCGCGCCTGATCGGTTTTCGGGCGGAACTCTTTGTTCAGCAGCGCGCTGAATTCATCCTGGCTGAACGCCTGACCACTCTGCTGCTCGTGTTGTTGAGTCTGGTTGCTCATCGATTATTCCTCGCTACCTTTCGCGCTTTCGTCATTTTTCGGCAACTGGCTCAGAGATTTGAGCAGCGTCGGATCCTGCAGAATTTTAGCGATCAGCTCTTCCGCGCCGTTTTTGCCATCCATATAGGTCAGCAGGTTGGAGAGTTGAGTACGTGCTTCCAGCAGCTTGTTCAACGGCTCAACCTTGCGGGCTACCGCGTCCGGCAGGAAGTCGTCCATGCTGTCGAAGGTCAGATCAACGTTGAGCTTACCTTCGCCGGTCAGCGTGTTATCCACCTGGAACGCCACGCGAGGTTTCAGCGCTTTCATGCGCTCGTCAAAGTTATCAATGTCGATTTCGAGGAATTTACGCTCGTCGACTGCCGGCAGGTTTTCCACCGGTTTGCCGACCAGATCGGCCATGACGCCCATCACAAACGGCAGCTGAATTTTACGTTCTGCACCGTAGATCTCTACGTCGTACTCGATCTGCACGCGGGGGGCACGGTTACGTGCGATGAATTTCTGCCCACTGTTACTCATTGCCATGATGTTCTCCATCAAAGATGCGCGGTGAAGGTGAAACGGCAGGCTCCATGCCTGTCGTCATAATGCCAGGACGCGTTATTCGCGGCGTCCAAAGATGTTTTCCAGTTGGTTAACGCCGTCTGGCGCCAGGTCGCGAATAATGTCCATAAAGTTAAGTTCTGACAGCCGCTGCACCCGTTCAATCATCAATGGTGCGGGGTGGCTCGGTTCGTACTGCGCAAAATACTGTTTGGCTTTCTCCAGCATCAGCTGTGCATCGGCGCGGCTGGTGACCTGCACGCTGCGCCAGTCTGTAACCTGCTGAACGGGTTGTGCGACCGCCGGTTGAGGTTCAGCGCTGAGCTCAGCCTGTGCCTCCCGGTTGGGCAGCAGCTTGCTGATGTCGGTCACCTGACAGGCGCTGGCGACCAGCCCGACGGTTTTCAGCAGCTGTTCCATCTCCGGAACGCCGCTTTCACCAAGATGGCCGGTGAGCAACTCACGAATGGCCAGCAGCCGTTCGTTAATCACTATCACCGCCGACGTGCCCGGCTGATCGCCGCGGGCCAGCTCGTCAATCAGTCTTGGACGGCCACCGGGGTAATCCGGACATTCGGTTTTACTGCCATCCAGCAGTGCCTGAGCGTCGCGAAGTGAAATTTCATCGCCATTTGATCGCAGCAGCGAGGCGTTACGCACGGCGACGGTCAGGTCAGACTTATCACTCAGCCCGGCCAGGGCGTTAATGCGGTAAAACGGGTCGGTTTCGCCATACTCTTCCAGCAGCGGATAGAGCGGCTCCCAGTAACGCGTGATCGCCTCCTGCACCAGTAACAGCCCGTCGGCGTAGCCCGCAAGGCCGCGGCGACGTGTCCATGCATGCGTTAACGCCAGCATGACGCGCAGATCTTTGGTGCGGCTCAGCAGGCTGGTGGCGAATTTTTCCACCGTATTCCAGTCAGCAGGTTCTGCCGGAATGATGGTGTCGCCAAACTGCTGCTCTGCTTTGCCCTGGCTGGCCTGATTCATGAGCTGGAAATCAGCGTCATACTCCAGGTTTTCGCCACAGGGCTTGTCGGGGCTTATTGGCGCGAGAAATTCTTCGATATTCATAAGATCCCTGCTTATTCAAACATGGGCGGATAGAGACCGTGACGGCCCGGGCGGGCGCCACCTGCCGGGTCGAACAGCAGCGTAAAGAGCTGCCCGGTGAAGTTCCCGCTGTGAACATGGGTGTAGAGCGGGTAGCCGTCGCAGCGGTTGGTCCACCAGTAGCTGGTCTGGCGAAGCGGGTCAAAGCACTCTGCTGCCTGAGGCCAGCCCAGCGTGCTCTGGCCGTCTTCGTCATAACCAATCACGTCGAGAATATCTGAGCGCTTTTGCGGCTCGACGGGCTGCGGTGCCGGAATGGACATCAGCATGTCATCGAGCTGTGAGGCAGAAAAACTGTTACGTACCGCATGCAGGCCCAGTCGGCCAATCTGCTGATACCAGCTTTCAGCCTGACTGAGCAGACGTGATGACCAGTCCGCGGGGGCAAAGCTGAGCTGAATGCAGACCGGATATTGTCGACCAACGCTGTCACGTCCCGGCAGCAGGCAGCCCATCTGAATCATCTGGCTGCCCAGCATCGGCGGTACGACAAAATTCCAGACCGGCGCTTTGTTAAACGGGCGCTCACCGCTGCGCTGCTCTTCCTGCTGCCAGGCCAGCAGGCCGACCTGAAACCAGTGTGACCACTGGCGTTGCAGGGTGTCAGGAAAGCGACGCTGCAAAAAATCTCCGGCGCTGGGCAGTTTGCCATACCAGCTGTAGCGGTTCATCGCAGGGGTATTCGTCATACGGCTGTCCTTGCGGTTATGGGCATGAGAAACGGGGAAGCTGGAACGGGTTACGAATACTGTTTGGCGCAAATTCCAGCGTAACCTGATGTCCGTCTACGTTGAAGGTCGCCTGGCGACTCAGACTTCCCGCCCCCGGGCTGGTACGCGCTTTATCGAAAAAGCGGTTCAGCGCCCAGGAACCGTTCGTCACCAGCGTAGCCGTGCTGCCGTTAGCCAGACCCAGCTGCATACGCACCTGGTTGGTCCCGCCCGGCCCCGGCCAGTTCATGATCTGCACAGCCTGTGGACCGTGGCTGTAGCGCAGCAGTTGACCGTCAACATCCAGCGTCAGGTTAAGGATCGTGTTATCCATTCTGACGGTGCGCACCGTCACTTTGTAAGATGGCGTGGTGGCACCGTTAGCAAAGAAAGCATCGCGAATGGACTGGGCCTGCTGGAACGGTCTCAGGAGACCTTCACTTCCCGGCAGCGTTTTTCCATCAATGCCCGGCATAAAGCGCCAGTTCGCCTGTGTGGTATCAACTTTATTGGTCAGGTTGTCACGAAAGAAGGTGTCCATCAGCCCGGTGCCTGGCGCAAACATGCGCGCGAGATCGTCCGGCGTGACCTCCGTACTGGCGCTGCGCACCAGCGGGTAACGGCCAGCGATTGCCTGACGGCAGAAACCACCGACTTCGACGTTAATCCGCTTACGCACGTTTTCGAGGTCGCGACGCTGGGTATCACTGCTGGCCCCCACCGCCATATTGCTGAACATGGTTTGCAGACCGCCCGGCAGACGACCGGCACTGGCCTGCAGACGGCTAATCGCCTCGCCTCCCGGAGCAGGCATGCCGCTATTGGCCGCGTCCTGAACGGCAGTCAGGTAGCGGTAAAGTTCATCGACCTGCTTGAGAAAATCATCAAAGACGATGGTCTTCCCGCCCTTCTCCAGCGGCTGCGCCAGCTCAATCATTGGAGCATAGTGATCGGTTACCAGCTGTTCAGGTGCCTGAGTGACCACCGCGGCCTGCGTCGGGGCATTGTCATTATTACTGAATAACGCTTCGAGCGTGCGGGTGGCACGGTTGCTTTGCGCTTGCGCTTTACCGGCATCGTCCGGGGCTGGCGCATTACGTGAAAGCGTCAGGACCTGGCTCAGGTTCAGCACCAGACGTCGCAGCGGCGAGTTTGCCCCGGAGAGCAGACGCGCGGTATTGATGCGCTGGGAGAGATCGGCGCTGTTATTAAGCTGAATGTCGGCGAGGAAGCGATCCCAGTTGGCGATAAAGTCGCGCATGTAGAGCTGGCGCACGGCGTTATCGATCTGCTGTTTATCTTCCTGGGCTGAGGTCGCCCCCAGCACCCACGCATCGTCTTCATGCAGGGCAGTGGTGACGCTGTCAATCTGGCCGTTGAAGCTTTTCCAGTAACCGTCCGGGGTATAAAGACCCGGTACGCCTTCACTCACCGGCTTGCCGCTTTTGCGTGAAAACACCAGCTCGCTCTGCGGACCGCCCAGGTCGGAGAGCGACACCGGTTTCAGGTTTTCATCATGCTCCAGCAGACGCTTCAGACGACCATACACCCGGGTGGAAAGTGGCTGCTGGTTGATTAGCGCCCTTTCACGCGCGACCAGGGATTCATCCTGCGCGTACGGCGAGGCCTGAATTTTCGGTTCAAGCAGCTGTGTCAGGTGCCACTCAAGCTGCTGAAGCTGCGCCTGAGTCACGTTCTGCGGCAGGTTGCGCTGCAGATTGAGCATTACCCAGGAGTGCAGGAATTTGCCGTCATAGTGCTTCGGCTGATAGAGCATCTGGTAGGCCTTCAGCGCTTCATAGCTGTATTCCACATCGCTGCCGTTATCGTTGCGCAGCCAGGTGGTGATATGCATCGCCACGGCAGGGAGCAGCATCTGGTCCAGCGCTTTCTGGTACAGAGACTGCGATGCATCGCTGACGTCATCCCCACGATAGAGCCCCATACGGCGTGAGACTGGCGGATCGTTAACATCAAACGCGTCACTTTTCGGCAGATCGACCAGGCCATTCAGCAAGGGCAGAAGGTCAAACAGATCGCGCTGAGGCTGATTCTGCAGCGCCTTGCTCTGCTGATCCAGCAGCGGCACCTTTGCGTCCACCTCTTCCAGATAAGCCTTGTTCCTGGCATAGCTGGTCAGCCACAGTCCACCGAGGATCACCAGCAGGGCCAGCAGCGCCGCATAGCCGGACCAAATGACGGCGCGGTTACGCAGTTCCCACCAGCGGTTTTCCCCGGCGATGCCGGCTTCCTGGAAAATGACGTTTTGCAGCAGGTTCTTGATGAAGAAGCTCTGCCCTTTCGCCCCTGGAATCGGGGCCTCTTTGCTGACGGAATCCCAGCGATTTCCCTCTTCACCTTCCGGCAAGGAGAGCGCACGGTTAAGTTCGCCCATCACCCGGTCAAACGGCATACCTTCCTGGGTACCACTGGCGAAATAGATCCCGCGCGGGGAGAATTCGGTTTCAAAGTTAGACCGGGCAAAGACCGTGCTCAGGTAGTCAGCCAGCAGCGGACGCAGTGCGGCAAACTCCTGCGGAAAGAGATACGCTTCCGCGCGCGCTTTTGCGTCATGCTCCTGCAGCAGGGTTTCCGGCAGTCCAGCATCCAGGCGCTGCTGTAAGAGGGAAAATTCCTGCTGGAAGTTACCCATCAGGTCGTAATCAGCGTGTTTGGTTTGCTCCCACGGCAGCGTGAAGCCCCAGATCTGGTCGCGCTGCGCTTTGTCGTAATCGGCAAACCAGGCACGGAAGCCTTTAAGCAGGTCAGCTTTGGTCACCATGACATACACCGGGAAGCGAATACCCAGCTGCTCATGCAGCTCAGAGAGACGCTGGCGCAGGTTGACCGCCTGCTGGCGTGACGCTTCAGGCGAGAGCGTCAGCAGATCAGAAATGCTGATGGTAATAATCACACCGTTGATCGGCTGGCGACGGCGATACTTACGCAGTAACCCCATAAACTCAAGCCATTCACCGGCGTCCTGAACCTGTTCGCTCTCCTGGGTGGTATAGCGACCCGCGGTGTCCAGCAGTACGGCCTCGTTGGTGAACCACCAGTCGCAGTTACGCGTGCCGCCGATCCCGCGCAGCGCGGTCTTACCGAAGCGGTCGGCCAGCGGGAATTGCAGTCCGGAGTTGACCAGCGCCGTGGTTTTACCGCTGCCCGGCGCGCCGATGATGACGTACCACGGCAGTTGATACAGATATTGCGTGCTAAAGCGCTGCGTCCACTGGGCACCCTGTCCCGCTTTGCTGAAGTGCGCTTTTTTCAGCATCTGTGCGGCTTCGTCAAAACGGCTGGCGAGGATCTGCTCCTCGTTGTTCAGTCGCTTCTGCGGATCCGCTGCTTCCGGGCTGGTGGTGTTCTCATTGAGTTTGTCCATCAGCTTGCGGTTCAGCCAGGCATTGTACAGCCGTGGCAGAATGTGGCCCTGCGCCCAGAGCAGATAAACCACCGCAATACTGATGATGCGGTTCTGTTCAGATTCGAGCGGTCGGGTGTCAACGATGGACAACAATGGGCCAATCATCCAGATAACCGCCGCAAGCGCAGTAACGCCCAGGAAGCTCCACAGAATGCGATTGGTCAAAATGGAAAGAAGAGTAGTCAGCATCCTTAGTTTCCTTGCGGCAATCCGTTCAGCTCAGCCTGGGTATTTTCAGGCGACACCAGCAGAGTAATTTCCACCCGGCGGTTACGGGCACGGTTTTCCGGCGTATTGTTGGGTGCCACTGGATTAATCTCGCCGCGGCCTTCCGCTTTCACACGTTCAGGTTGAGAGAGGCTTCCCTGCAGCATTTTCTGAACTGACCGGGCACGTTCCAGCGACAGTTCATAGTTAGAGGCAAAGCGCGCGCTGCGAATTGGCACGTTGTCGCTGTAGCCCACCACCAGAATTTTACCGCTGACGTTATTCATGGCCTGTGCAATACGGTTTATCACCGGCTCATAACGGTCACGCACCACGGTTGAGGCAGAAGCAAACAGGCCGTCCCCTTTCAGGATCACCACGCTACGGTCCGCTTCATCTTTTACCGCAACCAGACCGGCTTCAATTTCCGGCTTCAGGAAACCACGCAGGTTCAGCACCGCAGGCAGCTGGCGGGCAGGTTGCTGGATAGTCGTTTCGGGAAGCTGTGACTGATAAATTTTTGCTAATACCGGGTTGGTGCTATCGCCAAGCCGCCAGTTAAGCACGATATAGAACAGGCAGGCGATAAACCCGGCCAGCGCCACGCAGGCCCACAGAGGTACCATGGGTCGCCATAGCTTGCGCAGTACCGGACGATCTTCCGGATGCGGAGAGAGCTGTGGCGGGTAACTGCCACGCACGCCGCGAATCATCTGCCACAGCCGTTGCTTGATGGTTTCAAGCTGGGTGCGGCCATTATCCAGCACCCGATAGCGCCCCTCGAAGCCGAGCAACAGGCAGTAGTTGATCATCTCCAGCAGCAGAATATGTTCGCGCGGGTTTTGCGACAGACGCGCCAGCAGCTGGAAGAACTTTTCGCCGCCCCAGGTTTCGTTATGAAACGTCACCAGCAGACCATTGCTGGACCAGACGCCGCTGCTGCCCCAGGGGGTGAGCGCGGCGGCCTCATCAAGTGCCGTACACAGGCAGTAACGTGCCCCGACGATCACCTCATAGGCCAGACCGGCCTGCTGACAGCGCACTTCGAACCGGCGGATCTCATCGATCAGGCGCTGGCGCAACGCCACCTGATCGTCATGTGATACCGAATGACGGATTTGCGGAATCGCATTGAGCAGCGGATTGGCGGCCGCCACCAGCTGATTGTTGCTACTGGCTCCGGTAAACGCGGCATCACTGCCGGTATCCTGTCGTTCCTGCATATTAAGCGCTCGCTTTATTATTCAGTCGGGCTACGGATGGCCCAAAACTCCATATCAAGTCCCGGGAACTCGCCTGCGAGATGCAGGGCGAAAGCGCCGGACTTATCCATCTCGTGCCACAGCTCGCTCCCCTTCTCCAGTTCGAAGTAGCTGTAGCCTGCATGCCAGGGGATCTGCGGAGGTGCGACCGGCATGGCGCGCAGCATAATGCCAGGCAGTTGCAGCTGAACCAGATCGCGAATTTTCGAGACTGGCGCCACTTTCATCTGGGCAGGGAAATGGGTTTGCAGGTGTTCGCCCGGCACGTTGGCTTTGACCGCCAGCACGAAACCGAACTCACGCACCATGCTGGTTTCCGGCACGGTCGCGATGTTCAGACCGTGGGAACGCTCGTTAAGCGGCAGCTGAATGGCATGGTCTTCCATCACCAGAGACAGCCCCTGACGCAGCAGCATCATCAGTTTGCTGAAGCAACCCGCGAGGTCGTCGTGATCGTAAATTGGCAGCACGCTTTCAGCGGTACGCTGAGACGCCCAGGTGGCGAGCTCGGTCGCAAACGGCAGCCAGCTGCGCCAGAGCGTTTCTGGATGCAGCAGCGGAAGCGTTTTTAAATGCGAAACCTCGCCCAGATGGCGGTTCACCAGTGAGAGCAGCGTAAATTCAATCAGTTCCGAGGTATTAAAGCGGCCAGGCTGGCGCAGACGACCGCCAATTTGCTGGCTGCGCTGCACCAGTAAGCCGTGCAGATCGTTAATCATGCTGTAGATCTGCGGGCTGTTATTGGCGTTCAGCATCGGCGGAATGTAGCTGCTATCGAGACGCACGTGGTTATCGTTGCGTTTCTCGGTCACAAACGCCACACCGATAGCGGTCCACTCTGCCGTTACATCTTTTTCCAGCATCAGGGTCAGACGCAGGCGGCCAAACTGTACGGTGGCATCGCCTACCGACATGGCGTTGTCGTCTTCCACCTCTTGCTCAAAGGCGATGAAGCGCGCCAGCGAGGCCGGCTCTTCACTGAAGATCACCTCTTCTCTCTCTCCACGGCGAACCGGCAGCGCGAGCACCACCTTTTCATTGGTGAGATTGTCAGGGATTTTCAGCGGCACCGGACCATTGCGGCCGTTGCGCACCTGGAAAAAGGTTCCGTCAGGCAGCAGTCCGCTGCAGTAGCTCAGGGCAATGCATCCCTGGCGCAGCATCGCTTCGTCCAGCTCAACGTCGAGAAAGCCCCAAAGGTATGAACGCTGCAGCGCACCCCATTCACGAACGTGGTTGAGCAGATAGCTTTCAGTCCGCTGAAAATGGTGTGGGCGCAGGAACATGCCTTCGGTCCAGACGACCTTTTCTGCTTTCGTCATGATGATGTAATTCCTGTTATGAAGCGCGTTACTGGCTGATGACCCGGATGCCATTCACGTCGAGAAAAACGTTGGCCTGGAGTTCATCCGCTGACCATTTCCAGAACTGGTAGATATGGTTTTCGCCTGGCACAGGCAGAGGGAGTGAAACGCGCCATTTTTTGCCATCCAGCATCTGATATTCCGCCATCACACCAATGTAGCGGGCGTCGGGAGAGCTCTGTCCACTCAGGGTTTTCGAGAGCTGACCCGGCATCAGGAAGAAAACATCGCTGTTCAGCAGATTCGCGCCAAGCGTGGCTGACGCGTTGTTCTGCAGGGAATAGAAGTCGCTGGACATGAAATCAGCATCGGATTTCAGCAACAGCACTCTGACTTTTAGCGGCGCAGATTCATTGATTTGTGGATGAGCCTGAAACTGCAGATTGTAGCGGGAAGGGTCGCTGTGTGAAGACGACGTACAACCACTGACAAGGGCGAAAATCGCCGCGTAAAAGACGGACCACAACCAATGAAAATTTTTATTATTCATAAAAATACGCTCAGGGACGCGGTTTAGTTCAGGATCCAGGTACCGTTAGCGCTGTCTTTGCAGGCTTTGCTGTTACCGTCCACATCAACACAGGTTGCCTTCTTACGCACTTTCGCACGCTGGGCCTGCTTACGGACGGTCGCTTCGTACTGATCGGCTTTGATCACTGCGCGCATCGGGACGTAGCCAATCAGCTGGTCATTTCCCTCATCGGCAAGCGCCATCCAGTAGTGCTCAACCTGACCCAGGACCACATACGTTTTACCGGTTTCCAGGGTACGAATAACCTTTCCGCCGAAGTCAGGACGGCTCATCAGCGAGGCCGGATACATGGCACGATACGGCTCATTGAGCTGAGTAAACTCTGCTGGAGGTAAAACAGCATGACGGTGGGTTAACGTGACGCCATTGACCTGGCTGGTCACGATCGTGTCGTCGTTGATCACAGGTTTCTGCGGCGCTTTACAGCCCGCCACCGCCATTACAAACAGAAGTGAAAACAGTACGCGCATTTTCATATGCTTTTCCGTAGCGATATTTCGATGATGGAGATAAAGGGGATGAAGTTTGACTTAGGTGCTATTGTTAAAATAGTCAGTATATTTTCGGGGCGTTACTATTTAAGGGCATAGCTACCGCACGAGCCCTTCAGAATAAGGCCCAGCGTCTTCCTGACATATTTTGACAAACGGTAAGCAAGTTTACATGAGCTTGCCACCAATTCAATATTTACCGCTTCATAACTGATGGTTAATGAAGCACTCGAGACATTATAGGATTAATCTGAGAAAAAAATACGATTTAGCTAAAATCGTCTATTCCCCTCAAGACAAAATCACATATCCATCTGATTTAAAATGATATTCCACAAAAGAGAATCACTTTCATTAACGCAATAACCCTATTACTGCTACTACCATAATTAGTAGAATCTGGCTTTATGGGGGGCGAAGAAAATATATCCAATATGAATTATTTGTTGCATTATCGAGGTAACTTTCAATTTCAGCCAGACCTGTCTCAATATATGAAATTGTTTCGGGGAAACTGAGAAAAGTTAATTTTACACCTCAAAATAAGTTTGTCTTTTAATCTCCTTTTCGGATTTAATCTGGTAATTTTCCGATATTAACAATTAAGCACAGCTACATATTCCTGGTTAAAGCGACGATTAATTTGCACCGATTCCTCCTGTCTGCAGGGGTCTTCGTCGCCCTGCCCTTCAGCCACCTTCATCTGAAATTTAACGCTGACTTCATCATCGCTTCGCTTTCGCCATAGCGCAGAGTGAACAGGTGATAGATAAGATTTATTATAAAAATGATAAAATTTCGTTATAATTTCTTTAAATGTTTACGCCGATTAGCTTATAAGTCACTGTAAAATATAGCCATTCAATTCAATGCATTTAACTTTGCTCTGGCCTCTGGTAACAGACGCCATCATTGTTTTCGCTTATTGGCAAACCCGGTGGTTTATGGGCGCAGGTGATGTTATGACCGCACAAGTCAGGAGTTGGTATGAATAAGAAAAGACGCTCAGTTCCCGGTATCAGGCACTATGACGGCCCAGCCGGTGGCTGGGGGGCGTTAAAGGCGACGGCCATTGCGGTACGTACCCAAATGGATACGCTGGATGCCCCCACAACTCTGCTGCGCACAAACCAGCCTGACGGTTTTGACTGCCCTGGCTGTGCGTGGCCCGATAAAGAACACAAATCCACGTTCCAGTTCTGTGAGAACGGGGCGAAAGCCGTCACCTGGGAAGCCACCAATAAACGCGTCACCACGGATTTTCTCGCCAAAAACAGCGTGTCCTCGCTGCTGGCTAAATCTGACTTTGAGCTGGAAGGTTATGGTCGTCTGACCCATCCCCTGCGCTATGACCGTGCAAGTGATACCTTCCAGCCAGTTGAATGGGACGACGCTTTCCAGCGTATCGGTGAGGTGCTGCGCGGGCTTGAGCCTGACCAGGTCGAATTTTATACCTCCGGCAGAGCCTCGAACGAAGCCGCGTATCTGTTCCAGCTGTTCGCCCGCGAGTACGGTACCAATAACTTCCCCGACTGCTCGAATATGTGCCATGAAGCCACCAGCGTCGGTTTACCCCGTTCCATTGGTATCGGGAAAGGGACCGTCTCACTTGATGACTTCGATAAAACGGAGCTGGTTATCTCCATTGGTCATAACCCTGGGACCAACCATCCGCGGATGATGGGCACGCTACATGAGCTGGCTCGCCGCAACGTACCGATTATCGTTTTTAATCCCCTGCGCGAGCGCGCGCTGGAACGTTTCGCGGATCCGCAAAGCGTTATTGAGATGGCAACCTACAGCTCTACCGATATCGCCTCCACCTATTTCCAGGTGAAAGCCGGGGGCGATGCCGCTGCGTTAAAAGGGATCGCAAAACACCTGCTGGAGATGGAGAACGAACGCGGAAACGTGCTCGATCGCGCCTTTATTGCTGAACACACCCTGGGCGTTGAGGCGTTTGCTGCAGATATTGCGCAAACCGACTGGGAAGCCATTGAGCGTGAATCCGGGTTGAGCCGGGCAGCGCTCAAATCCGTGGCCGAGGCCTACGCAAAATCGAATGCCACCATCATCACCTACGGGATGGGCATCACCCAGCATAATAAAGGCACCGCGAATGTCCGCCTGATCGCTGATCTGTTGCTGCTGCGCGGTAACATTGGCAAACCCGGCGCGGGGATATGCCCACTGCGCGGCCACTCGAACGTTCAGGGTAACCGCACCGTGGGCATAAGCGAGAAACCGACACCGGCATTTCTCAACCGCCTGAAGGAGGTATTCGGTTTTGAGCCCCCTGCTCACCACGGCCATGATGCGGTGCAGGCAACGCAGGCCATGATCGACGGACGTGCAAAAGCGCTGATCTGTCTGGGGGGAAATTTTGCGGTAGCGATGCCCGATCACGAGAACGGTTTTCCGGCAATGAATACGCTGGATTTGAGCGTGCACATCGGTACCAAGCTCAACCGCACCCATTTGCTGGTGGGGAAAGAGACCTTTATTTTGCCGTGCCTCGGTCGTACCGAGCTGGATGTCCAGGCCACCGGACGCCAGTCCATTACCGTGGAGGACTCTATGTCGATGGTGCATGCCTCTTCCGGTAAGCTGAAACCCGCCTCTCCGCGCCTGCGCGCTGAGCCGGCCATTGTCGCCGGAATGGCGCAAGCCACCCTGCGGGAGACCCGCGTGGACTGGATGACGCTGGTTGAGGATTATGACCGTATCCGCAACCTGATTGAGCAGACCATTCCGGGCTTCGAGAATTACAATGAACGGATCCGCATTCCTGGTGGTTTTCGCATGCCGCTGCCGCCCACAGAACGTATCTGGCCAACGGCGACGGGCAAAGCGATGTTTTCGGTTTTCGACGGCGTCAATGAGAACGCCAGTGGTGAAGGCGATAATGTGCTGCGCCTGATCACGCTGCGCAGCCACGACCAGTACAACACCACCATTTACGCCCTTGATGACCGCTACCGCGGCGTCTTTGGCCGTCGCGATGTGCTGTTTATGAATGAAGACGATATGGCGCAGTCAGGCCTGGAGCATGGCGATCGCGTGGATATCGAAACCGCCCTGCCGGGGAGCGTTCAGCGTCTGGAAGACATTACCGTTGTGGCCTACAGCATTGCGCCGGGTTCCGTCGGAGCTTACTACCCGGAGGCCAACGTACTGGTTCCGCTTGATTATCTGGATAAGGACAGCGGTACGCCGTCTTATAAATCGGTTCCGGTCCGCCTCATCCTGCGTTCGAAAGAGATCCGCATGCTGTAAGGCTTTCAACGCAGAGAAATACGATGGATATAAAACAGCTAAAGTACTTAATCGCACTCGATCAGACCCGGCATTTTGGTAAAGCAGCCTCGCAGTGCAACATCACCCAGCCGACCCTCTCCATGCGTATTCGCAGCCTGGAAGAGGAGCTGGGGCTGGTGCTGATTACTCGCGGGCAACGTTTTGAAGGCTTTACGCCCGAAGGCGAACGCATTCTGGCATGGGCGCGCGCGGTACTGGCCGCTCACGACGGCCTGCAGGCCGAAGCCTCGCTGTGCAAAGGGCAAGTGGTGGGTGAATTGCGTCTGGGAATGGTGCCGCTGGCCAGCGTGGATCCGATGATCTTTATCCGCCAGCTGACGCAAAAATACCCGGAGCTGACCTACAGCCTCTACTCAATGTCCTCACAACAAATTGCCGACGGCGTCAGCCGGAATCAGCTTGAACTGGGGATTTGCTACCTGAACAGCATCGACACCCGTCCGTTTGACATTATCCAGCTGCCAAAAACCGAAATGGGATTGCTGCACGATATCCGCCATTTCCAGCTGGATCAGGAGACGCTGACCTGGCAGGAACTGATGGCATTTCCGCTGGGGTTTCTGACCAAGGGAATGCATTATCGCGAGCATATGGAGGTGAGCTTTAAATCTGCCGGCATTAATCCCGAGTCTGTCTTCGAAAGCGATTCCACTTTCCAGATCATTCAGGCGGTACAAAGCGGCGTCTGCTGTGCCGTGATGCCGCTGAACAACGGGCTGGAGAACCTGAACAACCACTTCCGGATAACCCCCATAACCGACTCGAACATCGAAGCCCCGATCGGCCTGATCATGCGTCGACAAGCCCCCGTCTCCTCACTGGCACTGCGCTGTTTCACCGACGCGCAGGCGCTTTATCTTGCAGAGAACAACGGCATTGAGTGAGGTCATGTGATAACGCGTCAGTCGAGCAATACCGAATAAGACTGACGCGTCACCACACTGAACCCGCCGATCAGCACCGCCTTGCAAACGTCCCGGTATTGCGGGGCATTCACCAGCGTGTTCAGCGCATCACGGAGAGCGTTAAGCGTTTCAGGGGATGTGTTGTGCGCGGTAATCAGCGGTAACCCGGGTGTCAGGGGAGTACTGTCGATCGCCGCCAGCCCGTCGAGCAACGCCGGTTCATGACGCTGCAGTAACGCGTACGTCACGCAGTCGATAGCGGCGATATCGCCCTTACCCTCTTTTAGATCAATCAGCGACTGACGATGGCTGCCGCTAAAGGTCGTCCGGGCAAAATAATGGCCATCGGGTGCAAGTGGCGCCACTTTTTTTCGCAGCGCGTGATAACCGGACTGCGAATCCGCAGAATTGCATACCGCCCATCGGCCGCGAAAATCAGCCAGTGTCCGGGAGCGCTTCTGGGCGCGCGTCACCAGAAGGCTACGGTAATAAAACGCTTCGCAGCCCGGCGCCTGGTAGTGAAAACAGCCCACGACCTGTACGTCCGGCAATTGCGTCATCAGCGGGTAGCCGCAGGTCTGGCTGAGGACAAGCCCGGGCTGCTGCCAGTGGGCCAGCAGAGAATCATCGGGTACGCCTTCGCTCACCGGCACGCCGCGTTCGGCAAGCAGGTGCTGTACCGCTCGCCAGAGGGCATCCGTGTCGGCGCGATTGATGGCATACATCGGAAACGCCAGCGGGTTACTCATGACTTCCCTCGTGTTGACGCCCTGGGTGAGCGGTGACGTTGACCGCCCGCCCCCAAAACTGTCGCATCCATTCACTATAACCCCTGACCACAAAACCATGGTTACGCTTCTGGTACGCCGCCCGGTTTTGCAGATAGACGCTTTTTAGCCCATACCACGGAACACCCGGTAAATCGTGATGGACTGAATGGTAGTTAAGATTTAAAAACAGCACCCGCCAGAACAGCCCTGCTTCGTTGATGACAGAACGCGCCAGCGGATCATCCGCCGCGCGATGTTCATAAAAGGAGCGCACTTTAGTCAGCGCCAGCGCCGGATAACTTACCGCCAGCACAAACCAGACGGGCGAGAAACCGTTGTGCATCATCCAGGCAAACAGCGCTACCAGCAGCGACGCGTGGACGAGCCACATTGCCATTGCGCGCAGGTGAAGATGGCGAAACGCCGTCACGGCGCTGGCCAGCGTCTGCAGGATATCCAGCAGCGGTGCCAGCAACAGCCGGCCGCAGAAGGTATTCCGTGCATGGATCACGCGCTTGTGCCAGGGCGAAAAGCGTGCCCAGCTCTCCTCGGTAAAATAGTACGACTCCGGGTCATCCACCGGGATCGTCAGGCTATCGTGGCGATGATGGGCAAGATGAGAGTCCCGGTACAGACCATACGGATACCACACCGCCAGCGGAAGCGTGCCAAACAGCGCGTTAAGCCAGGCAAAGCGCGTGGGATGGCCGTGGATCAGTTCATGCTGGAGTGACATATACCAGGTGGTAAATCCGATGAGCAGCAGCGTAGCGGGCAGCAATCCCAGCGTTTTCCAGTACGCCAGCGTGGCAAACCAGCCACTGTAAAGGGTGATGATGACGATCCACGTGGGCAGTTCGCTTCGCCACAAAAACCCCGAGGCGAGGTGGTGAATTTGATCGCGTTGTTGCGGATGTAAATAGAGGGAGCTTCGTTTACCCATGCCTTCAGACGCCGTTTCGCCAGAGAGAATGCCCTGACGATCGGGGAAAACGCCTGAAATAACAAAGAACTTATATCGCTTTGCTTTGCCAGAAACGCGGGCAGCGCGAGATCTCCCTCTCGTTCGCAACTTGACTTATTTTGCAATAAAGGTACTTTTCAGGACATGAAGAAGATCCTGATTATCGTCCCTGACGGCGGC
The DNA here is from genome assembly GCF_009025585.1 of Enterobacter sp. 198. Classification (NCBI taxonomy): domain Bacteria; kingdom Pseudomonadati; phylum Pseudomonadota; class Gammaproteobacteria; order Enterobacterales; family Enterobacteriaceae; genus Enterobacter; species Enterobacter sp. 198. The sequence continues at coordinate 807,373 of NZ_WCIM01000030.1, read as the reverse complement.
ATGCTGTTTGAAGCCGCCGGTATCGCAGACATTCTGATGCAGGCGAACCGGCTGCATCCGGAAGGCCTAGCCCATCCCTGTTACCGCATAATCATCGCCACCACCCAGCCTCACCAGGTGATCCACGGCCAGTCCGGCCTGAATCTGCTGGCGGATTATCGCCTGCCGGAGCTGGATCCGCGTGAACCGCTTGATACGATTATTATCACCGGACGCGGAATGAACGAGCAGGAGAGCACGGCGGTGGTGGACTGGCTGCACCTGGCTGCGCCACACGCGCGGCGGATAGCCTCCATTTGCGGCGGCGCGATGCTGCTGGCCCAGACCGGCCTGCTTGATGGACGCCGGGCGACCACCCACTGGCGGCTGCTGGAGACCCTGCAAACCCAGTACCCGGCCATCCATGTGGAAGGTGGCCCGCTGTATATTCAGGACGGTCCCATCTGGACCTCCGGTGGGGTTAGCTCCGGGTTTGATTTGACCCTGGCGCTGGTGGAAGACGATTACGGTTTTACCCTCGCTCGCGAGGTGGCGCAGGATATGGTGATGTATCTGCGCCGCCCCGGCGGGCAGCTGCAGTTCAGTCGCTATAATCTTCAGCAGCCCGGCACCTCCGGCCCGATAAGCGACCTGCAAACCTGGATCCTGGAGAACCTGACCGCTGACCTGTGCGTGGAAAATCTGGCGCAAAAAGCGGCGATGAGCCCGCGCAATTTCACCCGCGTGTTCACCCGTGAAACGGGCGCCTCTCCGGCGCGTTATGTCACCGAAGCACGCCTTGCCGCCGCCCGGCAACTGCTTGAACAGACCAGCTACCCTCTCGAACGCATTGCTGAGCAGAGCGGGTTTGGCAGCAGCATCAATTTGCGTCGCGTCTTTGAGAAACAACTCCACCTCACGCCTGGCGAGTATCGTCAGCGCTTCCACTGTCGCAAAATGGCATAATGTGATCCTTTTTTGTCGTTTACGCCATCCGGCCTGACGCCTACAGTGACTCCAGACAACAGAGATAAGGAGTGCACTATGGTTAAGGTCGGCATTAACGGTTTCGGCCGTATCGGACGTAATTTCCTGCGCGCGGCGCTGGGTAACCCGGATGTGCAGATTGTGGCAATTAACGATCTGACGGACAGCAAAACCCTCGCCCATCTGCTCAAACATGATTCCCTTCTCGGCATGCTGCCGGCTCCCGTTGAAGCCGCGGACGGGGCACTGCAGGTCGATGGCCAGCGGATCGTCGTCTTTAGCGAACGCGATCCGGCGAATATCGCGTGGCGTGACGCCGGCGTTGACGTGGTTATTGAAGCCACTGGCTTCTTTACGGAGCGGGAAAAAGCAGCCGTGCATATCACGCACGGTGGGGCTAAGCGCGTCATCATCTCCGCCCCCGGCAAAAACGATGACCTGACGGTGGTCATGGGCGTCAACCATGAACAGTACGATCCGGCTCAGCATTACGTAGTGAGTAATGGCAGTTGTACGACCAATGGTCTGGCCCCCGCCGCTCAGGTTTTGCATCAGCAGTACGGGATTGAACATGGCCTGATGAACACCACGCACGCCTATACCAACAGTCAGGCACTGCACGATCAGCCAGAGAAGGATCTGCGCGGTGCACGTGCGGCAGCGCTGTCGATTGTGCCTTACTCCAGCGGTGCGGCGAAAGCGCTGGGGAAAGTGATCCCCTCACTTGACGGTAAACTGACCGGGTATTCCCTGCGCGTGCCGGTTCCGGTGGTGTCGATTGTGGATTTGACGGTAACCCTGAGCCGTGACGTTACCGCCGAGGAGGTGAATGACGCCTTCCGGAAAGCCGCTGCCAGTGGCCCCCTGAAAGGCATTCTGGGTTACAGCGATGAACCGCTGGTTTCCAGTGATTATCAGGGCGACCCGCGCTCGTCAATTATCGACGGGCTCTCCACCCTCGTGATTGGCGGCAAAATGGTGAAGATCCTGGCGTGGTATGACAACGAGTGGGGATTCTCAAACCGTCTGGTGGATCTGGCGGTGCTGATGGATAAGAAAGGGTTGTAACCTTCCCCCCGTTCCCACTCTGAGTGGGTGTCGCTGCCCGGTAGCCTTTCGCTGACCGGGCACGCGTTCGTCACTCTGCTTTGACTTTCACGCCCATAAACACAATTACCATGGCCGTCACCAGCAGGAAACCGCTGCCCGCGAAGACGCCGCTGGCACCGTTGAGGTCGAATACAGCACCACCCACTGCCGCACCGGCGCTTATCGCCAGCTGGATAGAGGCCACCAGCAAACCACCCGCACTTTCGGCTTCATCCGGCACGGTGGTGGCAAGCCACGTTGACCAGCCCACCGGTACCAGACCAAACGCAAAGCCCCACAGCGCGACCAGTAACCCGTCCAGCATCGCCAGATGACCAAACGCCACCATGGTGAGAGCAAGCACGCCCATCGCGAACGGTACCAGTGCCAGCGTCAGGCGCAGATTACGCGCCAGCAGATGCCCGGCGACGGAGGTGCCGATGAAGTTGGCAATCCCAAAGCCCAGCAGGATCAGCGAGATGCTCTCCACGCTCGCCTGCCCCACCGTTTCAAGGAACGGACGCAGGTAGGTAAAGAAGGCAAAGTGGCCGCTGAAGATAAGAATGGTCGCCAGCATGCCGCCAATCATCCCCGGACGACGCAGCACGCGGAACAGCGTACTCAGGCTGCCGCTGCTTTCCGGCTTCATGGACGGCAGTACCCAGAGCTGCCACAGCAGCGCCAGCATGCTCGGCAGAATGCAGAGAATAAAGACGTTACGCCAGCCAATCAGGCTACCCAGATAGCTTCCCAGCGGCGCCGCCACCACCGTCGCAATCGAGACGCTGGAGAAGATCACCGCCAGCGCTTTCGGCACTTTATCGGCGGGCACCAGGCGCATCGCCGTGGCGGTCGACATCGCCCAGAATCCCCCGATCGCCACACCCAGCAACAGCCGGCCCATCAGCAGGACGTGCAGCGTGGGCGCAAAAGCCACCAGCAGGCTGGAGATGATCTGCAGCACCGAGAAGAACATCAATACCCAGCGACGGTCGATATTTTTGGTGGCCGACGTGATGAGCAACCCGGTGACCAGCGCCACCAGCGCCGTGGCCGTCACCGCTTGTCCGGCCATCCCCTCGGACACCCCCAGGCTCGCGGCCATCGGCGTCAGCAAACTGGCGGGCAGGAATTCTGCTGTGATCAGGCCGAATACGCCGAGCCCCAGTGAGTAGACGGCTCGCCAGGCGGGTTTTGCAGGCGTGACCGCCTCTCTCGCCACGACACATGAATTCATCTGTTGTTCTCCCGTTATAAAAATGTGACAACTGTCGCAAAAGCATAGTGGGTTCACCCTGGACGATCTATGACATATAATCTCCACTTATTGATTATTCGTCCGGAGTTGCGACATGACCGCTCAGTCACCCGATTTGATCAGCGAACTTTTGCGCGGCATGCGCCTGTCGGGCGTGAAATACCGTCGGATTGAGGCCAGCGCGCCGTTTGGCGTGGCGTTTCACCAGGCGCCCGGCAAAGCCCAGTTCCATTTTGTCAGCCACGGTAGCGCCCTGTTGCGTATGGAGAGTGGCGCCACCTTCACGCTGAATGGCGGCGACGCCCTTTTTATCCCAAACGGCAACGCCCATGCCCTGCTCTCTGACGAGCACGCCAGCATTACCCCGGTCAGTGCATTCCCCAGCGAGCCTATCTGCGGTTCGGTCTGTGCGATCACCTGTGAGCCGTGTCCGGAAAGCGAGAACACCATCATCTTCAGTGGATGCATGGATTTTGAACTGGGCGGGATGCAGCCGCTGATCAAGGCGATGCCGGAAGTGATGATGGTGAGCCGGCTGATGTCCACATGGCCGGAAATTCATCCGCTGCTGGCAGCGATGGAGCGGGAATCAATGACCCGCCAGGCCGGATTCGCCGGGATCCTCGCGCGACTTGCCGACGTGGTGGCCGCGTTGATCGTGCGTGGCTGGGTTGAAGGAGGCTGCGGCAAAGCTACCGGCTGGGTGCAGGTATTGCGCGACCCGCGTTTGAGCCGGGCCATTTACGCCATGCATCAGCAGCCAGGCCTGAACTGGAGCGTGGCGGATCTGGCGAAAGAAGCGGGCACTTCCCGCTCCGTGTTTGCTGAACGTTTTCTGGCGGCCACGGGAACCACACCGGCAAAATATCTCAGCGAACTGAGGATGCGGCTGGCCATTCAGTACATCCGCCACGAAAATCAGCCCATTGAAACCGTCGCGTTGCGTCTGGGGTACGGTTCACTGGCCGCGTTCAGTCGGGCATTTAAGCGCATTATTGGGCATGCACCAGGCACATTGCGCGAGACCAGCCAGACCCCGGAAGAGGTCTGAGCCAGGCGTTAGCGATACGTATTTTTTGCCAGTCGCCTTTCGCGATTTAATTATGGGGCGTGCTAAGGGAGCACCTTGCGCTATTACGGAATAAAAGAGCATTCCGCGCATATTATTATCGCGCCATGATTTACGCCCATTGATTAAATAAAAAGCAATATAATTATTTATCATAAAAAAGAATTATCTTTCATCGAGATAGCAAATTCTCCCAATCCCTTCCGGCGCATAACCAGACGGTAAATTGTCTGGTTATGCGCAAAATGGGATATTCGACACGCGAAGCGGCCAATATTCGTCTAAGGTTTTCAGGTGATTGATAACAGCGGCAACGCTGCTCAGCGAATACAGGAGATGAACCGATGATAAGACCTCGTACACTACGCCCTGCTCTTTTGCACCTGGCTTTGGGCGGCGCGTTACTCGGTGTGACAACATGGGGTTATGCGGAAGAACAACTCACCACCCAGACAAGCTCCCCCGATATTTTACTTGGTCCTCTCTTTAATGATGTGCAAAGTGCCAAACTGTTTCCCGATCAAAAGACCTTTGCTGACGCCGTGCCAAAAAGCGATCCGCTGATGATTCTGGCGGATTATCGTATGCAGCGCACCCAGTCTGGCTTCGATCTGAAGCACTTTGTGGAAATGAACTTTACGCTGCCAGCGGAGGGTGAAAAATACGTCCCGCCTGCCGGGCAAACTTTACGTGCACACATTGATGACCTGTGGCCCGTACTGACCCGCACCACCGATAAAGCGAGTAATAAGTGGGATTCCCTTCTGCCGCTGCCTAAACCCTATGTCGTGCCTGGCGGACGTTTTCGCGAGGTCTACTACTGGGACAGTTATTTCACCATGTTAGGGCTGGCTGAGAGTGGCCACTGGGACAAAATCAGCGATATGGTGGACAACTTCGCTTACGAGCTGGACAGCTGGGGACATATCCCGAACGGCAACCGCAGCTACTACCTGAGCCGCTCCCAGCCTCCGTTCTTCGCGCTGATGGTCGAGTTACTGGCGACCCATGACAGCGATGCGCTGAAGAAATACCGTCCGCAAATGGAGAAAGAGTACGCCTACTGGATGGAGGGGGCCGACACGCTGCAGGCCGGACAAGCCAACAAACGTGTGGTGAAGCTGGACGATGGCTCAGTGCTCAACCGCTACTGGGATGACCGCGATACGCCGCGTCCTGAATCCTGGCTCGACGATATGACCACCGCTAAAAGCAATCCTAACCGACCGGCCACGGAGATCTACCGCGATTTACGCTCAGCGGCCGCCTCGGGCTGGGACTTTAGCTCCCGCTGGATGGACGATCCGCAAAAACTGGGCACGATCCGCACCACCAGCATTGTGCCTGTCGATCTTAACGCCCTGATGTTTAAGATGGAAAAATTGCTGGCCAGGGCAAGCCAGGCATCCGGCGATACCTCCGCTGCCAGCAAGTATGACGCGCTGGCGACCGCGCGTCAGAAAGCGATCGAGAGCCATCTGTGGAATGATAAAGAGGGCTGGTACGCGGATTACGATCTTAAGAGTAAAAAGGTGCGTAATCAGCTTACGGCAGCCGCACTTTATCCGCTCTATGTGAAGGCGGCTTCGCAGGATCGCGCTGATAAGGTCGCTGCAGCGGCATCGTCACGCCTGCTCAAACCGGGCGGCATTTCCACCACCACCATCAACAGCGGCCAGCAGTGGGATGCACCTAACGGCTGGGCACCGCTGCAGTGGGTGGCGACGGAAGGGTTGCAGAATTACGGGCAGGATAAGGTGGCAATGGATGTGACCTGGCGCTTCCTGAAAAATGTTCAGCATACCTATGACCGCGAACAGAAGCTGGTAGAGAAGTACGACGTTTCGAGTACCGGTACAGGGGGCGGCGGCGGCGAATATCCGCTGCAGGATGGCTTCGGCTGGAGCAACGGCGTGACGCTGAAAATGCTGGATCTGGTGTGTCCGAAAGAGAAACCGTGCGACAGCGTGCCGGAGAATCAGCCGGCGGCAAACGATGCTGTCGCGCCGACGAAAAGTACGGCGCAATAAAGCGGCCGCATTCCCTCACCCTCTCCCACCAGGAGAGGGTGAATGGGCCGTCTTACGGGGTTTAACAGGGCGTCAGAAGCTGTAGCTCGCGCCTAACTGATAGGTTCGGTCACGTCCAATCCAGCAGTTGGTCGCATCGTAACAGGTCAACGTCTCTTTATTGGTGATGTTCTGCGCGCTCGCTTTCAGGGTCAGCCCTTCAAGCGAAGGCAGAATTTCGCCCATCCGATAGGATGCCGCCAGATCGTACTGCGTGGTGCCACCGAGTTTACCCGCGTCGTTCGCCGGTGAAATCTCCATCGGCCCGGTGTAGCGCGCCCCGGCCCCCAGCATCAATCCTTTCAGTGGCGTATTCTCAAAGGTGTAATCCCCCCACAGGTTGAATGCATTTTCCGGCACCTGCGTAGGGCGTTTGCCCTGATACTTATCGTCCTGCGTATTGATGGCGTGAGTGTATGCGTAGTTGGCAATCAGGTTCAGATTGTCTGTCGGACGGCCAATCACAGACAACTCCGCCCCTTTAGACTCCACTTCGCCGGTCTGACGATAGTTCAGGAAGCCGGGATCGGAAGTGACGACATTCTTCTGGCGAATAGTAAACACTGAGGCGGTAAAGGTGGTGGCGTACTCTGCCAGCAGATATTTTACCCCGCCCTCCACCTGCTTGCTGGTGGTCGGCTTGACCTCTTTCGCCGTCAGGGTTCCCTGCGGCGAGACCGGGGCAAACCCTTCTGAATAGCTGATAAACGGAGAGAGACCGTTGTCGAAGGCGTAGAGCGCGCCCAGTCGTTTGGTAACGCGATCCTGCGATACCCACGCCTTGTCGCCGTTATGCAGATAATCGGTGGTGACGGAGCGATAATCATCATAGCGCAGGCTGCCCAACAGATTTAAGCCGCCAAACTCCACCTGATCCTGCAGGTAATACCCATTCTGCTGATAGCTCAGACGGTTTTTCTGCGCGGTATACAGCCCCAGCGCATCCTCATGGACCTGTGAATAGTCCAGATTGCGCATATCAATCCCCGGTGTTGTCGAGGCATAGCGGTAGTGGAAGTGGGAATTCAGCTTCTGGTAGTCAAACCCGGCCAGCAGATGGTGTTTCCACTCACCCAGCGCAACGGTTTTGGTCACCTGATTATCAATGTTGACGCTCCGGAGATCTTCATCCGTGGTGTAGGCAAAGCGGTTAAGCTGATTGACTTCACTGCCCGGCCCGGTTGCATAAATACTGCGCTGGTGGGTATCGATGTCAAAATAGCGTGCCTTCTGGTTAAAGCCCCAGCCGCTGTCAAATTCATGTTCAAAGCTGTAACCCAGCATCCACTGGCGCTGTTTAAACCCGCTCCATTCGTCGCCGGCATAATCCCGCTTGCCCGCATATTTCGAACGCAGCCAGGCGAGCGGCAGCGGGTTAGACGGCGTCAGGCTTGGGGAGTTTTGCGCCAGCGCATCAAGGGTGAGACGCGTTTTGTTGTCCGGTTGCCAGGTGACAGACGGCGCAACCAGGTAGTTTTCATACCGGGAGGTGTGCGGCTGATCGTCACTTTCCGTCGCTTTCCCCAGCAGACGGTAGTTCCAGTCGCTATCGGCAATTTGCCCGGTCGAATCCAGATACCCCTCTTTCAGGTTACGGTTGCCGGTGTTAAAACCCAGTTCGGTCCGGGCGGTCTCTTGCGGTTTTTTACTCTGAATATTCACCAGCCCACCCGGCGAGGCACCGCCGTACAGTACCGATGAGGGACCTTTGAGAATATCAACGCTTTCAACCAACAGCGGATCGATGCGGGCCTTGGTATTGCCGGTGACGTTATAGGGTAACTGCAGCCCGTTGTAGAACTCCTGATCGACGGTAAATCCGCGAATTTTATATTCGCTCATGTAGGAGGTGTTTCCGCGCACCTCGGTCGACACACCCGGTGCATAGCGCAGGATCTCATTCACGGAGTTCGCGTGACGTTTATCGATTTCCTGCGCCGACAGGGTATTGATCACCTGCGGGGTTTTACTCTCGGCAACGGCTGATTTGGTTGCGCTGTTCGTCCAGCCGGGCAGTACGCTGCCCTGCTCTGAGCCCGTGACTACGATGGTTGATTCTTCGGCAAACGCCTGTACCTGCAATGCCAGCGTCACGGCTCCTGCCAACGCGCATAACGTGAAACGAGAGGGGTTCATAAAGTCGTCTTGTGATTAAGTGTAATCAGGAACGACAATTATTATCATTTCGATTAGCAAATCAATATGCACGTAAAAAAACGGCCCTCCTTGAGAGCCGTTTTAGTGAAGTTATGCCCGTCGCAGTAACCTGAAAATGCCCAGCACAACAATGGCACCCACGACAGCCACCAGGAAACTGTGCAGGTCAAAACCGCTGATGCTGCCACCAAAGCCAAACATCGTCGCCAGCCAGCCGCCTACAACCGCCCCCACGACACCGAGCACACACGTCAGTATGAAGCCGCCGCCATCATTTCCCGGCATGATAAGTTTAGCGATAGCGCCAGCAATTAGACCAAAGATAATCCAGGCGATAATACCCATAGCGATGCCCTCTTGCAGGTTTAATGCATGCGCAGAAAACCTTCTGCGCAGGTAACTTAAGTATAGGTCATCCCTGGAAAACTAATTTCATCTCACCGACTTATCTTCTCTGCAATCTGAAAAAAAACTCATCGGTTTGTATTAAGTTTCATTGTGCAGTGCCGATAACGCAAAGACAGTCTGTCATCTATCAAGGAGCCATCCGGCGTGAGTAATTACAGTGAGCAGTTCCTCAAGCAAAATCCGCTGGCTGTATTAGGGGTATTGCGTGACCTGCAAAAAGGTGAAGTGCCGCTGCGCATCAGCTGGTCAAACAATCAGTTCATCACCAAGATCCTCGACGTCTCGCAGGAGCGACTGGTTATCGATCTGGGCAGTCAGGAGTATGAAAACCGCGCTGCACTGAAAGCAGAGAAACTCGCGGTGATGGCAGAGACCCACGGTGCAAAAGTGGAATTTGTGCTCCCGCGCCTTGAGATGAGCGAATACCAGGGTCTTCCCGCGTTTGTCACACCACTGCCTGCCAACCTGTGGTTTGTGCAGCGCCGGGAATATTTCCGCATCAGCGCCCCCCTTCATCCTGCCTATTTTTGTAAGGCTAAAATGCCGGACAAAAAAGAGCTCCGCTTCCGCCTCTTCGACCTGTCGCTGGGCGGTATGGGCGCGCTGATGGATACGCCGAAACCTGACGGACTGGTCGAAGGCATGCGATTCTCGCAAATTGAACTGGATATGGCCGGCTGGGGACGGTTTTATTTTGATGCCCAGTTGATTGCCATCAGCGAGCGGAAGGTGGTGGACAGCAAAAACGAAACGATTACCACGCCACGTTTGAGTTTCCGCTTCCTGAACGTTGGACCCGGTTCAGAGCGCGAACTGCAGCGCATTATCTTTGCACTGGAGCGCGAAGCACGGGAACGTGCGAATAAAGTTCTGTGAGGAAAACGGGCAGCGTGACCGCCGCCCGCCTGCGGCATTACATGGCATCCATCGCTTTCTGTACTTTCCAGATGTAACGCGGAGCCTGTGGTGCCGGATGATTTTTCGCCACATGTTCAACGAATTCATCTTTGTCCATGCCGTTAATCTCTTCTATCGCCTCTTTACGGTCAGAGGAGAAGGTTCGCAACAGCGCCCCGGCGCCGTTGACGTAAGAGACCACCAGCGCGTATTGCATCACTTCCGGGTCGTCGATGCCCTTCAGTACGCCATGCTCCAGAATGCTGAGATAGGCTGTCCCCATGGAGATATTACGCTCCGGGTTCTTCAGCTCGCTGGTCGACGGCTGACCGCTCCAGCCCATGTAGCGGTAGACCTCTTTACCTGCGGTAGACGCTTTAAGCTGCATCAGCCCCACTGCGTTTGATTTGCTGACAAGCGTGGGATTACCGCCGGATTCAACGGCAATGATCGCGGTGATAAGACGCGGACTGACGCCCCACGCCTTCCCGGCTTGCTCGCTGATCGGCATCCACTGCATGGCCCGTTTCACCGGCACTTCCGGGTTCCAGGGCGGATTTTGATAGTCATGTCTGGAACTACAGCCCGCAAGCAACACAATCAAAAAAGGAAACCATCTCAATTTCACGTCATCTATCCTTATAGCCGGTCATCGCAGTGCGCCGCCCCTTGAAGCGGGCAGCGTATAAGCGGCATGATATAGACAATTAGTTTCTCATTCAGCAAGGAATTGCCATGTCTCAGTTTCATCTTATCGCACCGTCGGGCTACTGCATCAATCAGGACGCGGCACAACGGGGCGTTCAGCGCTTACTGGGCTTCGGCCACCAGGTAGAAAATCAGACGATTATCCCTCGCCGCCAGCAGCGTTTTGCCGGAACCGAGGCCCAGAGACTGAATGATATCAACAGCCTGGTGAACCTGAAGGGTGAGGATCGGATCGTGCTTGCGGTGCGGGGGGGCTATGGCGCGAGCCGGTTACTGGAGAGCATTGACTGGCAAGGTCTGGCACAGCGTCAACAGCAGGACCCGCTGCTGATATGCGGCCACAGCGACTTCACGGTCATCCAGCTTGGGCTGCTGGCGCTGCATAACGTCATAACCTTCAGCGGCCCGATGCTGGCCGGAAATTTTGGTGCGCCGGCGCTCGATGCATTTACCCTTGAGCATTTCTGGCGCGCCCTGCGAAACCCAACCTACAGCATAACGTGGCAAGGCCAGGGGCCGCACTGGGCCTGTGAAGGCCAACTCTGGGGCGGTAACCTGGCAATGCTGGTCTCGCTCATCGGTACGCCGTGGCTGCCGGACATCGAAGACGGCATTCTGGTGCTGGAAGATATTAACGAACATCCGTTCCGCGTCGAGCGCATGTTATTGCAGCTTTATCATGTCGGGATCCTTGAACGTCAGTCAGCAATCGTGCTGGGCAGTTTTAGCGGTGCGGCACCCAATGATTACGACGCCGGTTACTCCCTTGAAACGATGGTTGATTTCATCCGTTCCCGTCTCGATATCCCGGTTATCACCGGTCTGGATTTTGGCCATGAGCAACAAACCGTAACCCTTGCGCTGGGGGCACATGCGTCCCTGATACATGATGATTCAGGCAGTCGGTTAACAATAAGCGGTCATCCGGTCATAAAGGCATAAAAAAGCCGTTAAACCCCTTAATAAAACGCTGTTGCCGTGGTTAATATGTTAGGGTTTTAGTAACAGCGTTAACATTGAGGTGGGAGTAAGACAACATTGGATGCCGCAGCGATAATCAGCCTTTTCATTCTGGGTTCTGTGCTTGTAACCTGTAGTATATTATTAAGTTCATTTTCATCGCGTCTCGGCATACCTATTCTCGTTATTTTCCTTGCTATCGGCATGCTGGCTGGCATCGATGGCATCGGCGGTATTCCTTTCGATAACTACCCTTTCGCCTACATGGTGAGTAACCTCGCGCTGGCAGTGATCCTGCTGGACGGCGGGATGCGCACTCAGGCGAGCTCGTTCCGCGTCGCCTTAGGGCCGGCGCTGTCGCTCGCGACCGTAGGCGTATTAATCACATCCGGCCTGACCGGGATGATGGCCGCCTGGCTGTTCCATCTCAATATCATGGAAGGCTTGCTGATTGGCGCTATTGTCGGTTCAACCGATGCGGCGGCGGTCTTTTCCCTACTTGGCGGTAAAGGGCTTAACGAACGTGTTGGCTCCACGCTTGAGATTGAATCCGGCAGTAACGATCCCATGGCGGTGTTTCTCACCATCACGCTGATTGAGATGATCCAGCAGCACGAAAGCGGGCTGAGCTGGATGTTTGCCTGGCATATCCTGCAGCAGTTTGGTCTGGGGATTATTCTTGGCCTCGGCGGCGGCTATCTGCTGCAGCAGATGATCAACCGGATTTCACTTCCCGCCGGGCTTTACCCTCTGCTGGCGCTGAGCGGCGGCATTCTGATTTTTGCCGTCACCACCGCGCTGGATGGCAGCGGCATTCTTGCCGTTTACCTCTGTGGCTTCCTGATGGGTAATCGCCCTATTCGCAACCGTCACGCCATTTTGCAGAACTTCGACGGACTGGCCTGGCTGGCGCAGATTGGCATGTTCCTGGTGCTTGGCCTGCTGGTTACCCCTTCAGACCTGCTGCCTATCGCCGTGCCGGCGCTGATGCTGTCGGCGTGGATGATCTTCTTCGCCCGTCCACTGTCGGTGTTTGCAGGCCTGCTGCCGTTTCGCGGCTTTAACCTGCGCGAGCGTATCTTTATCAGTTGGGTGGGTCTGCGCGGCGCGGTGCCGATTATCCTTGCCGTGTTCCCGATGATGGCGGGCCTGGATAACGCCCGACTGTTCTTCAACGTCGCATTCTTCGTTGTTTTGATTTCACTCCTGTTCCAGGGCACGTCACTCGGCTGGGCGGCGAAAAAGGCAAAAGTGGTGATCCCCCCCGTTGGCTGGCCCGTCTCCCGCGTCGGATTGGATATTCATCCGGAAAACCCGTGGGAACAGTTTGTGTATCAGCTTAGCGAAGACAAATGGTGCGTGGGCGCGTCGCTGCGCGATCTGCATATGCCCGCCGAAACGCGGATTGCCGCGTTGTTCCGCGACAATGTTCTGCTTCACCCTACCGGCAGCACCCGTCTGCGTGAAGGGGATATTTTGTGCGTGATTGGCCGCGAGCGCGACCTGCCCGCACTGGGTAAATTGTTCAGCCAGTCGCCACCGGTGGCGCTGGATCAGCGTTTCTTCGGCGATTTTATTCTGGAAGCGAGCGCCAAATTTGCAGATGTTGCCTTGATTTACGGTCTGGATGAAGGGCTGGAGTATCGCGATAAGCAGCAAACGCTGGGGGAAATTATCCAGCAACTGCTTGGCGCAGCACCCGTTGTCGGTGACCAGGTCGAGTTTGCCGGGATGATCTGGACGGTGGCCGAGAAAGAAGATAACGCGGTACGCAAAGTCGGCGTAAGGCCGATGGAAGAAGAGTCAGAGTAGTTTAGGTTTCGTGTCTTACTGGCCGGGGAAGGCGTTATCGCCCCCCGGCACATCGCATAGTTACACCGTCACAACCGGTACGCGCGGCGCCAGAGCGCACATCAGCTCATAGCCAACGGTCCCTGCAGCAGCGGCCACATCGTCAATTTTAATTTCATTTCCCCACAGCTCAACCGGTGAACCAATCCCCGCCTGCGGGCACGGCGTGAGGTCTACCGCCAGCATATCCATTGAGACCGTCCCCACGGTACCCGTGCGAACACCATCCACCCACACCGGCGTGCCGGTCGGAGCGATACGCGGGTAGCCGTCGGCATAGCCTCCCGCCACAATGCCAATTCGCTGTTCGCCTGTCGCCCGGTAACGGCTGCCGTAGCCCACAGTGGAACCGGCCTTCAGCGTTTGTACGCCGATGATTTCGCTGCGCAGGGTCATCACCGGTTTCAGGCCGCTGTTAGCAATATCCTGCCACTGCCCTGACGGTGACGCGCCGTACAGAATGATCCCCGGGCGTACCCAGCTGTAGTGCGCCTCCGGGTGCCACAGCGTGGCCGCCGAGTTAGAGAGCGAGCGCGAACACGCCAGACCTTCAGCCGCCTGCTCAATCCGCACCATCGCCTCGGCGATGCCATCGGGTTTTTCCGCGTCGGCAAAGTGCGCCATCAGCGTCATTTCGCCCACATTCTTGATGCCGCGCAGCTGTTGCCATACCGTATGTACCCGCTCGGGCTGGAAGCCCAGGCGGTTCATGCCGCTGTTCACCTTGAGATAAATGTCGAGCGGAGCATGCAGTCTGGCGTCCTGCAGGGCTTTAACCTGCCAGTTGCTGTGAATGCTGGTGGTCAGCCGGTACTTATCCAGCAACGGTAGATCGTCGGCATGGAAGAACCCTTCCAGCAATAAGATAGGGCCTTTCCAGCCACGCTCGCGCAGCAAAATGGCCTCTTCCAGATTCAGTAACGCAAAACCGTCGGTCGCGCTGAGCGCGCTCCAGATGCGGTCAATACCGTGGCCGTAGGCGTTCGCTTTCACCACCGACCAGACGCGTGAACCTGGCGCAGCACGGCGAACAATCTGCAGGTTATCCTTCAGGGCCTGCAAGTCCAGCTGAGCCAGAACAGGACGGGACATGACAACTCCTTAGTTATGCGCGCCGTGCAGGTGCTGTGGACGCGAGGGGGTGAACCCAGATTGATAGCGCGCGGCACTTAAATCGTCAAACGGAATTGCCGGGGTGCGACCGGAAATCAAGTCGCTCAACAGCTGACCTGAGCCACAGGCCATTGTCCAGCCGAGGGTGCCGTGTCCGGTATTCGTCCACAGGTTTTTGAACGGAGTGCGGCCCACAATCGGCGTGCCGTCTGGCGTCATTGGACGCAGACCGGTCCAGAACGTGGCCTGCTCGACAAAACCGCCGCGTGGGAAGAGATCGCCCACGACCATCTCCAGCGTTTCACGACGCGGCTGCAGCAGCTCGGTGTTGAAGCCGACAATCTCCGCCATGCCGCCTACGCGGATACGGTTGTCAAAACGGGTAATGGCGATTTTATAGGTTTCATCCAGAATGGTGGAGACGGGTGCACCGCTGTCCTCTTTCACCGGGATGGTCAGGGAGTACCCCTTCAGCGGATAGACCGGAATGTCCAGAATGCCCTTCAGCATGGCGGTAGAGTAAGAGCCAAAGGCCATGACGTAGGCATCCGCTTTGATCACCTCTTCGCCGCACTTCACGCCGTAAATATTACCGCCTTCCGACAGCAATTTATCGACGGGCGTGTTAAAGCGGAATGTTACCCCTGCCTGCTCGCACATCTGCGCCAGACGCTGGGTAAAGAGCTGACAGTCGCCGGTTTCATCGTTGGGTAAACGCAGGCCGCCCGTCAGTTTGTGGGACACCTCCGCCAGCGCCGGTTCAACCTGTCCCAGCTGACTGGCCTCGAGGAGTTGATACGGAACACCGGCATCTTCCAGCACGGCGATATCGCGGGTGGCGTTTTCGTACTGTTGCGCCGTGCGGAACAGCTGCAGCGTACCGCCCTGACGGCCTTCGTACTCAATGCCGGTGGTGGCGCGCAAGGTTTTCAGGCAGTCACGGCTGTATTCCGCCAGACGCACCATACGCCCTTTGTTTTCCATGTAATGGCGGGTGTCGCAATTGCGCAGCATCTGCCACATCCACTTAAGCTGGAACTGCGTGCCGTCGAGGCTAATGGCCAGCGGCGCATGGCGCTGGAACATCCATTTAATCGCCTTCAGTGGCACGCCGGGAGCCGCCCACGGTGCCGCATAGCCCGGAGAGATTTGCCCGGCATTCGCCGCGCTGGTTTCCAGCGCAGGGCCTGGCTCACGATCGATAACGGTTACGTCATGCCCCGCCTGACTTAAATACCAGGCGCTGGTTACGCCAACCACACCACTTCCCAGTATGACAACACGCATAGCCACTCCATAATGTGCAAAAGAACAATCTTCTAATTACAGATTGATAACCTAGTTGAAAATATTATTCAACATACGACTTTTTTATGGTGACTTATCTCACATCTCCCCCTACTGGCGGGGAAAGGACTTATTTGGGATCTCCTGCTGCGCGTTATTTTTAACCAGCATAAAACTCTGCATGAACCGCTTTTTTTACCGTATTGAAAACGGGAAATCGTAAAGAAAAAATTTCTGCTCCAGCACGCTTTTTAACACGTTGATCTATGCTTGAAAGGAGGCTCTCCAGACAGAGAGAGCACCCACAACGAGGGCGCGCTAATGGCTACTATTGATTCCCTGAACAAGGACAACACACGTCTCAGCGATGGACCCGACTGGACCTTTGAGTTGCTGGATGTCTACCTCGCTGAAATCGACCGGGTAGCAAAACTCTATCGCCTGGATACCTATCCTCACCAGATTGAAGTCATAACCTCCGAACAGATGATGGATGCCTATTCCAGCGTCGGGATGCCGATCAATTATCCGCACTGGTCGTTTGGTAAAAAATTTATTGAAACGGAACGGCTGTATAAACACGGCCAGCAGGGGCTGGCGTATGAAATCGTCATCAACTCCAACCCGTGTATCGCTTACCTGATGGAAGAGAACACCATTACCATGCAGGCGCTGGTGATGGCGCATGCCTGCTACGGGCACAACTCTTTCTTCAAGAATAACTATCTTTTCCGCAGCTGGACGGACGCCAGTTCGATCGTCGATTACCTGATCTTCGCCCGTAAATACATTACCGACTGCGAAGAGCGCTACGGCGTCGATGAAGTGGAGAAACTGCTCGACTCCTGCCATGCGCTGATGAACTACGGCGTAGACCGCTACAAACGGCCGCAGAAAATTTCCCTGCAGGAGGAGAAAGCCCGGCAGAAAAGCCGCGAGGAGTATCTGCAAAGCCAGGTGAATATGCTGTGGCGCACCCTGCCTAAGCGTGAAGAAGAGAAAGCTGTCGCTGAGGCGCGCCGCTACCCGTCTGAGCCACAGGAAAACCTGCTCTACTTTATGGAGAAGAACGCGCCGCTGCTGGAGTCATGGCAGCGTGAGATCCTGCGCATTGTGCGTAAGGTCAGCCAGTACTTCTATCCGCAAAAACAGACGCAGGTGATGAACGAAGGCTGGGCGACATTCTGGCATTACACCATCCTCAACCATCTGTATGACGAGGGGAAAGTTACCGAGCGGTTTATGATGGAATTCCTCCACAGCCATACCAACGTGGTGTTCCAGCCGCCTTACAACAGCCCGTGGTACAGCGGCATCAACCCGTATGCCCTCGGCTTTGCGATGTTCCAGGACATCAAACGTATCTGTCAGTCGCCAACAGAAGAGGACAAATACTGGTTCCCGGATATTGCCGGTTCGGACTGGCTGGAAACGCTGCATTTTGCGATGCGCGATTTCAAGGATGAGAGCTTTATTAGCCAGTTTATGTCGCCGAAGATCATGCGCGATTTCCGCTTCTTCACCGTGCTGGATGATGACCGTAACAACTTCCTGGAAATTTCAGCGATTCATAACGAAGAGGGATACCGGGAGATCCGCTCTCGCCTCTCTTCCCAGTACAACCTGAGCAATCTTGAACCCAATATTCAGGTATGGAACGTGGATCTCCGCGGTGACCGCTCTCTGACGCTGCGCTACATCCCGCACAACCGTGCCCCGCTGGATAAAGGGCGCAAAGAGGTGCTGAAGCATGTGCATCGCCTGTGGGGCTTTGACGTGCTGCTGGAGCAGCAGAATGAAGACGGTAGCGTGGAGCTGCTGGAGCGCTGCCCGACGCGGATGAATACGCTGTAGTGCCGGCCTGAACCGAAACGCCCGCATCAGGGCGAAAAAAAACCTCTCAGCTGAGAGGTTTTTTCTTTTAGCGGGTCTGGATGGCCAGGTCACCCGGCAGCGTTTTTTGCATCCGGTGCCAGATTTCACCGGAGTCGCGGCCGTAGCGGCGCACGGTTTCATACACCTGATCGTGCTGACCGGTAGAACAGAGCTCGCTCAGCTTGTGGTAAAAGCCCAGCGCCAGACTGCGGGCTTCCGGATTGGCAAAGTAGTGACGACCGATACGGGTATAGAGCCCTTTCATGCCGTTAAGGATGAGGCCGTAAATCGGGTTACCGGAGGCAAACGCCAGGCCGCGGAAGATGTTGTAATCAAGGGTAGCAAACGCATCCGCATGATCTTCCACCTGGTTGGCACTGGCCAGAACCTGGAGCGCATCTTCCGGGTGCTGACGGAAAGCCGTACGAATAAAGATGGTGGCGATATTGGTACGCACGGAGAGCAGATTATCAATCAGCTGCGGCACGCTTTCATGATCGAGGCGCGCCAGCGTTTCAAGAATATTCAGCCCGGAGGTTTCCCAGAAATTGTTTACTTTTGTTGGCTTGCCATGCTGAATCGTCAACCACCCATCACGCGCCAGTCGCTGGAGCACTTCCCGAAGCGTGGTGCGAGTGACGCCAATCAGTTCAGAGAGTTCGCGTTCAGCCGGAAGAATGGACCCTGCAGGGAAACGATTATTCCAGATGCTTTCAATGATGTACTCTTCCGCGAAACCCGCCGGGCTCTGCGCCTTAATGACCATAGTGAGATTTCCATTACACAGCTTTAGCAAATTGCACTCATCATACCAGAGGCTCGCAGAGGCAGATAGCGCAGCAGTGAGAGAAAAGAGGGATCGCCGTTTCATTTTTATGAAATTTACATTGCAGCCGAATCCCCCTCCAGGCTGTGATTTTTGCGTATACTGATGTTTTGTTTTACTTAACGGGGAAGAACGTCTGTCGTGGAAATTTCTTTTGGGCGCGCGTTGTGGCGCAATTTTTTAGGCCAGTCTCCCGACTGGTACAAGCTGATACTTCTGGTGTTCCTGGTTGTTAATCCTCTCATCTTTATTGTGCACCCGTTTATTGCCGGGTGGCTGCTGGTCGCGGAGTTTATCTTCACCCTGGCCATGGCGCTGAAGTGCTATCCCCTGCTGCCTGGCGGTTTGCTGGCCATTGAAGCGGTTGTCATTGGCATGACCAGCGCCGAGCATGTAAAAGCAGAACTGGCCTCAAACCTTGAAGTGCTTCTGCTGCTGATGTTCATGGTGGCCGGCATCTACTTTATGAAACAGCTGCTGCTGTTTATTTTTACCCGCCTGCTGCTGAGCATTCCTTCAAAAACGCTTTTGTCGCTGGCTTTCTGCGTGGCTGCGGCATTTCTTTCAGCCTTCCTGGATGCGCTGACGGTGGTCGCCGTGGTGATAAGCGTCGCGGTCGGGTTTTATGGTATTTATCACCGGGTGGCCTCTTCACGTCCCGGCGATGACCTGCTTGATGACAGCCAGGTCGATAATGACCACCGCGAGGTGCTGGAACAGTTCCGCGCCTTCCTGCGCAGCCTGATGATGCATGCCGGCGTCGGGACCGCCCTGGGCGGCGTGATGACGATGGTGGGTGAACCGCAAAACCTGATTATTGCTAAAGCTGCGGGCTGGCATTTCGGTGATTTCTTCCTGCGAATGGCACCGGTGAGCATACCGGTTCTGGTGTGCGGTCTGGCGACCTGTGTGGTGGTGGAGAAATTCAGCCTCTTTGGCTATGGCGCGCATATTCCGGCACCCGTGCGTCAGGAGCTGCAGAAATTCGACCAGCAAAGCCGTAGCCAGCGGACGCGTCAGGAGACGCTGCGTCTTATTGCACAGGGCGTCATTGGCGTCTGGCTTATCGCCGCGCTGGCGTTTCATCTTGCCGAAGTCGGTTTAATTGGCCTGTCGGTGATTATTCTCGCCACCAGTTTTACCGGCGTGACGGATGAGCATGCGATTGGCAAAGCCTTTACGGAAGCCCTGCCCTTTACCGCCCTGCTGGCCGTCTTTTTTGCGGTCGTCGCGGTGATCATCGACCAGAAGCTTTTCGCGCCGATCATTACCTTTGTCTTGCAGGCGGCACCGGATGCTCAGCTTTCGCTGTTTTATCTGTTTAACGGGCTGCTGTCGTCTATCTCGGATAACGTGTTTGTTGGCACGGTCTACATCAACGAGGCCAAAACGGCCATGGAGCAAGGCGTCATCAGCGCCGGACAGTTCGAACTGCTGGCGGTGGCAATTAACACCGGGACCAACCTGCCGTCGGTGGCGACGCCCAACGGTCAGGCGGCGTTCCTGTTCCTGCTGACCTCTGCGCTGGCTCCACTCATACGTCTTTCTTATGGGCGAATGGTCTGGATGGCGCTTCCCTATACGCTGGTGCTCACGCTTGTAGGATTGCTTTGCGTCAAAATTACCCTTATTCCCTGTACGCAATGGTTGATACAAGCGGGTATACTTGCCGCGCAGTAAACCTGATATATCGGGCAGCTTGCTGCCCGTTTACCTTTTCGCACGATAAACATCCAATTACGTTTTATTTCGTCAGGTACAGGTGGCGCGAAAAACGAATTCGTTTACACTGCGCTTTCTAAGCATGTTCCAGGGAAATGATTATGTTGAGATTTTTAAACCAGTGCTCTCGCGGTCGCGGAGCGTGGTTGTTAATGGCCCTGACCGCCTTTGCGCTGGAAATGGTCGCGCTGTGGTTCCAGCATGTGATGGGACTTCAGCCTTGCGTACTCTGTATTTACGAACGCTGTGCATTGTTCGGCATTATGGGTGCGGGTCTGGTGGGCGCGATTGCCCCTAAATCGCCGTTACGCTATGCCGCAATTGCCATCTGGCTGTACAGCGCCTGGAAAGGTATTGAGCTCTCCTGGCAGCACACCATGATGCAGCTGCATCCGTCACCTTTTATGACCTGTGATTTCGCCGCCCGCTTCCCGAGCTGGCTGCCGCTTGATAAGTGGCTGCCGCAGGTGTTTGTTGCTTCCGGTGACTGCTCTGTGCGCCAGTGGGAATTCCTGAGCCTTGAGATGCCGCAGTGGCTGGTGGGGATTTTTGTGGCCTACTTCATTGTGGCGCTGCTGGTGCTCATCGCACAACCGTTCAAACCCAAGAAACGCGACCTGTTTGGCAGGTAAAAAAAACCCGCCTCGGCGGGTTTTTTCTTATCCACGGTTGGGATGATTCATGATGTGATCTTCCCAGTCCTGTACCTCTGACTCTTTCACCGCAATATGACGCACAGAGATGCGTTCACCGTGCATCGCCGCTTTGGAGCCCGTCAGCAGCGGGTGCCATTTTGGCAGGTCTTTGCCTTCCGCCAGCAGACGATAGGCGCAGGTATGCGGCAGCCATTCGAAGGTGGGCAGGTTCTCACGGGTTAGCTTGATGCAATCCGGCTCGTACTCGAAGCGACGCTCATAGTTGCGACACTGGCAGGTTTTGATGTTCAGCTGCTTGCAGGCAACGTTGGTGAAATAGATTTCGTCCGAATCTTCATCCATCAGTTTATGCAGGCAGCACTGCCCGCAACCGTCACACAACGATTCCCACTCCACGTCTGTCATTTGGTCGAGAGTTTTGCTTTGCCAGAAAGGAATGTTGTTCATCAGGATGTCCACACGTCAAAAGAGAGCGCACCTTATAACGAGTCTGGCACGTTGTTGCAAGTTTTGCCGCCCTCTTCAGGCGGCAAGATGCTTTTACAGCACGCGAGTTTTCAGTGACAGGCCGTTAAAACTGACGTCCAGTTCGTCACCGGCCTGCAACGGGCCGACACCTTCTGGCGTACCGGTGAGGATCACATCGCCCGGTTTCAGGGTAAAGAAACGGCTCATGTAGGCAATCAGCGGCACAATTTTATGGATCATATCTGCCGTGGTGCCCTGCTGGCGGATCTCGCCGTTAACCTTCAGGCTAAGCGGGGTGTTCTGCGGATCGTCGGTAAATTCACTTACCGGAATAAAACCGGAGATCGGGCAAGCGTTATCAAACCCTTTGGCCTTTTCCCACGGCTGCCCCGCTTTCTTCATTTTGCCCTGAACATCACGCAGGGTCAGGTCGAGCGCGACACCGTATCCGGCAATCGCCTTTTGCACATGCTCTTCGGAGGCCTGACGCAGCGTCGCGCCAATCAGCACGGCCAGTTCCACTTCATGATGCACCGACCCCAACCCCTGCGGCAGCGCCAGCGGCTGGCGAATGTCGCACAGCGCGGTTTCTGGTTTGATGAACAGAACCGGCTCGTCTGGCGTCGCGCTGCCCATCTCCTGAATATGTTTGGCATAGTTACTGCCTACGCAGACCACTTTGCTGACGGGATAATCCAGTAATGCACCTTGCCAGTTATGATGTTGATACATGTACGACCCCTAAACGGTTGATGTGTTAACCCCGAAAACAGCCGGGACTATTTTTTCCCGTTCACCTCAAGATGCTGTTTTAATAAATTCTCGGGTGGTGGCGGGAGCTGTAAATAATAGCCTTGCTCCGCTAATGCGGTTTTCACTTTTTCCAGATCGGCGTTGACCAGTTTCTTACGGCCATCCAGCGGCAGCAGCATCGCCAGCTGAGGTCGGCCAAAGTTCTTCATTAATTCTTCAGGTACGCGCGAAAAATCGTCTTTCTTTTCGACATAAAGATAGGTCTGGTCACGACTTGTACTTCTGTAGATCACACAAAACATGTTTTTACTCTGAATTAATGGGTGGTTGCTTGCCTCAATATACTCCTGACTATAACATGCCTGATACTCTTCGGAATATCGCAACGGCGGTGTTGCGGTTAATAGCAAATTGAGTAAGGCCAGGATGTCAAACACGCCAATCGAGCTTAAAGGCAGTAGCTTCACCTTATCAGTGGTACATTTGCATGATGCAAAACCCGAGGTTATTCGTCAGGCGTTAGAAGACAAAATTGCGCAGGCTCCCGCTTTTCTGAAACATGCCCCCGTCGTCGTGAATGTCAGTGGTCTGGATGCACCGGTTAACTGGAAACTTCTCCAGCAAGCCGTGGCCGCGACCGGGCTGCGTATCGTCGGTATCAGCGGCTGCAAAGATGCTGAGCTAAAAGCAGAAATTGACCGTGCGGGTCTGCCCATTCTGACCGAAGGCAAAGAAAAAGCCGCGCGTCCTGCCCCTGCGGCAGTCCAAACGCCTCCTCCTCCGGTGCAAAACGTTACACCTGTCACAAAAACGCGATTGATTGATGTGCCGGTTCGTTCCGGTCAGCGCATTTATGCACCAAACTGTGATCTGATTGTTACAAGCCACGTCAGCGCTGGCGCAGAGCTGATTGCAGATGGCAATATTCACGTATACGGTATGATGCGTGGGCGTGCGCTCGCGGGTGCAAGTGGTGACAGGGATGCGCAAATATTTTGTACTCATCTGACGGCGGAACTGGTGTCCATCGCAGGTGAATATTGGCTGAGCGACAAGATCCCAGCCGAATTTTATGGCAAAGCGGCTCGTCTGCGACTGGCAGACGACGCGTTGACCGTTCAACCGTTGAATTGATCCCTTTTTAACAAGGAATTTCTATGGCACGCATTATTGTTGTTACTTCGGGTAAAGGAGGCGTTGGCAAGACCACCTCCAGCGCGGCCATCGCTACTGGTTTGGCCCAGAAGGGAAAGAAAACCGTCGTTATCGATTTCGATATCGGTCTGCGTAACCTCGACCTGATCATGGGATGTGAACGTCGCGTGGTCTATGACTTCGTGAACGTCATTCAGGGCGACGCCACACTGAACCAGGCGCTGATTAAAGACAAGCGCACCGAAAACCTCTACATCCTTCCGGCTTCTCAGACGCGTGATAAAGACGCCCTGACCCGCGAAGGCGTGGAAAAGGTGCTCGATGAGCTGAAAAAAATGGAGTTTGACTTCGTTGTCTGTGACTCCCCTGCCGGCATCGAAACGGGCGCCCTGATGGCACTCTACTTCGCTGATGAAGCCATCATCACCACTAACCCTGAAGTCTCATCCGTGCGTGACTCGGACCGTATTCTGGGGATCCTCGCCTCCAAATCGCGTCGTGCGGAAAATGGCGAAGAACCCATTAAAGAGCACCTGCTGCTGACCCGCTATAACCCGGGTCGCGTGAACAAAGGTGACATGCTTAGCATGGAAGACGTGCTGGAGATCCTGCGCATCAAACTGGTCGGTGTGATCCCGGAAGATCAATCCGTATTGCGCGCCTCTAACCAGGGCGAGCCAGTGATCCTGGATACAATGGCAGATGCAGGTAAAGCGTACGCGGATACCGTTGACCGTCTGCTGGGAGAAGAACGTCCTTTCCGCTTCATTGAAGAAGAGAAGAAAGGTTTCCTCAAACGCCTGTTCGGAGGATAAGTTATGGCATTACTGGACTTTTTTCTCTCGCGGAAAAAGAACACCGCCAACATCGCAAAAGAACGACTGCAAATCATCGTTGCGGAGCGTCGTCGTAGTGACGCCGAGCCACACTACCTGCCGCAGCTGCGTAAGGACATCCTGGAAGTGATCTGTAAGTATGTGCAGATTGACCCGGAGATGGTCACGGTGCAGCTGGAGCAAAAAGACGGGGATATTTCGATTCTGGAGCTGAACGTTACGCTCCCGGAAGCCGAAGAGTCACGTCCGTAGTTCGGGATTGTGTATCCCCGGTAAGCGTATGCCGCCGGGGAAATGTGCCGGGCATGTCAGCATGACCCGGCATTTTCATTATCGCGGATAACCTTCCAGCACCGTATTCAGGCGATCGGCCATCAATTCCCCGCGCCAGCCCGCCATCATTTCCGGCAAACCATTCTGAGGTTTCAGCTTCCAGTGCCAGTTCAGCAGCTGGTTAATCTGACGGCGTGACGCCAGCAGTTCCGCGCCCAGTTTGCTTTGCGTCGCGACGTCCTGCACCAGCGCTTTGATATCCTTGAACGCCTTGCGATAGCCCGGCATATCCATCAGATTCAGCAGTGGCTCCGGCAGTGCTTCGTCCGGCATTTCCTGCGCTTTTGCCACCAGCGCAAGCAGGGTTTTACCGTGGAAACGGATCTCGCTGCCGGAAAGCCCGATGCTGTCCAGTTCGCCCATGCTGCCCGGCATATACCGCGCGACCGCCCAGAGGTGTTCTTCGCGTACCACAAAGTTAACGGCCAGATCGCGCTCGCGTGCTTTACGCAAACGCCAGTCCGCTAACAGCTGCAGACACGCCAGCTGACGCGTACGCAGCTGCCAGGCGTTACTGATATCGCGCCAGGCCTCTTTCGGATCAACCACTTCCTGACGACGCTGCTGCGTCATTCGGCACTCATCCAGCGCGGCGGGCAACCAGCCTGACGCTTCCGCTTCTTTCATCAGCTGGCCAGCAATCGGCAGGAGGTAAAACACGTCTGCCGCCGCGTATTCCAGTTGACGCTCGGTTAATGGGCGTGCCAGCCAGTCGGTGCGGGATTCGCTTTTATCCAGCGTCAGGCCCGTATACTCCTCAACCATGGCGGCAAAGCCCCATGAGAGCGGTCGATTACTGAAGGCCGCGAGGATCTGTGTATCTATCAACGGTTGTGGCATGACGCCAAAAGTATTCAGAAAGACTTCCAGATCTTCACTGCCTGCGTGCAGGTATTTCGTTACCGCAGTATCGAGCAGCAGGTCACGCATCGGCGTCCAGTCGGTAATGCCGAGCGGGTCGATCAGCGACACGTGTTTACCGTCGTACATCTGAATCAACCCCAGCTGCGGATAGTAGGTCCGGGTGCGGACAAACTCGGTATCCAGGGCAATGGCAGGAAAGTCGCGCGTCACTTCGCACAGCGAAGCCAGCTCGTCGTTGGTCGTGATCATCTGGTAATTCAAAACGGATTCTCTTTTGTTTGCGCCCATAAAAAACGCCGGCTTAACCGGCGTCTGGGCGATTAGCGTGAAGCTCAGGCCTTATTGTCTACTTTGCCACGGGCTTCGTCACGTAATTCTCGTCGTAATATCTTTCCGACATTCGATTTCGGCAGTTCCTCGCGAAACTCAACCAGCTTCGGCACCTTGTAGCCGGTCAGCTGACGACGACAGAAGGTGATCAGCGCCTCCTCCGTAAGAGAAGGATCTTTTTTGACCACAAAAATCTTCACCGCCTCACCGCTGCTCCCGGAAGGGACGCCTACGGCAGCCACTTCGAGCACGCCGCTGTGCTGCATCACCACATCTTCGATTTCATTCGGGTAGACGTTGAAACCGGAAACCAGAATCATGTCTTTCTTACGATCGACGATACGCAGGAAGCCCTCTTCATCCATCACGGCGATATCACCTGTGTGCAGCCAACCGTCTTTGATAATTTCATCGGTCGCGTCAGGACGTTGCCAGTAGCCCAGCATCACCTGCGGCCCTTTGACACAGAGTTCGCCCGGTTCACCTGGCGCCACGTCGTTATCGTCATCATCAACCAGTTTGGCTTCGGTCGACGGAACCGGCAGGCCAATGCTTCCGCTGTGATAGTCGATATCGTGCGGGTTCACACTGACCAGCGGGGCGCACTCCGTCAGGCCATAGCCTTCCAGTAAATACTGACCCGTCAGTTTCATCCAGCGTTCGGCAACGGCCTGTTGAACCGGCATACCGCCACCCGCAGAGAGGTGCAGTGTGGAGAAATCGAGCTTCTGGAACTCTTTGTTGTTGAGCAGCGCGTTAAACAGCGTATTCACCCCGGTCATGGCGGTGAACGGATATTTCGCCAGCTCTTTCACCAGCCCCGGAATATCGCGCGGGTTCGTGATCAATACGTTTTGACCGCCCAGCTCAATAAACAGCAGACAGTTCATGGTCAGCGCGAAGATGTGATAAAGCGGAAGCGCGGTGATCACCAGCTCTTTTCCGTGGTGCAGCAACGGTCCGTAGGTGGCATTCACCTGCTCAAGGTTTGCCAGCATGTTACGGTGGGTCAGCATGGCGCCTTTAGCCACACCCGTTGTGCCGCCGGTGTACTGCAGAAACGCGAGGTCTTCTGATACCACTTCCGGTTTAACGTATTGCATGCGGTAGCCCGCCTGCAGCGCACTGCGGAAGGAGATCGCGTCCGGCAGGTGGTATTTCGGCACCAGACGTTTGATGTATTTGACGACAAAGTTAACCAGTGTCCCTTTGGCGGTAGAGAGTTGATCCCCCATACGCGTCAGGATGACGTGTTTGACCTGGGTTTTGTCGACCACTTTTTCCAGCGTGTGGGCAAAGTTAGAGACAATCACAATGGCGGCGGCACCGCTGTCGTTGAGCTGATGCTCCAGCTCCCGCGGCGTATACAGCGGGTTAACGTTGACAACAATCATCCCGGCACGCAGGACACCGAACAGCGCCACCGGGTATTGCAGCAGGTTCGGCATCATCAGCGCGACGCGATCCCCTTTTTGCAGCCCCAGCCCTTCCTGCAGATAGGCGGCGAACGCCCGACTACGCTCCTCAAGTTTACGGAACGTCATGACCTCGCCCATATTCACAAAAGCAGGCTGGTCTGCGTAACGCCTCACCGAGTGTTCAAACAATTCAACCAGGGATTGATAACGGTCAGGATTGATCTCGGCAGGAACATCTGCGGGATAACGGTTAAGCCAAACCTTCTTCAATGCATCACCTCTGAAATGAGTGTTCGTCGTCATCACAACCCCGATAATAAACAGTTTGTTAACATTATATTAACTCAGCGTACCAGTTTATTAATTGTTCAGATTTAAGGTTGCGAAGCGCGTCACTCTTTTTTTTCGTTTTATTCGTAAAAAACAGAGACAGCGGCTGAGCCGCTGTCTCTTTTCTAACAATTACAGGGAGTTACTCAGTAACGATTGTCTGAACCTGTGCAGGCCCCGGGTTATACCAGCCCCAGCCCGGGTAGCCATACCGATAAGGATGTGGACCCCACATCCACGGATCCATCGGCTGAGGTGGCATGATGACCTGCTGTGTCAGCCGCCAGCGCTTATACCCGTTGACCTGCATGGTCATAAATTTATACGGTGTGTTGCCGACTTTGCCCTCTACCGAACCGGTAATCGGGCCGACGACGGTGACCAGCTGTCCGCGAAAATCGACCGGGTCGAGAAAACCGCCAACGTCGGCATAAATACGCCCACGGGAAGGTTCGCCAAGGATGGGCCGCGCACCGCTATCCAGCGGAACGGTGGCAATCTCCAGACGGGTTTTCCCCTGCTGGTTTTGCACCTCGATAACCTTGCCGCCAAAGCGCGCTTCCTGACCGACGTAAAGCTCAGGCGCATTCATCACACGAACCAGATCCTGCTGTGGCGTGGGGCTGCTGCCCTTAATCGCATCAGGAACGGAAACGCATCCGCTCAGTGCTATGGCCACTGCGCCTGCCATAAAAAGGCGTACAACTTTAGTCTGAACCGCCATGATGCGACTCCTTTTTCTCAGTTCCTGTTACTGAGATTCATTCCCGGCCCGGAAGTTTCTTCCACGCGACGGTGTTTCGCAAATAAACCGGCTCCGCATGTTCAACGGCCACGGTTTTGCCCGCCTCAAGCAGTTGACAGGCGATGGGAAGCATATCCTCTGCGGCGGGCAGAAGCATGTTGCCGTCTGTCAGCGTGATCCCGGTGCCGTTAGCCATCTCTGGCCATGCCGGCCAGCCGGTGCCTACTGTCGCCCACTCGCCGGACAGCTGTTTCAGCCGCTCGGTCACCGCTTCCGGCTTGAGGACAGCCTCGGTCTCTTCACCGTGCCAGATGCCATTTTCATCGCGGGTGTATTCTGCCCAGTAAACTTCTCCCATTCGGGCGTCAATGGCCGCCAGAACGCGCGTTGCCCCGGTCATACGCCATGCGCCCTGCGCCATGGTTGCCAGCGTGGAAACACCGATCATCGGCAGTTCTGCGCCCAGCGCCAGCCCCTGCGCAATGCCAATTCCAATGCGTACGCCCGTAAAGCTGCCGGGGCCACGGCCAAAGGCCAGTGCGTCGAGGTCGGTTAAGGTGGTGTTGCCCCGGGTTAAAATCTCTTTAACCAGAGGCAGAATGCGTTGGGTGTGTTCTCGTGGGCACTCTTCGAAATGAGCAGAGATAGCACCGTCGTTCAACAGAGCAACAGAACAGGCCTCTGTCGCGGTATCAATAGCCAGAATTCGCATCAGTCGTCGCGCTCTCGCAATGGTCAGTCACAAAATGGCGCGCATCTTAGCATACTCACGGGCAAATTACTCCGCCGTTGGGTTTGCCAGGAAGCGAACCGCGCGTTTAATGTCCCGCGTGCGCGGCGCGGGCGGCAAGCTGGCAAGGAAGGTCGCACCGTAAGGGCGCATCACCAGCCGGTTATCGCATATAACCAGCACGCCGCGGTCGTCTGTGTCGCGAATCAGGCGCCCTACCCCTTGTTTAAGGGTGATCACCGCGTCCGGTAGCTGGACCTCATCAAAAGGATCGCCGCCGCGCAAACGGCAGTCTTCCATACGTGCCTTCAGCAGCGGATCGTCCGGTGAGGTAAACGGCAGTTTATCGATGATCACCAGCGACAGGGTATCTCCCCGCACGTCCACCCCTTCCCAGAAGCTGCTGGTGGCTACCAGCAGGGCGTTACCGGCACTGACAAACTGCTGTAACAGTTGCCCTTTGCTGGTCTCGCCCTGAAGCAGAACCGGCAAAGTCATGGTGGCGCGGAACTGCTCCGCCAGATCGCGCATCATCGCGTGGGAGGTGCAGAGCATAAAACAGCGGCCGTTGTTGGCCTCGATCATCGGCCTGAGCATTGCCGCCAGCAGGCGCGCCGCGCCGGGCTGGTTAGGCAGAGGCAGATTACGCGGAACGCAGAGCAACGCCTGTTTTTCATAATCAAACGGGCTGGGCAGCAGCAGCGACTCCGCCTCCTCAATCCCCAGACGCCCGGTAAAGTGGTGTAGATCGTCATTCACCGAAAGGGTTGCCGACGTGAAGATCCAGCTTCCCGGTTTTTGCGCCATCACCTCTTTGAATTTATCCGCTACCGTCAGCGGCGTCAGGGCCAGCGTGAAATGGCGGGAGGTGCATTCATACCAGTAGCTGAACCCCGGCTGGTTTATCTCTTTCAGCCGTTTGAGGCGTGCCCGATAGAGCGTGGCGCGCTCGAAGGCGGCATCCAGCAGTGCGGAACGGCCGAGCGATAGTTTCGCCACGTCGTAGCAAAGCTCAAGGGCATCATCGAGCAACAACAGCGCGCGCTGGATATTTTTGTCTGCCAGCAGCTCACGCAGATTACCGCGATAGCCCGGCTCACCCAGTTGCAGGCGAAAATCCTGCGCACTTTGCGCCAGGCGGTCAGCACACTTCTGCAGCTGTTGGGTATCTTTTAACTCGGTGCGGTAGGCAATGGTGAAATCTTTCGCTAAGTCCTGCAGCTGGCGGCTGGAGAGCGACTGGCCAAAATACTGGCTGGCGATGTCAGGAAGCTGGTGGGCTTCATCGAAGATCATCACGTCCGCTTCCGGGATCAGTTCGCCAAAGCCGCTATCTTTAACCACCATATCGGCAAGGAAGAGATGGTGGTTGACCACCACGACATCCGCATCCATGGCAGTTTTACGCGCTTTCACCACAAAACAATCTTTATACAGCGGGCAGTCGCTCCCCAGGCAGTTGTCGTTAGTACTGGTGACCAGCGGCCAGGCGGGAGAGTCTTCCGGCACGCTCGCGCAGGTGCTGATATCCCCCTCCTCCGTCTGATTGGCCCAGGCGCGAAGAATAATGACATCGCTGAGCGTCTGCACCGGCAGATCACCGCCCGCCAGCGCCTGCTGCTCAAGCCGTTCAAGGCAGAGGTAGTTGGAGCGGCCTTTCAGCAACGCCAGGCGACCTTTATACTTCAGGGCGTTGGCAACCGTGGGCAGATCGCGGCTGTAAAGCTGGTCCTGCAGCGCTTTAGACCCGGTGGAGATGATCACTTTCTTTTTAGCCCGCAGCGCTGGCGCCAGGTAGGCATAGGTTTTGCCCGTGCCGGTACCGGCTTCCACCACCAGCGGCTGCGCGGTGTCGATTGCGCGGGCCACGGCATGCGCCATCTGCCGCTGGGGTTCACGCGGTTTAAAACCGGGAATCGCCTGTGCTAACTGACCTTCTGGGGAAAAATCGTCTGCCACGTTGCTCTCTCACTGTATTTTTGCACAGGGATTATGTCAGCCCATCCTCTCCAGTGCCACCCCAAATAGTGACGAGGGGAACACAATATGGCAGTCTTGCCGACTGACATGAAAATAACGAGGAAACGTTTATGACAATTGTGCGCATTGATGCCGAAGCACGCTGGTCTGATGTGGTCATCCATAACAAGACGCTCTACTACACCGGTGTACCGGAAAATCTCGACGCAGATGCCTTCGAACAGACGGCGAATACGCTGGCGCAGATTGACGCCGTGCTGGAAAAGCAAGGCAGCGACAAATCACGCATTCTGGATGCGACCATTTTTCTTGCCAGTAAAGACGATTTTGCGGCGATGAATAAAGCCTGGGATGCCTGGGTTGTGGCGGGACATGCGCCCGTACGGTGTACCGTACAGGCGACGCTGATGAAGCCGGAATACAAAGTCGAAATTAAGATTATCGCGGCGGTTTAAGCCGGATTACTCCTCTTCATCATCCTCAAAACGCGCCACGATCCGCTCGCCGGTGTGGGTGGCGCGAAGTTCATTAGCAACTTGTGTGATCGCCTGTCCGCTGCTCATCCCCTGGGACATCAGTTCCTGAATACGCTCAACCGCTTTCTGCTGCTGGTCATGGCTCAGAGAAGGTAAACCTGCAAACATTGTCAACTCCTGCTAAATTATCCGCGCTAATTATTTCACGCTGCCCGGTAGTATGCCACACATGAACCCGTTACCCCCTACAGTCATTTCGTTACCCTGGCGTTCAGACGCCGCAGAATTCTGGTTTGCCCGCCTCAGCCATCTTCCTTTTGCGATGTTGCTGCACTCCGGTTATGCGGATCATCCCTATAGCCGCTTTGATATTCTGGTTGCCGACCCTCTGCAGACCCTGATAACACAAGGGAATGTGACTACGACGGGCGAAACGCAGTCAACGGACGATCCGCTGTCATTACTTCAGCAGGCGCTGGACGCGCTGGGCTTAACCGTTCCGCAAAATCCCGACCTTCCCTTCCAGGGAGGTGCGCTGGGCTTGTTCGGCTATGATTTAGGTCGCCGCTTCGAAACCTTGCCGGAGACTGCGCAGGACGACATTCCGCTGCCGGATATGGCGGTGGGGCTTTACGACTGGGCAATAATCGTCGATCACCACAAGCAGGCGGTCTCTCTGCTCAGCCATCAGGATGTGTCCGCCCGGCTTGCCTGGCTTGAGGCACAGGTCCCCGTCGCAACAGCGGATTTCCACCTGACCTCTGCGTGGCGCGCCAACATGACCGCGCGGGAGTACGCCGCGAAGTTTGAGCGGGTTCAGGGCTATCTGCAGAGCGGTGATTGCTATCAGGTCAACCTTGCTCAGCGTTTTCAGGCAACCTGTGAAGGCGATGAGTGGCAGGCATTTACCCGCCTCAACGCCAGTAACCGGGCACCGTTCAGTGCATTTCTGCGCCTGGAACAGGGCGCTATCCTGAGCCTCTCGCCCGAGCGTTTTATTCATCTTGCCGATGGCACTATTCAGACGCGACCGATTAAAGGCACGCTTCCCCGCCTGGCCGATCCTGTTGCCGACCGCCAGCAGGCGGAAAAACTGGCGGCCTCGTTAAAAGATCGCGCTGAAAACCTGATGATTGTCGACCTCATGCGTAACGACATTGGCCGGGTCGCTGTACCGGGAAGCGTGCGTGTCCCTGAACTGTTTGTCGTCGAGCCGTTCCCCGCGGTGCATCACCTGGTCAGCACCATTACCGCGCAACTGCCCGCCTCGCGCACGGCCTGCGATCTGCTTCGCGCCGCGTTCCCGGGAGGCTCGATAACCGGCGCGCCTAAAGTGCGGGCAATGCAAATAATCGATGAGCTGGAACCGCATCGTCGAAACGCCTGGTGCGGCAGCATTGGCTATATCAGTCTCTGCGGTATGCTGGATACCAGCATCACCATTCGAACGCTGACCGCCTGTAACGGGAATCTGTACTGTTCCGCAGGGGGCGGAATTGTTGCTGATAGCCAGGTCGATGCGGAATATCAGGAAACCTTTGATAAAGTTAACCGTATCCTGAAACAACTGGAGTAATGACGGGTGGAAAAAGAGAACCTGACGCTGGATGATTTTCTGTCGCGCTTTCAGCTTTTGCGGCCCAACGTGAGCCGCGAAGCCCTCAATCAACGTCAGGCAGCGGTGTTGATCCCGGTGGTCCGTCGTGAGCAGCCGGGTCTGCTGCTCACCCAGCGTTCGCCACATTTACGTAAGCACGCCGGTCAGGTCGCCTTTCCGGGCGGTGCCGTGGACAGTTCTGACGCCTCGCTGATTGCCGCCGCGCTGCGCGAAGCCCAGGAAGAGGTCGCCATTCCGCCTGAAGCGGTTGAGATCATTGGCGTGCTGCCGCCGGTCGACAGCGTGACCGGTTTTCAGGTCACACCGGTGGTCGGCATTATCCCGCCGGATCTGCAATATCACGCCAGCGTCGATGAAGTGTCTGCGGTGTTTGAGATGCCGCTGGAAGAGGCTCTTCGGCTCGGGCGTTATCATCCGCTGGATATCCAGCGTCGGGGTCATGCGCACCGGGTGTGGTTGTCCTGGTATCAGCATTATTTTGTCTGGGGCATGACGGCGGGCATCATTCGTGAACTGGCGCTGCAAATCGGCCTGAAACCTTGACTATACTTTACATTCCACCCTCTTCTGCCAGGTTTGCGATCGGCGTCGCGCTATTAGCAAAACCATCGTTAACCATTAGTTTAATTCATGTGAATAGTTAAGCCGAGGTTGGTCTTCCCTCTTACACTATGCGCAGTTATAACATCGTTACTGGAACCCCGGTAACCCTGTCAGGAGTGTGAAAGTGATTAGTATATTCGACATGTTCAAAGTGGGAATTGGCCCTTCGTCTTCCCATACTGTTGGCCCGATGAAGGCCGGTAAACAGTTCGTCGATGATCTGGTCGAAAAAGGATTACTGGAAAGCGTTACCCGTGTCGCCGTGGATGTTTACGGCTCACTGTCATTAACGGGTAAAGGCCACCACACCGATATCGCCATTATTATGGGTCTGGCGGGCAATATGCCGGATACCGTAGATATTGATGCCATTCCGGCATTTATCCGCGACGTGGAAACGCGCGGCCGCCTGCTGCTGGCAAACGGTCAACATGAAGTGGATTTCCCGCATGATGACGGCATGCGTTTTCGTAGCGATAACCTCTCCCTGCATGAAAACGGTATGCAGATCCACGCCTTTAACGGCGACAAAGTGATCTACAGCAAAACCTATTACTCCATTGGCGGTGGTTTTATCGTTGATGAGGAACACTTTGGCAAAGATACAACGGGCGATGTGAACGTACCTTACCCGTTCAAGTCCGCCAAAGAGATGCTGGACTACTGCCATGAAACCGGTCTGTCACTTTCCGGCATGGTGATGCAGAACGAACTGGCGCTGCACAGCAAAAAAGAAATTGAAGACTATTTTGCGAACGTGTGGCAAACCATGCAGGCCTGTATCGATCGCGGCATGAACACCGAAGGCGTACTGCCTGGGCCACTGCGCGTACCGCGTCGCGCCTCTGCGCTGCGCCGTATGCTGGTCACCACAGACAAATTCTCTAACGACCCGATGAACGTGGTCGACTGGGTGAACATGTTTGCGCTGGCGGTGAACGAAGAAAACGCCGCGGGTGGCCGGGTGGTGACTGCACCAACGAACGGCGCGTGCGGTATCGTTCCGGCGGTACTGGCCTACTACGATCACTTTATTGAACCCGTAACGCCTGATATCTACATTCGCTACTTCCTGGCAGCAGGGGCGATTGGTGCGCTGTACAAGATGAATGCGTCTATCTCTGGCGCTGAAGTGGGCTGTCAGGGTGAAGTGGGCGTGGCCTGTTCTATGGCCGCGGCTGGTCTTGCAGAGCTGCTGGGTGCCAGCCCGGAGCAGGTCTGCGTGGCGGCTGAAATCGGTATGGAACATAACCTCGGTCTCACCTGTGATCCGGTTGCGGGTCAGGTGCAGGTACCGTGCATTGAACGTAACGCTATCGCGTCGGTAAAAGCGATCAACGCCACGCGTATGGCCATGCGCCGTACCAGCGAGCCACGCGTTTCGCTGGACAAGGTTATCGAGACCATGTACGAAACCGGTAAAGACATGAACGCCAAATATCGTGAGACCTCCCGCGGCGGTCTGGCGATAAAGGTGCAGTGCGACTAACCGTTTCGCCTCAACGCCTCTCTCGCCCATCTTCCACGGATGGGCGAATTTTTATCCCTTTCTCGTCGACTTAATATTTCCCCACTACACTTGCTGTGTTGCCTCGGCTTTTGGTGCTGAAGGCGTATTGGGCGGCCTCCCATGCAAACAGCACAGAGGATCATAAAAAAGTATCGCCGAAAACGCGTCATCGTCTGCGTGATGGTTGCGCTTCTTACGCTCATCATTACGCTGGGTATACGCTTTATTTCACAGCGTAACGTAAATCAGCAAAACACCCTGAACTTTGCGGCGCACTCCGTCAACGTGCTGGATAACGTCTTATTGCCGCTGGAAAAAGGGCGCAGTCCGCTGCTGGCGCTGGTCGGAGCGCCCTGCTCTCAGGCGCATTTAGTGTTACGAAAACAGGCGGCCTCACTGCAAACGGTGCGCTCAATTGCACTGGTCAAAGACGGTATCCTTTACTGTTCAAGTATTTTCGGCAATCGCGACGTCCCGTTGCGAGAGATTCAGCCTGCCCTGCCCTCCGCCGAAACAAAACTGGTGCTCTCCACCGACAAATCCTTGCTCAAGGGAAGCCCGATCCTGATCCAGTGGTATCCGGTTTCTGATAGCGGAGAAGATGGGGTGATGCAGATTGTGAATATCGATCTCATCACTCGCCTGATGCTGGAGCCACAGCGCCCGCTTATCACCGACGTGGCCCTGACCGTAGGGGATAAATACCTGCGCTACGGTGAAAATGTCTCCGACTCGCTGACAATAAACGATGATGAGAGGGTTCTGCGCCAGCAATCCAGCCATTTCCCGTTCACCATTACCGTCAGTGGCCCGGGAGCCAGCGAGCTGGCGTTGATATATTTGCCCTCTCAGCTGCCGCTGGCGCTGATGCTCAGTCTCCTGATGGGTTACGTCGCCTGGCTTGCGACCGCGAACCGCATGAGTTTTACCTGGGAAATTAACCTTGGCCTGGCCGCGCGTGAATTCGAGCTGTTTTGCCAGCCGCTGCTGAATGCCCGCACGCAGAAATGCGTGGGGGTGGAGATCCTGCTGCGCTGGAACAACCCCCGTCAGGGATGGATCTCCCCGGACGTTTTTATTCCGCTCGCCGAAGAGCACAACCTGATTATCCCCCTCACACGTTACGTCATTAACGAGACGGTGAGTCAGATTGGCTATTTTCCGGCAACGCCCGGCTTCCACATTGGCATCAACGCCGCCGCCAGCCATTTCCGGCATGGAACGCTCATTCAGGACCTGAACCGCTACTGGTTCAGTGCGCATCCCACCCAGCAGCTGATTGTTGAGCTGACGGAGCGTGACGCGCTGCAGGACGTGGATTATCGCATTGTAAGAGAGTTACACCGTCAGGGCGTGAAGCTGGCCATTGATGATTTTGGCACCGGCAATAGCTCACTCTCGTGGCTGGAAAAGCTGCATCCGGACGTGCTGAAAATTGATAAGTCTTTTACCAGCGCTATCGGCACTGATGCCGTGAACTCCACGGTGACGGACATCATCATTGCGCTCGGACAACGGCTTAGCATTGAGCTGGTGGCTGAAGGGGTAGAAACGCCCGAGCAGGCGCGGTATTTGCGTCATCACGGGGTAGAGGTACTGCAAGGATTTTTGTTTGCGCAGCCTATGCCGCTTAGGGAATTTCCGCAATGGCTGGCGGAGAGTTCGTCTCCGCCAGCACCGCGTAACGGGCATATCGTTCCGCTGATGCCGTTACGCTAGACGCAGTTACTCTTCTTCGTCGTGGGCTGACTGCTCTTTAACAATGCGCACCATATCGACGCGATAGTCATTCGCTTCGATTATCGTGATCTGCAGCGGAGGCAGTTCAATGATATCGCCGGTCCGCGGGATTTGTCCGTTAACGGCAATAACCAGCC
Organism: Enterobacter sp. 198; assembly: GCF_009025585.1. Taxonomy (NCBI): domain Bacteria; kingdom Pseudomonadati; phylum Pseudomonadota; class Gammaproteobacteria; order Enterobacterales; family Enterobacteriaceae; genus Enterobacter; species Enterobacter sp. 198. The sequence goes on along the minus strand of NZ_WCIM01000030.1, from coordinate 770,436 downwards.
CAGCCACAGTCGCAATGTCCTCTTCATCGTTGATGATGTTTTCCAGACCCAGCGTGTGCTGTAGCGCGTGCAGATCGGTGGTGCCTTTCACCAGCCAGCCGTCACCGTCGGAGACAATTTCCGGGGTTTCATCCGCATCCGGGAATTCACCGGCAATGGCTTCAAGCACGTCGAGCGGCGTCACCAGACCCTGCACCACACCAAATTCATTGGTGACGATAACAAAGCTACCGCGTGCGCGGCGCAGGACGCCAAGCAGGTTGATAGGATCCAGCGTTTCCGGCACCACAATCGCCGGTGATGCGGCGGCGACAGCTTCGACGTTAATCCCCTCTTCCAGCGCCACCAGCATCTCTTTCGCACGCACCACGCCGATGATCTCGTCCAGTTCACCCCGGCATACCGGGAACAGACTATGCGGTGAAGAGAGCAACTGCTGGCGAATCTCATCAACGCTCAGGCGGGAATCGACCCAGCTGATTTCACCGCGCGGGGTCATGATGCCGCGCAGCGAGCGGGAGGCCAGGGAGAGCACGCCGTTAATCATATAGCGCTCTTCTTCCACAAATGCCCCTTCCGGGACGGGAACCGGGTTACGGCTTTCATTGTCATTCTGCACGTTGACCTGACGGCGACCGCCCATCAGACGCAGAATCGCATCAGCCGTACGCGCACGCAGCGGCTGGGTAGACTGCTGCTTGATAAAGTTATGTCGTGCAATCTGGTTAAACAGCTCGATGAGGATCGAGAAGCCAATGGCTGCGTACAGGTAGCCTTTTGGTATATGGAAGCCAAAACCTTCCGCCACCAGGCTCAGACCAATCATCAACAGGAAGCTAAGGCAGAGCACCACGACCGTCGGATGCTGATTCACAAAGCGCGTCAGTGGCTTAGACGCCAGCAGCATCACCGCCATCGCGATAACCACCGCAGCCATCATCACCGGGAGGTGGTTCACCATGCCGACAGCCGTGATCACCGCATCCAGCGAGAAGACCGCATCAAGCACCACGATCTGCAGTACCACGACCCAAAAGCTGGCATAGCCTTTACCGTGTCCATCATCGTGCTGGCGATTTTCCAGCCGCTCGTGAAGCTCTGTCGTCGCTTTGAAAAGCAGGAATATCCCCCCGAGCAGCATGATCAAATCACGGCCGGAGAAAGTGAAATCCATGACGGAAAAAAGCGGCTTCGTCAGCGTAACCATCCACGAGATCACGGACAGCAGTGCCAGACGCATGACCAGTGCCAGAGAGAGACCGATCAGACGCGCTTTATCACGTTGTTTTGGCGGCAGTTTGTCCGCAAGGATGGCAATAAACACCAGGTTATCAATGCCGAGAACAATCTCAAGCACGACCAGCGTGAGCAATCCCACCCAGATTGACGGGTCCATTAAGAATTCCATGAAACGCTCCTGCTAACGGAATGACCAAACGGTGCCCCACTCAACGTGGGCAAAACAGAGGCAGACAGAGTCGATACGTGGCGAGGATCGCCGGTGAAACAGGCGCGGAATGGCCTGGAGGATGACTGACGTCGGTGACGGTCCATATAGTGGGCTGTAGCCCTATACTCCTGAACAATTAAACGGAGGCTAAACATATCAGAGACAATGCGTTTTTAGCAAAGATTTACGTTCCTTTGCAAAGATCTGTAACACAGCTGCTTTACCTTACAGATAATTCTGTAACCCATAGCTAAATTACGGATCTTCATCACATAAATTATTTTTTCACTATCTAAAATAATTCGCGGAAGTCTTAGTTTTTTAACTCTAACCCTTTTCTGAATCGATTCGGTTGGCCAGATACGATTCACAGTGCGACTGCCTGGCAGGCGTATTAATGATAATAAAAGGAGGTAGCAAGTGACCATTGCTATTGTCATAGGCACACATGGTTGGGCTGCAGAGCAGTTACTCAAAACAGCAGAGATGCTGTTGGGTGAGCAGGAAAACGTCGGCTGGATCGATTTCGTTCCCGGTGAAAACGCTGAAACGCTGATTGAGAAGTACACTGCTCAACTGCAGAAACTGGATACCAGCAAAGGCGTGCTGTTTCTCGTTGATACATGGGGAGGCAGTCCGTTCAATGCTGCCAGCCGCATTGTCGTCGATAAAGAGCATTATGAAGTTGTCGCCGGGGTGAATATCCCCATGTTGGTGGAAACCTTCATGGCACGCGACGACAATCCGAGTTTCGATGAACTGGTCGCTCTGGCAGTTGAAACCGGTCGCGAAGGCGTGAAAGCGCTGAAAGCACAACCGGTTGAGAAGCCTGCTCCAGTGGCCGCGGCGCCAAAAGCCGCAGCCCCGGCGAAGCCCATGGGCCCGAATGATTACATGGTGATCGGCCTTGCCCGTATCGATGACCGTTTAATCCACGGCCAGGTGGCAACGCGCTGGACCAAAGAGACCAACGTTCGACGCATTATTGTCGTCAGCGATGAAGTTGCTGCTGATACCGTACGTAAAACCCTTCTGACACAGGTTGCTCCTCCTGGCGTTACCGCGCACGTGGTGGATGTCGCCAAAATGATCCGCGTTTATAACAACCCGAAATATGCGGGTGAGCGCGTGATGCTGCTGTTCACAAACCCGACAGACGTTGAACGCCTGGTTGAAGGCGGCGTGAAAATTACCTCCGTAAACATTGGTGGTATGGCATTCCGTCAGGGCAAAACGCAGGTCAACAACGCCATTTCAGTCGATGCGAAAGATATCGAGGCATTCAACAAGCTGAATGCACGCGGTATCGAACTGGAAGCCCGTAAGGTTTCCACGGATCAGAAACTGAAAATGATGGATCTGATCGGTAAAGTTGGGAAATAAGCCCGCGCCGGTTTTTCACATAAAGCTTATGTAATAGGAGAAGTACAATGGAGATTACCACTCTTCAGATTGTGCTGGTGTTCATCGTCGCGTGTATTGCGGGTATGGAATCCGTACTTGATGAATTTCAGTTCCACCGCCCTCTGGTGGCCTGTACGTTGATTGGTGCCGTTCTGGGTGATATGAAAACCGGAATCATCATCGGTGGTACCCTGGAAATGATCGCCCTGGGCTGGATGAACATCGGTGCGGCAGTTGCGCCTGATGCCGCGCTGGCGTCCATCATTTCTACGGTTCTGGTTATTGCCGGTCACCAGAGTATCGGTGCAGGTATTGCCCTGGCCATCCCGCTGGCAGCAGCAGGTCAGGTACTGACCATCATCGTGCGTACTATCACCGTGGCTTTCCAGCACGCGGCGGATAAGGCGGCCGAAAATGGCAACCTGACGGCGCTCTCCTGGATCCACGTCTCGTCCCTGTTCCTGCAGGCGATGCGTATCGCGATCCCGGCCGTTATCGTTGCGATCTCCGTCGGTACCAGCGAGGTACAGAGCATGCTGAACGCCATTCCAGAAGTGGTCACCGGCGGTCTGAACATCGCAGGCGGTATGATTGTGGTGGTTGGTTATGCGATGGTTATCAATATGATGCGCGCAGGCTACCTGATGCCGTTCTTCTACCTCGGCTTCGTTACTGCTGCGTTCACCAACTTCAACCTGGTTGCGCTGGGTGTGATTGGTGCAGTGATGGCGATTCTCTACATCCAGCTCAGCCCGAAATATAACCGCGTTGCGGGTGCCCCAGCGCAGGCTGCTGGTAATAACGATCTCGATAACGAACTGGACTAGCAGGTGAGCGAAATGGTTGATATGACAAAAACTACCACCGAGAAAAAACTCACTCCGGGTGATATTCGTGGCGTGTTCATCCGTTCTAACCTGTTTCAGGGTTCATGGAACTTCGAACGTATGCAGGCGCTGGGCTTCTGTTTCTCCATGGTACCGGCTATCAAACGCCTGTATCCGGAAAACAACGAAGCGCGCCGTCAGGCGATTAAGCGTCACCTGGAATTCTTTAACACCCATCCTTATGTGGCGGCTCCGGTTCTGGGCGTGACGTTGGCGATGGAAGAGCAGCGTGCAAACGGCGCAGAGATTGACGATGGTGCCATCAACGGTATCAAAGTCGGTCTGATGGGTCCGCTGGCAGGCGTCGGTGACCCGATCTTCTGGGGTACCGTGCGTCCGGTCTTCGCGGCGCTGGGTGCCGGTATCGCCATGAGCGGAAGCCTGCTTGGGCCACTGCTGTTCTTCATCCTGTTCAATGCGGTGCGTCTGCTGACCCGTTACTACGGTGTGGCTTACGGTTACCGTAAAGGGGTGGACATCGTTAAGGATATGGGCGGCGGCTTCCTGCAGAAACTGACTGAGGGGGCGTCAATCCTCGGCCTGTTTGTCATGGGGGCACTGGTTAACAAGTGGACGCACGTGAACATCCCGCTGGTGGTGTCTACCATCACCGGTCAGGATGGTCAGACCCGTGTTACCACCGTGCAGACGATTCTGGACCAGCTGATGCCGGGTCTGGTACCGCTGCTGCTGACCTTCGCCTGTATGTGGCTGCTGCGTAAGAAAGTTAACCCGCTGTGGATCATTGTTGGCTTCTTCGTCATCGGTATCGCGGGCTACGCTGTCGGTCTGCTGGGCCTGTAAGACATCATGTAATACGCCGGGGGCTTGCCCCCGGTTTTTTTATCTGGAGGATGAATGACTGTCACGGACATCGTACTGGTTTTGTTTATTGTGGCCCTTCTGGCATATGCGATCTATGACGAGTTCATCATGCCCCGCCGCCACGGCGAAACGCTGCTCTCCCTGCCCCTTCTGCGACGCGGCCGCGTGGATGCGTTTATCTTCGCCGGTCTCATCGTCATTCTAATTTACAACAACGTGACCGGTCATGGTGCAATATTAACCACATGGTTATTATGTGCGCTGGCATTAATGGCGATTTATCTGTTCTGGATCCGTGTTCCGAAAATCATTTTTAAAAGCCGCGGGTTTTTCTTTGCCAATGTATGGATAGAATATAACCGTATTAAAGAGATGAATTTATCGGAAGACGGTGTACTGGTGATGCAATTAGAACAACGCCGGCTGCTTATTCGGGTCAAGAATATTGATGACCTGGAAAGAATATACAAACTTATGCTTAAAACTCAGTAAGTTAACTACATAGCTTTGGCTATATTCTGCGTTTATTTTGCGCACCTGATATAGCCAAAGCTATATTCCATTCTGTCATTTATCTTATATTTATTAACGTTATTTTCACGCATAAATCTAAATGAAAATCGTTATCAACACCTTGACGAAATAATGCCGTTTCATTGTTGTTTTATATTCTCAAAATATGTTAAGGTTGCGCCCGTCGTTGGGGAGTAGCTGATTTCCTGTTCGCAGGAAATGTACGTGTCAACATACTCGTTGAAAAACGTGGCACGTACGGACCGTTTGCCGCACAGATTTGTGCAAGGCGGTCAGGCGAGACCATAGATACATCAACTGCTGTTTACTGGGGGCAGTGATGTGTCATATGGATATCTCCCGGTCTGGACGCTTTAATGAATATCTCCGCAACCCTTCTTCTTGCTTTCGGTATGTCCATGGACGCTTTTGCCGCTTCCATCGGTAAAGGTGCCTCGCTGCACAAACCCAAATTCTCTGAAGCGCTACGCACAGGCCTTATCTTTGGTGCTATCGAAACGCTGACACCGCTCATCGGCTGGGGTCTTGGTATGCTGGCAAGCCAGTTCATACTGGAGTGGAACCACTGGATCGCTTTCGTGCTGCTCGTATTTCTGGGGGGGCGAATGGTGATTGAAGGTTTTCGCGGCAATGGCGATGAGGAAGACGAGCCGCAGCACCGCCACGGTTTCTGGCTGCTGGTGACCACCGCCATCGCCACCAGTCTCGACGCCATGGCCGTCGGTGTGGGCCTGGCATTCCTGCAGGTCAATATTATTGCGACCGCGCTGGCCATTGGTTGTGCCACGCTGATTATGTCGACGCTGGGAATGATGGTTGGACGGTTTATTGGCCCTCTGCTGGGCAAACGCGCCGAGATCCTGGGCGGTATCGTGCTGATTGGCATTGGTGCCCAGATCCTCTGGGCACACTTCGCCGGTTAATCTTCACGCTGCCAGCAGTGGATACTGAAATCTGTCTGGCAGCGAAACGTTGTTTGCTCCGCTAAGGTTTCCCACACGTCCGGTTTTGCCCGCCATGCAAATGGCGTCATCTGCAACAACGCTACAGCTTCTTCCCCTGCCAGGTTCATCTCGTAGGCCAGCGTCTGCTCCTGCTTCAGCGTAAAGCCCGCCAGTTGCTCAGAATGTGGCGCATGCAGCCGAACATCATCATAGATAAGCCCTTTAAGCTCCATCAGATGTCGGGGACCTGGCGTGACGGTAATGACCCATCCGCCCGGTTTGATAACGCGTGCCAGCTCCTGCGCCTTACAGGGCGCATAGATGCGGATAACCGCATCCATGCTGGCATCGTCAAACGGCAGCCGGTGGCTCGATGCCACGCAGAACGTCACGCCGGAGTAGCGTTTTGCCGCCGCGCGGATAGCCACTTTGGAAACATCCAGACCAAATGTCTGCGCGCCCTTCTCTTGTGCAACCTCAGCAAACCGCGCGGTGTAATACCCTTCCCCGCAGCCAATATCCAGCACGCCTGCTGCACTGTCAGTCAGATTATCTTCCAGCAATTGCGCGACGGCCTCTCTGAGTGGCTGATAGTGCCCGGCGTCGAGAAATGCCCGGCGTGCCTGCATCATCTCAGCACTGTCACCCGGATCGCGCGAGCGCTTATGCTGCACCGGCAGAAGATTCACGTAGCCTTCTTTCGCCATATCAAACTGATGTCCCTGCGGACAGGCATAACTTTTTTCTGATCGCGTCAGACGCGCGTGGCAAAGGGGACAACTGAAGGACATGGCAGCTCCGGGGCGTAAATCAAAGGGCGAAGTGTACCGCTATTCGCCCCGGTATAAAACGCCTGGGTTAACGCATGACGATAAGGTGCGAGGAATCAGGCGCCAGACCATCGGGTTTGACGTTCTCAAGACGCAATACGTTACCCATAATCTCGCTGAATACCGGTGCGGAGACGGCGCCGCCATAGTACGCTCCGTTTTGAGGATCGTTAATCACGACCACCAGCGCAAAACGCGGATCGCTGGCAGGCGCGACGCCCGCGGTATAGGCAACGTATTTATCGACATATTTGCCGCTATCATCGATTTTCTTCGCCGTACCGGTTTTCACCGCCACACGGTAATCACGCACCGCAGCCTTAACGCCGCCCCCGCCCGGCAGCGCAACGCTCTCCATCATATGCTCGACCTGATGAGCAATCTCTTCCGGCATGACTCCGTGCCCGATAACGGGTGGATCGATACGGGTAATTGAAAGGGGCCGTTCCAGTCCGAAGCCGCCGATGGTGGCATAGACGTGCGCCAGCTGGAGGGGGGTGACCATCAGACCATAGCCAAAGGCGAAGGTCGCCCTGTCGAGCTGGCTCCAGTATTTACGCTGGGGTAACAGACCGGCGCTCTCGCCGGTTAAGCCAAGCCCGGTGTTTGTACCAAAACCAAAGTTCCGGTAGGTATCAATGAGGTGCTGAACAGGCATCGCCAGCGAGAGGCGAGATACGCCGGTGTCGCTCGATTTTTGCAGGATCCCGGTCATCGAGAGTTCAGGGTAGTAACCCACATCCCGAATACGGTGTCCGTCAAGCATGTAGGGATGGGTGTCAATGACGCTGTCAGGCTGCACCAGCCCCTGTTGCAATGCCGTCATCAGCACAAGCGGCTTCACGGTTGAACCTGGCTCGAACGTATCGCTGATGGCACGGTTACGAAAATCGTCTATTGTCGCGCCCTGGCGGTTATTGGGGTTGAAATCGGGATAGCTCGCCATCGCGAGGATTTCACCGGTGGGGATATTAATGAGCACTGATGCCCCCGACTCCGCCTTGTTCCAGGCCACTGCGTTATCTAGCGCATCTTCGGTGATGGTTTGCAGGCGCTCATCAATACTGAGCTGAATATTGTGCGCAGGCACTGGCGCGACTTCCGTCAGATTCTCCACCACGCGACCGTAACGGTCTTCCCTGACCTGCCGGACGCCCGGCTTGCCTGTTAGCTGGGTGTTGAAACTTTTCTCCACCCCCTCAATGCCCTGACCGTCAATATTGGTGAAACCAATCAGGTTTGCCGCCACATGCCCGGCAGGATAAAAACGGCGTGATTCATCGCGTAAATTGATACCCGGCAAATTCAGCTTATCGATCCATTTTGCCTGAGCAGGATCCACCTGCCGGGCAAGGTAGATGAATCTCCCCTGTGGATTCGCGTTTATCCGTGATGACAGGGTGTTCAGGGAGAGATGTAACGCATTCGCCAGTGCCTGCCAGCGATCGTCAAAGCCCACGCCCCCTTTTGCCAGCACCGTTTTTGGGTCGGCCCACACGGCCCTGACCGGGACACTGACCGCCAGCGGCCGGCCCTCACGATCCATGATCATTCCGCGGGGAGCATCAATCGGCAGTTCGCGCAGCGATCGCATATCCTCCTGCTTGACCAGGTTGTCAGGTTTAATAATTTGCAGCCAGGCAACGCGGCCCAGCAAAAACGCCAGACTGCAAAAAATGGCTAAACAGAGCAGCGCAAAACGCGCCGGCGTGAAATTGCCGGCGGTCGTTATCATTTTCTTCTTCACCTGAACCCCAGGACTGTTAAACAACGCCCTGATTTAACGGGAAAAGACGGCCAGAGGGAGGGAAAACAGTGCTACTAACCTCGTAGCTTTGCAACAAGTTACTAACAAGAGCGGGGATGGTAATATTTTGAAAGATAAGGCACATAAAAAAGCCCCGCTATATGCGAGGCTTTATGTCTGAGAGTGAAGTACTACGTGCTTCAGTCAGCAGTGGTTCGATCAGATAGCAGTTACGTTAACTGCAGCTGGGCCTTTCTGGCCGTCCTGAATTTCGAACTCAACGTTCTGGCCTTCAGCCAGAGTTTTGAAGCCGTTACCCTGGATTGCAGAGAAGTGTACGAACACGTCTTTGCTGCCGTCAGCAGGAGTAATGAAACCAAAACCTTTAGACTCGTTGAACCACTTAACTTGACCTTTAATCTTTGCCATTTGCAAAATTCCTTAGAGTGTTTTCTTAGCCCGCAGGCATTACTGAGATAAAACTGAGACATTACTGCATGAGGCACTAATATAAGGTTCGGCAGAGAAGCGGTATTCAACGACAACGTGTTTACTCAGGACTTCTTTACTGAAAATGCCACACATAAACAGAACTGTACCTCGTTTGACCCAAAACGTGTTATCACACACTATGTTTAATATGGCAAGCCATTTTTAAACATGTCTCGATCCGCCGCACAAATTCGAACTGTGCCGGTATGCTTTTGCACAATTATGCGCATGACATATGGACAGCCCTGCTCACTTACACAGACTCGCCGTTGCTTTCACAACCGCTGTTATCTAAGACTTTTTTAACATAGCTCAATCATTCCAGTGCGTCCAGCAACCCGCTAAGAAAAACCCTTACATTGATTGAGTTAGAACAATTTGTGAAAACTTATGCTTAAATCATTGTAACGCCCCTGTATTGTTACAGTGGAAATACAATGTTAATCCTTCACGCTAAACTGTATTAAAAAGCACCAGCTAATAAAGAATGTTATGCACCAAAATAATGAAATTTTTATGACTCTGCATCAAAACAAGGCAAGCAAAACGTTTCGATAAAAATAAAACATTCTTTAGACCTTAGACATACAGAATATATGCAACAATCCAGCGCTTCGTTTATAAGGATAAATATTCACCAATTTTCAGTATCCTGAAGGAATTATTAACCGGTGCTAAATTATCGAGGACTGCAGTTAACTCTCGCACGGGGTCATCAAGCGATTCATCAGCCAGTTCAAACACGCCCCAGTGAATGGGAAACGCCAGTGGGCATCCCAACTGTTGCCACAACGCAACGGCAGATTGCGGATCCATATGATGTACGGCCATGAACCACCGTGGTGCATAAGCGCCAACGGGCAACGCCGCGGCGTTAATTTTACCCAGCCTTTCCGGTATTCGCAGCAGTTCAGGTGAATAGCCCGTGTCGCCGCCAAACCAGAAACGATGATGCCGCCCTTCAAACACCCAGCCACACCACAGGGAGCGATTGCGGTTCCAGAGCGTGCGCATACTCCAGTGCTGCGCCGGTACGGCGGACAGCGTTATCCCCTGCCAGGTGAAACTCTGCCACCAGTCGAGCTCAACAATGCGTCTTGCCCCCCGGCGGCGAAACCAGTCTCCCAGACCTAAGGGAACAAACAGAGTGACGTCGGGGAAGCGTTTAAGGATCCGGCGAATGGTCGCGTCATCCAGATGATCGTAATGATTATGGGAAATAACCACTGCATCGAGCTGCTGGAGCTGTTCGACAGACAGAGCGGGAGGCGTTTTACGTTGTGGTCCGAGGAAAGGTAAGGGAGAGGCGCGACGAGAAAAAACGGGGTCGGTCAGCAGGGTGTTGCCATCAATGTGCAACAACAGGCTTGCGTGTCCGAGCCACCATACCCCATTTCCCTGCGGCTGCTTAAGCGTTGCCGGCTGCCACCACTGGCGGATAAAGTCCTCATATCCGTTTGCCGGGGGGCGGGGTAAGCCAGCTTCTTTGCGCGCTTTTCGCCAGCGATCAACGTCACCGGGCTGATGCCCGACGGGGTCAGTATTACGAAAACCGTTCGGTGTGTGATGTTTCAGGGAGGGGTCATACCAGGGATTTTTCCAGACCACAGCCACCTCCCGGATAAGACAAATTAACGCTCAGCCACCAGGCGGATAAAGTCATCCTGCTCAGTGTTGTCTTCAGCAACCGCGTCTTTCGCCGACTCTTTCTCTTCTGGTTCGTTAGCCTCACACAGACGACGTAACAGCGCATTCTGACGTTTTTGTTGGTCAAGCAGCGCTTCCAGCAGTTCGATCTGCTCGTTTGTACGGGAACTGGCACGGTTTACGAAAAACCAAATGACAAGCCCCACCAGCAGAACAACCAACGAGATCATCAGGGATGCCATATTTAGCAGCCCTGAATTCAGTAACTCACCCATTTCACCACCTCAATAAAAACGTCTATCTTACCACTGGTGCGAAGGAAGGAAATCACCTTGAGAAAAAATGCGTGTTACCACGGAATAAACTTATTGATTGCGCAAACGCCGCTAAAAAACTGTACATCCTGATCGCACATCACATTGATAGTCTGCGTCCACAACACCACACAGGCTACCAGCACAATAATCAGAATCACCCAGCGTATTTTTTTCACTCCACACTCCGTCTAAAGGCCCGATATAACCAGGTTATCACGGCTATCTTAAACAAGGACTAACTGTACCGCCATCTGGTCGTTTTCAGAATCATGCACTTGTTTCATAGAGTAAACCGTTTAGGCTTACTGCATGACAACAAAGATAAAGAGGCAATGATGCATTTAATCATTCGTACAATTATTGCACTGGGCGTAGTATGGGTTGGCCTTCTGTTAACCGGCTATGGCGTGCTTGTGGGAAGCACCGAAAACGCCGCTGGATTAGGTATTCAATGCAAATACATGACCGCGCAGGGCATGAGCACGGCACAATATATTCATTCAGACAGCGGGATCATTGGTTTAACCAACTGCCCGGTTCTGCGTAAAACATCCGTAGTCATTGATAACGGCTAATCACCCCGATTGATACTGACAAAAAACGCCGCACTGTGTGCGGCGTTTTTTGTGCCCGTAAGGATCAGAACGGGTAGTCGTTATAGCCCATTTGTTCAGAAATCTTGCGTGCGGCTGTATGGAGAATCGCCACATACTCATGCAGACGTTCTTCAGAAAAGCGCAGGGTCGGGAAAGAGATACTCAGCCCGGCAATGACAACGCCAAAGCGGTCAAATACCGGCACACCGATACAGCGCAGCCCTTCTTCCTGCTCTTCGTTATCTTCGCCATACCCCTGCTCACGTACTTTGTCGAGCACGGCCAATAACTCGTCAGTGCTGGTAATAGTGCGTTCAGTACTGCGCTTATATTCCACGCCTTCGAGGATCTGCTTCACTTCTTCGCGATCGCGCCACGCCAGCAGCACTTTGCCAATCGCGGTACTGTAAAGCGGATTACGACGACCGATACGTGAATACATGCGCAGGTTGTACATGGAGTCGATTTTATGGATGTAGACAATGCTGTCTTCATCCAGTGCCCCCAGGTGGATAGTCTCTTTGGTCAGGCGAGAGATCTCACGCATCTGGATATCTGCGCTGCGGATCAAATCCACGTTTTGCAGCGCACGGGCCCCGAGCTCGAACAGTTTCAGCGTCAGAGAATACTTTTCAGACTCGCCTTCCTGTGCGACGTAACCCAGTGACTTCATGGTTTGCAAAAAGCGATAAACGGTGCTTTTCGACATCATCACACGCTGCGACAACTCTGTAATACCAATTTCACGCTCTTCTCCGAGCGCCTGTAAGATGCCAAACACCTTCAGCACGGAAGAAACAGAATCTGGCTGTTTATCCAAATCTGCAATTGCCATTTACCACCTCATAGAGAGTGTTTTATAAAAATCAGAACCGGTTTTTATTATAAATTCCCGTCATGTTACCTGCAATCGATCCTCGTTTACTTCGTTACAAATCTGCGACATAAAACTGAAATAACGATGCTAAAATAGTTACCCTGAGAATAATTTCACACTGAGCTTTTCATCCCTAATGGAAAAAAACCTGTCCGATGGCCTGCCTTTGCCCCAGCGGTATGGCGCTATCGCAACGATTGTTATCGGTATTTCAATGGCCGTCCTTGACGGTGCAATCGCTAACGTTGCCCTGCCAACCATTGCCAGCGACCTGCATGCCTCCCCTGCCAGTTCTATATGGATAGTCAATGCCTACCAGATAGCGATCGTGGTTTCACTGCTCTCGTTCTCTTTCCTGGGCGATATGTTCGGTTACCGACGGGTGTATCAATGTGGCCTGCTGGTGTTCACCTTTACTTCACTTTTCTGTGCCCTTTCTGATTCGCTGCATACTCTGACGCTTGCGCGCATAGCGCAGGGTTTTGGGGGGGCGGCACTGATGAGCGTCAACACGGCGTTGATCCGCTTAATCTATCCGCAGCGTCATCTGGGACGCGGTATGGGGATAAACTCGTTTATTGTCGCCGTCTCGTCTGCGGCCGGGCCAACCCTTGCGGCGGCCATACTCTCTGTCGCGTCCTGGCAGTGGTTATTCGCCATTAACGTACCGCTGGGTATTGTGGCCCTCTTCTTTGCTCTGCACTATCTTCCCGCGAACGGTCCCAAAAGCACGATGCCACGCTTTGACCTTATCAGCGCAGTGATGAATGCCCTGACCTTTGGCCTGCTGATTACTGCCCTGAGCGGCTTTGCACAAGGTCAGTCCCTTATACTTACCGCCGCGGAGCTCATTGCGCTGCTGGGGATTGGCTTCTTCTTTGTACGCCGCCAGCTCGCGCTCCCTGTCCCTTTATTGCCTGTCGACCTGCTGCGTATTCCTCTTTTTTCTCTCTCGATTTGTACTTCTGTTTGCTCATTCTGCGCCCAGATGCTGGCCCTGGTCTCTCTGCCCTTCTTCCTGCAAAGTGTGGTGGGACGTTCTGAAGTCGAGACCGGACTGCTGTTAACGCCGTGGCCACTGGCGACGATGGTAATGGCGCCGCTGGCAGGGTATTTGATTGAGCGCGTCCACGCCGGATTGCTTGGCGCGCTGGGGCTTGCCGTCATGGCCACGGGGCTGTTCGCACTCGCACTACTCCCCTCATCACCCACCGATCTGGATATCATCTGGCGCATGATCCTGTGCGGTGCAGGGTTCGGTCTGTTCCAGTCGCCTAACAACCACACCATCATCACCTCAGCGCCGCGCCATCGCAGCGGTGGTGCCAGCGGTATGTTGGGCACCGCACGTCTGCTGGGACAAAGCACCGGCGCGGCCCTGGTCGCGCTGATGTTTAATCTTGCCGGGCAAAATGGCAACCACGTTGCACTTTTCACCGCAGGCGCCCTTGCCACCCTCGCCGCCATCATCAGCGGGCTGCGCATTACCCAGCCCAGAGTACAGGCATAAAAAAAGCCGGGCGGATATCTCCAGCCCGGCTCATTGCTCTTCTTAGCGTTACTTCAGGTATTCACCACTGCGCAGCGCTTCAATACGTTTATCCAGCGGCGGGTGACTCATAAACAGCTCGCTCAGCGATTTTGATTTACCGTTAATGCAGAATGCCATAATGCTGGTCGCTTCCTGCGGTTCATAGCTGGTTTTCAGACGCTGCAGCGCGGCAATCATCTTCTCACGGCCAACCAGTTTCGCCGAGCCGGCATCCGCATGGAACTCACGGTGACGGGAGAACCACATGGTGATGATGCTGGCCAGAATACCGAATACCAGCTCCAGTACCGTCGCAACCGCGAAGTAGATCAGCGGGTTGCCGTTGCTCTCTTCCCCTTCATCGCGGTTCCCGCCCATAAAGCCTGCCGCGATCTGCGCCAGAATACGGGAGATGAAGATAACAAAGGTGTTCACTACGCCCTGGATCAGGGTCATGGTGACCATGTCGCCGTTCGCGATATGGCTGATTTCGTGAGCGATAACCGCTTCGGCTTCGTCACGGCTCATGTTCTGCAACAACCCGGTGCTGACGGCAACCAGAGACGCATCACGGCGGGCACCTGTGGCAAAGGCGTTAATATCTGGCGCGTGGTAAATGGCCACCTGCGGCATGGCGATACCCGCCTGCTGCGATTGCTGAGCCACGGTATTCATCAGCCACTGTTCCATATCGTTACGCGGTTGCTCAATGACTTCACCACCTACCGATTTCAGTGCCATCCATTTCGACATCAGGAGTGAAACGAATGAGCCACCAAAACCAAACAGCAGCGCCATAATCAACAGACCCTGAACGCTGCTCGACTGAATTCCTGTCAGGCTTAGCACGAGCCCGAAAACCACCATCACCGCAAGGTTGGTGAGCAGGAAGAGCGCGATTCGCATCATAATTTTCTTTTAACCTCAGTTTAACAAAGCGCACTATGCGATTACCCACATCGTATGGGTATTACGGCTATTTTCAAGCATCCATCGGGCGTAAGTCACCAGAAAGACACAACTTTACACAATTGGAAATTTGCCTGACGGGAGAATGCGGAACAAAAAGAAACAGGCACAATTTCTTGTGCCTGTTGGGGGATTATTTTGCCGGTGCAGGTTGCACGGCGGGCTTCGCCTTTTCCTGATTCGCCAGGTCAAGAGCAATATGCACCGTCTCGTCGAGGTAAGGATCCGGCTCCTGGTAATCTTTTGGCAGATCGTCCAGTTTCTTGAGCAGAGGCTTACCTTCACGCTTGAAGCGATCGTTGATACGCGCCAGACGCGTTGCATCATCTTCGTTGTTCTCTTTCTCACGCTGAGCGTAGTTGAGAGAAACAATATTCCGCTTATCTTTCAGGGCATTGAAACGAGCAATGTCCTTCATGATGTACTGGAATTCCGGATCTTTGGCGATGCGATCGTTGTGCGCTTTCAGCAGTTCAGGACCAAACTGCGTCATATCACCCGCTTTCACGTAGGTCGCGGCGTTAATGCTATCCCACGGCAATGCGTTATCTTCAAACTTCTCGCCGGTTTCAGTCTCTTCCGTGCCTGTCGGCATCATGATATCCGGCGTCACGCCTTTACGCTGCGTACTGCCACCGTTCACACGATAGAATTTCTGAATGGTGTACTGAACCGAACCCAGTGCAGGCCATTCCGGACGCAGCATCTGATCGTAGATACGATTCAGAGAACGATACTGCTGTACGGTACCTTTACCAAATGTCGGCTCACCGACAATCAGCGCACGGCCATAGTCCTGCATAGCGGCGGCAAAGATTTCAGACGCGGAAGCACTGAAGCGATCGACCAAGACCACCAGCGGGCCTTTGTAGTAGACCACACCATCGTTGTCGGCATCTTCACGTACTTTACCGTTGTTATCGCGCACCTGAACCACCGGACCAGACGGGATAAACAGCCCGGACAGTGAAACCGCTTCGGTCAGCGCCCCACCACCGTTGCTGCGCAAGTCGATGATGACGCTGCTCACGTTCTGCTTTTCAAGCTTCTGCAGCTGGACTTTTACATCATCAGTCAGCCCGACGTAGAAGCCCGGGATATCCAGAACACCCACCTTCTCTTTACCCACGGTCTTCACCGACATTTTCACCGCGCGGTCTTCCAGGCGGATACGCTCACGCGTCAGGGTAACGATACGGGTTTTGGTGCCTTTACCGGCTGGCAGAATTTCAAGGCGAACTTTGCTGCCTTTCGGGCCTTTGATCAGCGCAACCACATCATCCAGACGCCAGCCGATCACATCGACCATGTTCTGTCCGGTTTGACCCACACCAACAATGCGATCGCCTACGCTTATCGCTTTGCTTTTCGACGCCGGGCCACCGGCGACCATTGAGTTGATCACGGTGTAATCATCGTCCATCTGCAGCACCGCACCGATACCTTCCAGAGACAGGCTCATTTCGGTATTAAACTGTTCGGTATTGCGAGGCGAGAGATAATTGGTATGCGGATCGATTTCGTGAGCGAAAGCGGTCATCGCCAGTGAGAAAACATCTTCACTGTTGGTCTGAGCCAGACGACGAATAGCGAATTTGTAACGACGCGTCAGCGTGTCACGGATCTCTTTTTCATCTTTGCCGGTCAGCTTAAGGCTCAGCTCGTCGTATTTTACTTTTCCATCCCACAGCGCATTCAGCTCGGCTTCGTCTTTCGGCCAGGGCGCTTTGCTGCGGTCCAGATTAAAGGTGTCGTTGCCGGTGAAGTCCATCGGACGTTCCAGCACTTTCAGCGCATACTGATAGCGTTCAAAGCGGCGCTTTTGCGACAGGTTATAGAGATCGTAGAACAGATCCAGCTTGCCTGAACGCAACTCGTCACCCACCCCGGATTTACGCTTAGCGAACTGCTCGACATCGCTGGCGAGCAGTACGTTATGGCTGTAATCCAGCAAGTTCAGATAGCGGTCAAAGATTTTGGCCGAAAAGGCCTGATCGAGATCGAACTGACGATAGTGCGAACGGGTGAAGCGTGAGGTCACACGCTCGCTCACCGTCGCGTGCTGCGTCTCTTCCTTGAGGACCGGAATTTGATCAACACGCGTGATATCGTCCACTGCGAAAGCATGGCCCGTTATAGCAAACAGGCCCGCCAACGCGGTGAGCTTAAAAAAAGTGTTCATGCCAGGCTTGGCCTCCGTTTCAGAACAACAAGTGTTCTGCGCGTACAATCATTGACATACCAGAAGTCAGCTGTACACGAACGCCATCTTTGGTGATTTCCAGTACGGTGGCGTCCATTGCGTTGTTACCCGCTTTCACCTTCAGTGCCTGACCCACGCTCAGGGCGTTAATGTCAGAAACCGGCGTATGGCGCGGCTCTTCACGAGGGGCGCGCGGGGCTTTAGCTGCTGGTTTGTCAGCACGCGGTTTGCGATCGTTATTATCGTTACGACGCGGCGCTGGGCGTGGTTTACGCTCACGACGAGGCGCTTCTTCCTGGCCGTTTGCCGCTGCGGCTTCGCGTTTTTTCGCTTGCTGTTCTGCACGTTGTGCCTGAACGCGTGCTTTGGCTTCTTCCAGCTGTTTACGTGCGTGCTCAACGTGCTGCTCGTCCAGCTCACCACAAGGGTTGCCGTCAAGATCAACACGCGTCGCGCCCGCTTTGATACCGTACAGGTAACGCCAGCTCGAAGTATAAAGACGTAAGGCGGAACGAAGCTGAGTTTTGCTGAGGTTCATTTCCCCCTCAACGCGTGCCACCAGATCCTGAAAAATACCGACTTTCAGGGGACGAGCTTCACCTTCAGCACTGAAGCACTGTGGGAAACGCTCGGCCAGAAATGCGATAACTTCTTTACTGCTATTCAACTTAGGTTGATTTTCCATGAAATTTCCTGATTACAACGGACGTTGCCAACAAGCGCAGGCATGAACAGGCGTCATTATAATGACGCTATCAGTAAATGCTACGTTATCCGTTGATTATCCTGCTACGCTCGCAAAGAATTTTTGATAATCGGTTGCGTCGAGAACGTTTTCGAGGTTCGCCACCAGCTCGCGCAGCCCTTGTTCGTCCTCGGTTGTGAAGCGACTGAAGACCGTGCTGTCGATATCCAGAACGCCAATAATCTGATTTTTTACCACCAGAGGCAGAACGATTTCAGAATTACTGGCTGCGTCACAGGCAATGTGTCCGTCAAACGCATGGACGTCTTCGACGCGCTGTACCTGATTAGTCGCGACCGCTGTACCACAAACGCCGCGTCCTACGGGAATACGCACGCAGGCAATTTTCCCCTGGAACGGGCCAAGCACCAGCGTTTCATCTTCCAGAAGGTAAAAACCGGCCCAGTTAACGTCTGATAGCCGTTCAAACAGCAATGCGCTAGTATTTGCCAGAGTGGCTAAGAAGCTGGTCTCACCCGCCATCAATGCCTTAAAATCGCGGTTAAGATCCGCGTAGAATTCTGTTTTGTTCATTATTCAATCACTTAGTTGTCTTACAAAATTACCGCATAGCCTATTAAAATAAGCATTAAATGCGCTCATGCTCAAGATGAATCCGTTCATGAGTTAATATAACGTTCAACAATACTTATTTGTGCGCAGCTGATGGCCTTAAAAACAACCAAAATTACGCCGACAAAAAAGATAACTGTCCATACGGTAAGCGAAGCTTTGCCTCGTGCACATTATCAGCGTTGCCCGCAGTGCGATACGCTTTTTATGTTGCCGAAGATGAAATCGCATGAAAGTGCTTTTTGCCCCCGCTGCGACGCTAAAATTCGCGACGGACGCGACTGGTCGCTGACCCGTCTCGCCGCGATGGCCATCACCATGCTGCTTCTTATGCCGTTTGCCTGGGGCGAACCGCTGCTGAAGCTGTACCTGCTTGGTGTGCGTATTGATGCCAACGTACTGCAGGGGATCTGGCAGATGACGCGCCAGGGTGACCCGCTCACCGCCGCCATGGTGCTGTTCTGTACGGTCGGCGCGCCGCTGGTGCTGGTCGCTGCCATTGCCTATCTTTGGTTTGGTAACATTCTGGGGATGAATCTCCGCCCCGTGTTGCTGATGCTGGACAAACTGAAAGAGTGGGTCATGCTGGATATCTACCTGGTGGGCGTCGGCGTGGCGTCCATAAAAGTCCAGGACTATGCATTCTTGCAGCCCGGGGTCGGACTCTTTGCATTTATTTGCCTGGTCTTGCTGAGCATCCTCACACTCATTCATCTGAACGTCGAACAGCTCTGGGAGCGCTTTTACCCTCAGCGCCCGGCCACGCGACCGGATGAAAGTCTCCGGGTCTGTCTGGGGTGTCACTATACTGGCTTGCCCGACCCACGTGGCCGTTGCCCGCGGTGTCATATTCCCCTGAGACTGCGGCGCAATAACAGTCTGCAAAAATGCTGGGCCGCGCTGATTGCCTCGCTGGTCTTTTTGATCCCGGCCAATATGCTGCCGATTTCCATCATTTACGTGAATGGTGGGCGCCAGGAGGATACCATCCTCTCCGGGATCATCTCCCTCGCCCACAGCAACGTGGGGGTGGCGGCAATCGTGTTTATCGCCAGTATTCTGGTGCCGTTTACCAAAGTGGTGGTGATGTTTACCCTGCTCCTGAGTATTCACTTCAAATGTGAGCAAGGTTTACGTACCCGAATTCTGCTTTTGCGATTCGTCACCTGGATTGGCCGCTGGTCGATGTTGGATCTGTTCGTGATTTCGTTGATGATGTCGCTGATCAATCGCGACCAGTTATTAGCTTTTACAATGGGACCCGCAGCTTTTTATTTCGGCTCCGCGGTGATATTGACTATTCTTGCTGTGGAATGGCTGGATAGCCGCTTACTTTGGGATGCACATGAGTCAGGAAACGCCCGCTTCGCCGACTGAAGCGAGAATTAAAACAAAACGCCGCATTTCTCCATTCTGGTTGCTGCCTGTCATCGCCCTGATGATTGCAGGCTGGCTTATCTGGACGAGCTATGAAGATCGCGGAAGCACCATCACCATTGACTTCCAGTCTGCCGACGGCATTGTGGCCGGGCGAACCCCTGTCCGCTTCCAGGGGGTTGAGGTGGGTACCGTTCAGGACATCAGCCTGGGAAAAGGGCTGAATAAAATTCAGGTCCGCGCCAGCATTAAGTCCGATATGCAGGATGCGCTGCGCAGCGAAACGCAGTTCTGGCTGGTAACGCCTAAGGCCTCTCTGGCGGGTGTTTCAGGGCTGGATGCACTGGTTGGCGGTAACTACATCGGCATGATGCCGGGTAAAGGTGAACCGCAGGATCACTTTGTTGCGCTGGATACCCAACCAAAATACCGACTGAATAACGGCGATCTGATGATCCATCTGCAGGCACCGGATTTGGGTTCCCTCAACAGTGGCTCACTGGTTTATTACCGTAAAATTCCGGTAGGTCGCGTTTATGATTACGCCATCAACCCGAATAAACAGGGCGTGACGATTGATGTGTTAATCGATCGCCGCTTCACTAACCTGGTGAAAAAAGGCAGCCGTTTCTGGAACGTCTCCGGCGTGGATGCCGATCTCAGCCTGAGCGGTGCCAAAGTGAAGCTCGAGAGCCTGGCCGCACTGGTCAACGGTGCCATTGCCTTCGACTCTCCGGAAAACTCCAGCCCGGCCACGGCAGATGACACCTTCGGATTGTATGCTGACCTGGCGCACAGCCAGCGCGGCGTGATCGTCAAACTCGCCCTGCCCGATGCTAAAGGGCTGAAAGCGGGTTCTACACCGCTTATGTATCAGGGATTGCAGGTTGGGCAGCTCACCAAAATGACGCTCAATCCAGGCGGTTCCGTGACCGGTGAGATGACCGTCGACCCGAGCGTGGTTGATCTCCTGCGTGAAAAAACGCGTATCGAGATGCGCAGCCCAAAACTGTCTCTGAACGATACCAGCCTGAGCAATCTTCTGACCGGCAATACGTTTGAACTGATCCCCGGTGAAGGTCAACCCAGCAACAGTTTCGTTGTTGCGCCGGCAGATAAAGCGCTGCTGCAAAAACCGGGCGTCGTAACGGTAAAACTGACCGCGCCTGAAAGTTACGGTATCGAAGCCGGCCAGCCGCTGATTCTGCATGGCGTCCAGGTGGGCCAGGTGCTGGAGCGTACGCTCTCTGAAAACGGCGTGAGCTTCTCGGTGGCTATCGATCCGCAATACAGCGACCTCGTGCATGGCGACAGTAAATTTGTGGTGAACAGCCGCGTCGACGTCAAGGTTGGCCTCGACGGCGTTGAGTTCCTCGGTGCCAGCGCCAGCGAATGGGTTAACGGTGGGATCCGCATTTTACCGGGCAATAAAGGCCCGGTGCGCGACAGTTATCCGCTGTATGCCAACCTGGACAAAGCGATTGAAAACAGCATGAGCGATCTCCCAACCACGACACTGACGTTAAGCGCCGAGACGCTTCCTGATGTCCAGGCTGGCTCCGTCGTGCTGTACCGGAAGTTTGAGGTCGGGGAAGTGATTGCCGTACGCCCTCATGCGGACGCGTTTGATATCGAATTGCATATCAAACCGGAGTATCGCAAGTTGCTGACCCCGAATAGCGTGTTCTGGGCCGAAGGTGGTGCGAAAGTGCAGCTTAACGGTAACGGGCTGACCGTGCAGGCCTCCCCGCTTTCACGTGCGCTGCGCGGAGCGATCAGCTTCGATAACCTCAGCGGTGCGGGTGCAAACCTGCGCAAAGGCGATAAGCGTATTCTCTTCCCGTCTGAAACCGCTGCCCGTGCCGTTGGCGGACAGATTACCCTGCATGCTTTTGATGCAGGGAAGCTGGCGGAAGGGATGCCTATCCGTTATCTGGGTATTGATATCGGGCAGATCCAGAAGCTGACGCTTATCACCGCGCGTAACGAGGTGCAGGCCACCGCCGTGCTCTACCCGGAATATGTTCAAACCTTCGCCCGCTCAGGCTCCCGCTTCTCGGTGGTGACGCCACAGATTTCGGCCGCTGGCGTTGAGCACCTCGACACTATCCTGCAGCCTTATATCAACGTCGAACCCGGTAAAGGGAATGTTCGCCGTGACTTTGAACTGCAGGAAGCCACGATCACTGACTCTCGCTATCTGGATGGCCTGAGCATTGTGGTGGAAGTGCCGGAAGCAGGCTCGCTAAACATCGGCACACCGGTGCTGTTCCGCGGGATTGAGGTGGGTACAGTGACGGGCCTGACGCTCGGTACGCTCTCTGACCGCGTGATGGTGGCATTACGCATCAGCGATCGTTACCAGCACCTGGTGCGTAATAACTCGGTGTTCTGGCTGGCCTCCGGCTATTCACTGGACTTCGGTCTGACGGGCGGGGTGGTGAAAACCGGCACCTTCAACCAGTTCATTCGTGGCGGTATTGCTTTCGCTACACCACCGGGGACGCCGCTGGCGCCGAAAGCGCAACCGGGCAAACACTTCCTGCTGCTCGAAAGCGAGCCGAAAGAGTGGCGTGAATGGGGCACTGCCCTGCCGCGTTAATCTCAGGGCTCCGGTGTCAACGCACCGGAGCCTTTATGTTACACTGCGCCCCTGAACTTTTCCCTGTGGTGTGCACGTGGCTCAAAACTCCGTATTTCTTCCTGAACAATTCCTGGCGCAGATGCGCGAGGCGCTTCCTTCTCACCTCTCGTTAGACGATTTTATCGCCGCCTGTCAGCGGCCGTTGCGCCGGAGTATTCGCGTCAACACGCTGAAAATAAGCGTCGCCGATTTTCTGGCGCTGGTCTCGCCGTATAACTGGCAACTGACGCCAGTACCGTGGTGTGCAGAGGGTTTTTGGATTGAACGGGATGACGAAGCGTCGTTGCCATTGGGCAGTACCGCAGAACATCTGAGTGGTCTGTTTTATATCCAGGAAGCCAGCTCGATGCTGCCGGTTGCCGCCCTGTTTGCGGATGATAATGCGCCAGAACGCGTCATGGATGTCGCTGCCGCGCCGGGCTCCAAAACCACGCAAATTGCCGCCAGGATGGGAAATCGCGGGGCCATTCTCGCCAACGAGTTTTCAGCCAGTCGCGTAAAAGTTCTGCACGCTAACATCAGCCGCTGCGGGATCCATAACGTTGCCCTGACGCACTTCGATGGCCGCGTATTTGGCGCAGCCCTGCCAGAAGCGTTTGATGCCATCCTGCTGGACGCGCCCTGCTCCGGCGAAGGGGTGGTGCGTAAAGATCCTGATGCGTTAAAAAACTGGTCTGTGGAGAGTAACCTTGAGATTGCCGCCACCCAGCGCGAACTGATCGACAGCGCCTTCCATGCCCTGCGTCCCGGTGGCACATTGGTTTATTCGACCTGCACCTTAAACCGTGACGAGAACGAGGACGTCTGTCTGTGGCTCAAGGCGCAATACCCTGATGCCGTCGAGTTCCTGCCGTTAAACGGCTTGTTCGCTTCAGCCAATGAAGCCGTCACGCCTGAAGGATTTCTGCACGTTTTCCCCCAGATTTATGACTGCGAAGGTTTTTTTGTCGCACGGTTGCGTAAAACGCAGGCGGTTGAGCCACTGCCAGCCCCGACGTTTAAGGTCGGCAATTTCCCCTTCGCCCCCATGAAAAGGCGTGAGGCGGAGCAAGTCACTACCGCCGCCGCTAAGGTCGGGCTGGCCTGGGATGACACATGCCATCTTTGGATTCGCGATAAAGAGATTTGGCTTTTCCCGGCAAATATTGAGCCGCTTATCGGCAAGGTACGTTTTTCCCGCATCGGGATCCGCCTGGCGGAAGTGCACAATAAAGGCTATCGCTGGCAGCATGAGGCGGTTATCGCCCTCGCCGGCAGCGAGAATACGTTCGGCCTGACGCACCAGGAAGCCGAAGAGTGGTACCGGGGCCGTGATGTATATCCGGACAACACGCCATCGCATGATGAAGTGGTGGTGACCTATCAGGGTTATCCGTTAGGGCTGGCGAAAAAGGTGGGCTCGCGACTGAAAAACAGCTATCCGCGAGAGCTGGTACGTGATGGACGATTGTTTACCGGTAACGATCGCACCGGCTGAAAAAAAGCGCATTTTTTTACTGGCGATTTTGCTCTCCTTGTCTACGATCAAAAATGGATGCCCATACTGGTCATACCAGATTTTGATAACACACCCGGAGAGCAATATGACGAAAACCAGCGTGCGTATTGGCGCTTTCGAAATCGACGACGCAGAATTGCGCGGCGAAGCACAGGGCGAACGAACGTTAAGTATTCCCTGCAAATCCGACCCGGATTTGTGCATGCAACTGGATGCCTGGGATGCCGATACCAGCGTACCGGCAATACTTGATGGCGAACACTCAGTTCTTTACCGTGAGCATTACGATAGTCAATCCGATGCCTGGGTCATGCGTCTTGCCTGACCTAAAGAGAACCCGCCCGAAGGCGGGTTATTTATTACTGAAGCTGCGCCAGCGTAAAGTAACCATCGAAAACGGCGCCCGTATCAATGTAGTGCAGGTTATTAAAATCATACCGCCGGTCAAGTGGCGTATGTCCGAACCAGAAATGGTCCGCACCGCCGATCCCCTGCCCTTTCCCGACCATAAACCCCATCAGCCGATCGCGATCCCATAGTACGTGCTGGGCGCTTACGGGTTTTTGCCAGCGGTATTCCGCTGCGGGATAGTCAGCGTGAGCAATCACATTCACACCGTTTGCACAGGTTATCTCGATAATGTGCGGCAGTTCCCGACACGCATTAAGTAACGTCAGCGCCAGCTGCTGCTGTGTGTGCTCAAGGCGGGTAAACCAAATTCCGCCATTCATTGACCAGAGTGCAAAATCATTATTATCAAGACTGTCGATAGCCATTTGTTCATGGTTGCCCCGTACTGCACAAAACCATTTTTCATTCATGAGCTGTAAACATTTAATACTGTCAGGGCCACGGTCAATTACATCCCCTACGGAAATAAGCAAATCCTCATAAGGATTAAAATGCCGGCGTTTCAGTTCATCCATGAGCCACTGATAACAACCATGTATGTCGCTGACAACCCAGACGTGCCGCCACTTCCCACCATCGATTCGCTGATACATAAAACCTCCTTGCTTAAGTATAGACGCAGCAGAAATTGCAGCTGACACGTGCAGCATTCACAAAGCCAAACGAACGGTAAACCAAATGGAAATAAAGATCCGCGCGCTATTAATCCCTTTTTGCTGACTCTTTAGAATAAGGCATGAATTAAACGAGAGGTCTTAACGTGTCTAATATGCACCTGCACAACGATGTGTTCTATCCGCATCGCACAAATATCATTTCCGAGCTGGTGAAAGGAAAACGCGTTCCGGGTCCAATCTGGCAGAAGCGCGAGTATCGTCTGAAGTTCCTGCTGCGCTCGCTCCTGTTCTGGTCTTCCACCCATCGCGTGCTGGAAACGCTCTCAGGACGTGATGATTTTGACCGTCTGCTGGCCTCTCAAATTACCTTACCGAGTAAAACCCATCGGCAGTATCTGATGCGTGGCCTGACGGCCGGCGATCGGGCTGACGCTATCATCAGCCATTATCACTGGGTCGATAGCCTGAAAAATATCACCCTCGCCAACGCGCTGACCAGCCCGCAAGAGCAGACGATAGTGCAATTTCAGGCAAAAAACGACGCGACGTATACCGTGAGTGCCTCCTCTGCCGGCAAAGCCGAGCGGGAAGGTGAAAGCACGCTGTGGCTGCGCGACAGCGAGAATACCGTGCTCGCAAGCCTGACGTTTAGCGTCGCCCGCAGCAACGGGCAGCGAGTGCTGGTGATTGGTGGGCTCCAGGGGCCACGTCGCAACGTCTCGCATGACGCCATTAAACTGGCGACCCGCGCCTGCCATGGCCTATTTCCAAAACGCGTGCTGATGGAAGTGGTTTTCCAGCTGGCCGCACATTCATCCGTCCGTGCGATTTTTGCTGTCGGTGATGAGGGGCACGTTTTCCGCGCACTGCGTTACCGCCTGAGCAAAGGCCGTCATTTCCATGCCAGCTATGACGAATTCTGGGCAAGTCTGGACGGTAAGAAAATCTCCCCCTTCTGCTGGCAACTGCCGTTACAGATGGAGCGTAAATCCCTGGAAGATATCGCCAGTAAAAAACGGGCGGAATATCGCCGTCGCTTTGAACTGCTTGACTGCATTGAGGCTGAGGTGAAATCACGCTTTTAAGCGCGCTGAGAGCTTTCTTCAACTCTGCATAAAAATTTAACAAAACCGGCAAAAAGGGCATGCCGTTTTGCCGGGCGATTGATGTCGATTCGGTCGAAAGGTATTTTTTTATAGGTAAAAAGTGATCCTTGAGGTTACGTCCGGCCAGAACTGACGATCTGTGGGATAAAATTGACCTTCCTCCCAGTTCATTTGCCCCGCTTTTCAATGTGATTTACTCTCCACTCTGCCGCTGTTGCAAAGATATTTTGCAATAGCGGACTGAACATTAAGCCCGTTTCTGTTTTGGTTCGTTGATGAAAAACCCTGAAGGGACTACCGTTGTATGAAAAGCGTGCCCTCTTGCCACGGGGTCTCACCTCCCGAAAGGTAGTACAATCATCGTCACAGAGATGCTGTTGCTATTCATTACTGAGGTGTCTAAACTTTGCTGATATTTCGTTAGGATACGATTATAATTGCATACTGATTTACGAATGCAATTGCTGTCTCCACCCTAATTTTCTTATATTTAGATAACCAACTATGTCCGTTCGGCTTTTACAGGTGTGTTATGCCTCTGATTGAAAACTATGCCTCACCTACGCCGGAAGACCTTGCTCTACTCAAGTCATCGCTCGGTCTTACGGGTACCCAAATGGCAAAGTTTGCCGGGCTTGCAGGAAGCAATCACTGGCGAAAATACACCGGCGGTGAGTTACCTCGCGTAATGGGGATGCACAGGGTGTTTTTTGGCCGCTCATTTAGTTTTAAATGAAAACGAATTAAATAAAGTGACAGGAAAAATGCGCGATATCGGTGCAAAAAATTAAGGAATTGATGATGATTTATGATTGTTTTTTATATTATGATGAAGATATGTTGTTAGACATCCGTCTACACACACTCTCGGATGTCGTTGACAAATTCGTTATTGTTGAATCAACATATACTTTTACCGGAAAACCAAAGAAACTCAATTTCGACATCGAGAAGTTCACGTGTTTCGCCGATAAAATCATTTATGTTGTAAACGATACGGACCCAACAAAAATTCCGGGTGCAAAATATACCACTGATAATGAAGTTGATCCCTGGGCTGTAGAATCGCACCACCGCAATAGCATTATGCAAGGGCTTGTAAACGCACAGCCTGACGATATCATTCTTGTTTCTGATGTAGACGAAATTTTTGATCCCGCAGTGATCGACAGGATTAACCCACGCCATCTGTGCACGACTATCCATCAAAATTTTTATAATTATCAGTTCAATATGCAAGTATTTAATACTAATGGTACTCCCCGAAAATGCACGTTACCGAGAGCAACAACATATAAAAATTTATTAAATTATTTTGATGGTGAACCTGAATCTTTCAGGAATATAAAGCATGCCCGTAAAAATAAAAATTGGTCGTGGTTTAAATGGAACTTTTTTAAATTAAAGAATAAAACTATCGATAATGGTGGCTGGCATTTCTCGTGGGTAATGTCCCCTGAACGCATTTCTGAGAAGATGGCGACTATTTCTCATCAGGAATACAACACTCCTGATTTCAATAATCCAGAACACATTATGAAAGTACTCAAAAATGCAGAAGATATTTGGGGAAGAGACAGGAAGCTAATTAGGCAGGCGCTAGAAAAACCCGTATTCCCAGCCTATCTCGTTGACAATAAAGATAAGTTTAAAGACTTTATCCTTTAATCACGTCATATCTTTCCAGCAAACATAACGGGGTGTTGTGGTTATATCAACATTGATGCCATGCCCCCTCTCCTTTCCCGGTTGTCCTTAACGTAGTCTTTCCCGGATAAAAAATATAGCACCGCAACAGTTGACGGTTAATGGCCGCGCATATGTGTGCTACACCTCTCCGTTACCCCAGTTCCTGTAAGCAAATTTGCAAGCGTTCTTCCATGATTGCCACTGTCCCGACATACACTCAAGCGGCAAACAGCACTGATTGTCGTCGCATGGACACAATGGGATGCAGGATAAAAGAGTGCGTGATGATCCCTAAATTTGCGTGTAAATGAATTGTGAATGTTAAAAACGGTGTGGTATAACGGGAAATACCGAATATTCAAGTTCGGACAATTTTAGGGTACTTTGGTGGCAGATCGCTGTAAGTGACTGAAATTTAAAATAGATAAAAAGAGACCGAATACGATTCCTGTATTCGGTCCAGGGAAATGGCTCTTGGGAGAGAGCCGTGCGCTAAAAGTTGGCATTAATGCAGGCTAAGTCGCCTTGCCTTTTAAGAATAGATGACGACGCCAGGTTTTCCAGTCCTCAGTTAAAGCGGCCGGAAAAAAAGCGTATGAGCATCATTAAAAGTGAAAAACCGCAGTGCTTTCGCAAGCATCTGCGGTTTTTTATTGGAAACCCGAAGATTAACAAAGCGTATCTGCACGCTCGATAAACGGTGCCAGGCTCATCTTCTGACCTGGATGTGCGGGATCATCAATCTGAATAACGCTGATTGGCTGTCCACTGCTTTTGCCACTGGCGACCTGCTGCTCTGCGACATCATTTAAAGGGTATTGCACCAGCGTGCTTGGGTTAATCGCATACAAGGCGTGCCCCGGACGGCAGGTTAGCATCACCTCTTCACGATTAAACGCCCATTTGTCCTTACCCACTTCAAAACGACTGACGGTAATGACCTGTGGTGCGGCCAGGGCACTCCCCGTGCAGGCCAGCAAGATGAGAGAAAGTAGTGTCTTTTTCATAGGATAGTTAACCTTGTCAGAAGGGTTCCCAGGTCGCGAACAGACTGACTGTAGCCAGCACCAGCGCACCCAGCACCACTTCTGCTTGTGTCATTCTGATAAATATTTGTTGTTCTCGCCCGCTTTGCGCACGAAACCGTGGCACCAGAAAATACCGATTTGCCAGCGCAATTACCACCATCAAAGCCACCAGCGCACATTTGAACAACAAAAATTGCACGTAACGGGCCTGCCAGGGAATATCGATACCCAGAATAAACAGCGCATTAAAAACGCCGGTAAGCACCACGCCTGCTACGGCGTAATGCCCCACGCGTGAGAAGCGCATCATGGTGTAGATTGCGGCAGGCTGCCACTGCCCTTTCGCCAGACGCATGCAAAACAGCAGCGGCAGTAATCCGCCAAGCCAGGTCGCGGCGCATAACACATGAAGAGCGTGATTAAGACGCTGTAATGCGCCCACCGCGCCTTCGTTCATTGTCGCATGCCCTACTCCCGCCAGCAGGACGAACTGTCCCATGGCGAGCAGTAACAGCCGTGAGCCTTTATGCGGAGCCAGCCATGCTGTACCGGCAGTAAGGGCCGCGAGAATGATTTGCCACAGCCAGACGCTTCCAAACTGCGTCCCCAGCACGCTACGCCAGATGTCGGGGTTGACGACATCGCCCCAGCCATTCCCCATTAACCCACCCTGAAGCGTAAACATCAGGAGCGCTGTCACCAGGCTGATTAACGCCGCCATTCTCTGCTGCGACTGAAAACGCCGGGACATGAGCCGTTGCAGAGAGGAAGGAGCAAACCAGACGCTATACAGCGCATTGCCAAAAATAAGCATTAACGCGCCGAAATGGAGAAAGCGCAGCCCTACGTAGCACATCGCCAGCATGCTATTTCACGCTAAAGTGATAACTGCCTTTTGTCTTGTGGCCGTCTACCGACACCACATGCCAGTCAACCTGGTAGGTTCCGGGCGTCAACTCGCGATCCAGCGACACATTCAGCTGCGTCTTGTCTTTCTCGTCGCGTTTAACGGCACCGGTCCTGATGGTCTGCTTTTGTGCATCCGTCACCACCACACCGCTAAAACCGGGCTCAATACCTTCTGAAAACGTCAGCGTCAGCGTGCGCGGTGCCGTCACGAGGCTATCTGCTGCCGGAGTCTGTTGTTTAAGGTGAGCGTGCGCCAGCACGGAGGGTGACATCACGCAAGAGGCCAAAAAGACCAGTGCGCCTGCCGCGCGGGAAGAGGATAAACCCATCGCAATCATTCCTTTTTGTTATGCCTGTATGGCAAAGAATAACTCTGTATAATAAGCGAGTCGAGGATCATCCCACCTCTGCTTGTCATCGTCGAGCAATCGCGGTAACGTTGCCGCCGTCTAAAAAGGAGAAGGTAATGAAGATCAATCTGGCCGCCCTTCCTCAGGACGAGATGGATAAAGTGAATGTCGATCTCGCTGCCGCTGGCGTCGCATTTAAAGAGCGTTACAACATGCCCATCGTGGCTGAAGTGGTTGAACGTGAGCAACCTGCTCATCTGCGCGACTGGTTTCGCGAACGCTTAATTGCACATCGTCTCGCCTCCGTTAACCTTTCTCGTTTACCGTACGAACCTAAAGTTAAATAAGCTTAACGAGTCGTTACACTTCCTTACGCGGAATATGGCAGGATAAGAAAACCCTGATTAAATTAGGTGTATTCTTAAATCACTGCGACTCTGTGTAAAGGAAGTCACGATGTCACAATGGAATATTGCTGCGGCCCAGTATGCCGGGCTGCACCACAGTGTAGATGAACATGTCGCGCACCATCTCCGTTTCATTGCCGAAGCGGCACGCCAGCAGTGCGATTTGCTGGTATTCCCGGAGCTCTCATTAACTGGCCCAGGGACAACGACGCTCCCCGCCCCTCCCGATGATAAACAGCTGGCCCCGTTGCTAAACGCCGCGAAATTATACCGGATCACTATTATTGCCGGGCTTCCGCTCGACGTGAATGGCCATCGCCAGAAAGGCCTTGCCCTGTTTACCCCCTCTCGCCATAGCATCCTGCGCTACCCTCAGGGTCGTGGTGCAAGCCTGATCCCGGGTGATAAGCAGCTGACGATCGTCGATGCACATGCTGATTCACCAAATCTCGACCCGCAGGCGACGCTGTTTACCAGCTGCCAGTCAGTGGGAGACAGCCGCTGGCGGCAATCCATCAGTACCCTGCAGCGATTCGCACACAAATATGCCATTGCGGTGTTAATGGCGAACGCACGCGGCGGCAGCGCGTTATGGGATGAAAAAGGTCAGTTGATCGTCCGCGCGGACAAAGGTGAACTGCTATTGACCGGATCTCTTGGCAGACAGGGTTGGCAAGGCGATATCATTCCTTTAGGCTAGGCGTTTTAGGCTCAGGAGAGTTCAATGCTGCGCGTCATCGATACCGAAACCTGCGATCTTCAGGGCGGAATAGTGGAAGTGGCTTCTGTCGACGTGATTGATGGAAAAATAGTCAACCCAATGAGCCATCTGGTACGTCCCGACCGCCCGATCAGCCCGCAGGCTATGGCTATTCATCGAATTACAGAATCGATGGTGGCGGACAAACCGTGGATAGAAGAGGTGATACCCCATTATTACGGTAGCCCGTGGTACGTCGCGCACAACGCCAGTTTTGACCGCCGGGTGCTCCCCGACATGCCCGGAGAATGGATTTGCACGATGAAACTGGCGCGTCGTCTCTGGCCTGGGATTAAGTACAGCAATATGGCGTTGTACAAATCCCGTAAGCTGAGCGTCAAAACGCCGGAGGGTCTGCACCATCACCGCGCCCTGTATGACTGCTACATCACCGCCGCGTTACTCATTGATATTATGAATAACTCCGGCTGGACCCCTGATGATATGGCGACCATTACCGGGCGTCCGGCATTGCTGACTACCTTCACCTTTGGCAAATATCGCGGTCGGGCGGTTTCCGATATTGCGGATAAAGATCCGGGCTATCTGCGCTGGCTCTATAACAACCTCGATAAGATGAGCCCGGAACTGCGTTTAACGCTTAAGCACTATCTTGGCGAAGCTTAACGCTCCGCACGGCCTGGCAGCGTCTCCTGTGTCAGGCCAATTAAAAACGCATACTCCAGTGCCACGCCTTCGTAAGATTTAAATC
Organism: Enterobacter sp. 198; assembly: GCF_009025585.1. Lineage (NCBI taxonomy): Bacteria > Pseudomonadati > Pseudomonadota > Gammaproteobacteria > Enterobacterales > Enterobacteriaceae > Enterobacter > Enterobacter sp. 198. The sequence continues at coordinate 738,357 of NZ_WCIM01000030.1, read as the reverse complement.
GTCCCGATTTCCCGCCGTGACCGGAGTCCATATCCGTGCACAGCAGCAGCAGGTTGTCGTCGGTTTTCAGTTCCCGCAGTTTCGCCACCCATTTTGCAGGCTCCCAGTATTGCACCTGTGAATCGTGCAATCCGGTGGTCACCAGCATGTGCGGATACGCTTTCGCTTCTACATTGTCGTACGGGCTGTACTCTTTCATGTAGCGATAGTAGATCTCATCCTGCGGGTTGCCCCACTCTTCAAACTCTCCGGTCGTCAGTGGGATGGATTCATCCAGCATGGTCGTTACCACATCGACAAACGGCACCTGCGCAATAATCCCTTTAAAGCGTTCGGGACGCTGATTGATGACGGCCCCCATCAATAATCCTCCCGCGCTGCCGCCCATACCAAAGCAAAGCCCAGGATCGCCATAGCCCTGCTCAATCAACGCATCGCAGACGTCGAGATAATCATTGAAGGTATTTTTCTTTTTCAGGAATTTCCCGTCTTCATACCAGTGCTGACCCAGCTCCCCGCCGCCGCGAACATGCGCAATGGCGAACACAAAACCGCGATCCAGCAGACTTAACCGGCTGCTGCTGAAATCAGCGTCCATGCTTGAGCCGTAGGAGCCGTAGCCGTAAACCAGAATCGGATTCTTACCTTTCTGGAAATGCGCCCGATGATAAACAAGCGAGACCGGCACCTCGACGCCATCGCGGGCGGTAACCCACAGGTGTTCGCTTCGGTAGTTGTCGGAATCGAACCCTTTCACTTCGGACTGTTTAAGCACCTGACGTTGCCCGGTGTCCATATCCAGCTCAAAGAGCGTATCGGGCGTGGTCATAGACGAGTAGCCGTAGCGCAGACGCGACGATTCCGGCTCAGGATTAAACCCTATCCACGTAACATAAGCCGGGTCGTCAAACGCAATCCCGATCACTTCCCGCGTTTTGCGGTTAATTTGCCGAAGGCTGGTCAGCCCCCGCTGGCGCTCCTCAACCACCAGCCAGTCGGTGAACAGCGTAAACCCTTCGAGCATTACCTGCTCCCGGGCGGGGATTAACACTTCCCACTTACGTTCATCGCGTACTTTGGTTTTGTAGAGGCCAAAGTTTTTACCCTCCCGATTAGAGCGCAGGTAAAAGCTGTGCTGGAAGTGATCGAGGCTGTATTCATGATCTTTACGTCGCGGCAGGAAGCACAGCGGCTGCGCATCAGGTAGCTCGGCGTCCAGCAGCAGAACTTCAGAGGTTGTGGCGCTGGCCAGGAAGATAATCACATAGTGGCGGGACGAGGTTTTGTGCAGGCTGACATAAAACGTTTCGTCTTTCTCTTCGTAAACCAGTTCGTCGTCAGCAGAATCCGTCCCAACGGTGTGGCGCCACACCTGGTAAGGTAACAATGTGGAGGCATGCTTTTTGACGTAGTAAACCGTTTCGGAATCATTCGCCCAGACAAAGTCCGGCGAAACGTTATCCAGCATTTCCGGATACCAGTTACCGGTTTCCAGGTTGCGAAAACGCAAACCGTACTGACGACGGGAGAGGTAATCCTCCGCCAGCGCCATAATGGTGTTATCGGGGGAAATAGACATGCCGCCGAGGGTATAAAACTCGCTATGGGCGGCGCGCTGGTTGGCATCCAGCAGGATGTCCCACTCATCCCATTCGGCGCATAACACCGACTGTCGCTGGTAGATGGGATACTCGTTACCAGGTTCGTAGATATGGCGATATCGATAGCCATTTTTGGTCCATGGCGCGGAAATATCGCGCTGGGGGATACGCTGCACCATTTCATTTAACAGCTGGTCCTGCAACGCCTGCTGGCTGGACATGACCTTGCGGCCATAGTCGTTTTCCTCGTGCAGGTAGTCGAGCACTTCTGGCCGGGAACGGGAGTCGTCCCGCAGCCAGTAATAGTTATCTATACGCGTATCGCCATGCGTGGTGATCGCATAAGGAGTACGTCGGGCTTTCGGTGGCATGTCATCATTCTTTTGAGTTTTACACCCTATAAGGTTGGCAAAACCCACGCATGATGCAAGCGAAACATGGCTGCGACGGCGGCAGTTAGCCCTGTAACGCCCGTTTTTGCTCCTGAATATCCTTCTCGATCCCGTCCCGGACATCTTGTGGGATCTTCAGGGCATCACCCAGCGCATTGAGATAGCTGCGCTCCATAAAGTGATCGATATCGATGGCGGCACAGCTCAGAAAATAGAGTTCAAGCGCCTCTTCCTCATTTTTCACGCTTTGCGCCAGACGCTGCGGTTCGAGTGGCTGTTCGATGGCCTGCGCCACCAGCGCTCTGCCCCTTTCTTCGACACCGGCCTCACGCAGTTGCTGCTCAATCGCCGATCGTTCCTGGTCATCAATGTGCCCGTCGCTTTTCGCCGCGAACACCAGCGCCAGGATGAGCCGTTCGGTACGCAGATCCAGCGGCGAGGTCTGCTCACCAAAGTGGGGTTCGTCGCTGTGCGCGGTCCGCACTCTGTCCTTGTATTTGTTCCACAGTACGGTACCCGCAATAGCGCCGCCGCCCGCCAGCAGCGCGCCGGTACCATACTTTGCCAGTAACTTACGCGAGGATTTATTGGCAACCAGCAGTCCAGCCAGCCCGCCAAGCGCCCCCGGCACCAGGAGTTTGCTCAGCCCCTGCTCGCCGGATGACGACGTTTTCTGCCCCAACATGGATTGCAATTGATTTAGCCAGCCTGACATGGTTTCCCTCACTTAACGGTGAATATGTCTCCCAGCGTAAGCGAGCAGGCGTCAGGAAATGTCTGCCACGGCTAAAGAAGCGCAAATTTCTTAACCGCTCTTGGGCCCTGAACAAGACAGACGCAAACGTTTACGTTTATAATGCGCGCAACTTTTTCAGGGGGATTGTTATGACTCGTTTAGGAACCGCGCTGCGACCTGCGGCGACGCGTGTGATGCTGTTAGGATCGGGCGAACTGGGTAAAGAGGTCGCCATTGAGTGCCAGCGTTTGGGCGTGGAAGTCATTGCAGTGGATCGTTACGCTGACGCACCTGCCATGCATGTCGCCCACCGTTCTTATGTGATCAATATGCTGGATGGCGATGCCCTGCGTACGCTGATTACGCAGGAGAAACCGGATTTCGTGGTACCCGAAATTGAAGCCATTGCCACCGATACGCTGATCGCCCTTGAGCAGGAAGGCCAGCGCGTGGTGCCCTGCGCAAAAGCGGCCAAACTGACCATGAACCGCGAAGGCATTCGTCGTCTGGCAGCTGAAGAGCTGGCCTTACCTACCTCAGGCTACCGTTTTGCCGGCGATAAAGCCGCTTTCCTGCAGGCTGTCGACGAAATTGGCTACCCGTGCATCATTAAGCCCGTCATGAGTTCCTCCGGTAAAGGACAGAGCTTTATCCGCGACAGCAGCACTCTGGATAAGGCGTGGGAGTATGCCCAGCAGGGAGGACGTGCCGGTGCCGGTCGCGTGATTATCGAAGGTGTCGTAAAGTTTGATTTCGAAATCACGCTGCTGACGGTCAGCGCCGTTGATGGCGTCCATTTCTGCGATCCGATTGGCCACCGTCAGGAAGATGGCGACTATCGTGAGTCCTGGCAGCCGCAGCAGATGAGCGATCTGGCGCTGGCACGTGCGCAGGAAATTGCCCGTAAAGTGGTTCTGGCGCTGGGCGGTTACGGATTGTTTGGCGTGGAGCTGTTTGTCTGCGGCGATGAGGTAATTTTCAGTGAAGTCTCCCCTCGCCCGCACGATACCGGGATGGTCACGCTGATTTCGCAGGACCTTTCTGAATTCGCCCTGCATGTGCGTGCCTTCCTCGGCCTGCCCGTTGGCGGCATTCGTCAGTACGGCCCGGCGGCTTCGGCGGTGATCCTGCCGCTATTAACCAGCCAGAACGTCACCTTTGATAACGTCGAAGGGGCTATGGGTGCAGGCTTGCAGGTTCGTCTGTTCGGGAAACCGGAGATTGACGGCACGCGCCGCCTTGGCGTGGCGCTAGCGACCGGTGAAAACGTGGATGAGGCTGTGGCAAGAGCCAAAACAGCCGCCGCGAACGTGAAGGTTGCAGGATAAAAAAAACGGGCCAGCAGGCCCGTTTTTCATACTGTCTTCGCTTACTGCTTCGCGCCTTCAACCGCTTCGCGAGCCAGTTTAGTGATGCGATCCCAGTCGCCTGCTTCCAGCGCATCCGCAGGAACCAGCCATGAACCGCCGATGCACAGGACACTCTTCAGCGCCAGGTAGTCACGGTAGTTTGCCGGAGAGATACCACCCGTCGGGCAGAAGCGAACCTGAGAGAATGGACCCGCAATAGCCTGCAGCGCTTTGGTGCCGCCGTTAGCTTCAGCCGGGAAGAATTTGAACTCTTTCAGGCCGTAATCCATACCCATCATCAGTTCAGATACGGTGCTGATACCCGGGATCAGAGGGATCGTGCCTTCGGTTGCAGCTTTCAGCAGCGGCTCGGTCAGGCCAGGGCTGATAGCGAACTGCGCGCCCGCTTCGGTCACGTCAGCCAGCTGCTGTGCGTTCAGTACGGTACCCGCACCGATGATCGCGTCCGGCACTTCTTTGGCGATAGCGCGAATAGCGTCCATCGCGCAGGCGGTACGCAGGGTCACTTCCAGAACACGAACACCACCCGCGACCAGGGCTTTCGCCATCGGGACAGCATGTTCCAGCTTGTTCACCACGATTACCGGCACGACAGGGCCAGTGGTCAGGATTGCTTCTGCACTTGTTTTCCAGTTTTTCATCAGAGTTTTCTCTCGCCAGATCGATAAAATCAAGTCGTCTTAAAACGTAATACAGGTTGCGCCCTGCTCCGCACCGGAGAGTTTCTCACGCAGCGCGCCAAACATTTCGCGTCCGGTTCCCACGCGCGATGCGCTCAGGTCAGGAATATGTGGCTTACGTGCCGCCAGTTCAGCGTCATCCACCAGCAGGGTTAACTCACCTGTCTGACCGTTAACGCGGATCATGTCTCCATCACGAACTTTCGCCAGCAAACCGCCGTCGTAAGCTTCCGGGGTCACGTGGATAGCAGAAGGCACTTTACCTGATGCGCCAGAGAGGCGTCCATCGGTCACTAACGCAATTTTGAAACGGCGGTCCAATAATACACCAAGTGGCGGCATAAGTTTATGTAATTCTGGCATCCCGTTCGCTTTTGGCCCCTGATGGCGCACCACAACGACGCAATCTTTGTCGAGCAGACCGGCATCAAACGCAGGCAAAACGTCATGCTGGCTTTCAAACACCACGGCCGGCGCTTCGATAATCTGGTTCTCTTCCGGTACGGCGGAGGTTTTCATCACCGCACGCCCCAGGTTACCGCTGAGCACTTTGGTGCCGCCGTGACGAGAGAACGGTTGTTCAAAGGTGGCGATAACCTGTGCGTCAAGCGAGGCGGTGGCGCCTTCACGCCAGTCAAGCTCACCGTTATTGAGCCACGGCTCATGGGTATAACGCTGCAGACCAAAGCCCGCCACGGTGTTCACATCTTCATGCAGCAGACCGCCTTTCAGAAGCTCGCGCATCAGCACCGGCACGCCACCGGCAGCCTGGAAGTGGTTGATGTCAGCCGGGCCGTTCGGGTACAGGCGCGCCATCAGTGGCACCACAGACGAGATATCCGAGAAATCATCCCAGTTAATCAGGATGCCCGCCGCGCGCGCCATCGCCACCAGATGCATGGTGTGGTTGGTTGAACCGCCGGTTGCCAGCAGCGCAACGATACCGTTGACGATCACTTTCTCGTCGACCATTTTACCCAGCGGCATCCACGCGTTGCCGTTACCGGTCAGACGCGTTACCTGGCGGGCAGCTGCTTCAGTCAGGGCCTTACGCAGTGGCGCATCCGGCTGAATGAAAGAGGACCCAGGAAGCTGCATCCCCATAAATTCCACCACCATCTGGTTGGTGTTGGCCGTACCGTAGAAAGTACAGGTGCCCGGCGCATGGTAGGAGGCGGCTTCCGCTTCCAGCAGTGCCTGACGATCTGCTTTACCTTCCGCATACAGCTGACGGATACGCACTTTTTCTTTGTTTGGCAGGCCGCTTGCCATCGGACCTGATGGCACGAAGATCGCAGGCAGATGACCGAACGACAGCGCTGCCATGGCCAGCCCCGGGACGATTTTATCGCACACGCCGAGGTACAGCGCGCCATCAAACATATTGTGAGACAGGCCCACTGCGGCCGACATCGCAATCACTTCGCGGCTCAGCAGAGAGAGCTCCATCCCATCCTGACCCTGCGTCACGCCGTCGCACATGGCCGGCACGCCGCCCGCGACCTGGCCTACTGCATTGACGCTGTGCAGCGCTTTACGGATGATCTCCGGATACACTTCATACGGCTGATGCGCAGAAAGCATGTCGTTGTAGGAGGTAATGATGGCGATATTGTTACGCAGCATGCTTTTCAGCGAGGCTTTATCGTCGGGCTGGCAGGCGGCGAAACCGTGCGCCAGGTTACCGCAGGCGAGTTGTGAGCGATGAACGGTATTACTTTTGGCCTGTTCAATCCGGGCGAGGTAGGCAGAACGGGTCTCTTTCGAGCGCTCAATAATGCGCTGTGTTACGCGTAACAATGTCGGATTCATAAAAGCTCCTCTAATTTATCTGTCCGGGCTCGGGAGTTTACAAAGTCGCTGGCGATTATTAACAACGCTGAAACGCTTGCTGTCCGGAGCTCAGGGGCAAAATCACTTCCGGCAGTGTAATAAAAAAAGCTCCGCGGGTGAATCCACGCGGAGCTTAAAAGTTTATAAATTGTGCCACGAGCTGTGTTAGATCATGTTACCGGTAAAATAACACCTAAGAGGCAGCTGATTATTTTACTCAAACTCATTCCAGGAGCGGCCATCACGGGTGATCATCGCGACGGACGCGACAGGCCCCCAGGTGCCCGCCTGATACGGTTTTGGCGCATCCTGATCCGCAGCCCAGGCTTCAGTGATGGAGTCGACCCATTTCCACGCTTCTTCCACTTCATCGCGACGCACGAACAGCGCCTGGATACCGCGCATGGTTTCCAGCAGCAGACGCTCGTAAGCATCGGCAAGATGAGTCTGATTGAACGTTTCGGAGTAGCTCAGGTCCAGCTTGGTGGTCTGCAGGTTATGTTTGTGATCCAGGCCCGGCACTTTGTTCAGGATCTGGATGTCCACCCCTTCGTCTGGCTGCAGACGAATGGTCAGTTTGTTCTGCGGCAGCTCTTGCCAGGACTCTTTGAACAGGTTGAGTTCAGGGTTTTTGAAGTAAACGACCACTTCGGAACATTTGGTCGGCAGACGTTTACCGGTACGCAGGTAGAACGGAACACCCGCCCAGCGCCAGTCATCGATATCCACGCGGATCGCCACAAACGTCTCGGTATTGCTCGCCTTGTTGGCGCCCTCTTCTTCCAGGTAGCCCGGCACTTTTTTACCCTGAGCAAACCCTGCGGTGTACTGGCCGCGTACCGTTTTCTCACGCACGTTTGAGCGATCGATGCGACGCAGTGACTTCAGCACTTTCACTTTAGCGTCACGAATGCTGTCCGCCGTCAGGTCAGACGGTGGAGACATGGCAATCATGCAAAGGATTTGCAGCAGGTGGTTCTGGATCATGTCGCGCATCTGACCGGCCTGGTCAAAGTAACCCCAGCGGCCTTCGATACCTACCTCTTCGGCCACGGTGATTTCCACATGGTCGATGGTACGGTTGTCCCAGTTATTCACAAACAGGGAGTTGGCAAAACGCAGCGCCAGCAGGTTCAGTACCGTCTCTTTACCAAGATAGTGGTCGATACGGTAGACCTGGCACTCTTCGAAGTACTCGCCGACCTGGTCGTTAATTTCGCGGGAGGTTGAAAGAGAGGTCCCCAGCGGTTTCTCCATCACCACGCGTGCCGGTTTAGCGTTCAGCTTCGCTTCGCCCAGGCCTTTGCAGATTGCACCGAAAGTGCTTGGCGGCATGGCGAAGTAGTTAATGGTGACACGGTTTTTCTGATCCAGCATCGCGCCTAAACGGTTAAACGCGCTGACGTCGTTCACGTCCAGGTTACAGAAATCAAGACGTCCGCTGAGGGTATCCCACAAACTTTCATCAATCTTTTCCTTCATGAACGTTTCGAGCGCCTCGCGTACGACCTTGGTATAAGCTTCCTTGTCCCAGTCGGCGCGCCCAACGCCCAGGATACGCGTATCCGGATGAATTTGGCCCGCTTTCTCCAGTTGATACAGGGAAGGCAGCAATTTCCGGCGTGCAAGATCGCCTTTCGCGCCGAAAATGACCAGGTCACATGCCTGGGCTGTTTGCGTTACCGCCATGTCATTCTCCTCAGTTGGATCACCTGGTACTTCTGCCAGGTATCGTTGTAATTTTATTACGTTGCACTGTACTGCTTTTACGTCATTCCCGAAACCATTAGCGCTTAACCTCGCGTGCGATACCGCGATTTTTTCGCCGTCAGCCGCTTGTGGTGGCGGAATCACGCAAAAAGCGTTGATTCTTTGAACTACAGGGTCATAACAAAACCCGACACCGATCAAGTAATGAAAAAAAACAACAACATTATCTTGTCGACTGTTACCCTTTATGGAAGCCACAGGGGTAATATCGGCTAAATCGAATCATGATTTCATGTATTAATGAAATCGTTTCCACCCATGAGCGCCCTGTTAACAATGAACATGCTGGAAAAAATCCAGTTCCAACTGGAACACCTTAGCAAATCCGAGCGAAAAGTGGCCGAAGTCATTCTTGCTGCTCCTGCTCAGGCGATTCATTCAAGCATCGCCGCTCTGGCGCAGGAGGCAGGCGTCAGCGAACCGACGGTTAACCGCTTCTGCCGTAGCCTTGAAACGCGCGGCTTTCCTGATTTTAAACTGCATCTTGCACAAAGTCTGGCAAACGGCACGCCTTATGTTAATCGCAATGTGGATGAAGACGACAGTGTTGATGCCTATACGGCAAAAATATTTGAGTCGGCCATGGCTACGCTGGACCACGTTCGCCAGTCCCTGGATATGAATTCCGTGAACCGCGCGGTGGATTTACTGACCCAGGCCAAGCGCATTGCGTTCTTTGGCCTCGGCTCGTCGGCGGCCGTGGCGCATGACGCCATGAATAAATTCTTCCGCTTTAACGTCCCGGTCATTTATTCCGATGACATTGTCCTGCAACGCATGAGCTGTATGAATTGCAGTGAAGATGATGTCGTGGTACTCATTTCGCACACTGGGCGCACCAAAAGCCAGGTGGAGCTGGCGCAACTGGCGCGTGAAAACGATGCCATGGTTATTGCCCTCACGACGGCGGGCACGCCGCTGGCAAGAGAAGCGACGCTCGCCATCACCCTTGACGTCCCGGAAGACACCGACATGTATATGCCGATGGTCTCCCGTCTGGCGCAGCTCACGGTGATTGACGTGCTGGCAACCGGTTTCACCCTGCGCCGTGGCGCAAAATTCAGAGATAACTTGAAGCGTGTCAAGGAAGCGCTTAAGGAATCGCGTTTTGATAAAGAATTGCTTATGAAAAGCGATGTTCCCTAAATAGTTTAATAACTACGATGTAACGATTTACGGCATTCGGTCCTCTCTCTGTTGCCTTGCAGCAGATGAAGGCCGATTTAATGTTCACGCAACACCAAAGTTGTTTCAGTCAACGGAGTATTACATGTCCAGAAGGCTTCGCAGAACCAAGATCGTAACCACCTTAGGCCCGGCCACTGACCGCGATAACAATCTCGAGAAAATTATCGCCGCGGGTGCCAACGTGGTGCGTATGAACTTCTCTCACGGTACGCCAGAAGACCATAAATTACGTGCCGACAAAGTGCGTGAAATTGCGGCCAAACTTGGCCGTCATGTTGCTATCCTCGGGGACCTGCAGGGTCCAAAAATTCGTGTTTCAACCTTCAAAGAAGGTAAAGTCTTCCTCAATATCGGCGACAAATTCCTGCTTGATGCCAACCTGGGTAAAGGCGAAGGCGATAAAGAAAAAGTTGGGATCGACTATAAAGGTCTGCCGGCTGATGTTGTGCCTGGCGATATCCTGCTGCTCGACGACGGTCGCGTTCAGCTGAAAGTGCTGGAAGTTCAGGGGATGAAGGTATTCACCGAAGTCACCGTCGGGGGCCCGCTCTCAAACAACAAAGGCATTAACAAACTCGGCGGTGGCCTCTCAGCCGAAGCGCTGACCGATAAAGACAAAGCGGATATCGTGACCGCTGCGCTGATTGGCGTTGACTACCTGGCCGTCTCCTTCCCGCGCTGTGGCGAAGACCTGAACTACGCGCGCCGTCTGGCACGTGATGCGGGCTGTGATGCCAAAATCGTTGCTAAAGTGGAACGTGCGGAAGCCGTTTGCGATCAGGACGCGATGGATGACGTGATTCTGGCGTCTGACGTGGTGATGGTTGCTCGTGGCGATCTGGGCGTGGAAATTGGCGACCCTGAGCTGGTGGGGATCCAGAAAGCCCTGATCCGCCGTGCACGTCAGCTTAACCGCGCCGTGATCACCGCAACCCAGATGATGGAATCCATGATCACCAACCCAATGCCGACCCGTGCAGAGGTGATGGACGTGGCTAACGCCGTGCTGGACGGTACCGATGCCGTAATGCTTTCTGCAGAAACCGCAGCCGGCCAGTACCCTGCTGAAACCGTAGCCGCGATGGCACGCGTTTGCCTGGGTGCTGAAAAGATCCCAAGCATCAATGTCTCTAAACACCGTCTGGACGTGCAGTTCGACAACGTGGAAGAAGCGATTGCGATGTCTGCCATGTACGCCGCTAACCACCTGAAAGGCGTAACGGCGATTATCACCATGACCGAATCTGGCCGTACCGCGCTGATGACCTCCCGTATCAGCTCCGGTCTGCCCATCTTCGCCATGTCCCGTCACGAGCGTACGCTGAACCTGACGGCGCTGTATCGCGGTGTCACGCCGGTTCACTTCGACAGCACCAACGACGGTGTCGCGGCTGCCCACGACGCCGTGAACCTGCTGCGCGACAAAGGCTATCTGGTCTCCGGTGATATCGTGATTGTGACTCAGGGTGACGTGATGAGCACCATCGGCTCGACCAATACCACTCGCGTATTGACCGTCGAGTAAGCACGCCCCTGTTAAAAAGCCCGCTCTTTTCGGAGCGGGCTTTTTTTATTTCTGCTTATTTCTTCGGGAAAAGCTCTTTGCGTTTGTACGGCTCTGTTTCACCGGGCTTACGCGTTTTGAGCAACTTCAGTATCCACGTGTATTGCTCAGCATGCGGTCCCACCAGAATCTCGACCTCTTCGTTCATTCGACGCGCAATGGTGTGATCGTCCGCCGTCAGTAAATCATCCATCGGTGGACGCACTTCAATGCTCAGGCGATGGGTTTTCCCGTCGTATACCGGAAACAGCGGAATGACGCGCGCACGGCAGACTTTCATCAGGCGGCCAATCGCCGGCAACGTGGCTTTATACGTCGCGAAGAAATCCACAAACTCACTGTGCTCGGGGCCGTGGTCCTGATCCGGCAGATAGTAACCCCAGTAGCCCTGACGCACGGACTGTATAAACGGTTTAATGCCATCATTACGCGCATGCAGACGGCCACCAAAACGGCGCCGCACGGTGTTCCAGACGTAATCAAAGATCTTATTGCCCTGGTTATGGAACATTGCCGCCATTTTCTGCCCCTGTGACGCCATCAGCATCGCAGGAATATCCACGCCCCAGCCGTGAGGAACGAGGAAGATCACCTTCTCGTTGTTGCGGCGCATCTCTTCGATGATTTCCAGCCCTTTCCAGTCAACTCGCGTCTGAACTTTCTCCGGCCCTTTGAGCGCCAGTTCGGCCATCATCGCCATGGCCTGCGGCGCGGTCGTGTACATGTCGTCAATCAGCGCTTCACGCTCAGCGTCACTCTTCTCCGGGAAACAGTACAGAAGGTTAATCTGCGCACGGCGACGGGCACTTTTACCAAACCGGCCCGCCAGGCGGCCTATTTTTCCCAGTACCGGATCGCGAACCGAGGCAGGTAACATCGCAATCCCCGCAAATGCGTAAACGCCAAGCCAGGCACTCCAGTTGCGCGGGTGGCGAAAAGATTTTTCAAACTCAGGAATGTACTCAATATTGTTTTTTTGGGTTTCCATGCTGGTTCCAGGGTCTGGTGACGCAAAATTTCATTCAGATAGTGTAGCGAGGCAGCCGCTCGCGCACAAAACAAAAAGCCGGCACATACTGAGGCCGGCTTTTTCACAAAACAGAGGGCTTAATCAAAGCGCAGCTGCGGAATCACCTCTTTCACCTGCGCCAGGTAATCGGAACGATCTTTACCTGTCAGGCCTTCGGTACGCGGCAGTTTCGCCGTAAGCGGGTTCACTGCCTGTTGGTTAATCCATACCTCATAGTGCAAATGCGGCCCGGTAGAGCGCCCGGTATTCCCGGAGAGCGCGATACGGTCGCCACGTTTCACTTTCTGTCCCGGCTTAACCAGTAGCTTACGCAGGTGCATATAGCGGGTGGTGTAGGTACGACCATGACGCACCGCGACATAATACCCGGCTGCACCGCTACGTTTTGCAATCACCACTTCGCCATCACCCACAGCCAGCACAGGTGTCCCCTGCGGCATGGCAAAGTCAACGCCACGGTGCGGCGCAACGCGCCCGGTGACCGGGTTCAGACGGCGCGGGTTAAAGTTGGATGAGACACGGAATTGTTTAGCCGTCGGGAAGCGCAGGAACCCCTTCGCAAGCCCGGTACCGCTGCGGTCGTAGAACTTACCGTCTTCGGCACGAATGGCGTAGTAATCTTTGCCATCAGAGCGCAAACGCACGCCCACCAGTTGGCTCTGCTCACGCTTGCCGTCAAGCATTTCACGGGACATGAGAACGGAGAATTCATCGCCTTTCTTCAGTTTGCGGAAGTCCATTTGCCACTGCATAGCTTTGATTACCGAGCTGATCTCGGCGCTGGTCAGCCCCGCATCGCGCGCGCTGGAGACAAAGCTTGCGCCTACGGTCCCTTTCATCACGCTGTTCACCCAGTCGCCTTTCTGCATTTCACTGGTCATCTTGAAACCGTTTGCAGTGCGATCGTAGGTGCGGGTTTCGCGACGGGACATTTCCCAGGTCAGGCGTTGCAGATCGCCATCAGCGGTTAACGTCCAGGAGAGCTGTTGACCAATTTTCAGATTACGAAGATCTTTATCAGCCGCCGCCAGCTGGCTGATGTTTCCCATGTCGATACCGTACTGGTTCAGAACGCTGCTTAACGTATCACCCGTCGAAACGACATATTCGTGGATCCCCGCTTCATTCTCGGTTTTATCGTCCAGCTCATCCTGCGGGATGGCTTCATCTTCCTGAGCCGCCTGGTCGATAGGTTCACTGGCCTCAGGGAGGAGAGAGCGGATCTCGCTCTTCTCAAGCTCGATGGTTTTGATGATTGGGGCAGAACTCGGATGGTAAACATAGGGCCGCCAGACGGCGACCGCTAACGTGAGAACTGTAAGAGACCCCAGCATAACGCGATGGGGTCGAGGCAGATTGTTAAATGCCAGGGCGACAGAGCGGGCTATCTGTTGCACGTATTCACTTCCTCGTTAATCTCCTTTCAGGCAGCTCGCATACTGGTTCGCCAGTTGGCTGAGAAACTGCGAATAGCTCGCTTTGCTCAACTGGATATTCGTTCCTAGCGGGTCAAGGGTTCCCATGCGCACGGATGTTCCCCTGGCCACGGCTTCTACGACCGCTGGCCTGAACTGTGGCTCAGCAAAAACGCATGTCGCTTTCTGCTCAACCAACTGTGTTCTGATTTCATGTAAACGCTGCGCACCAGGTTGAATTTCAGGGTTGACGGTAAAGTGCCCCAGCGGGGTCAGGCCGTAGTGTTTCTCGTAATAGCCATAGGCGTCATGAAAAACGAAATACCCTTTTCCTTTCAACGGTGCGAGCTCATTACCCACCTGCTTATCGGTTGCGGCTAATTGTGCCTCAAAATCCTTCAGGTTGGCGTCTAGTTTGGCTCGACTTTGCGGCATAAGTTCCACTAATTTGTCATGGATTGCAACCGCCGAAAGCCGCGCTATCTCTGGGGAAAGCCAAAGATGCATGTTGTACTCGCCGTGATGGTGATCCCCATCACCTTTTTCGCCGTCGGCGTGTCCGGCATCATGTTCATCACCGTCGTCGTCAGCCCCTTTCATGAGCAACGGTTTCACGCCCGGGAGTTCGGCAATGGCGACCTGTTTTTCGCCCGGCACCTGTTTTGCCGACTTCTGCATAAACGCTTCCATCTCTGGGCCAATCCAGACAACTAAGTCCGCGTTTTGTAAGCGTTTTACATCGGATGGACGCAGGGAATAATCATGCTCGGAAGCCCCATCAGGGAGCAGAACCTGGGTGTCAGTAACCCCATCTGCAATCGCGGAAGCAATGAAACCGAGCGGTTTAAGCGAAGCGACAACAGCAGCGTTAACATCTTGTGCTGTTGAACCCCAAAGGGCAGCGGATAATGCTGCGAAAAGAAGCGTATTTTTATGTAACATAATGCGACTAATCATCGTAATGAATGCGTGGGATGTGATATTATAACATTCGTTGACTTCTGCAAGCTTAATTGACATGACAACTTTGGTTTCTCTCGACAATATTTCGGTCTCATTTGGCCAACGCCGCGTCCTCTCTGACGTGTCGCTGGATCTGAAACCCGGCAAAATTCTGACGCTGCTCGGCCCCAATGGCGCAGGGAAATCCACCCTGGTGCGCGTGGTGCTGGGTCTGGTAACACCTGACGAAGGGATTATCCGCCGTGAGGAAAAATTACGCATCGGCTATGTACCGCAAAAACTCCACCTCGACGCCACGCTGCCGCTGACGGTTAGCCGCTTCCTGCGTCTGCGCCCCGGGACACATAAAGCCGATATTCTTCCGGCGCTGAAACGCGTGCAGGCAGGCCATCTGATTGATGCCCCGCTGCAGAAACTGTCCGGGGGTGAAACCCAGCGCGTATTGCTTGCCCGCGCCCTGTTGAGCAGCCCACAGCTTCTGGTGCTGGATGAGCCGACGCAGGGTGTGGACGTCAATGGTCAGGTCGCACTTTATGATTTAATCGACCAGCTACGCCGCGAACTCAACTGTGCGGTGCTGATGGTTTCCCACGATCTCCATCTGGTGATGGCCAAGACCGACGAAGTGCTGTGCCTTAACCATCACATCTGCTGTTCCGGCACGCCGGAAGTGGTGTCAATGCACCCTGAATTCATCTCCATGTTCGGCCCTCGCGGCGCTGAGCAGCTGGGAATTTATCGCCATCATCACAATCACCGCCATGATTTACAGGGACGAATTGTCCTGCGCCGGGGAAATGGACACTCATGATTGAACTGTTACTGCCCGGCTGGCTGGCCGGGATTATGCTTGCCTGTGCCGCGGGCCCACTGGGCTCGTTTGTGGTGTGGCGCAGAATGTCCTATTTTGGCGATACGCTGGCACACGCGTCTCTGCTGGGCGTTGCCTTTGGCCTGTTACTGGACGTGAATCCCTTCTACGCGGTGATTGTGGTCACGCTGCTGCTGGCCGCAGGGCTGGTATGGCTGGAAAAGCGCCCTCACCTCGCCATCGATACGCTGCTTGGTATTATGGCCCACAGCGCCCTGTCGCTGGGTCTGGTGGTCGTGAGCCTGATGTCGAACATTCGTGTTGATCTGATGGCCTACCTGTTCGGTGACCTGCTGGCCGTGACGCCTGAAGATCTGATCTGCATCGCCGCTGGTGTGGTGGTCGTGCTGGGTATTCTGCTCTGGCAGTGGCGTAATTTGCTGGCGATGACCGTCAGCCCGGATCTGGCGTTTGTCGACGGCGTGAAGCTGCAGCGCGTGAAGCTGTTGCTGATGCTGGTGACGGCGTTAACGATTGGTGTGGCGATGAAATTCGTCGGCGCGCTGATCATCACTTCCCTGCTGATTATCCCCGCGGCCACTGCGCGTCGTTTTGCCCGTACGCCGGAGCAAATGGCCGGTGTGGCGGTTATCATCGGGATGATTGCGGTAACGGGAGGGTTAACCTTCTCGGCGTTCTACGATACCCCTGCCGGCCCGTCTGTGGTGCTGTGTGGGGCGCTGCTGTTTATCTTCAGTATGATGAAGAAGCCTGCAAGCTGATCGCCTCTCCCCTCTCCCACCCGGGAGAGGGGACCTCTGCTACGGCATCGCTGGCGGGGTAATACCAAAATGGTTCCACGCCCGCACCGTTGCCATACGACCGCGCGGGGTACGTTGCAAGAAACCCTGCTGGATCAGATACGGCTCAAGCACATCTTCAATTGTCTCGCGCTCTTCACCAATCGCTGCCGCCAGGTTATCCAGTCCGACCGGACCGCCAAAGAACTTATCCAGTACCGCCAGCAACAGCTTACGGTCCATGTAGTCAAAGCCTTCGGCATCCACATTCAGCATATCCAGCGCCTGCGCTGCAATCTCAGCCGAGATCGTGCCATCGTGCTTTACTTCGGAAAAGTCACGTACGCGACGCAACAGGCGGTTCGCAATACGCGGCGTCCCCCGGGAGCGCTTCGCTACCTCAAACGCCCCTTCCTCGCTCATCTCCAGCCCCATATAGCGGGCACTGCGGCCAACGATATGCTGAAGATCCGCAACCTGATAGAACTCCAGACGCTGAACGATACCAAAACGATCGCGAAGCGGAGAGGTCAATGACCCGGCACGCGTCGTCGCGCCAATCAGGGTAAACGGAGGCAGATCGATTTTGATGGAACGTGCTGCCGGACCTTCCCCGATCATGATGTCCAGCTGGTAATCTTCCATCGCCGGATAGAGCACCTCTTCCACAACCGGCGACAGACGGTGGATCTCATCGATAAACAGCACGTCATGCGGTTCAAGGTTGGTCAACATTGCCGCCAGATCGCCCGCTTTTTCCAGTACCGGGCCAGAGGTTGTGCGCAGGTTAACGCCCATTTCATTGGCGACAATGTTCGCCAGCGTGGTTTTCCCCAGACCGGGAGGGCCAAAAATCAGCAGGTGATCGAGTGCATCGCCGCGCAGTTTTGCCGCCTGGATGAAGATCTCCATCTGAGAACGAACCTGCGGCTGGCCAATATACTCATCAAGCAGTTTCGGGCGGATGGCGCGATCCACCACGTCTTCTGCCTGAAGGGTGCCTGCCGATACCAGGCGATCTGCTTCAATCATCCTTTACCTCACAATGCCGCGCGTAGCGCTTCACGAATCAGGGTTTCACTGCTGGCATCCGGTTTGGCAATTTTGCTCACCATCCGGCTGGCCTCCTGAGGTTTATATCCCAGCGCCACCAGCGCAGCAACCGCTTCCTGTTCAGCATCGTCAGAGGCTTGCGCGCCCGGCGAGGTAAGCACCAGATCAGCGGCAAGCGTGAACAGATCGCCATGCAGACCTTTAAAGCGGTCTTTCATCTCGACAATCAGACGCTCCGCGGTTTTCTTGCCGATACCCGGGAGTTTAATCAGCGCAGCAGGATCTTCGCGCTCAACGGCATTGACGAACTGTGGAGCGGACATGCCGGACAAAATAGCCAGCGCCAGCTTCGGCCCTACGCCGTTAGTTTTGATCAGCTCGCGAAACAGCATCCGTTCCTGTTTGTTATTGAAGCCATACAGCAACTGGGCATCTTCACGCACCACAAACTGGGTAAAGACAATCGCCTCTTTGCCCGCATCCGGCAACTCATAGAAGCAAGTCATCGGCATATGGACTTCATAGCCCACGCCACCGACTTCCAGCAGCACTAACGGGGGTTGTTTTTCAATGATGATGCCTCTGAGTCTGCCTATCACGTGACGCTCCTGCGTTCTGGAAGAAATTAACTGCCGACATAATAAAAAAAGGCTGGATAAACATCCAGCCTGATTTGTCATTATCGTAACCTGCCTCGCGCCAGATTAAGCCGCGATTCGCTCATCTGAATCGCGTTCTGGCTTATATGACAGTGGGTAATGGCTATCGCCAGCGCATCGGCGGCGTCTGCCTGCGGGTTCGCGGGAAGCTTCAGAAGCGTGCGCACCATATGCTGCACCTGACTTTTCTCCGCGCTACCAATCCCCACGACGGTCTGTTTGACCTGTCTGGCTGCGTATTCGAACACCGGAAGATCCTGATTCACCGCCGCAACGATGGCAACGCCCCGTGCCTGACCCAGTTTTAACGCTGAATCGGCGTTTTTCGCCATAAAGACCTGCTCAATGGCAAAAAAGTCGGGCTGAAACTGGGTGATGATCTCCGACACGCCAGCATAGATTAGCTTCAGGCGCGACGGCAGATCGTCCACTTTGGTCCGAATACAGCCGCTGCCAAGGTAGGTTAACTGGCGCCCTACCTGCCGGATGACGCCATAACCGGTGACGCGCGAGCCGGGGTCAATCCCGAGGATAATCGACATCACGCGTCTCCCGTAAACGGTTTATACGCTCTCATCAGAGAGTCGCTGCAACCTCATCAGAGATTTCACCGTTATGATACACTTCCTGCACGTCGTCGCAGTCTTCGAGCATGTCGATCAGACGCAGCAGTTTAGGTGCCGTTTCTGCATCCATGTCCGCTTTGGTTGACGGGATCATGGAAACTTCAGCGTTGTCTGCTTTCAGACCCGCCGCTTCCAGCGCGTCACGTACCGCGCCCATCTCTTCCCACGCGGTGTAGACGTCGATTGCGCCATCATCATAGGTCACAACGTCTTCTGCACCGGCTTCCAGCGCCGCTTCCATGATTACGTCTTCGTCGCCTTTCTCGAAGGAGATGACGCCTTTTTTGCTGAACAGATAGGCCACGGAGCCGTCAGTGCCCAGGTTACCACCGCATTTGCTGAAGGCATGACGCACTTCCGCTACGGTACGGTTACGGTTGTCGGACAGACATTCAACCATCACCGCCGTACCGCCAGGACCGTAACCTTCATAAATGATGGTTTCCATGTTCGCGTCTTCATCACCGCCTACGCCACGAGCGATAGCACGGTTCAGGGTGTCACGCGTCATGTTGTTGGACAGGGCTTTATCCACTGCCGCGCGCAGACGCGGGTTAGACGCCGCATCGCCGCCGCCCAGACGTGCCGCTGTAACCAGCTCACGAATAATTTTGGTGAAGATTTTACCGCGCTTGGCATCCTGTGCCGCTTTGCGGTGTTTGGTGTTGGCCCACTTACTATGACCTGCCATAAAAATTTCCTCAAAGAGCGCGCCTTTTCAGGCTACGTTAATTACAAATTCTTCAATCGCCTGCCGGTTGCTCCACGATTTGGTCAGTGCAGCGGCATCCGCCGCATCCACCCAGCGGTAGGTCAGGTGTTCGGTAAACACGATCTCCCGTTCATGGGGGAGCGCGAGACAGAACCACGATTCCGTATTGCGCTCAATACCCGGCGCATAGCGATGACGTAAATGGCTAAAAATTTCAAACTCCACCGTGCGCTGACAGTCCTTCAGGGTCAGTTGCTCGCAAGCAACGTCAATGGTGACCTCTTCCTTCACTTCGCGCGCGGCGGCCTGCGACGCGGTCTCCCCCTCTTCCAGGCTGCCGGTAACCGACTGCCAGAAATCAGGGTCATCGCGCCGCTGCAACATCAGCACCCGTTTCGTATCTTCTGCATAAATGACAACCAGAACCGAAACGGGACGCTTATACTGCATATTATTCGTTCTCCGAAATCTCTTTTGAAGCTTTCGGAAGCACCTGAATGCCCAGCTCAGCCAGCGCGGCCGGGTTGGCAAAGCTTGGGGCTTCCGTCATCAGACAGGCCGCAGCCGTGGTTTTCGGGAAGGCGATAACATCACGAATGTTGTCGGTGCCGGTCAGCAGCATGGTCAAACGGTCAAGACCGAATGCCAGACCCGCGTGTGGCGGCGTACCGTATTTCAGAGCGTCCAGCAGGAAGCCGAATTTCTCGCGCTGTTCGTGCTCGTTAATTCCCAGAATACCAAACACGGTTTGCTGCATTTCTCCGCTGTGAATACGCACGGAACCGCCACCCACTTCGTAGCCGTTGATAACCATGTCATACGCGTTTGCTACCGCATCTTCCGGTGCCGCTTTCAGCTCTGCCGCCGTCATGTCTTTTGGCGAGGTGAACGGGTGGTGCATTGCGGTCAGGCCGCCTTCACCGTCGTCTTCGAACATTGGGAAGTCGATTACCCACAGCGGAGCCCATTTGCTCTCGTCCGTCAGGCTCAGGTCTTTACCCAGCTTCAGGCGCAGCGCGCCCATCGCGTCAGCAACGATTTTCTTGTTGTCTGCGCCAAAGAAGATCATGTCGCCATCCTGTGCGCCCGTGCGCTCGAGGATCGCTTCCACGATTTCCGCGTTCAGGAATTTCGCCACCGGGCTGGTAATGCCTTCCAGACCTTTCGCACGTTCGGTCACTTTAATATAGGCCAGACCTTTCGCGCCGTAGATCTTGATGAAGTTGCCGTAATCGTCAATCTGCTTACGGCTCAGCGCCGCACCGCCCGGTACACGCAGGGCAGCCACGCGACCTTTTGGATCGTTAGCCGGGCCGGCAAATACCGCGAACTCAACGGATTTCACCAGGTCTGCAACGTCCACCAGCTCCATCGGGTTACGCAGGTCTGGTTTGTCAGAACCGTAGCGACGTTCAGCTTCAGCGAAGGTCATGATGGGGAAATCACCCAGTTCCACGCCTTTCACGTCATTCCACAGACTGCGCACCAGGGCTTCCATCACTTCACGCACCTGCTCGGCCGTCATGAAGGAGGTTTCCACATCGATCTGGGTAAATTCTGGCTGACGATCAGCACGCAGGTCTTCGTCGCGGAAGCATTTTACAATCTGATAGTAGCGATCGAAGCCGGACATCATCAGCAGCTGTTTAAACAGCTGAGGAGACTGTGGCAGCGCGTAGAATTTGCCTTTGTGTACACGGGATGGAACCAGGTAATCGCGCGCGCCTTCCGGCGTGGCTTTGGTCAGCATCGGGGTTTCGATGTCGAGGAAACCGTGGTCATCCATAAAGCGACGCACCAGGCTGGTGATTTTCGCACGGGTTTTCAGGCGCTGAGCCATTTCCGGACGACGCAGGTCCAGATAGCGGTATTTCAGACGCGCTTCTTCAGTGTTGACGTGGTTGGAGTCCAGCGGCAGCGCTTCAGCACGGTTGATGATAACCAGATCCGACGCCAGCACTTCAATTGCGCCGGTCGCCATGTCTGCGTTAACGTTTTTCTCGTCACGCGCACGTACGGTGCCGGTGACCTGAATGCAGAACTCATTACGCAGCTCAGAAGCCAGCTTCAACGCATCTGCGCGATCTGGGTCGAAGAACACCTGAACGATACCTTCGCGGTCGCGCATATCGATGAAGATAAGGCTCCCAAGATCACGACGACGATTGACCCAACCACACAGGGTTACCTGCTGTCCAACGTGGGACTGACGCAGCTGCCCGCAATATTCTGTACGCATGAGATATCCCTTAATTAGCCGCAGGCTAAATGTCGCCTGGAATGCAGGCTACTATGTCGCAGCTTTCTGTATGTCACAACTGGATGAAAAAAGGCGGCTATTATACTGGAAATTCCGCCAGACGATAAGAGCGAACCACGGCCAGACGGTCGTTTGCTGCGCGCTTATTGTGTATTCTCACAAAAATTAACAAAATTATCCGACCGATAACAGGTCATTACGTCGTAAGGTGTAGCGGAAGCGACTCATTTCACTGGAGTTACCATGTTAACACTTAATGCCCGCAAAACCGCGCTTGTGGTGATTGATTTACAGGAAGGGATCCTGCCGTTTGCCGGAGGCCCGCACAGCGCCGAAGATGTTGTCAGCCGCGCCGCGCGTCTGGCAGAAAAATGCCGTGCCAGCGGCGCCCCTGTGATCATGGTGCGCGTTGGCTGGTCAGCGGATTTCGCTGAGGCCTTAAAACAGCCTGTCGATGCTCAGGTTGCAGCACATTCACTACCTGAAAACTGGTGGACCTATCCGGTTTCGCTCGGCAAACGGGACAGCGATATCGAAGTGACCAAACGCCAGTGGGGCGCATTCTACGGCACCGATCTTGAGCTGCAGCTGCGTCGGCGCGGTATCGACACCCTGATTCTCTGTGGGATCTCCACCAACATTGGCGTGGAATCCACCGCCCGAAACGCCTGGGAGCTGGGCTTTAACCTGGTGATTGCTGAAGATGCATGCAGCGCAGCGTCTGCGGAGCAGCACCAGAGCAGTATGACCCACATATTCCCGCGCATTGGCCGCGTGCGTAGCACGGACGACATTATAAGCGCCCTATGATCTACCTTGGCCTGCCCCAGTGGTCGCACCCGAAATGGGTGCGCCTGGGTATTACCAGCCTTGAAGAGTATGCCCGTCATTTCAACTGCGTCGAGGGCAATACCACTCTCTACGCGTTACCCAGAGCAGAGATTGTTGAGCGCTGGCACGACCAGACGACCGATGATTTCCGCTTCTGCTTCAAGTTTCCGGCGACGATCTCCCACACCGCTGCGCTGCGAAACTGCGGTGATTTGACCGACGAGTTCTTTGGCCGGATGTCGCCGCTGGCGAACCGCATCGGTCAGTACTGGTTGCAGCTTCCGGCCACCTTTAGCCCACGCGACCTGCCTGCGCTATGGCAGTTTCTTGATACCCTGCCCAAGGACTTTACCTACGGCGTTGAGGTGAGACATGCGGCATTTTTTGCCAAGGGAGAGGCTGAAACGGCGCTTAACCGTGGCTTACATGCGCGCGGGGTGAACCGGGTGATTCTCGACAGCCGCCCCGTGCACAGCGCCATTCCGCATAACGAGGCCATCATTGATGCCCAGCGTAAAAAGCCCAGGGTGCCTGTTCACGCCGTGGTCACCGCGCAAAACCCGATGGTCAGGTTTATCGGCAGCGATAATATGCAGCAAAACCAGGAGATGTTCGCCGTCTGGCTGCAAAAATTAGCGAAATGGGAGCAAACCACCACGCCGTATCTCTTTCTCCATACGCCGGATATCGCTCACGCCCCCGAACTGGTCGATGTTCTCTGGCAGGCCTTGCAGGCTGCGGTTCCGTCCGTTGGCAACGCCCCTTCTATCCCACAACAATCTTCTCTTTTCTGATATCAGCCCCTATCATAGGAAGGTGCCATCTGCCAAAAACAGGGAGTTAGTATGGTCAGCGCGCTGTATGCGGTGTTAGGTGCATTACTGCTGATTAAGTTTTCATTTGATGTTGTGCGCCTGCGAATGCAGTACCGTGTTTCTTACGGTGACGGCGGTTTTTCGGAGTTACAGAGCGCTATCCGCATTCACGGTAACGCGGTTGAGTACATCCCCGTTGCGTTAATTTTGCTGCTGTTTATGGAAATGAACGGCGCGGAAACCTGGATGGTGCACGTCTGCGGCCTGCTTCTGATTGCCGGCCGGTTAATGCATTATTACGGCTTTCACCACCGCTTGTTCCGCTGGCGTCGTTCCGGCATGAGCGCGACCTGGTGTTCGCTTTTGCTGATGGTGCTGGCTAACCTTTGGTATATGCCGTGGGAGTTGGTTTTCTCCTTCCATTAGCGCACAATACGCCACTTTATTTTTCCCGGATTTTTACGTTATGTCAGATCGCGACACGCTTTTTTCCGCGCCTATCGCCAGCCTGGGCGACTGGACCTTTGATGAACGGGTAGCCGAAGTCTTCCCGGATATGATCCAGCGCTCTGTTCCCGGTTATTCCAATATCATCTCTATGATCGGCATGCTGGCTGAGCGCTTCGTTCAACCCGGCACGCAGGTGTATGATCTGGGCTGCTCGCTCGGCGCGGCAACGCTGTCTGTTCGTCGTAACGTTCACCATGAAGGCTGCAAAATCATTGCCGTGGATAACTCCCCGGCCATGGTGGAACGCTGCCGTCGCCACATCGACGCGTATAAAGCCCCGACGCCAGTCGAGGTTGTGGAAGGTGATATCCGTGATATCGACATCAATAACGCGTCGCTGGTGGTTCTGAATTTTACTCTGCAGTTCCTGGTGCCTGAAGACCGTCAGCTGTTGCTGGACAAAATCTATAAAGGCCTGAAGCCCGGTGGCGCGCTGGTGCTGTCCGAGAAATTCAGCTTTGAAGATGCCGAAGTGGGTGAACTGCTGTTCAATATGCACCACGACTTCAAACGGGCCAACGGCTATAGCGAACTGGAAATTAGCCAGAAACGTAGCATGCTCGAAAACGTGATGCTGACGGACTCCGTCGAAACTCATAAAGCACGCCTGCGTCAGGCAGGCTTCGAGCACAGCGAACTGTGGTTCCAGTGCTTCAACTTCGGCTCGCTGGTGGCGCTGAAAGGTGGGGACATCGCATGATCGAGTTCAGTAATTTCTATCAGCTGATTGCCAAAAACCACCTCTCCCACTGGCTGGAGACGCTGCCTGCACAAATTGCTGCCTGGCAGCGGGATCAGCAGCATGGTCTGTTAAAGCAGTGGTCCAACGCGGTGGAGTTTCTGCCGGAACTGACCCCGCACCGTCTGGATCTGCTCCACAGCGTTACCGCGCAAAGCGAAACGCCGCTTCCGCCCGGGCAGATAAACCGCATTGAAACGCTGATGCGTAACCTGATGCCGTGGCGCAAAGGTCCGTTCTCACTCTATGGCGTTAACATTAATACTGAATGGCGTTCTGACTGGAAATGGGATCGCGTGCTGCCTCACCTTTCCGACCTCACCGGGCGAACCATTCTGGATGTTGGCTGCGGCAGCGGGTACCACATGTGGCGCATGATTGGCGCAGGGGCACATCTGGCAGTGGGGATTGACCCTATGCAGCTGTTCCTGTGCCAGTTTGAAGCGGTGCGTAAATTGCTGGGTAACGACCAGCGCGCGCACCTGCTGCCGTTGGGTATTGAACAGCTCCCTGCCCTGAAGGCGTTTGACACCGTGTTTTCGATGGGGGTCCTGTACCACCGCCGCTCCCCACTCGAACATCTGTGGCAGCTGAAAGATCAGCTGGTCAGCGGCGGCGAACTGGTGCTGGAAACGCTGGTGGTAGAGGGTGATGAAAATACCGTTCTGGTGCCGGGCGATCGCTATGCGCAGATGCGGAACGTTTACTTTATCCCTTCCGCGCCGGCGCTGAAAAACTGGCTGGAGAAATGCGGTTTTGTGGATGTCCGTATTGCCGATGTCTGCGTAACGTCAACTGAAGAACAGCGTCGCACCGACTGGATGATCACGGAATCACTGGCGGAATTCCTCGACCCGGCAGACCACAGCAAGACTGTCGAAGGGTATCCTGCGCCAATGCGCGCGGTGTTGATCGCGACGAAACCGTAGATTTTCCCCCACCCCCGGCCCTCTTCCCAAAGGGCGAGGGAGAAAAGACCGCACCGTACTGTCCCTCTCCTCTTTGGGGAGAGGGTTAGGGTGAGGGGCATAAAAAAAGGCCCCTGTTGAAATTGCAGGGGCCTGGTACAAGCAAGCATCATATTGGGCGACATGATGCGCGGTAAAAATCGGTACGTTGCTACACGTGATGACGTTCAATCATCGATTTCATTACCGCAACCGACTCTCCCTCTACACCGTAGCGTGAATACTCATCCGCTTCAGCATCCGTCGACATTGACAACCCTGTGTTGCGATAACGCATGGGCGATGGCATCCATTTGCCTGCAGAGCTGTGAAGCTCCTCTACCCCGGCGTTTAAAAACAGTTCCATATTGCTGGCACGTACTCCCGCACCCGCCATTATTATTGGAACACCGGAATGTGCTTTTAGTTCCGTAATTAATTGCAGTCCTTTTTCAGCAGAGGACTGCTGACCCGATGTCAGGACCCGCGCCACGCCAAGTTCAGCAAGAATATCAAAGGATTGCAGGGGATCTTTACACATATCAAACGCGCGATGAAAAGTGACCGCCATCCCTTTTGCCGCGTTCATGACCTGACGCATGCGCGGCAGATCGACATTGCCGTCTTCATCAAGCAACCCAATAACCAGGCCGGGGAATCCCAGATCGCCAACGAGAGTGATATCTTCAAGCATGGCACTGAACTCGCCCGGCGTGTAACAGAAATCGCCGCCGCGAGGACGAATAATCGGGTGTACCGGAACGGTGACAGCCTGACGGGCAGACTTCAGCATCCCGTATGAAGGCGTTAACCCACCCTCTTTGGGTGCGGCGCACAGTTCAATGCGGTCAGCCCCGTGCTGTTGCGCGGTGACGGCACACTCCACGCTGTAACAACAAATCTCCAGCAGCGCCATTACATCCTCCTTAATATCCACTTAACGCACCATCATGACACGCAGGCTACGCCCGGTCTCAGCGTACGGTCACATCTTATGCTTCGCTGGCAACAATCTGTTCAATCGTCCAGGGATGGAACTTCACGGTAACCTGTCCGTCAGTGACGGCCAGAGTAGGATTAGGCAGACGCTCACGTTCGCCTTTCGGGGAACTTGTTTTCACAAAAATGCCAGGCTTGCTCAGCCCCTCGTCAGACAACAGCGCCAGTGCACGAGCATTCAGCGTTTCGGGCTCACCCGGCAGGACAATTTCGATATGCTCCCAGCCTTCATGCGGATAGCGTTTCTCGCCCGGCCAGGGCAATTCGACTACACTGAACTGCCAGTGAGCCACGCACACCGGTTCATGCAGTTTGAACAGGCAAATGGGGCGACCGTTGATGATGTTCTCTGAGAGTAACTCGCCACACTGTTCAAACCCGCGACGCCAGCGCTCGGCGGTTGCGTTCTGATGGCAGCGCAAGGAGATGTGATCGGCCTCAAGCGGCGCAATATCCAGACCAAGGCGGGTGGCAAGTTCTGTGAACGCCTGGGTGAAGCGCGGTAAATCTGCGGAAATATCATGCAGTTCGTCAATGGAGTGCCAGTTCGCCATACGTCAGTCTCTTATCGTGTCGCAAAGCCGCTAATTTACTCTGTTGCCCTCTTTCGACCAACCTATGAATAGCGGTTTTTACGACTGCATGTTTATGCATGCTTTCTTAGCCTGGATTCTGAGCAATCTTCGGCCCCCGCAATGCTGACGCCAGAAGGCATTTGCAGTATACTCCCGCCCTAAATTCTTTAACTGGCGCGGGCGGTTATTTGCCCGCATCAAAAATGTAAGGTATCCAGGTGAATATTCAGGCTCTTCTCTCCGAAAAAGTCAGTCAGGCACTGATTGCCGCAGGTGCGCCTGCGGATTGCGAACCGCAGGTTCGTCAGTCAGCAAAAGTACAGTTTGGCGACTATCAGGCTAATGGCGTGATGGCAGTGGCTAAAAAACTGGGTATGCCGCCGCGACAACTCGCCGAGCAGGTGCTGACTCATCTGGATCTCACCGGTATTGCCAGCAAAACTGAAATCGCCGGCCCTGGATTTATCAACATCTTCCTTGAGCCTGCTTTCCTGGCACGCCACGTTGACGCGGCGCTGAAATCTGACCGTCTGGGTGTCTCCCAGCCAGAAGCGCAGACCGTGGTGATTGACTACTCAGCGCCAAACGTGGCGAAAGAGATGCACGTCGGGCACCTGCGTTCCACTATTATCGGTGACGCGGCCGTGCGTACCCTGGAGTTCCTCGGTCACAAAGTGATCCGCGCGAACCACGTGGGCGACTGGGGTACCCAGTTCGGGATGCTGATTGCTTACCTGGAAAAACAGCAGCAGGAAAACGCGGGTGAGATGGCCCTGGCAGACCTGGAAGGGTTCTACCGCGAAGCTAAAAAACACTACGACGAAGACGATGCTTTTGCCGAGCGCGCGCGCAGTTACGTGGTAAAACTGCAGGGCGGCGACCCGTACTTCCTCGAGATGTGGCGTAAACTGGTTGACATCACCATGTCCCAGAACCAGCTCACCTATAATCGTCTGAACGTTACCCTGACCCGTGACGATGTGATGGGTGAAAGCCTCTATAACCCGATGCTGCCTGGCATTGTGGCCGACCTGAAAGCCAAAAACCTGGCGGTTGAGAGCGAAGGCGCTACGGTCGTGTTCCTTGATGAGTATAAAAACAAGGAAGGTGAACCGATGGGCGTGATCATCCAGAAAAAGGATGGCGGCTATCTCTACACCACCACCGATATCGCCTGTGCGAAATACCGTTACGAAACGCTGCATGCGGACCGCGTGCTGTACTACATCGACTCCCGTCAGCACCAGCACCTGATGCAGGCGTGGACTATCGTGCGCAAAGCAGGCTACGTGCCGGATTCCGTGCCGCTTGAACACCATATGTTCGGCATGATGCTGGGTAAAGACGGTAAGCCGTTCAAAACCCGTGCAGGCGGTACCGTGAAGCTGTCCGACCTGCTGGACGAAGCGCTGGAACGCGCCCGCCGTCTGGTGGCCGAGAAGAATCCGGATATGCCTGCCGATGAGCTGGAAAAACTCGCCAACGCCGTGGGTATCGGTGCAGTGAAGTACGCGGATCTTTCCAAGAACCGTACCACCGACTATATCTTCGACTGGGATAACATGCTGGCCTTTGAAGGTAATACTGCGCCGTATATGCAGTACGCCTACACCCGCGTGCTCTCCGTGTTCCGTAAAGCCAGTATCGATGAAAGCGCGCTGGCCAATGCTGAGGTAATCATTTCCGAAGATCGCGAAGCCCAGCTGGCGGCACGTCTGCTGCAGTTTGAAGAGACGCTGGCCGTTGTCGCACGTGACGGTACCCCGCATGTGATGTGCTCTTACCTGTACGATCTGGCGGGTCTGTTCTCCGGTTTCTACGAACACTGCCCTATCCTGTCTGCGGAAAGCGAAGCGGTCCGCAACAGCCGCCTGAAGCTGGCTCAGCTGACGGCGAAGACCCTGAAGCTGGGTCTGGATACCCTGGGTATCGAAACCGTAGAGCGCATGTAATAAACAAACCCGGCCATCGCCGGGTTTTTTATGTTCAAAAATATTTGCGCAGGTATTCCGTTAAACACAGGATTGCCATGGCCTGTCCATAGGGCATCGACGTGAGTGGGATCTGGCGATAGAACGCCAGATCGCTGCCCATCCCCGTACCGAACGACGTCTGCAGTAACTCTCCTTCTGGCGAAATATTTTCCACAATGCCGCGAATCGCTTTCTCCGCCACCTCAGCATATTCAGCGCCGACATAGCGTTTACGCACCGCTTTCAGAATACCGTAGGCAAAGCCTGCCGTGGCTGACGCCTCAAGGTAGGCGTGCGGATCGTCGAGCAGCGTATGCCACAGGCCGCTATCGTCCTGACATTTGGCGAGGGCCGCAATCTGTGCGTTCAGCACCTGCACAAGGTAGCGACGAACGGCGTTATGTTCAGGCAAATCCACCAGCTCAAGGAAATCCGGGATCACGATGGTCAGCCAGCTGTTGCCTCGTGCCCAGCGTGCCTTCGCAAAGTTATGGTGGCCTTCGTAATTCCAGCCGTGGAACCACAGGCCGGTCTCGCGATCCATCAGGTTTTGCACGTGCAGCAGAAACTGATACACCGCCTCTTCAACGTACTCCGGTTTATTAAGGAGCTTGCCGATTTTCGCCAGCGGCAGAACCGTCATCATCAGCGTGTCATCCCACATCTGCTGAGAATTCTCTTCCGCCAGGGTGATGTGCTGCATGCCGCCATGGTCGGTGCGCGGCATCTCATTCATGGCCCACTCCGCCCAACTTTCCAGCCACGGCAGCCAGGCCGGGTTTCTGGTCTCTTCGTAACGATATGCCAGCGTCAGGAACGGTGACATGGTATTCACGTTTTTGGTGGTCGCCCCTTCCCTGAAACGATCGGCAAACCAGCGGTCAATGATGTCACGCATCGCTTCGTCGCCCGTCTGGCAGTAATACTGCCAGATACCGTATAACCCCACGCCGTGGGTCCACTCCCAGCCTGCCCATCCTTTGGTGTCAATGACCCGCCCGTCGTCCAGGCGCAGTAAAAACTCACCTGTTGTATCGTGGATATTAACGAGGTTATGCGTCACCTTTTCAATCAGCGATTTCAGCTCGTCCCGGGCGATGAAATGCGCAGGCTGACGCAGGAGTGGACTGTGTTTGACCGGCCAAACTTTCATTATCTTAACCTCTGTTGTATGTCGAATTCAGTACCGCGCGCCCCTTCAGCGAAGGTGCCGCAGGCTTATTACGATTCAGATAACCGATGTTGTTATTGCCCCACAGCGACGCATAAGGCATACCGGCCAGCATCTCCACGGTGGCGCGGGCTTCCGGTGTCGCACTCTCAGGAATGGCGCGACCAGACGCGCGCATTTTGGCGGTCTCTTCACGCAGCGTGGTGTGGGTGTGCAAATTGAGTTTGAAACGCAGCGAGACCAGGAAGCCGCAGAACAGAACCAGAAGCGTTCCCACGCTCAGGATCAGCAGAATGGTGTGGCTCACTTCCGCGGGCTGGGTCTTTTGTCCGCTGACAAAGCCGGACATCTGCATCACAATGCCCACCAGCATTACCGCCCCCGCCTGCGAGGCTTTGCGGGTCAGCGTCATGATGCCGGCGAAAATCCCTTCGCGGCGCTGGCCGGTGATCACTTCATCGACATCAGCAATGTAGGTGTAGGTATTCCACGGCACATAGTTGATCCCACCACGTCCCAGTCCGGCAACTGCAGAGACCAGCAATAACAGAGAGTAGATATCACTCAGGCCCGCGTAATACAGCACGGCGTAGGAAAGCGATGCCAGGCCAAACAGCACCACGACCATCCGATAGGACGGCGCGGGTCCGAAGCGAATGCACAGCGGGATCATGGCGATAACCGCAATAAACTGGAAGATGGCCATCGTGCCCAGCAGGCTGGAGGCCATGGATGCTTCCTGCATCAGCACGAAAACCACGTAGTAGGTAAACACGGCATTAAAGACGTCCTGGGCGATATACCCGCCAAGGTACATCCCCAGATGCTGACGAAAAATTCTCACGCGCAGCGTAGAGCTCAACTCCACAAACAGGCGGTTGAGGCTCTGCCCGAGCGACAGTTTCTTCTTCTCCTCTTCGGCACGCAGGGCGGCTTCGCTCCACTCTTCCCGCGGTCGCTCCCAGGTGAAGAACCAGACGAGCATCAGCATCAGCGCGCACAGCACGGAGAAGACCAGGCTTGCATAGAAAAAGGAGACCGCGTTGTCTTTGCCGAAATGCGTGAGCAGGATCCCCGGCAGGAATGAGGCCAGGATGGCAGACATTTGCGCCATCGAGATACGGGCACCTGAGAAGCGGGTTTTCTGTTTAAAGTCATCGGTCATTTCCGGCACCAGCGTTTCGTACGGCACCAGAATCATGGTGTAGACGATATCGAACACCAGATAGGTCAGCAGGTAATACCAGAAACTCATCTCCCCCACCCACATCAGGGAGTAGCTGAATACGCACGGGATCCCCAGCAGAATAAAGAACTTACGCCGACCGAAGCGCTTGCCGAGCCAGGTCGTGCCAAAGTTATCGGTCAAAAAGCCCATCAAAGGGCTGACGACGGCATCCAGTACCCTTGCGGCAGCAAAGATGAAGGTTGCTTCAATCGGGGAGAGTCCACAGAACGTTGTATAAAAATACAAAAGCCAGGCCGCCGTCAGGGCGGTGGTTCCCGCCCCGAGGAAATCGCCTGACCCGTAAGCAAGATAATTTGCGAGTCCAATTTTTCGTGTTTTCATTGCCGTCAACCCTACTCAGTTTTGGGAGACTCCCTGTAAGCAAAATCTGATCCGGGAGTTATTACACGGCTACAGTAAGAGTATCGACCTGGTGATACCTTTCTGTTTTTGCCATCACCGGCAAGCGGCTGGCAAAAATGCAAAGAGTGTCGTTACGCGTGTCACTGATTTATAAAACAGCGTTTCTTTTACATCAAAAGAGGAGGTCATTTTTTGCGAGCCAGCCATCAGAAATGACTGATGGCTGGCGTAGAAAGCGGGGTATTAGCGGTAGTTGACGATGACGGAATTACGTTGAACTTTCAGCGCAGGGATCAGGCGTCCGCCGCCCGGCACTTCCCAGATAAAGCGCAAAGGTTCGACAGCAGGCACGCCGTTGAAGGCCTGAGTGGTGCCATTCTCTCCGTCAATTTCCGTACAGCGTGTCTGGGAGCACAGCCGTACCCGAAGCCCGGCAGGCGTTGGGCCAATAAGCGTGTAGTTCCAGACCACCAGGGTCATCAGACCGGACACCGGCTCAGTCGGTGATAGCGGTCGCGAAGACATGGCGACACCGCGGTTGCTGAGGGTCACGCCAATGCTGCTGGCCTGCCAGGTCCCTTCCCCGGCGGCCTGGGCCACCAGCGGAAAAAGTAAAATCCATAACCACTTACGCATTATTTTCCTCCGATCGTCGCCGTCATACGGATATGACGGTTATCCGACAACTCCATATTCGACAGCACGACCAGCTGGTTCAGGCTACGGCGCAGGAAGCGCGACAGCAGCGGACGCAGCGCATGGTTCACCAGCAGAACCGGTGGCGCACCCAGCATCTCCTGACGCGCCAGCGCCTCTTGTGTTTGCTCCAGCAGACGGTCGGCCAGGCCAGGTTCCAGCCCTCCACCGCCCTGCAGAGCCTGCAGCAGCAGACGTTCAAGCGGCGTATCGAGGCCGATAACCTGCACTTCCCCGGTGCCCGGGAACCACTGCTGCGTGATCGCCCGCCCCAGTGCCACGCGCACCACCGCCGTCAGTTCGTGCGGATCGCTTTGCAACGGTGCATGCTCGGCGAGGGTTTCCAGAATGGTACGCATATCGCGGATCGGCACTTTTTCCTCGAGCAGGTTTTGCAGCACCTTGTGCAGCGTGGTCAGCGTCACAACGCCTGGCACGAGATCTTCCGTCAGCTTCGGCATCTCCTGCGTGACGCGATCGAGCAGTTGCTGGGCTTCCTGACGACCAAACAGCTCTGCCGAGAATTGTCCAATCAGATGGTTCAGGTGGGTCGCCACCACGGTACTCGCCTCCACCACGGTGTAGCCCTGAATTTGCGCCTGCTCTTTCAGCGCGCTTTCAATCCAGATGGCAGCCAGGCCAAAGGCCGGGTCGATGGTTTGCTCGCCCGGCAGCGTACCCGCCGCGGTGCCTGGATTAATGGCCAGCCAGCGGCCTGGATAAGCATCACCGCTGCCAATCTCTACGCCTTTCATCAGAATACGATAGCGCGCAGGCGGCAGATCCATATTGTCGCGGATGTGAACCACCGGCGGCAGGAAGCCCATGTCCTGGGCGAATTTTTTACGGATGCTGCGGATTCGGCCCAGCAGTTCGCCATCCTGCTGGAAATCGACCATCGGGATGAGGCGATACCCTACTTCCATTCCCAGCGAGTCTTCCAGTTGAACGTCGTTCCAGGTCGCTTCCACGGCCTGCGTGTTCTCCGGCATTTTTACCGGAGCAGGTTCCGCTGCCGGGGTCATCTCACGGCCACGCATCCACCAGGCAAGACCCAGCAATGCCGCAGTGAACAGCAGGAACACCAGGTTTGGCATTCCCGGCACCAGACCGAGCAGGCCCAGCACCGCGGCGGCCAGCAGCATCACGCGCGGGTTGCTGAAGAGCTGCCCGACCATCTGCTCGCCAACATCCTGATCGGTACTGACGCGGGTCACGATAACCCCCGCCGCCGTTGAGATGACCAGCGCCGGGATCTGAGCCACCAGACCGTCACCAATGGTCAGCAGCGTATAGCTTTCCGCCGCGTGGCCCATGTCCATACCGTGCTGCAGCACGCCCACCAGCAGGCCGCCGACCACGTTAATCACCATGATCAGGATGCCCGCAATGGCATCACCGCGAACAAACTTACTCGCACCGTCCATTGAGCCGTAGAAGTCAGCTTCCTGCGTCACTTCCGAGCGGCGCTTTTTGGCTTCATCTTCGGCAATAAGCCCGGCGTTCAGATCCGCGTCGATGGCCATCTGCTTGCCCGGCATCCCGTCAAGCACAAAACGCGCGCCCACTTCCGCGATACGTCCGGCACCTTTGGTGATAACCATAAAGTTAATGATGACGAGAATGACGAACACCACGATACCGATGGCAAAGTTACCGCCGACCAGGAAGTGGCCGAATGCCTCAACCACTTTACCCGCCGCGGCAGCACCGGTGTGGCCTTCCATCAGAATGATACGGGTTGACGCCACGTTCAGCGCCAGCCTTAACAAGGTGGTAAACAGCAGAATGGTCGGGAATGCGGCGAACTCAAGGGTGCGCTGGGTGAACATCGCCACCAGCAATACCATAATGGACAACGCAATGTTGAATGTGAAAAGCAGGTCGAGGATGAACGCCGGAAGCGGCAAGACCATCATCGACAGAATTAGCAGGATGAGAATCGGTCCGGCAAGGATCTGCCATTGCGTCGATTTCAGGTTGCCGGGCAGGCGCAACATTGCCACCAGATTAGCCATCAGTGTCCTTCTCGTTCATAAAATCCAGCGCGTCAGGCACCGGAAGGTTCTCAGGTTTCACTGGCCGTTGACCGCCAGCCAGACGCCAGCGTTTCAACTGCCATACCCAGGCCAGCACTTCCGCCACCGCGGCGTAGAGTTGTCCTGGGATCTGTTGTCCAATTTCCGCATGGCGATACAGCGCTCGCGCCAGCGGAGGCGCTTCGAGTATGGGCACCCGGTTTTCGGTACCAATTTCACGAATACGCAGGGCGATGAGCCCCGCCCCTTTCGCCACCACTTTCGGCGCGCTCATTTTGTTTTCGTCGTACTGCAGCGCAACGGAATAGTGTGTCGGGTTAGTCACAATGACGTCGGCTTTTGGCACATCTTCCATCATCCGTCGACGGGCGGCAGCACGTTGCATCTGGCGGATACGCCCTTTCACGTGCGGGTCACCTTCCATCTGCTTATATTCATCCCGAATATCCTGACGAGACATGCGCAGTTTCTTGAAGTGGCTGTAAAGCTGGAAGATAACGTCAAAACCCACCATGGGAATAATGCTGAGCACCACCAGCAGGGCACAGAGCCCGGCCAGGTTCAGCGCATTGCTCATCGCGGTTAACGGCGATTCGCTGATAAGACGCATCATTTCCGGCCAGTGGTGCCACAGAAAAAAACCGCCGGTACTGCCCATCAGGACCGATTTCAGAATCGCTTTAAGCAACTCCGCACCGGTTTGCGCCGAGAACATTTTCGCAATCCCCGGCAGCGGGTTCAGTTTCGAAAACTTGGGTTGCAGCGATTTCCCGCTAAACACCAGACCGCCCAGCATTACGGGCGAGACCAGCGCCACCAGCACGACGCCGGTAATCAGGGGCAACAGCGCAAGCATGGCATCTTTAACGAGCAGGATTATCTGGCTGAGGATCAGGTTAGGGTCGTTGACCATACTGTGGTCAAAACGTAGGCCAGCCGAGAGCATTCCCGCCAGTTTGCGGGCGAGCGCCTCCCCACCCCACCAGATAATGCACACGCCTACGATGAGGATCAGCAGGGATGTCAGTTCTCGGGATCGGGGGACCTGCCCTTCCTCACGCGCTTTTTCTAGTCGGTGGGGTGTGGGGGCTTCCGTTTTGTCGTCGTTCTCTTCTGCCACAGTGCCTGCTCGCAGCCCATTTAGTCAGGGGTATCATGCCAGCCTGACCTTTCATCAATGGGTTGAAAAAACCCAATAACCGGGTTCTTTTAGCCAGTTCAGCGTCGGAGCAATCGGGTGATGAGTAAAAAACGGCAAAAAAATTTGAGATAGCGTTTGGCAACACTGTCAGCAAGTAGGGCGTGAGCAAGGGCCAGCCACCCCAGCGTTATGCACTCAAAATTAAGCGGCATACCCTCAGGTTGCGCACGCAACCTGAGGGTCATCACCTCAATCAGAAACCAAGGCTGTCCAGCAGATCGTCTACCTGATCCTGGCTTGCCACAACGCCCGCTTTGGTGGCGTCGAGCTGTGGACCGTTGAGCAGGCTTTCGTTCTCGCGTTTTGGACGAGCGGCCGGTTCCGGAATGTTCTCCAGCAGCACCATCAGCAGCTGACGTTCAATTTCCTGAATCACATCCATCATGCGCTTGATAACCTGGCCCGTGAGGTCCTGGAAATCCTGCGCCATCATGATGTCCAGCAGCTGCGCGTTGGTAAAGCTGGTGTGGCCCGGCACATCGCCCAGGAACTGACGGGTATCCGTGACCAGCTCGCGGGCATCCGCCAGCTCGATTGGATTCTCAAACCACTCATCCCAGCGTTTGGTCAGCGCTTTCGCGCCTTTCTCCATCGCATCCTGATGCGGTTGTGACGCTTCAACGCTGTTCAGCGCACGTTCAGCCGCCTGAGCGGTCATCTGCACAACATAGTCCAGACGATCGCGGGCATCCGGAATGGCTTCCGCCGCTTCGGCAATTGCCTGGTCCAGCCCCAGTTCACGCAGGCTGTCACGCAGCATGCGTGTCAGGCTGCCGATGCGGGCAATGATATCGCTGGGCGAGTGTTCTTCAACGGGTTTCATAGCAGGTTGCATCATCATAACCAACACCTCACATGCCGAGTTTCTCGAAGATCTTACCGAGCTTCTCTTCCAGGGTGGCCGCAGTGAACGGCTTCACAACATAGCCACTAGCGCCCGCCTGTGCTGCGGCAATAATGTTCTCTTTTTTCGCTTCTGCGGTCACCATCAGAACCGGCAATGACGCCATTCCCGCGTCCGCACGGATGGTTTTCAGCAGTTCCAGACCGTCCATGTTTGGCATGTTCCAGTCGGAGATAACAAAACCAAACCCGCCCGCCTGCAGTTTGTTCAGCGCATCAACGCCGTCTTCTGCTTCTTCAACGTTGTTGAAGCCCAGCTCTTTCAGCAGGTTGCGTACGATACGACGCATGGTGGAAAAGTCATCCACAACCAAAAACTTAAGCTCTTTATCCGCCATAAAATAATACTCCTGAGTCAAATACGTATTGCCTGTCCGGCACTGATTTTCGCCAGCATTTGCTGGCTTACCTGGCTAAGATCGACCACTTCGCTCACGCCACCCATATTGATGGCCTCGCGCGGCATGCCGAACACCACACAACTTGCTTCATTCTGCGCAATCGTCCAGGCGCCAGCCTGGTGCATTGCAAGCATTCCGGCGGCACCGTCGTTACCCATCCCCGTCAGGATCACCCCAACGGCGTTGCGCCCCGCATGTTTCGCCACCGAATGAAACAGCACATCCACCGACGGACGGTGCCGGTTTACCGGCGGCCCGTCATGAATTTTGATTTGATAGTTAGCGCCACTGCGCGCCAGCTCCATATGCTTGTCACCCGGGGCGATATACGCATGGCCGGGGAGTACGCGCTCACCGTCTTCCGCCTCTTTCACGCTGATCTGACACAGCTTGTTCAGACGCTCGGCGAACGAGCGGGTAAAGCCTGGCGGCATATGCTGCGTGATCAGAATACCCGGACTTGACAGCGGCAATGGCTGGAGTACATGACGAATTGCCTCTGTTCCCCCGGTTGACGCCCCAATCACCAGCAGTTTTTCTGAACTGAGTAAAGGACCGGCCTTCAGCGTTACCGGTGCATCCATCGGTTTGTGCGCGGCAAGCTTCGCACGTGACGCGGTGCGGATCTTCTCGGCGATCATTTCGCTGTACGCCAGCATCCCTTCACGAATGCCAAGTTGAGGTTTGGTGACAAAATCCACCGCCCCTAACTCCAGCGCACGCAGGGTAATTTCAGATCCTTTTCCGGTCAGGGATGAGACCATCACCACCGGCATGGGCCGCAGGCGCATCAATTTTTCCAGGAAATCAATGCCATCCATGCGCGGCATTTCGACATCCAGCGTTAACACGTCGGGGTTATATTTTTTAATTAAATCCCGCGCTACCAGCGGATCAGGCGCTGTCGCCACCATCTCCATGTCGCTGTGGCTATTGATAATTTCAGTCATGATCTGGCGCATCAGCGCAGAATCGTCGACAGACAACACCCTGATTTTACTCATGCTTTTTCCTTACTCAGCGCATATACCGTTTGCCCACGCAGGCTAAACTCACGCACGAGGTTGCTGAAGTTTTCCGAGTGCCCGGCAAACAGTAAACCGTCAGGCTTGAGCAACGGAACAAACCGACGCAGAATGTCCTGTTGCGTCGTTTTATCAAAATAGATCATGACGTTACGGCAAAAAATAGCGTCGAACGGCCCCGGCACGTTGTACTGCTTATCCAGTAGGTTAACGGGCGCGAATTCGACACAGTTCGCCAGCTCCTGGCGCACGCGCACCAGGCCTTCATGCGGGCCGGTCCCGCGCATGAAGTAACGCTGCAACTGCTGAGGTGACAGCGTTTTCAGTTCATCCTGGCGATACACGCCGTTGCGTGCCTTTTCCAGCACTTCGGTATCAATATCACTGGCGTAGACTTTCCAGCGTCCAGGCGCCATGCCCAGCGTGTCGGCAAGGGTGATCGCCAGCGAGTACGGCTCTTCCCCGGTTGAGGCGGCCGCACTCCAGACGCGATACTCCCCGCTGCGGCGACGCGCGTGCTCCGCCAGGACCGGGAAGTGGTGAGCTTCACGGAAAAATGCGGTCAGGTTGGTGGTTAACGAGTTAATAAAAGCCTGCCACTCTGCGCTGTTCTGGTTCGCTTCGAGCATGCTCAGATAGCGACCAAAATCGTCCAGCCCCAGCGTACGCAAGCGCCGCACCAGACGGTTGTAGACCATGTCTCGCTTATGATCGGCAAGCACAATCCCCGCACGCTGGTAGATTAACTGACATATCCGACGAAAATGCGCGTCGGACAGCGCGAGGCGCTGTGTCATCTGCAACAGTAATGACGTTTGCCCTGGGGGCATTGGTGATGTCATAGCGCCTTCTTAATTACATTCAGGATACAACTGGCACGGCCTGCGACCGCCCGACTTCTGTTACTGCTTCAACGTGCTCTTTCACATTAAATACCGCGACCAGCCCGGTCAGATGATCCGCCTGGCTGGCCAGCTGATCGGTTGCCGCTGCCGCTTCCTCCACTAACGAGGCGTTTTGTTGCGTGACCTGATCCATCTGGCTTACCGCCTGGGCCACCTGCTCAATTCCGCGACGCTGTTCATCGGACGCAGAAGCAATCTCGCCCATGATGTCGTTAACCCGCGTAACGGAGGTGA
This sequence comes from Enterobacter sp. 198, assembly GCF_009025585.1. Classification (NCBI taxonomy): domain Bacteria; kingdom Pseudomonadati; phylum Pseudomonadota; class Gammaproteobacteria; order Enterobacterales; family Enterobacteriaceae; genus Enterobacter; species Enterobacter sp. 198. The sequence continues at coordinate 699,339 of NZ_WCIM01000030.1, read as the reverse complement.
CGATTTCGTGCATGGTTTTCGCCGCCGTGTCCACCAGGGCAGAGCCTTGCTGGACGCGCGAAACGGACTCTTCAATCAGTCCTTTAATTTCTTTCGCGGCGTTGGCGCTGCGGCTCGCCAGATTACGGACTTCACCGGCCACAACCGCAAAACCACGCCCCTGTTCACCGGCTCGTGCCGCTTCAACGGCCGCGTTCAGCGCCAGAATGTTGGTCTGGAACGCAATACCGTCGATCACGCTGATGATGTCACCAATTTTCTGTGAACTGGCGGCAATGTCCTGCATTGTACTGGCCACGTGAGAGGCCTGATCGCCCCCTTTCTTCGCCGTCATCGCCGCCTGTCTGGACAGGTCAGACGCCTGACGCGCGTTATCCGCGTTCTGGCTTACCGTCGCGGTGAGCTGCTCCATGCTGGCAGCCGTTTGGGCCAGCGAAGCTGCCTGCTGCTCGGTACGCGACGAGAGATCGTTATTACCTGCCGCAATCTCCGAGATCCCGGTGTGCATGGCATAACTGCCCTGTCGCACATCGGAGACCGTTTCCCGCAGGGCGCCCTGCATCGCCTTCAGGCTGGCAAAAATCGCCGAAATTTCGTTCTTGCCGTACACCGCCACCGGACGCGCCAGGTTACCCTTCGCAATACTGTCGAAGTGGCTGCTGACGATCGCCAGCGGTTGCACAATCATTCTGCGCGACCAGTACAGGGCACCGCCGGTCAGCAGCACCGCCAGAATCACCACCACGGCAAAAATCACGCCTGACATATGGTAGTTTTTACGGCTGTCATTCCCGGCGCGTTGGACAAACTGGTTAATGTTCTGCTGCCAGGCATTAAAGCTCGCATCAAACGCCGCCTGGGACGCCTGGACTGGCGCGGTCATAAAGTCCGAGAGCTGGTTGTTCTCAAGCCAGGTCGCCTGGTGCTCCAGGTCGCTGTGCCACTGATCAAAACGCTTCTTCATCGCGACTTTCAGCGCTTTCACTTCCGCGCTGCCGGCGTCCTGTGCCGCGAAGGCGTTAAACTGCGCGTCAGCCAGCTTCAGGCTGTCGCGCGCGGTCACCATCAACGCCTTGATGTCATCCGGCGGATAACTCAGGGCGGTTAAGGTTCCCGCTTTGTTCAGCGCCGTGCTTGCCTGCAACAGTACGGCGCGCGTCTGTGCCACGGCGGCGCGCTGCTGGTTACTCGCCTCAACTTCCTGCAAATTCTGATAGCCATCGCGAAACGCCCAAAAAGACAACCCGTTACTGCCAACCTGCAACACACCGCAAAGGATCAGAATCAAAAACAGTGTGGTCGAGATACGAATACGATTTAACATCCACGCTCCCATCATGCGGCAAGCAGCCGCGGTTTAAATGTCAGTCAAAATGTTTCCCAGTTTTCATGTCCGGTCGTCGCTGCAGGTTTACGGGTCGCTGCCGCTGCTGCGGCAGGCGCGAGATACGTTGCTTGCGGGGTGACCGTGTTTCCAGCGAGTGAAGCGAGACGAAACGCCGAGACGGCCATCTTCAGACGGCTTGCCTGGTCTTCCAGCGCAGCGGCCGCCGCAGCGGACTCCTGCACCAGCGCGGCGTTTTGTTGTGTCACGCGATCCATTTCCGATACCGCCAGAGCGACCTGGTCGATACCACGACTCTGCTCATCCGACGCAGAGGCGATTTCACCCATGATGTCCGTTACGCGGGTAACGGCATTCACGATGTCATTCATGGTTTCCCCTGCGCTTTCTACCAGCACGGAGCCGGTATCGACGCGGGAAACGGAGTCTTCAATCAGGGCCTTGATCTCTTTCGCCGCGTTGGCACTGCGGCTGGCAAGGTTGCGCACTTCCCCGGCCACCACGGCAAACCCGCGCCCCTGCTCGCCCGCACGTGCGGCTTCAACGGCGGCGTTGAGGGCGAGGATATTGGTCTGGAAAGCGATGCCGTCGATAACGCTAATGATGTCGGCGATTTTCTTCGAACTGTCGGCGATTTCGTGCATGGTTTTCACCACGCCGTCCACCACGCGACCGCCTCGCTGCGCCGTTTCGGACGCGCTTTCCGCCAGCTGTGAGGCCTGACGGGCGTTGTCCGCGTTCTGCTTCACGGTCGCGGTAAGTTGCTCCATGCTGGCGGCGGTCTCTTCGAGCGCCGACGCCTGCTGTTCGGTGCGCGACGACAGATCGTTGTTGCCCATCGCAATTTCGCTGGTACCGGTATAAATCGCTTCCGATCCGTTACGCACGTTGGCGACGGTCTCAATTAGCGAGCGCTGCATATGATCAACGCTGTTTGCCAGCTCGGTAATTTCATTGCGCCCGGAAACGGTCAGCGTTTTGGTCAGGTCACCACCGGCAATCTCGCGAATGTGGGCAATGACGCGACCGAGAGGATTAAGCAGGATGTGGCGAATGCCATACCACACGCCCACCAGCACGATGACCAGCGCCAGCGCCATGACGGCCATCTGCCATTTGGCAAAGCGGTAATCATTCTGGCTTTGCGTAAAGGCCGAGTGATACAGGTTGCCACTGGCTTTGGCATATTCCCCGAGTGCCGCACCGAGGGCGTTTTGCATCCCCTGGGTAGGCTGCGCGAAATACGCGTCCATGTTGCCGCTTTCCAGGAACTGAATAAGCTCCGTCAGACCGGCATAGTAGGCGTTGTACTTTTCATCGATATTCTGGCTCACCTGCGCCATGGCAGGCTGTGGCGTGATTTTCTTAAAGGCGTCGTAGTGTTTCGCGGCGTCAGCAAGGGTCGCCCGCGCATTTTTCAGCAGTTCCGTTTTCGCACTGCTCTGCTGATTATTTGGATCCATCATCATGCGGGCGGAAGAGCGGCTCAGGTTGATACGCGTTTGCAGCATCAGATCCCACGTCGAGGTCAGTTCACTCTGCTGTACGCGGAGATCGTTCGAGGCGGCGAAACTGTCCTGGTTTTGTTTAAGTGACGAGAAAAAAAGCCCGCCGGAGGTAAGCTGAAGAAGTGCGAAAATGACCAGCACCATCATAAGCATTGTGACAACGCGGATACGGTTCAACATACAACACCTTCTCATAGATTTATTAACGGTGTTATCGGCACTGACTACAGGAACTTTACATTTGAGAAAGGGAAAAGCGCGGGGTTAAAACGCAACGTCAACGATCAGCGTATCGGTATAGGTGCCGGCAGGCGGCGTAGACTGGCTGGTAAGGACTTTGGCAGTGTAGTTGTAGGTTCGCAATAAACCGTCGGTACTGACCTGCGAGGAGGTTGCGCTGGTCCAGCGCTCGGTACCGCTGCCACCCCAGCGGTTGGTCGTGGCTTCTTTATAAATGTCGTAACTCATGTAGTTACTGCCGCTCACCATGCGGCGAACGTTATTCAGCGCGTTGGCACCATTATTAATTCCGATAGTGTAAGTGCTTCCTTTGGTACAGGTGACGGCAATCGCCTGCGAGACAGTGGGGAAACTTTGCACCAGCGGCGCACTGTTGAAGTTGACGTCCGGCGTGGTCATGGCGCTGCAGTCGTTGGTGACGGTCATGTTGAGAAGAATACTGGTGGTCGCCGTGCCTGTCTGGGGAAGGGTGCAAAGGCCCAGCACGCCCACGGAACAGACGCTGTAGTTGATGCTGAAGGTGAGCAGCACCTGATAGGGCCCGGCCGTGACGTTTTGTCCGGCAACGGTGCGGAAATAAAGCGGAATGCTGTACTGTTTTGACCCCAGTAATCCCAGCAGGGTGTTGCCGCTCCAGGTATAAGCTTTGCTGATTTGCACTTCGCTATTGCTCGAACACCCCGTTAACCCGCACAACCGGGTGGGGATCACATCCGTGATGGCCGCATTGTCGGTGCGTTTCATGGTGGCACGGCTGTTGCCTGAAACGGACGCGGCGGTGTAGTTCAGCGTCACCGAGTCGTTGGTCAGAAGATTGAGCACAGCGTCGCATGCCACAATCAGCCTGCCGGTGGTTTCGACCTCCCCGGTTCCGCTGAGCGCGAACGAGGTGACGCTACCAAATGACGCATTTACCGTACTGACGGTACACGCCGCCCAGCCGCCGCCGGAAAACAGCAGCAGCATCAACAGCAGTAAGCGCTTCACCGTTCCTCCCGGCAAATCAGCGGTCCGTATGTCTGCAGCTTATGTTCCGGGTTGGCCCCCACGGTCAGCGTGGCCGAGCAGTGTTTTCCGTCTGGCGTAATCACCTCAAGCGGGTTCACATCGCTGAGATTTTCCAGCCAGGCGATGCCGTCATACCCCACCACCGCATTGTTGCGCGAGGCGCGTCGAACCTGGCTTCCCACCGGGATAGCCTGCCCCTGCTTGTCATGCAGAATAACGCTTGCCACCCGCTCCTGCTCCATCGGGAAATCGACCAGATAACCGCTGTGGCGGCGAATAGCGATCCGCCGCTCTGTCTCTTTCAGCCGGGTATCCGCGGGCAGATTCAGGGTATCAATGCGATAACTGGCCGGGTAATAAGCCGATACCCCGCTGACCAGCAGGTAGCCGTTATTGTTCGTTTTGCCGACCGGCTGGTTCTCATAACTGACGGGAACGTCCGGGTGACCGTCGGTGCTGATCACCACAAACGCATCGTTGATTTTATTTGCCGCAAACAGCTCGCCGTCCATCAGCACAATCGCGCCCATCGCCTCTCCCCACCAGGTCATCATGCCCCTTTCGCCATAACCACCGCCCTGAAGTTCGATGTTGTTATTGCGCCAGCCCAGCGTTCCCTGCTGATAATCATTGGCTTTCGACTGGTTGGCCCATGCCATGTTCCAGCTAAAGCCACCGTCGGAAGGCATGGAGTGGTTGTAGTTGATACGCTGCGTGCTGCCGGCATCTGGCGTGTTTTCATAGGTTACGGCGGCACTGTCACGCTCTCCCAGCGGCACCTGAAGCGACATGGCCACCGTCCAGTCTCCCCGCTGCTGATCGCGGCTTGCAGCCAGATAAATACTGCTCGCCCCCCACAGATTGCGGCTCCAGGAGAGATTCAGCAGTTCGGTTTTTTGGTTGTCAAAGCTCTCCACGCCGATCCACGCAGCACCGAGACTGCCATATTCGCCCAGGTTAAAGGTGAGAGAGTACTGGTCGGTGTTGCGACTAAAACTGGCGATGGGCCGGTCATTTTCGTCATAGACCGTCGGTTGGTCGTAGAGGGCGAGGTTGCCAAAGTCGCGATCGCGCCGCGTATGCTGTGTCGCTACACTAAATTCACTGGTACTGTACTGATAGCCCCAGTTGATTTGCCCGCCATTATCTCCGCGCATGCGGCTTTGAGAATACGCGGTATTCACGACGCCAAACCGACCCAATTTAACCACCGTCCCCATCCCGCCCAGCGCCAGCGCTTCTGCCCCTTCGGCATGGCCCTCCAGCGTCAACCAGTCCGTAACGCCATAGCGATACGATCCACTACCCGCCGCCGGGCCGTAGTCAAAATTCTTGATGCCGTAATTACGCCGCAGGCTACCGAGCGTCACCGCCCCGTCGCTCAGGCCTTGTTTCAGCAATTCGCTGGTGACGTAAAACGGCAGCGTGGTACTCACCTGGCGCCCCAGCGCATCGGTGGTGACCAGTACCGCGTCCCCTGCTCCGTTGATATAGGGCAGATTGGTCAGGGTGAACGGTCCCGGCTGAAGCTGGGTCGAGCCGGAACGATAGCCATTGATAAAGAGATCCACCGAGGTGGGAACCGCCGCTTCGCCCGAGAACTCTGGCAGTGGCCAGGTCACGAGGTCAGGACGCAGGGAGAAATCCCGCCCGTAGCTGATCCCGCCCATGCGCACGCTGGTGCTCCAGCTCAGGGCATCACTGATCACATCCCCGGCGGTCCAGGTCGTGGCCTCGTCCTCGTTCGTCATCAGAAGCGTCGTGTCATAGCGCACATACCCTTCCTGCTGACCGTCGTTTCCGGTGAAATTTTCCCGGGCATAGCCGGTTGAAGAAAAGGAGCCGTTCTCATTGAAGTAGCGGAATTCATGCCAGAGCGAGGCCTGTCCGCCGACATGTTCCGTATGGTTGGTGTAGAGATCGTAATTAAGCAGCGCTCCACGCCCGAAGTGCGGTTTACTTTGTGACATTTGTCCGCTGAAAGGGGTCACGCGTGAGGCGACCCAGTCGGCCGGAACGCCCAGCAGCAGACGCTGCGCTGCGCTGTCGTACTCTACGCGCACCTGCGGCAGGGTAGAAAGGTTCACGTCTCCGGCAGGCACATGCTCCGGCGGTAGCCCTGCCCGCAGCAGGTCGGCGCTGGAAATAAAAAATGCCCCCTCGCGCTGCGTCACGGGCACCACCATACCGGTGTCGTAGTGATTCAACACAATCGAGAGCTGAAAGACCGCTTCGCCGTTCAACGCCTGAGCCTGCGGCGGCGGCGGTAAACTGTCATCGCCGGGCTCAGCCCAGGTGCTGGTACTGACGCAGAGCAGGATCATCATCGCCGGTTTCAGTTGACGGGCGTCGACTGCCATTGCGTATCCCTGGCATTAATCTGCGCGCTCAGCCGGTCTGGCTGACCTATTCCGGCCGGGATTGACCAGGTGCGGGTGCTACCCGCAAGAACATACCCGAGTAATCCGTCTGCAACCGTCCGCTTCTGCCCGCCCTGCTCCAGCGCCACCTGGCTGAGTTTGACGTGCACATCCCCCTGATTACGGACCTCCAGGGCAGGATGTCCCTTCTCCTGCGTCACCCGCCAGCTCAGATTTTTGGTCTCCACCAGCGCATGATGCGCCCCCTCTTTGAGGGTCGGGATCCCCTGCCCATAAACGAACAAAGGAATGGAGTAGCGCATTTGCAATTTCAGGCCAATGGCCGGCTCGGCTTTGGCATCCGGCTGGGGGATTTCATCCACAATAATGCGGTAGGCCTGTTCAACGCCGAGCGGCACCGTACCCTGCTTAATCAGACGAATAAGCTGCTTACTGCCTTTACCAATGGTGACGATGGGCGGACTGGCCACCACGTCCTGCTGTGCGGAGTAGCGTTCATAACCGCCCTCCTGCTTCCAGCGCACAATGCGGACCTGCATTGTCGTTGCGCTGTTCCCCTGATTCTGGATCCATAATTCAGTGGCTTTGGCATCCGCTGACAGCCACGGATCGATGGGCCACAACAGAATGGTTGCCGCCGCCTGCGCCTGACCTGTCGCCGCAGCCATTCCCCCCAATAAACTCACCAGACAAAGGTGTCTGAAAAATGGCTTCATCGACTGTCTCCCTTTATCACCATGACAAGGTCACGGTGAGCTGATCAGAATACGTTCCTGCCGGGCTAAACCCGGTCAGCAGCGCCACGCCAAAAAGCGGCAGCGCAATGTTATTACTGTTGGTATAGGTCACCGGTATTGCCTGATTGACGCCAATTTCGCTGTTCGCCGCCAGCGAACTGCTGCTGTAAAGGCGATATCCCACCACTTCCGTTCCCCCTGAGCGCTTCATACGCCGAATGGAGGAGTAATTCTGTCCGCCGTTAATGCTCATACTCAGCGCCACGCCGGGCGTGCAGGCGATGGACAAGGCCCCGTTAGGCACAAAACTGGTGCTCACCGGGGCACTTTCCACCCCGTTGTGGGTACCGAAATCGAGCGTACCGAAAAGTCCTCCGCTGCCCGTGGATACCGCGCACCCGGGCACAATGGTCGCGCTGACCTTAAATGACTGTGACGTCACAGCCCCCGCCGCAGGCACCAGCATCAGGCAGACGATCAGCGCGTACAAAGGGTGCACGATCCCCTCCGCGCTGTTGCGCAGACGCAAAATGGATGCCTTCATGGCTGCGTGAAACTAGTAGGTGACGCTGACGTTAATCGTGTCGGTGTAGGTGCCCGGAACGACCGTAACGCTGTTACCGCCCCCGGTAATGCGCCCGTAAAGTGTGTAACTGTCGATGCCCCCGGCGGTTGACGCTATTGGCAGTGCCGCGTTGTTGGCAACGACGTTGTTAAATCCGCTGTCGCTATACAGGCTGTAAGCCACACCCTGTGCAGCATTGGTGGTGTTGACCAGATAGCGCGCAGGCGTGCCTGGCGTTCCCACGACGGTACCCGGCGCGGTGGAGTTAGTATTCCCCGTGATCGCCACCGTATAGCTGGCGGTCGTACATTGAATGGTGAACGTGTTACCGCCGCTGGCACCGGTCAACTGCGTCGTCAGGGTGGAAAACGTTGCGGGATGGGTGCCGAAATCCAGGGTCCCGAAATTAATGCCATTTTGCGTGGGCGAGCCGTTTATCAGACAACCGTTCGTCAGGGTTAACGTCGCGCCAATAGTACCGCTGCTGGTCACCGCCAGCGCCTGTTGGGCTGTTGTCGCCGTCAGCAACGTGCCTGCACAGATCAAAAGGAGTTTTCTTTTCATTTACCACCCTCCAGAAGACATTTCCGTTCGCTTGCCACATTTTATTTTTGCTGTTCAAGATGTTAGCCCCACTTAACGTTCCTCTTCCGGGGGTTATTGAGAATTTAGTTTATGGATACCGCTTCGACCACCCGCGCCGTGGAGGGCAAGACTAATGGCTTATTGACTGAATATTTATTTATAAAACAGGATGTTAATACTTTGTAAATGCCTTATTTCTCGTATACGCAGAGGATATATCCATTGAAATGTGATCTGCATCACAATATATCGTCGAGGCGTTAACAACAAAATTAATAAAAATTAAAAACTAGTTGTATCTCCCTCCGCTTTACTTCAATTTATGTGCCGAATAATTTCCTGCGTCGTAATAAAAAATCTATATACATCGGCGCAGACGGCAACCAAAGCGCATAGAGGGTCTTTTTTCGTGGCAAGTGCAAACAAACTCACACTCTTCATCGTGATATTCATGCTGGCGGGTATTCTTTCAGGGGCGGCGATTCATGAGTATGCCTCTGCGGATGCCATCAAAGCATGGTCGGATAACATCACGCTGCTGACCGATATTTTCCTGCGTCTGATTAAAATGGTTATTGCGCCACTGGTCTTCAGCACGCTGACCGTGGGCATTATGAAACTGGGTGAAACCTCCACCATTGGTCGCGTGGGCGGCAAAGCGATGGTGTGGTTTATTAGCTCATCCGTGCTTTCCATTCTGGTGGGACTGTTTATCGTCACGCTGGAGCGCCCGGGCAGCGGCCTGAACCTGGCTATCCCGAAAGAGGCGGTAGACACCGGCCTTGCTGTGGGGGGGATGACGCTGAAAGCGTTCTTGTCCCATACCATTCCGACCAGTATCGCCGGTGCGATGGCGAACAATGAAATCCTGCAGATTGTGGTCTTCTCTATGTTCTTCGGCATCGCCGGCGCGTCGCTGGGGCAAAAATTCAATGCCCCGCTGGTGGCCGCGCTGGATGTGGTCTCCCATATCATGCTGAAGGTGACGGGTTACGTGATGTACGTCGCCCCGCTGGCTATTTTCGCCGCCATCTCATCTGTGATTGCCACTCAGGGTCTGGGCATCCTGCTGAACTACGCCTCCTTTATTGGCGGCTACTACGTGGCAATCCTTCTCACCTGCATGGTGCTGCTGGCCGTCGGTTATATGGTGCTGAAGAAAGAGGTGTTCCGCCTGGTCAGCATGCTGAAGGACCCGGTGCTGGTGGCGTTTACCACCAGCAGTTCAGAAGCGGCGTATCCAAAAACGCTGGAGCAGCTTGAGCGTTTTGGTTGCTCGCGCAATATCGCCTCCTTCGTTCTGCCGATCGGTTACTCCTTTAACCTGGTGGGCTCTATGGTGTATTGCTCTTTCGCCTCGATGTTTATCGCCCAGGCGTACAATATTCACCTGAGCTTCACCGAAGTGACCGTGCTGATGCTGACGCTGATGCTGGCTTCAAAAGGGATTGCGGGGGTGCCTCGTTCGTCGCTGGTGGTGCTGGCGGCAACCATCCCGAGTTTCAATATTCCGGTGGCGGGTATTTTGCTGCTGATGGGGATCGATCATTTCCTGGATATGGGACGTTCAGCGATTAACGTGCTGGGTAACGGTATTGCGACTGCGATGCTGTCGCAAAATGAAGGGGCGCGTGAAGCGGAGACTGAGCTGGTAGAGCAGGAAGCGTAACGGGTTGGCCGAATGGTTTCGTTCACCTTAAGACCAGCAGAAAATACTACGTCTGCAGTAAGTGAATAAGATAAGGGGGCTGCAATAGCCCCCTTAATACGTTCACCGCAGCGGGCGAATCAGATAACCGAAATGCCCGACTGAACGAAACGGTTCCACGAAAGCCTCACAGAACCGTTTAGAGAAACATTACGCCACGTGATTCGTCGCGATATCCAGCAGCGCCATCTCATCACTGTTCAGCAGCTTCTCAATATTCACCAGAATTAGCATACGCTCACCCAGCGCTCCCAGCCCGGTCAGATACTCGGTAGACAGCGTGACCGCAAACTCCGGCGCCGGACGGATTTGATCGGACGTCAGGGACAGCACATCAGATACGCCATCCACCACGATCCCAACCACGCGCTGCCCCAGATTCAGGACAATCACCACGGTGTTCTCGTTATAGTCCACGTCACCCTGGCTGAACTTCACGCGCAGGTCAACGATAGGCACAATCACGCCGCGCAGGTTGGTGACACCTTTAATAAAGGCAGGCGTGTTCGCGATGCGGGTAACCTGGTCGTAACCACGAATTTCCTGCACTTTCAGGATATCGATGCCGTACTCCTCATCGCCTAAAGTGAATACCAGGAATTCCTGCCCTGATGGCTCGCCCGCCAGTTTCGTTACATTACTCATACCGGTCATGTTATTACCTTCTACTTAATCAGGCGGCTGTGTACGCCACACGTTGTTCACGATTTAATCCCTGAAGCGCCGACACATCAACGATCAGCGCCACGCTACCGTCACCCAGAATAGTGGCGGCAGAAATACCTGGCACTTTGCGGTAGTTGCTTTCGAGGTTCTTCACGACCACCTGGTGCTGGCCAATCAGCTGATCAACCAGCAGCGCGTAGCGGCGACCCGCACTTTGCAGGATCACCACGATCCCCTGCGTGGCCTCGGTTTTCGCGCCATCCACTTCGAACACTTTCCACAATTCGACCAGCGGCAGGTACTCACCGCGCACTTCAAGAACGCGCTCGCCACCCGCCAGCGGATGCAGATCTTCTTCACGCGGCTGCAGCGATTCCATCACTGCGTTCAGCGGCAGAATAAAGACTTCGTCCGCCACTTTCACCGACATGCCGTCGAGGATTGCCAGCGTCAGCGGCAGCAGGATACGAATGGTGGTGCCGGAACCTTGCTTAGACTTGATCTCAACGTGGCCGCCCATCTCCTGAATGTTACGCTTCACCACGTCCATTCCCACGCCGCGGCCGGAAACGTCCGTCACCTGCTCTGCGGTCGAGAAGCCTGGCGCGAAGATCAGCATGCCCACTTCTTCGTCAGTCATGTTTTCGTTGACCGCCATTCCCTGCGAAATGGCTTTCGCCAGAATGCGCTCACGGTTCAGGCCCGCACCGTCATCGGTCACTTCGATGCAGATGTTCCCGCCCTGGTGTTCGGCGGAGAGGATCAGATTCCCGATCGGGGATTTTCCGGCGGCAATGCGGTTTTCCGGCAGTTCGATACCGTGGTCGAGGCTGTTACGCACCAGGTGCGTTAACGGGTCGATAATGCGTTCGATCAGGCTTTTATCCAGCTCGGTGGAGCTGCCCATCAGCGTCAGTTCAATCTGTTTATTCAGTTTGCTGGCCAGGTCACGCACCAGACGCGGGAAGCGGCTGAAGACATATTCCATCGGCATCATACGGATGGACATCACCGATTCCTGCAGGTCGCGGGCATTACGTTGCAACTGCCCCATGCTGGTGATCAGATCGCCGTGGGTCACCGGGTCCAGTTCGTTAGACCGCTGTGCCAGCATCGACTGGGTAATCACCAGTTCACCCACCAGGTTAATCAGCTGGTCAACTTTCTCGACGGCGACGCGGATGCTGGTGGATTCACTGGAGCGCGCGGCCGGTTTTTCACCACGGCCTGGCGCGGCAGCATCTTTTGGCACCGCTTTCAATACCGGCGCCGCAGGCGCAACGGCAGGCGCGGCCGCCTGAGGAACAACCGCCACCTCTTCCACTGCCGCTGGCACGTCCACCGCCGCCGTTTCGGTTTCAAACGCGATCTGGTCGGCTTCGATAACAAAGCACAGGACCGCCACGATATCGTCCTGGCTAATCCCCTCTTCCAGCGTCGCACTCAGGCTGTCTTTGCCTTTCACCACGTTGCTTAATTTCGCCAGGTTACTCAGCTCTTCTTCAAGAAGGTCAACTTCGTTCTCTTTGAGGCGAGACAGCACCACGCGCACTTTACTCGCAGCGGCGGCCGGGGCCGCCTCTTGTGCGGTAACGGCATCGACAACGCTCAGTTTGGCTGCCGGAACAACAGCTGCGGCTGCGTCACCTTTGGCTTCCAGCGCGAGCTGGCGCAGCGCATTGCAGATGTATTCAAAGCTGGCGGCATCAGGCTCTGCCGAGCTTTTATAGGCGTCGAGCTGTTCCTGCATAATATCTTTGGTTTCCAAAAACAGGTTGATAATGTCGGTATTGAGCTGCATCTCACCGCGTCGTGCTTCATCCAGCAGGTTTTCCATTAAATGGGTCGTTTCCTGCAGGATGGTAAATCCAAACGTTCCGGCTCCGCCTTTAATCGAGTGCGCCGCACGGAAGATGGCATTGAGCTGCTCGGAGTCCGGTGCTTCAGGCACCAAATCCAGCAAGTGTTGCTCCATATCGGCCAACAATTCGTCGGCTTCATCAAAGAATGTCTGGTAAAAATCGCTAATATCCATGCTCACGCTATCACCTCGGATTGGCTGGTGGCGATGTTGGAACGGCAGCCGAAGGAACGGCCCCAGGCTGTTTTAAATCGTCCAGTGACTCATTCTGACTTTCGGCGTTTTCGTGCAGGATGGCCTGCTCCGCCTGCTGGTTCAGCACTAAAAGACTGATACGACGGTTGATGGCGTCATCCGGCCCGCGGTCAGTGACACGCATGGTTGATGCCATGCCGACCACGCGCAGTACCTTGCCATCATCAAGCCCACCTGCCACCAGCTCGCGACGCGAGGCGTTGGCACGATCGGCAGAAAGCTCCCAGTTGCTGTATCCCTTCTCACCCGTGGCGTACGGGAAGTCATCCGTGTGTCCAGACAGGCTGATACGGTTAGGAATACCGTTCAGCACTGGCGCAATGCCGCGCAAAATGTCGCGCATGTATGGCTCAACTTCCGCGCTGCCCGTTTTGAACATCGGGCGGTTCTGGCTATCAATAATCTGTATACGTAAACCTTCCTGCACCAGATCGATCTTCAGGTGTGGTCGCAGGGCACGCAGTTTAGGATCCGCCTCAATCAGCTGATCGAGATCGCCGCGCAGTTTCTTCAGGCGCGCTTGCTCCATGCGTTTTTTCAGCTCGTCGATGTTCGGCTCTTTCTTCACCTCACCCTTCTGCTGGGTGTAATCATCGCCACCGCCAGGGATCGGGCTGTCGCTGTTAGAGATTCGCTGTCCACCGGTCACGGCGGTCGCCAGCGGCGTTCGGAAATACTCGGCAATCTGGATCAACTCTTTCGGGCTGGAGATGGAGATGAGCCACATCACCAGAAAGAATGCCATCATTGCGGTCATAAAATCGGCGTACGCGATTTTCCAGGAGCCATGCGCGCCGTGCCCATGCCCCTTGTGCTTGCGTTTTTTTACGATGACGATCGGATGGGACTGATTTTTCATGCGTCCTCAGTTGTCGTCTGTTGGTTTGGGTTTTTCACCGCGCGCACGTGTTCTTCAAGCTCGATAAACGACGGGCGCTCGCTGGAATAAAGCGTTTTACGGCCGAATTCAACTGCGATAGGTGGCGCATAACCGTTAAGGTTAGAGAGCAGCGTGATCTTCACGCACTGCATCATTTTGGTCGTTTCCGCGCTTTTCTGACGCAGAACGCTGGCCAGCGGAGAGATAAAACCATACGCCAGCAAAATACCGAGGAAGGTGCCCACCATCGCATGCGCAATCAGCGCGCCCAGCTCTGCCGCAGGACGATCCGCCGAGGCCAGCGCGTGTACCACGCCCATCACCGCCGCGACGATACCGAACGCAGGGAGGGAATCGCCCACCAGCGCCAGGCTGTTTGCCGGCACTTCGGATTCGCTTTCATGCGTTTCAATCTCTTCGTCCATCAGCGCTTCGATTTCGAAGGTGTTCATGTTGCCGCTGATGATCAGTCGCAGGTAATCGACGATGAAATCCAGCATCATTGCGTCAGCGAGAATGCGCGGGTAGCTGGCAAAAATTTCGCTCTCTTTCGGGTTTTCAATATCCCGCTCAAGCGAGAACATGCCCTGCTGACGCGACTTCGCCATCAGACGATAGAGCAGCGCAAGCAGATCCATATACATGCTTTTGGTGTATTTAGAGCGACGGAACAGCAGTGGAATAGCTTTCAGCGTGCCCTTGATCGATTTACCGTTATTACCAACGATAAAAGCCCCTACCCCTGCGCCGCCGATGATAATAAGTTCAGCCGGTTGATAGAGTGCTCCAAGGTGCCCGCCGGTCATCATGTAACCGCCGAAAACTGTACCGAGAACTACCAGGTAACCTAATAAGATAAGCACGACATCATCCTTCCGCTAGTGACTATGGCAAGGATGTTCAGCTCGCAGCGTTTACCGTTTGCGGGGTAAAAAAAAGCAGCGGTAATTGCTTACCGCTGCTGGAATCTTGCCCACACGTTCGGGTTAAACAGCTTGTTCGATCTGTTCATCCAGCAGTTGTGGAATAATATCGGCAGCTTCCCGGGAAAGTTTACGTCTTTTTACTGCTCGGGATGGAGGCTGGCATAAACTACAGGCGAAGCTGCCTGCAGGCTGATGCGCATGGGTAATAAAATTGCCATCGCAGCAGTTACAGCGCGACAGCTCAAGCATTCCGCTTTCAACAAAACGCACCAGCGTCCATGCGCGGGTGAGCGCCAGCAAGGGACCCTCGTCCTGCTGAGGGCATTGTTCAAGGTAAAGTTTATACGCTTTGATCACGGCATCAACGCCGCTACACAAACCGGTTTTGAGAAGATACTGCCAGGCATTACAGAACATGGAGGCATGAATGTTCTGTTCCCAGGTCATAAACCAGTCCGTTGAAAACGGCAGCATTCCTTTCGGCGGGGGACTACCACGTAACTCTTTATACAATTTGATGAGGCGACCACGACTCAGCTGAGTCTCGCTTTCCAGCATTTGTAAACGAGCACCGAGCGTAATCAGCTCCATTGCTAACTGTATGTCACGCGCTTCCTGAACAATGCTTTTCTCGCTCATTGCTAGGCCCTTTTCTTACGGGCTGCGTCATCAGGCTGGCTGATTTCGGTAAGCAAGCGAGTGGAAAGAAGAATACCGGTATGGATCTGTTGAAGATCGTCAACACGGGAATCCTGCGTCAGACGCGTGATAGTCTGAGGATTGTCAAAACGGAACTGGCAAACCAGTTGGTTTGTTTCCGCCAGTTTAACCATTTGAGGAAGGGTTAACCCACCCAGCATGGTTGCCATTTCTTCATTAATACCCAGACGAAACATCGCGGACGCCTTGTCCTGACTAATCAAACGCTGCGCGAGCAGTAAATACGACAAATTGATGTCATAGATATGTTTTAGCAACTCGGATGTATGCATTGTTCCCATCCCGAATAACCAACTATTATTTTTATGCGGAAAGACCGCACCCCGTGATGTCGCCGGGAAATCACCCGGTATAAAAAAGAAAAGGCTAAATGCATAGTCGAATTTAGGTTTGTATTCATTGAAACGCGCAACAGCTGAAACGCGGTTACGTCTCTTACACGTTTTATCATTTCTTACAAATAACTAAGATTTTTCCTAATTCGACGCAAACTCTACTCGTCAGTTTTGACACATACAATGCAGCCACCCCCAAATTTAAAAAAAATGTGATCTACGTCACACAATTTAAGTGAATATCTCCCATAAATCCATCAGTATGACTTGTAAATTGGTTGTTTTTTGAACGATCAACACTGTTTTCTATTCTTTATGGGCGAATACTCATGCAGGAGTATGAGCAGAAGTGGCATGACATGTGCTGTTCGAAACGTATCAGCGACCAGATGCGCGTCACAGCGAATCCATCGTAAGGTCACATTTTCATTATCTATAAAAAACATGTAGTTATGCAAAACGCCTATAACAATTGTTTCACATGGTAATCATTAGAAATGTGTTTATAACGCGTTAAAACGATTTAACACCGGAAACGTAAAAAAGTGTGATTCAGGTTAAGTGGTTAATTTTTTTCATTTAGGCACGTTTTCCCGTTATTCTTCTTATAAGAATAATTAATGAATAATTATGATTAGCTTCACACTTATGTCGTATTCACCTCTTGCAGATCCGGTGAAATCGCGGTAATGGTGACTAAGACGCTGTCTTTCAGACACCTAAGGAGTGCGTTATGAGTTACTCCCATCTTCTTGTTTCTGTTGCGGTTTCGCCCGAAAGCCATGAACTCATCGCCCGGGCGGTTTCCATTGCCAGACCGCATAATGCCCGTATCAGCCTGATCACCCTCGCGGCCGAGCCTGAGATGTATAATCAACTGGCTGCCCCCATGCTGGAAGATATTCGTGAGGTCTTACAGGAAGAAACGCAGCAATTTATGCGAGAGCTGGTAGAAAAGGCGCAATATCCTATATATGACACCATTATTGCGACAGGGGAGCTTAATGCGCATATTCTCAGCATGTGCAGTAAGCAGAATATTGATTTAGTAATATGCGGGAATCATAACCACAGCTTTTTTTCTCGCGCAGCCTGTGCGGCGAAATCGATTGTGGCGTCAAGCCAGGTGGATGTGTTGTTAGTGCCTCTTGGGGGTCGTTAAACCCCCAGAGGAAAATCAGGCGAGTTTAGGGAATGTCGCGATCTTTTTTTGCAGATGGCCTTCATTACTCTGCGGCGCAATATCACGAAGATCGCGAATAAAACGCGCCTGCCAGTGGTTAATATCGTTCTTACGGATCGTTTCCATCATCTCGGCATGGCGGGAAATACGCTCCGTGAGCGGCATCGTCAGCGCACGGTTGAGGGCATTCGCCACGTCGTCACGATCGTAAGGGTTGACGATAAGCGCAGACGTCAATTCATTGGCGGCCCCGGCAAACTGGGAAAGCACCAGCACACCCGGATCGGCGGGGTCCTGGGCGGCGACGTACTCTTTCGCGACCAGGTTCATCCCGTCCCGCAATGGCGTAACCAGCCCGACATCCGCATAGCGGAACACTTTCATCAGGATCTTACGGTCAAAGTGTTGATTGAGATAAAAGAGTGGCGTCCAGCCCAACTGACCGTAGCGGCCATTAATGCGCCCTGCTTCCGTCTCCAGCTGGTGACGAATATCCTGATAAGCCTGCACTTCACCGCGCGAGGTGGGCGCTATCTGCGTATAGCGGATTTTACCGTGATGCTGCGGGTACTTTTCCAGCAGCGTTTCATACGCCAGGAAACGTTCCGGCAGCCCTTTGGAATAATCAAGACGTTCCACCGAGAAGATATTCTTCACGTGCTTGAGTTCATTCTTAAGCTGCGCCAGTTTGGGCGGCAGCGGACCGGAAGCCTGCTCGGCAATCTCTTCAGGTTCAATACCGATGGGATACACTTCAGTGTGGAATGTCTTGCCCCAGGCCGTATGGGTTTTCCCCCCTTTGGTCACCACTCGCGTTTTGCCGGACACAGAATCAAGGAACGCAAGTCGATCATTCTCGGTCTGGAAGCCCAGCAGATCGTAGTCACACAGCGCATCCAGCAACTCTTCATGCGGCGGCAGCGCGGTAAAGATTTCCGGCGTCGGGAACGGAATATGCAGGAAAAAACCAATCCGGTTATTCACTCCCCTTTTACGCAACTCTCTGGCGAAGGGCAGCAGGTGATAATCGTGGATCCATAAAATATCGTCTTCCTCGATTAAAGGCAGCAGTTTATCCGCCAGCAGCGAATTCACCCGCGTGTAGCCTTCAAAGGACTCGCGCTGGAATTTGACCAGATCCAGACGATAGTGAAACGCTGGCCACAGCACAGCATTGGAGAACTGCGAGTAATACTCGTCATAATCTTTTTCGTTTAACGCAAACGACGCCCATGTAATATTTCCGCGCGTCACTTTCTTGAGCGGTTTCTGTTCTTCACTGATTTCACCATTCCAGCCAAACCACAGCCCACCGGCGGCTTTTAAGGCACCTAATACCCCAACCGCCAGGCCACCTGCACTGGATTTTTTATCATCAGGCGGTGCAATTCGGTTAGAGACGACGACTAAGCGACCCATAATGGTTTCCCCCTTTGTTTTGCGCTATTTGTTGTTGTTGCTGGTTAGCGATGTCAGATATCCACTGCCAGACGCTGGCGACATCCGCCAGACGCCATTCGGCGACAGTCTCACCAGGCCCGACCTTGATGGCGATCCCTCCGGCCTGATTCACCACACGAAACCCTGCCTCGTCGGTCAGGTCATCCCCAATAAAAACGGGCGTCCTGCCGTTAAAAGGCGGTGTCGCCATAAACGCCGCAATCGCCGCGCCTTTATTGATCCCTTTAGGTTTAAGCTCCACCACGCATTTACCCGGCTGCAGCGCCAGCTCCGGATGTGCATTTGCTATAGCGGTCGCAAGCGCAAGCACAGCCGCTTCGTGCTGCGGCGCCTGGCGATAATGCAGGGCAAAGGCCATCCCTTTGGCTTCAAGCTCCGTACCGGGCAGTTCTGCCAGCGCAGACGAGAGTTGTACCTGTAGCGCCTGGATTAATGCGTCGGGGAGTGAAACGATATGCGTTTGATCATGGATGTCGCGGCGCTCCGCTCCGTGTACACCGGCCAGCGGAAAGCGGTAAGGCCTGGCAAGCTGGTCCAGTTCGGCCATCGAGCGCCCTGATATCAATGCCACTGCTCCCTCAGTCATCTGCGAGAGCTGATGCAACTTCTGAAGAACCGTGGCGGGGATCGCCACCAGGTCAGGATGCGGCTTTATCTCGGCGAGCGTACCGTCGAGATCAAAAAAGAAAGCATAGTGTCCGGGCAGTACAGGCGGTGCAGTTAACAAGTCAGCCACCCTATTCCTCCTTACGGTTTACGAGAGGTAAACGCCTTTACCTCTTTCATAGCCATGTAAGTATAGACAGTGTGACGTCGCTCGCCATTTGACAACCGCCCCGCCAGCAAAACTGGCGAGGCGGTTCGGGGGTCAGCTAAGGTTATTAGTTGAGCAATATAAAGATAGGAAAAACCTTAGACGGTACGCTTCGCTTTTTGCTTGTAACGGTCGAATATCACCGCTGCCAGCAGGATCAGGCCACGAACGACGTACTGAGAGAACGGCGAAATATTGAGCAGGTTCATGGCGTTCTCTACCGTCCCCAGGATCAGGATACCGGCCACCACATATGAGATTTTTCCGATGCCGCCTTTCAGGGAAACGCCCCCCAAAACACAGGCTGAAATGACGATCAGCTCATAACCGATAGAGGTCATTGGCTGGCCACTGGTCATTCGCGACGCCAGAATAATCCCTGCGGCTGCAGAGACCAGCCCGGAAAGAACAAAGATAATAATCTTGGTACGCACCACCGGCACACCGGCCAGACGTGCGGCTTCTTCATTGCCCCCGATAGCCAGGGTATTACGGCCAAACGTGGTCCGGTTGAGCAGGAACCCGAACAGGATAAGACAGGCCACGGTCAGCCAGATTGGCGCTGGCAGCCCCAGCCAGTTAGCGTAACCGAGGGTAAAGAAGCGCTCGTCTTCAATCCCCACCGCTTTACCGTCAGAGATGATATAGGCAAGACCACGCACAATTTGCATGGTCGCAAGCGTTGTGATCAGGGCGTTAATCTTCAGACGAGCAATGACAAAGCCGTTCACCAGACCGCTGAGCACGCCCAGTAACAGACCCGCCAGCACGCCAATCCACAGGCTCTCCGTCATGTTGATTACCACAGCCGTGGTGACACCGGCACAGGCAATAACCGAGGCCACCGACAGGTCAAAATCGCCCGAGGCCAGACAGAACAGCATACCGCAGGCCACCATGCCGGACATGGAAATGGCCAGCCCCAGCCCTTTCATATTAATAAAGGTGGCAAAATTAGGAACGAAGATCGCACAGGCGACAAACAGGGCGGCAAAGACCACCAGCATGCCGTACTGATCCCAGATTCGGCCAAAACTGAACGCCGACTTTGGCGCTCCGGATGTAGTAACAGAGGACATCATTAACTCCTTACTCAGGCGACAGCCTGGCTGACTTTAGGCATGGCGAGATTCAACGCCTGTTGTTCATTCGCCTGTTCATGAAGCAATTCACCGGCAATTTCACCTTCACGCATGACGACAATGCGATCGGCGACGCCAAGCACTTCAGGCAGATCGCTGGAGGCGAAAAGCACCGCCACGCCGCGTTTTGCCAGTTCATAGATCACGTTATAAATCTCGTGTTTTGCCCCCACATCGATACCGCGCGTCGGTTCGTCCAGTAAAATGACCTTCATATCCTCCGACAGCCAGCGGCCCAGAATGGCCTTCTGCTGGTTGCCCCCGGAAAGATTCATGATCAGCTGTTCCGGTCCCGGCGTTTTGATATTGAGTGAACGAATGTGGTGATCGGCATTGCTCGATTCCCAGCTATCGTTGATCAGGCATCCTGCGCGAATAAATTTGCGACGGGCGGAGATATTGATGTTGTCACGCACCGAATGCACCGGAATAATCCCCTCCGCTTTGCGATCTTCCGGGCAGAGCATCATGCCTGCCTTAATCGCGTGGGCGGGCTTCTGAATATCCACCGCTGCGCCGTCAATAGACACCACGCCTTCGGTAATGCGCGTGCCGCCGAACAACCCTTTCATTAACTCGCTACGCCCTGCGCCCACCAGGCCGAACAGCCCGACGATTTCACCGCTGCGTACCGATAACGAAACCGGCATGCGTACTCCCGGCGCTTTTACATTATCCAGTCGCAGGCGTTCAGGGCCGTACTCACGTGGTTTCCAGTGGTAAATGTCCCCCAGATCGCGTCCGACCATCGCCTGGACAAGCTGGTCATGGTTCACCTGCGCCATATCGCTAAAGGTGCGCACATAGCGGCCATCTTTAAACACGGTGATGGCGTCGCTCAGGGCAAATATCTCTTCCATACGGTGCGAAACATACAAAATCGTGCGGCCTTCCTGGCGCAACTCCCGGATCACGCGGAACAGGTTTTCGATTTCACGTGCGGAAAGCGAACTGGTGGGTTCGTCAAAGGCAATAATTCTGGCGTTACGCGCCAGAGCCTTGGCAATTTCAACCATCTGCCACTGGCCGATGGAGAGGTATTTCAGCGGCGTCTGAGGATCGACGTCCAGCCCAAGATGTTTAAGCTGCAGCCCTGCTTCATAATTAAGTAGCGAACGATTAACCACGCCGCTTTTGTGCGGGAGCTGTCCTAAATAGATGTTCTCGGCCACGGTCATCTCAGGGATCAGGTGCAGTTCCTGATAGATAATGGCCACCCCGGCATTAAGCGCCGCCGTGGTATCAGCAAAAGCCACCTCTTCGCCACGAATGGCCAGTGTGCCGGTCGTAGGGGAATAGTTGCCGCTGAGGATTTTCAACAGCGTGGATTTCCCCGCGCCGTTTTCACCCATCAGGGCATGAACCTGGCCGGCATAGCAGTCGAAACTGATATCGGTCAGCGCGTTAACACCGGGGAACGTTTTCCCGATGCCGCGAAATGAGAGATACGGATCAGACTGTCGCATAACGTCTCCGTGATTCCTGTAGTGTGTACGTCTGGCCCCTCATGGTGAATGAGGGGCGCAATCACAGCGTATTACTTACCGCCCAATCCTTTTTTCGCCAGTTCCTCTTTGAAGTTGTCGCGGGTAATCAGCACCACGTCGGTCACTTCAGTAAATTTCGGCGGTTCAGCCCCTTTGGTCACCCAGTTGTAAAGCATTTCACTGGATTTGTAGCCGTGTACGTCCGGGCTTGGCAGCAGAGAGCCATAGAAGCCGGTCGCCTGCGCTTTGGACAGTTCGCTGACGGCGTCAACGCCGTTGATGCCGATACCGATAACATCCGGAGCTTTAAAGCCCTGACCTTCTGTCGCACGCACGCCACCCAGCACGGTGTTGTCGTTCATACCGACCACCAGCCAGTGTTTAACTTCCGGGTGTTGAACCAGCATTGAGTTCGCGGCGTCGAACGCGCCGGGGATATCGTTGGATTTGGTAGGCACTTTATAGATCTGTTTTTCCGGGAAGCCGGCGGCTTTCAGAGCGTCCATGGAACCGGTAGTACGACGACGTGCAGTATCCAGCTCATCAGCCGTGATGGCCATGACGCCCGTCTCTTTTACATCCCAGCCGCGCTTTTGCATCTCTTTATAGAGTTCCTGACCCTGGCGCTCACCAATTTTGGTCGCGGCCATCATTACCAGCGGCACGGTGTCCATTGGCTTGCCTTTGGCATTGACGAACTGATCGTCAACGGCAATAACCTTCATGTCGTAACCGCGCGCTTTAGCCGCAATTGCCGACCCCAGTTTTGGATCGGGTGTACAGATAACGAAACCTTTCGCACCGCTGGCCGCCAGGCTGTCGATGGCGTTCAGGGTTTTTTCACCGTCAGGCACGGCGATTTTAATGACGTCAAAACCTAAATCTTTTCCGGCTTTATCGGCGAATTTCCACTCAGTCTGGAACCACGGCTCTTCTGGCTGTTTTACCAAAAAACCGAGTTTTAAATTCTCTGCGATAGCGGATTGTGACATAACAGCAGCCAGACCAACGGCCGCCAGCGCTTTAGTAAATTTGTGCATGGTAAACTCCAGCTTTAGCATTCTTTTCTGTAGGGAATATTTGCGTGCTTCTTATTTAATCGGACTTAAAACAAGGCATTAGCGCTTACCTCGTCATAAGCGTTATTGCTGGTGATAGTTTTAGCGGGAAATTAATCATCCATAAGAGAGCGCCATCACACCGCAGAATTACAGTAATTGCGTACATAAATTCAGCGGAAAATGACATAAAAACGGCAGGAATTGTCGGACAAATGAAACGGGGTTAAGCAGAATTATCCATAAGATCAGCTAAGAAGTCCCTGAGCGCCGGACGCTCTAGCATCCGGCGGGAAATTTACCAGGCGTAATAGATGTGGTCAGCGTGATCGCGAACGGGCGTTTCGTCACCCAACAGTCGAGCAGCCAGGGCCAGCGCAAAGTCAAAAGCATGACCAAGACCTTTGCCGCTGAGCAGGTTTTTATCCTGGACGACCGGTGCATCCACATATTCACCGTCTTTTACCGTCTCCCATAAATCCCCGGAGCAGACGTAGCGACGCCCCCGAAGCAGCCCATTTCCCCCCAGCACGCGCGCCGCTGCTGAACAAATAGGGCAAATCAGTTTTCCGCGCGCGTCATGTGCAGAAATAAAACGGATAACCTGCGGATCCGCGGCCAGATTTGCGCTGCCCTGCGGTCCCCCGGGTAGAACAATCGCATCGTAAAGCGAATCGCTGCGTTCTGATAAGATGCTGTCTGCCACCATGGGAATGTTATGGTAACTGATCACTGCACGCGACTGCGCGCAGGCCAGAGTTTCCACGTCGATGTTCAGCCGGCGCAAAATATCAATGGTGATAATCGCCTCTGCTTCCTCAAAACCGGGTGCCAACAGCACCGCAACCTTTGCCATCATAGACCTCAATGATTGAAACAAGATAAAACAGTGTTTCATTTTTACATAATCATTAAGAACAATCTTGCACAGCGATCACACACTCGCCTTTTGGCGATAAATTGATTTAGCGCAATTTTATTCCTCAAAATATATCCTGATTGATTGATCTGTTTTTCACATCGTCACAGAAGATTCTGTTGCCTTAATATTTTCACTCTTGAAAAAACGAGGCAAACAATACACAAACAAATAAAAATCAATCAGTTATTAATGTGTTAATTTATATCCGCCTGTTTTCATTTCTGTACTATATTAAATTTTGTAATGTATGGTAAACACAGCCTAATTAAGAGTTTTCTTAGACAGAATACAAGGGTATGCTTATTTATATCGAACACAGGAAGTGAATATTCGATCGACTTTTGTCGCCGCAGAAATGCCATTTCTGCATTCCATTAGATGTGCCTGCCGGGTCAGGTTAGCCGCGGACATCACGTCCCACAGTCAATAAGGATATGAGTATGACTACCCAAACGATGATGCAAAAACTCAATGCCCAGTTGAACCTCGAGTTCTATGCCTCGAATCTGCACCTGCATATCAGCTCGTGGTGTTCCGAAAACAGTCTCAATGGCTCCGCCACTTTTTTTCGCAGCCAGGCGCAAAGCAACGTCACCCATATGATGCGTGTTTTTAACTTCATGAAAGCCGCAGGGGCAAACCCAACCGTAAAAGCGCTTGATACGATCGACGATAACTACTCTTCTCTGGAAGAATTGTTTGAGAAAACGCTGGAACAGTACGAACAGCGTTGCAGCACGCTTAACAAGCTGGCCGATGAAGCCAGAGCACAACACGACACCAAAACCCTTAAATTCTTACGCGATATGGATAAAGCGCAACAGCAGGACGGCATGCTGCTTAAAACGCTGGCGGACGAAATCCATAACGCGCAGCAGGCGGGTTTATGTCCGGAACAAACCGACCGTCATCTGCTTGACCTTGTGACGGTACAGCACCACTGATCATTTTTCCTGCTCCCTGCCAGGCGCGCTTTTCGGCCTACCGGGAGCAGGTTCCCCCTCTCGTCGCCAACCTTCTGCTTTTGCTAAGATTTAACAAATCAGATCTCGCTCTCAATGATTAACCACACAACATGTAATGATTTATTTAATTACATTATCATTGACGAGGGAGCATCATGATCACCATTGAGTTTATTGTCATCCTCCTCTGCCTGCTGACAGGTACGCGTTTCGGCGGCATGGGGCTTGGGTTGATAAGCGGTATTGGCCTTTTTATTTTATGTTTTGTCTTTGGTCTGCAACCCGGCAAACCGCCGGTTGACGTGATGCTGACCATTCTCGCCGTCATTGGGTGTGCCGCAACGCTTCAGACCGCAGGCGGCCTGAACGTCATGATGCAATTTGCTGAGCGCCTGCTGCGCAAACATCCTCAACACATCACGCTTCTCGCCCCTTTTACCACCTGGATGCTGACCTTTCTCTGCGGGACCGGACACGTGGTGTACACCATGTTTCCCATCATTGCGGATATCGCCCTGAAAAAAGGGATCCGCCCGGAACGCCCAATGGCCGTGGCATCAGTGGCATCGCAGATGGCAATTACGGCCTCGCCGGTCTCCGTGGCCGTTGTGTCACTGGTCTCCATTCTGGGCGCGCAGCATGAGCTCGGCCACGCGTGGGGAATACTGGAAATTCTCGCCGTCTCGGTTCCTGCCTCACTGTTCGGTGTGGCGATTGCTGCGCTGTGGAGTTTGCGTCGTGGGAAAGCGTTAGCGGACGATAAGGAGTTTCAGGAAAAGCTCAAAGATCCGAAGCAGCGTGAATTCATCTACGGCGGGACGGAAACGTTAATGAATCAACGTTTTCCAAAGCAGGCCTACTGGTCCACGTGGATTTTCTTCGCCGGCATTGCCGTGGTTGTCCTGCTGGGGGCATTCCCTGACCTGCGCCCTGCATTTGAGATAAAAGGAAAAATGACGGCGTTGTCGATGAACCTTGTCATCCAGATGATGATGTTAATTGCCGGTGCCGTAATGCTGATGGCCTGCAAGGTCAATGCGTCTGCCATTTCTAACGGCGCGGTGTTTAAGGCGGGTATGGTCGCGATCTTCTCGGTGTTCGGGGTGGCGTGGATGAGCGATACCTTTTTCCAGGCGCATCTTGATGAGTTAAAGCTGGCGCTGGAAGGCGTGGTGAAAAGCCATCCGTGGACCTACGCGATTGTGCTGTTCCTGGTATCAAAGCTGGTGAACAGCCAGGCGGCAGCCCTGACGGCCGTTGCGCCTATGGGACTGATGCTGGGAATCGACCCGAAAATGCTGATCGCCTTTTTCCCCGCCTCTTACGGCTATTTTGTCCTGCCGACCTACCCAAGCGATTTAGCCTGCATCGGCTTTGACCGTTCGGGCACAACCCGCATCGGCAAATTTATCATTAACCACAGCTTTATTCTGCCGGGATTAATTGGCGTAAGCTGCGCGTGTGCGGCGAGCTATTTACTGGTACAGACGTTCTTTTAAGGTGAGCGAAGGGCGACAAACGGTCGCCCTTTTTAGCGTCAGGCGGGCTTTAGTGAGACTCGCCCTGCGGCGTGAATCGCAGTTCAATCAGCGCGATGGCTTTCTGAATAGCGCGAAGCGTGACCGGGTCAGCCGCAGCGGGATGGCTGTTGAAATCGATATTTTTCAGCTGCGTGGACATCTTCTCGCGCACTTCAACCGGCGCAATAACGTCCAGGACATCAAGGATTTGTTTGATAACTAACTGACAGGCGACAACGTCAGACACCAGCTCCTGATCGGCGCTCAGGTTTTGTGACATGGGGCTTTCTCCTTATTTAAAGGCCGCCATAGTAACAAAACGAAGGCCCATTCATCTCCCTCTCGTCGCTTACGGGCACAAAAAAACCCGCCGAAGCAGGTTTTTTTCATCAGAACATTGCGCCCGGTGGCACGTCTTTGAAAGTGTTGCAGTAGTTAGCCCACATACTTTTCAGGATCTTGCGAAGTTTCATCAGGTAGCTCCATTAACTTGTTATACAACTTTATCGTCAATGTGCTTATAATATGACCATCGTCACAAAAATCAATATTTTTGTGACGCAAATCACAATTTCATGCTTCCTGCCAAACCTGAAAAGTGGGGCTCACGGCACCTGAAAGCGTCAGCCTACGATCCCGCGAACAAAAGCTTCGATCTCTTTGTCCTGGCAATTCTCAAAGAAGCACTGCTGGAAACGCTGACCCGAAACGGCCGTCTTCACCAGCTCGGGATCGATTGCGCGCAGCGTATCCAGATAGTTCTCTTTCACGACCGCCGCTTTAACCTGGTTCAGAATACCGGCGTTACGCACCTGCGGCTCTTTGCGCTCGGGCGGATAACCTTCACCGTTTCGACCCGTGAACGCTTTTTCAAAGATAAACCGAACGTTCAGTTCAGCCCCCCAACCGAAGCCTTTGGCAAACGGCAGGGAGAGCGCGTTACCGTTGTTGATCTGAGCAAACAGGAACGCATCCGCAGGATCAATGCAATAGCCGCAGATAACACCCGGGTGGATGTTCAGCGACATCAATGCTCCCTGCCCCGTACCGCAGCCGGTCACAACAAAATCAACGGCTTTCGCATTCAGTAAAATGCTCGCCATAATCCCCAGATGGATATAGGTCAGGTGATGGTCATTCTCGTCGCTCATGCCCACGTTATAAACCGGGAACCCTTTTTCATCGGCTACCGTTTTCAACTCTTTCAGTATCACCGGGTTTTTCGCGGCCTGGCTGTTTTCCATCATCAGTGCAATTTTCATTTCATCTCTCCTGAATGCGTGGCGGGAGATCCCGCTATGGATACCTTTACCTGTTCACCCTACTATCAAACAAACAACCTTTCAAATTAAATGAAAGGTTGTTTTAAAAAACAAAGACGGGTTCACAATTTAGCGAGAATGAGACCGTACGCCAAACGTGCATTAAAAAGTTAAAGCAAACCTGTTGCCGCTTCAGCCCGTTAGCTAGACTGCAAAAGTACACGCTAAAATCGTATGGGGTTGACCTGTGAATCAGCGCTGCCGGATGCTTCGCTCCCTCTTTCTACTCGCGTTGACGGGTCTGTTGCTTGCTTGCCCCCCTGCCCGGGCAGAAGAGCCTGTACCGGTCTGGATCTTTGATGCTAACAACTTCGAATCCTGGCGCACACCGCAAGGAGAGTGGCAGGGTTTTTATCCTGAACTGATTAAGGCCATCAATAAACAGGCGGGTACGCAGCTGCAGCTGCGGCCGCTCTCCGGTGCCGATATTAGCCAGCGTTTTGCACAAAATGAGTATGGCGTGTATGCCGGGGTATTGCGCACGGAGAAGCGAGCCAGAACCAAAATTCTCTCAGCACGTTTGTTTGATAACGACGTGGTGGCCGCCAGTCCATCGATGACGGTGACAACTGCCGAACAGCTCAGCCATGCCCGGGTGCTGTTCCGTAAAGATGACGCGACGCTCGACAGTGTGCAACAACGTTATCCCGACCTTAAATTTCGTTCTCTGCGCCTCGTCGCCACCAGCGACGAGGCTTTTCGCTTACTGAGCGACAACCAGGCTGATTTCTATATTAATGACGCTCCGGAGATGGAGAATACCCAGCGCTATTATCTGGTCTCCCGGCCCTTTCCTGAGCTACGCATTCCTGTCGTCCTCGCCTTCAGTCCTGACCTGCTTCCCCTGCGGGATAAAATCAATGCGCTGATTGGCACCTGGTATCGCAACGGCGAAATCAACACGATGCTGGAGGAGAGCAAGCGCAATTACCTGCTAAGCCGTATCACCCTGTCAGAGGAGGAGCGAACCTGGATCGCGCATAATCGCCTGCAGATCAACCTGCCCAAAAACGAGAATTTTGCCCCGCTTATCTGGCGGGACAGCAAGGGCTACCACGGCACAGCCATTGATATGATTAACGACATGCGCGATTTACTGGGCATGAAGGTTGATGTCAATTTTATCGATCACTATTCGAGTCTTCCGCGACAGCAGTGGGCGGTTCGATTGATTGATATCGTTGATCGAAGCGACAGTGCGCATGCACAGGGCCGTATCGGCCCCGACATCGCCTGGCACAACGCCTATTACAATCGCAGCAGTCAGCCCTTCTTGTGGAACGAAGAGAGTATTCGCAGCCAGCGCGTCGGCGTACTCGACGGTTCGTTTGCCGCAGCCTATTTACGCCAGCGTTTTGGCAGCGATGTGATTATCGTGACCCGGCCAACCATTGACGGTCTTATCGACGCGATTGAGAACGATGAGATTGACTATATTCTGGGCGACCTCAGTTCGCTGGAGTCCACGCTTCGCGGCAACGAGTTGTTTCGCGGGGTGCTGAAAGTCGCGGGGGTCACCCGCTCTGAGTTTATTATTGGCCCGTGGGTGGATCCGCAGCATCCGCTCTTTCATCTGCTGACTCAGGTTCATCGCCTGTCAGAATACCGCACGCAAATAGAACGTCAGGATGAGCAGAGTTACTTACCCGATTTTTCTAAAAACACGCTGAAGATTATCAGCGTGATTTTGCTGATCGTGGCCCTGTTCAGCATCGGTATGCTGATCATGATGCGTCGCCATTTACGCCAGAACCGGATGGTTAACCGCAATATGGTGCAGGCGCTGGAGAAGGTAAACCGCGCGCACGATGACGAGACCGGCAGCCATATTCAGCGCGTCGCCCGATATTGCGGCTTGATGGCGCGTGAGCTGGGGCTTTCGCGCAAAAAGACCCGTGAGATAGAACATTTTGCCTCACTTCACGATGTCGGAAAAATTGCCGTGCCGGAGCGTATTCTGCGTAAGCAAGGCCCGCTGACCCAGGACGAGTTTGCCGAGATGAAACTTCATACCGTGAAAGGGTGGCGGATTATTCAGGGCTTAGAGCTGGGCGCAGTTGCGGAGAATATTATCCATTTCCATCATGAAAAATGGGATGGCAGCGGATATCCGCAGGGGCTGCGGGGAGAACAGATTCCGCTGGAAGCCCGCATTCTGGCGCTGGCCGATGTGTATGATGCCCTGCGGCAAAAGCGGGTCTATAAGCCGGGATTCACACACGAGCAAGCTTGCAAAATCATTCTGGAGGGTGACGGCCGCCATTTTGACCCGCAGCTTATTGCGCTGTTTCGCCTGCATCATCTTAAGTTTAAAACCATTTTTGACAGCCTGGCCGACTAAACGGCCCGTCGCAAAGAGAAAGCGCAGATTGCCCGGCTATTCCTCGCATTGCGACTCACATCTGCAGGTACGATAACGTATTTCCACTCACTCAGAGCGAACCATGAAAAGAGTCTTCGTCGCCGGTACGATCCTGCTGCTGGCGGGCTGTAACATTAATCGCCAGGCTGAGGTCAGCACCCTGGACGCGCCAAATGGCATCGTCCGCCTCGACTACGGGCAAGCAATGCTGCAAAACGCCTATTCCGATGAGTATGTTAATAACGGCACCGCAGCTAAAGCGTGTCAGAGCATGGGGTATGCCACCGCCTCTGCCTATGGCCAGCCCATTAAAACCTGCACCCTGACCAGCGGCTCTCTGTGTCTCAATGAGAGCGTGACGATCCAGTATAAATGCATGGGCTTTGCCGTAAACCCTAAGGCAAATAACCCGTGGTATTAATCTGTGCTGCCAGTATTGACTGGCAGTGTATTTCATTACGAACAAAAACAATTCTCATTAATAAAATATAAATCGGCAATGCGTTTTATTCCCATTCGTATTTTAAATAAAGAAATAATTATTTTACGTTTTGCAAATAATTAAATAACAAATTATAGTGTCGCTCATTGTGAACCAGAATTAATAACCCGGAGCGTCACCATGCTGAAAACTGAAATGATCGACAAGCTCAATGCGCAAATGAACCTTGAGCTTTTTTCATCCCTTCTCTACCAGCAGATGAGCGCCTGGTGCAGCTACCACAGTTTTGAAGGCGCTGCCGCCTTCCTGCGCCGCCACGCGCAGGAAGAGATGACCCACATGCAGCGTCTGTTTGATTATCTGACTGACACGGGCAGCCTGCCGCGCATCGATAACGTTGCGTCCCCGTTTGCCGAGTATAATTCGCTTGATGAGCTGTTCCGTGCGACCTATGAGCACGAGCAGCTGATTACGCAAAAAATTAACGAACTGGTTCATGCGGCAATGATCGGCCAGGATTATCCGACCTTTAATTTCCTGCAGTGGTACGTGGCAGAGCAACACGAAGAAGAGAAACTGTTTAAATCCGTGCTGGATAAATTGTCTCTGGTGGGGAAAACAGGCGAAGGTCTTTACTTTATCGATAAAGAACTTTCTACCCTCGATACACAGAAATAATATTGCTGCGGTGCTGTTTTCAGCGCCGCACTTTTTATTCTTCGCGCACAGATTTACATACACCCCGCACAGCTTGTACACCGCCAGTCCTGCGCATTGACCGCCTGGTAAAAATACCGGTAGTTAGCCGTCTCCAGCGGAATACCGGCATCAAAAAAAACATCTGTCAGCCAGTCTACGTTTTCGATGATCCACTCATCTTCTTTTAGCCCCTGCGCAAAGGTGTCGTCCTCAGGATCGATGATCGAATAAATGGCCCAGGTGCCCATATCCTTTTCACGACGCGATTCAGGAAGCTGCAGGGCCTGGTTCTGCCAGCTGATTATCCAGTGACCATGGCACAGTAAATTACCGCCCCGGCTCCACGCCGCGGTAAAGGGATTATTTCCCGCCATCTGCCCTCACTTTATTTGAAAACTTATAGTTATTGTTTAAATTACGCCTGATTTTTCGGCAAAAATAGTGCCCTTACGAAGTAGGTATCCCCTCCCAAAGGGGCAGGTGCGGGTAAATTACTTAAAGTCGAAAAATATCGTAAATAATTCATTACACCAACTGTAACGGTCATTTGACGAAGCGGGGCTTTTCCCTTACTCTGCGCCGCAGAATTTGTCGCGATTACGAATCGTTGTAGAGGAATGCGTGAAAAACAGAACCCTGGGAAGTATTTTTATCGTCGCCGGAACGACGATTGGCGCAGGAATGCTGGCGATGCCTCTGGCTGCCGCAGGCGTTGGATTTGGAGTGACACTGCTGCTCCTTGGCACACTCTGGGCGTTGATGTGCTACACCGCCCTGCTGTTGCTTGAGGTTTATCAGCATGTGCCCGCGGATACCGGCCTGGGTTCTCTTGCGGCACGCTACCTGGGACGCTATGGCCAGTGGATAACCGGCTTTAGCATGATGTTCCTGATGTACGCCCTGACCGCGGCCTATATCAGCGGCGCCGGCGAGTTAATCGCCTCCAGCGTTAACGACTGGTTCGACGCTGACATCACGCCTTCAACGGGCGTTATCTTCTTTGCGCTTATTGGCGGGGGGGTGGTCTGTGTGGGGACTTCGCTGGTCGATCTGTTTAACCGTTTTCTGTTCAGCGCCAAAATACTGTTCCTGATTGTGATGCTGGTTCTGCTGGCACCGCATGTTCACAAGGTTAATCTGCTGACGCTGCCGCTGGAAAAAGGGCTGGCGCTGTCCGCGATCCCGGTTATTTTCACTTCGTTTGGCTTCCACGGTAGCGTGCCCAGCATCGTGAGCTATATGAACGGCGATATCCGCAAGCTACGCCGCGTCTTTATGGTGGGGAGCGCCATCCCGCTGATTGCCTATATTTTCTGGCAACTGGTGACGCTGGGGAGCATTGACGCGTCGACCTTTACAGGGCTGATGGCGGAACACGCTGGCCTGAACGGTTTTCTGCTGGCACTGCGCGAGGTTGTCACCTCCCCGCACGTTGAGCTGGCGGTCCATCTGTTTGCCGACCTGGCGCTGGCCACCTCATTCCTGGGCGTGGCGCTCGGCCTGTTTGATTACCTGGCCGATCTGTTCCAGCGTCGTAATACTGCCGCAGGACGCTTACAGACAGGGGCAGTCACCTTCCTGCCTCCTCTGGCGTTCGCGCTGTTTTACCCGCGTGGGTTCGTGATGGCGCTGGGGTATGCAGGTGTGGCGTTATCCGTGCTGGCCCTGCTGCTCCCTTCCCTGCTGGCCTGGAAGAGCCGCCAGCAGCATCCTCAGCAAGGGTACCGCGTCATGGGCGGCAAACCGCTGCTGTGCATGGTGTTTGCCTGCGGAGTGATGATTATTCTGGTGCAGTGCTTGATCGCCGCAGGGATGCTACCGGAAGTGGGTTAACAAAAAAGGGGCTGAAATCAGCCCCTTTTTATTAGTGCAAACAGCAGCTCTTAAACTTCTTCCCGCTGCCGCACGGACACGGATCGTTACGCCCGACCTTTGTGCCGTTAACAATCGGTTTTTTTGCTTCTGGCTGCTGTGGGTTGTCCACCCAGTAATTGTACAAACGCAGTGCCGCAGGCTGAATGCTCTCAATGCTGGCTTTATATTCGTCTTCGCTCAGCTCATCCAGCTTCTCGCTGTTCTCGTCTGTACCGTGCAGCGCAATCGCATCAAGATCGGCCTTCAGCGCTTCCGGTAAGGCTGACCAGTCCGTCAGCGCCACACCGCGCATATAGCCATAACACCACTCTTCAACAACGGTATAGCTCTCGCCGTCGACATCGTTGTAACCAAACATCGGCTCAAACTGATCCGGGTATTCGCTCAGGCGCTCAGCAATGTCGTTCATATGCTTAAAGCAGAGATCGATAAAACGGTGCATTTCACGATCGTTTTTCCAGCGCGGAATGTATTTCTCGCCACCCCACACGGCCACCAGCCAGGTATCTGGCTCAACGACAACAGGGCCGGAAAGGACTGCGGTAAGCATGCCGTCCAGTTCAGACACGTCAATCACGGACGCATCGTCATGACCGTAAGACATTAATGTCTCTTCCAGCCACGCCATTTCGCTTTCATTCAATGGGCCTTCAGTCATCGCTGACACTCCTGATAAAAAAGGAAAAGATCCTGACACATATCTCACGGCTTTCCTATCTGAAGTTTAGGTCTTTATTGCTGCAAAAACGTGCAAATCGTGACCATTGCACAACTTATGGGCTTTGTTGTTAACGATATGTGATCTCCGCTGTAATTTCATCGCGTCCCACAAGGTGCCATATCACCGCACTCTATACTCAAACATGTCACAACCCGCTCAATGGGTTAACCATTCTGGCAACGATTTTGCTTAATGTTCTTCGCGCGAACCTGCGCAGGGAAACCTCGCCGTATTACGCAGGCGTTGTCTGGATCTTGTTCGTTTAGTGCATTTTGTTCTTGCTCGTGTTTTTGGATTGGCTGCGCCGTCGGCGTCCGGGTTTACGCCGTGGTGCAAAAACCTCTTTGCTAAGGAACATAATAATGTCGCTGAAATTTATCAGAACTCCCCTTTCTCTCGTGCTGGCCGGTTGTCTGGTGACGGCATTTTCTGCGCATGCAGATATTGTCATTGGTGTGGCCGGGCCGTTTACCGGCCCAAACGCCACCTATGGCGATCAGTACTGGCACGGTGCAACGCAGGCCGCTGAAGACATTAACGCCGCAGGCGGCATTAACGGCGAGAAGATTAAGCTGGTTCAGGGGGATGATGCCTGCGAGCCGAAACAAGCCGTGGCCGTCGCCAACCGCCTGGTCGACCAGGATAAAGTCAACGCGGTGGTCGGCCATTTCTGCTCCTCTTCCACAATGCCTGCCTCCGAGGTGTACAGCGACGCGGGGATCCTTGCCATTACCCCCGGCTCCACCAACCCGCTCATTACCGAACGAGGCATGACCGATATGTTCCGCATGTGTGGTCGCGATGACCAGCAGGGCCAGGTCGCCAGCGATTTCATTATCGATAAGCTGAAAGCCAAACGTGTGGTCATCATCCATGACAAAGACACCTACGGTCAGGGGCTGGCAGACGCCACCAAAGCTGCGCTGGCGAAGCGCGGGGTTCAGGATGTGATGTATGAGGGCTTATCCCGTGGTGAGAAAGACTTTAACGCGCTGGTGACAAAAATCGGCGCGCAAAAGCCGGATGTGGTGTTCTTCGGCGGTTGTCACCCTGAAGCCGGCCCGCTGGTTCGCCAGATGCGTGAACAGGGCGTACAGGCGAAATTCTTCTCCGGCGACTGTATCGTCAACGAAGAGATGGTGACCGCGGCGGGTGGGCCACAATATACCAAGGGGATTTATATGACCTTTGGTAAGGACCCGCGGCTGATCCCGGATGGGAAAGCGGTCATTGAGAAATTCCGCGCCGGTAAATTCGAGCCTGAAGGTTACACCCTCTACTCTTATGCCTCCGTTCAGGCCATTGCTGCGGCCTTCAAGGCCACGGGCGGTAAAGACTCGGCCAAAGCCAGCGAATGGCTGAAAGCCAATGCCGTCGACACGGTTATGGGCAAAAAAGCCTGGGACAGCAAAGGCGATCTGAAAGTGTCTGACTACGTGGTGTATCAGTGGGACGATAACGGAAAATATAAGGAAGTTCAGTAACGGGACGGAGTCACGCTCAACGCCGGCAGGTTCGCCTGTCGGCGCGTAATAAACATCAGGCTGCGCGTGCCGCGCAGCTTAAAATAACGAGCGCGCTATGATGAGTACATTCTTCCTGCAACAGTTAATAAATGGCTTAACGCTGGGCTCCGTCTATGGATTAATCGCCATCGGCTACACCATGGTGTATGGCATCATTGGTATGATTAATTTCGCCCACGGCGAAGTGTATATGATCTCCGCCTACCTCTGCGCCATTGGCCTGGCGCTGCTCTCCTTCTTCGGCCTGCAGTCGTTCCCGTTGCTTATCCTCGGTACGCTGATCTTCACGATTGTGGTGACCGGTGTTTACGGCTGGACTATCGAGCGCATTGCCTATAAGCCGCTACGCAACTCTACCCGTCTGGCACCGCTTATCTCCGCCATCGGGATGTCTCTGATTTTGCAAAACTACGCGCAGCTGAGCCAGGGGCCACGTCAGCAAGGGGTGCCCACGATGCTGGATGGCGTACTTCGCCTGCATATTGGTGAGGGATTCGTTCAGATAACCTACACCAAAGTGTTTATTCTGGTTGCCTCGTTCGCCGGCATGCTGTTGCTGACATGGATAATCAACAATACCCGGCTTGGGCGGATGTGCCGTGCGGTGCAGCAGGACCGCAAAATGGCCTCCATTCTGGGCATTAACACCGACAGAATCATTTCGCTGGTCTTTGTGATTGGCGCGGCGATGGCCGGTCTGGCGGGTGTGCTCATCACCATGAATTACGGCACCTTCGATTTCTACGTCGGATTTGTCATTGGCATCAAGGCGTTTACCGCAGCGGTGCTCGGCGGGATTGGCTCCCTGCCCGGTGCGATGCTCGGCGGGTTGATTCTGGGCGTCGCCGAGGCGCAATTTTCCGGCATGGTGAACTCAGATTATAAAGATGTGTTCTCGTTTGGCTTGCTGGTCTTGATCCTGATTTTTCGTCCTCAGGGTCTGCTTGGCCGCCCGATTGTCGCCAAAGTGTGAAGGAGAATACGATGACCTCTCACGGCTTTTCGCTTAAGCGCTGCATTCTGGACGCCATTTTTTCCGGGCTGATTGCGTTAATAATTTTTGGCCCGATTGCCGGCGTGGTGCTGGACGGATACAGCTTTAATTTCGCCGGACAGCGGCTCGCATGGATAGTCGGCATCGTGATGCTGGGCCGTTTTCTGCTGAGCGCTTTTTTAGGCACCGCTCCGGGTGCACGTTTCCAGGCACGTTTTGAAGCCGACAGCGCGGGGGTTTATGTCCGGCCGCCGGAATACAAAAGCCGCATGCGCTGGATAATCCCGCTGATTATCGCCCTTGCGATCTGCTTTCCCTTTGTTGCCACCAAGTACGTTCTCACCGTCGCCATTCTTGGGCTTATCTACGTGCTTCTCGGTCTCGGGCTGAATATTGTGGTCGGTCTGGCCGGGCTTCTGGATCTCGGTTATGTCGCTTTTTATGCCATCGGCGCTTACGGGCTGGCGCTGGGGTATCAGTATCTGGGATTAGGATTCTGGAGCATGCTGCCGCTGGCGGCAATTATGGCTGCCGCGGCCGGCGCCCTGCTCGGCTTTCCGGTGCTGCGCATGCACGGTGATTACCTGGCGATCGTCACGCTTGGCTTTGGGGAGATTATTCGCCTGATCCTCAACAACTGGCTGACCTTCACCGGTGGCCCGAACGGCGTTTCTGCCCCACCTCCCACCTTTTTCGGACTGGAGTTTGGCCGCCGTGCCAAAGAAGGAGGCGTGCCCTTTCACGAATTTTTCCATCTGACCTACAACCCGAACATGAAGTTTATCTTTATCTATACGGTCCTGTTCCTGGTGGTGATGCTGGTGCTGTATATCAAGCATCGTCTGACGCGGATGCCGATTGGTCGGGCATGGGAAGCCCTGCGGGAGGATGAAATCGCCTGTCGCTCAATGGGATTAAAT
Organism: Enterobacter sp. 198; assembly: GCF_009025585.1. NCBI lineage: Bacteria > Pseudomonadati > Pseudomonadota > Gammaproteobacteria > Enterobacterales > Enterobacteriaceae > Enterobacter > Enterobacter sp. 198. The sequence goes on along the minus strand of NZ_WCIM01000030.1, from coordinate 662,206 downwards.
CATGTGCTGGTCAAGCTCTCGGCCTTTACGCTGGGTGCGTCGACTGCCGGCATCGCCGGGGTGTTTTTTGCCACTTATCAGGGCTTTGTCAACCCGACATCGTTTACCTTTTTTGAATCGGCGCTGATCCTGGCGATTGTGGTGCTCGGCGGTATGGGCTCAACGCTTGGCGTGGTGCTGGCGGCGTTTGTGCTCACGGTGACGCCGGAGCTGCTGCGCAGTTTTGCCGAGTACCGGGTTTTGCTGTTTGGCATGCTGATGGTGGTGATGATGATCTGGCGTCCACGCGGGTTGATCCGCATTAACCGCAGCGGGTTTGCCGTGCGTAAGGGCGTAGCGCCATGAACGGAACGATATTAAGCGTTGAACATCTGATGATGCATTTCGGCGGGATCAAGGCGTTAAACGACGTCAACCTGGACGTGCAGCGCGGTTCAATTACTGCGCTTATTGGCCCAAACGGCGCGGGAAAAACCACCGTCTTCAACTGCCTGACCGGTTTCTATAAGGCTTCCGGCGGCAATATTTTCTTCAATACGCGCAATAAGACGACCAACGTCATTCAGATCCTCGGGCAAAAATTCCAGCCAGGAGACTGGATCCACCCTGCGCAGTTTGGGCAACGCCTGTTCTACAAAATGTTCGGCGGCACTCACCTGGTGAACCGCGCCGGACTTGCGCGCACCTTTCAAAATATTCGTCTTTTTCGCGAGATGTCGGTCGTGGAAAACCTGCTCGTGGCCCAGCACATGCGCGTCAATCGCAACCTGCTGGCCGGCGTATTCAATACATCAGCGTACCGACGGGCGGAAAACGACGCGCTGGACAGGGCCTTTTACTGGCTGGAGGTGGTCGATCTTGTGGAGTGCGCCAACCGCCTGGCGGGCGAGATGTCGTACGGGCAACAGCGGCGCCTGGAGATCGCGCGGGCCATGTGCACCGGCCCGGAAATGATCTGTCTGGATGAACCCGCCGCCGGGCTGAACCCGGTAGAGACACATAAGCTGAGTAACATTATTCGTTTTCTGCGCGACAACCACGGCATAACGGTATTACTGATTGAGCACGACATGGGGATGGTGATGGAAATATCGGACGACATTATTGTGCTCGACCATGGCGATGTGATTGCCCGGGGGAAGCCTGAGCAGATCCAGCATGACGAAAAGGTGATTGCCGCCTATCTGGGCACCGATGAAAGCGAGGTCACTCTATGAATGAGCCGCTGCTGTCATTTCGCGAGGTGGATGTGTTCTATGGCGTGATTCAGGCGCTGAAGCAGGTATCCCTCGAAGTGCATAAAGGGGAAACGGTGGCGCTTATCGGCGCGAATGGCGCGGGTAAATCGACATTGCTGATGTCTATTTTTGGCCAACCGCGTATTCGTAACGGGCAAATCCTGTTTTGCGGCGAAGACATCAGCCATAAATCTACCCACTATGTGGCCTCCGGCGGCATAGCGCAGGCACCCGAGGGGCGGCGTATTTTTCCGGATATGACGGTTGAAGAGAACCTGCTGATGGGGACCATTCCTGTCGGCAATCAATTTGCCGCCAACGATATGCAGAGCATGTTTGAGCTGTTCCCGCGCCTCAAAGAACGCCGTAAACAGCGAGCCATGACCATGTCCGGCGGAGAACAGCAAATGCTTGCCATCGCCCGCGCGCTAATGAGCCGCCCTAAACTGCTACTGCTGGATGAACCCAGCCTGGGTCTGGCGCCCATAGTGGTTAAGCAGATCTTCCAGACGCTGCGCGAGCTGGCTCGCAACGGCATGACCATTTTTCTGGTAGAGCAAAATGCACATCATGCTCTGAAGCTTTCTGACCGTGGCTACGTCATGGTCAACGGGCAAATTCGCCTCAGCGGCAGCGGCGAGGAGTTGCTGGGAAACCAGGAGGTAAGAAAAGCCTATTTAGGCGGGGTGTAATTCATACGCGTGTCATACGCATGTCGCGCATAACTGTAAATATATGTCAGGCGATGCGACGCGGGTGATTCAATATACCGCTATTAACATCTTCGCTGATTATTTATGAAAGATAGACATTTGCGGCCATCGGTCCGCTGAGTCCGTTGATACGACAGAACTCAACGCGAATCCCGGGAAGGAGCGTTTCTTTTTCGTTGTTATTAAAGGCTGAAATGTGGAGAAAAACGTCCTTTCGACCATCTGAAGGGATGATTAGGCCTTTGCCACTGTGCATATCAAAACTTTTGACAATTCCTGTCATTTTACGAGACAAATAAGATCCTCTTAGAAAACATGCATTAACTATACACACAAATTAATTTTAAGCTAATGCAGCGTGACACTTTTTATGTGAGCCTTCCGGAAGGCTAAAATAAAAATTGCTAATTCTCCCGCCTCATGCATTAATGAAGTCGTTGGTTTAATCCACACACGAGCGTAAAAAATTTTACCCGGCAGTCCTCATAACCAGGCGCTATCGCTGATATCCCCTCCTTTTGAGTCCATACGTTTAATATTATACGTTTCTTAGCATTTCAAATACTCACAAGGAGTCTGCATGTCTTCAAGAATTATAGGTTTGGTTAAGTGGTTTAACGAAGATAAAGGTTTCGGTTTTATCTCTCCTGTCGATGGTAGCAAAGATGTGTTTGTGCACTTTTCTGCTCTGCAGGGTGATGATTTTAAAACTCTCTTTGAAGGCCAGAAGGTCGAATTTGCTATCCAGAGTGGCGAAAAAGGCCCTGCTGCGGCAAGCGTAATACTTTGCGATAGATAAAGTTATCACGGACCCGCGATCACGATGATGGATTTTTCCTGAGTAGACGGGTCCTGGATTAGAAGGCTTTTTCTGAGCAACAGGTCAGCATATTTTTCTCGTAGAAAGAGTGTGCTGACCGATGTGATGAAGTGCAGGTCTGCTGCACGAAGAGTCTTAAAGCAGTAGCGAGCTGCTTGTAAAATATCAAAGTGCGTAAGAGGTCAGGCAACCTCCAAAAGCATCACTTCTTCAATGTTGCTTTGCCAAATGAGATCGTCTGTAAAGACGCAAATTCATCATCTGGCAAATGCATTTTTAGAATTTTTGAGCGGTTTTGAAAAGAGTGCTGCAGTGTGGGCAAACAAGTTGAGCCCCTTTTTGTACACGGCTGAAACTATGCTCAGAGTCTTTTGAACAGTTTGGACATGGACATTTTACTAAGTAATTGCGACGGAATTGTGTATTTTTACGTCCTGACATAGGCATCTCCTGATTTAAACGACTGTCACCATACACGTTCACGAAGATGATTGCTTGCTTTTATTTCCGAATGATTGCAAAAACCAAAGAAAGTACAAATGCAACGCTTTTTCGAAAATTAAATACCGCTAATGTTAAAAAAGGTAAATGATATCAACTTAAATATTCACTTCAGATGCCCATGTTGTCATGGCTCCCAATACAGAACGTCGATTTTTGATGTGTCTGAAAAAAATCCGTATGGCGCTAAATGCATTTTCTGCAAATCGACGATGACATTCGCAGACAGACCTGACAGCCAGACAAAAATTTTCGCGCCGTCCTGATTCCCCTCGCCTTCATAGAGAAGGTGCTTAAGCAGATAACGACCAACAAGGTGAGATATGAAGAAAGTCATCGTCTTTTTCAATGGTAAACCGAGCAATGTTGTCACCGTGCTTAAGGGTATTACATCCATACGGCAGGAATATCCGAATGGTGAAGCGATAAACCTGCAGATAATGTCCGCAGGTTTTCCTTCTCTGACCGGCGATCATGAAGTGGTTTATGTGGCGTCGGACAGGGAGCTGACTTCTCAGGAAATTCTGGATGCGGCTAAGAAATATTTATAATTATTCTGAATGTATGGCTGTTATTGTAGATGCCCTTGTTTAAGGGTAATCCCCTTCTTATTTGTGCTGCTAACATCTTTTGTTTACCCTCCCCGCGTTAAAAATCTTATACGGAATGAATAATACGTTAACGCTATCGCGAACAAACACATCCCTAATAGACTTAATTGCGTCATAATGTGTCAGGTGGCTTATTGTCTCAGCCCTGATTCATTCAGTTGTGTGTCAGACACAATATGCGTTACCTCATCCAGGTGCCCAATTCTGGCCTCCCCTGAACGATTAAACTTACTCTTATCTATCAACAATAAAGACTGAGAAGCGCGCTTGAGTAGCAGCGATTTGAAGCCAGCGTTGACCCTGTTGGAATCCCACAACCCTCCATGACTGTCTATCCCTTCGCAGGAGAAGATAAACAGGTCGATGTCCAGCAGTTTGAGTTGTGAAATCAACGAGGGGTTAACGTAGCAGCCATACTTACGCTCAAGTTTACCGCCGGAGCTAATAAGTTGAATCTGTTCACGTTTGCCCAGTTCCAGGCAGATGGGGTGACTGTTAGTAAAGACCTGAATATCGATGTCAGGCAGTTGACGCGCTAGATACCAGCAGGTTGAGCTGGCATCCAGAGCAATGACCATCCCGGCTTCAATCCACTCCAGCGCCTCTCTGGCGATATCCGCTTTATGCGTGAAGTGGCTCTTAAGGCGAATATGAAAAGGATCGCCGCTGTCCTGGTTTTCTCGGTGAATATATTTCGCCCGCCCGTGGTTGCGCAGCACTTTTCCCTGCGCCTGCAGTTCGCTGAGATCGCGGCGAATGGTCTCTTTACTGACGTTAAGCTGGGTGGATAAAACGTCCGTCGTCAGACTATGATGCTGAATCAACAGGTCGATTATCGTTTGCTGACGTGCCTCTTTCATTTTTTCTCACCCATCATTCGATACACGCCCGCGCTGGCGGGCGCACCGGCATGAGATTACGGCGTTACCCCCTTTTTTAAAAGAATATTCCCGTATTTAGCACACTCCCCTGTGACAACGATCGCAAAGGATTTTTTGGCACGTGTGTAAAACGCATAGCGGTCAATGCGGGTAATTGCCGGACAGGGTGCCTGACGTGAAAGCGCATCGCGATAGCGAGCCTCAACACGGGGATCGAGGGAGTCACCCTCAACTGCAGCCATCATCACCAGTGGCGGCGCGTAGCTGTCGAGCTCAAACAGCGGGATAATCGCATGCAGCAATTCGCTGACCTTTAGCCCATCGGCGCGTATAACCTGCGGTCCCATACTGTGGGCGGGGAAATGGGCATCAGAAAAAATAATCTCATCGCCGTGGCCCATTTCGGCCAGGACTTTCAGTAGTTCAGGTGATATTAACGGTGAAATCGTTTTTAACATCTCAAACTCCCTCGATCGGTGCAGATTCGGTTTCCCGAAAGAAGTAGCGGTACTGATAATGCATCTGCGCTCTGGCGTGTTCCGGGCTCGTAAATTCTCCGACCCCGTACCAGCCAAACAGGGCTGCCCCCGCGACAGTGGTTTCTGCATCATCAAGTACCTTGATGGGGATGCCGAGCATATTGGCTTTGATCTGGTTCCACAGCATGTTACGGCTGCCACCGCCGACCAGCAGCAGTTCAGTCGCGTTGAAGTGACCAATCTTTTCCAGCGTGCGCAGATTCTGCGCCAGCTGCCCGGTGAGGCCCTCCAGCGCAGCGCGATAAAAATGACCGCGTGTGGTGTTGAGTGTGACGCCCTCCCAGCCCGCATGCTGACAGCCGAGGAGATCACAGTGCATTTTCACCCCTTCGGACCCCATGGGTATGCGGCGGGCTGTCTCAATCAGCGTTTGCCAGGGCGTCTCTTCGGTCCAAAGCAGTTTACGTACCCATTCAAGTACGCCCGATGCCAGCCACTGCATGCCAGGGTTATACAGCCCTGGCTGGCTGTCCAGTTCGCAGGTAGAACCGACGTAGCGACTGAGCAGCGGCGTGTTGACCTGCGCACTGCGCACCATCAGGATCTCCCATGTTCCCGAGGAGAGGACGGGTTCATCCGCCGCGGCACCTGCACCAAACAGCGCAAACTGGGTATCGTGTCCGGCGGAAATCACCGGGATACCGGCGGGTAGGTCAAGCCATTGGGCAGCATCAGACTGTAAATTACCGACGAGCTCACCGGCTTCCACCAGACGTGGGAAGAGCCGACGCGGCAAACCCGCCGCCTGCAAAATTTCATGGCTGAAATCGCGCTGTTGAATATCCAGCATCTGGCTGGTCCCTGCCATAGTAACGTCGGTGGTGAATTCGCCGGTCAGACGGTGGTTAATCAGCGACGAGATAAACAGCCAGGCGTGTGCCTGTTCCAACAGCTGCGGGTGATTTTCTTTTAGCCACACCAGCTTATACAGCGTATTGAAGCCAAATGCCCCCACGCCGGAAATGTCCTGAAGCCGCTGAGGTGACAGCAAGCGGTCAATATTTTTCATGACTTCGATGGTGCGTGGGCATTTCCAGCTGATGATTGGGTAGAGCAGCCTGCCGTGCTCATCGACCAGCGCGCCATCAACGCCGAAGGTGGTCACCGTGACGCCGCGAACGCGACAGTTTGCCAGACTCGTCTTCAGCGAGCGGCAACAGTCCGCGAAGCGTTGCATAATGGCATCGAGAGACCACTGGTGCCAGGCGCTATTTTCTATGGCGATGTCGCTGGCATTTGCCGTAGCAGCACGGGCGATAATTTTGCCCTGCCGGTCAACGGCAATGGCCCGGATATTGGTCGCTCCGCAGTCGAGAACCAGAATAACCTCTTGTTTCATAGCAACTCCTGAAACGTCGCCGGCTAACGTGTCGCTTATCCGGCCTGCAATTCGGTGTTTTACAGGCCCGGTAAACATACGCTACCGGGCAAAGACGTTTACTCAACGTTTGTACAGCGGGCCATAGTTTTGACAGGCGCGGTAATCCTGGCCTTCGCTATCCATGCCGTGCGCAGCCCAGGCGGAAGGACGATAGACCTTCGACTCTTCCACGTTATGCATGCAGACCGGAATTCGCAGCATTGATGCCAGGGTGATGAAATCAGCGCCGACGTGGCCGATGGTCAGCACGCCATGGTTTGCCCCCCAGTTCGCCATCACGGAATAAACGTCGGTAAAGGGACCTTTACCCGTCAGACGTGGTGCAAACCAGGTGGTCGGCCAGGTTGAGTTGGTACGGGCGTCAAGCTGATCGTGCATCTCTTTCGGCAGTTCCACGCTCCAGCCTTCTGCAATCTGCAGAACCGGGCCAAGACCTTTGATGATATTCACGCGGGTCATGGTGAACGGCACGCCACCTTCGGTCAGGAAGCGAGAAGAGAAACCGCCGCCGCGGAAATATTCATGTATCGCCGGACACCATTCGGTGGCCGCCAGGCAGGCATCAACCTCCTGCTGGCTAATGTCCCAGAATGGCTTCATCGTTGGATTGCCATCGCTGCCACGCTGTTTGCATGAGCCATCGAGAGCCGCAGAGCCGGAGTTGATCAGGTGGATAATACCCTTCTCAGCCAGACCGCTGAGCGGTTGACCGGTCACGCGCGCTACCGCTTCTGGAGACCAGTAGGTGCGCACGTCGGCGAACACCTGTGCTGTGCCGGTCAACTGGTGGCCCATTAGCATCGCCACGCCGTTGAGGCTGTCATTTTCGGTCGCGACGACAAAGGGTTCACGCACGCCATTCCAGTCAAAGGAACTGTTAAGCAACGCTTCGGCGGTATCGCCGTTCGGGTATTGATCGGTCCAGTGACGCTGGCCCTGGAAGCCTGCCGCAATGGCGTTGTAGCCCAGCGATTCTTCCACCCGCCCTTTTTCCGCCAGTGCTGGGTTGCCCTGCATCATGTCGCGGATACACATCGCCATCAGCAGGCTCTCTTTCAGCACCTCACGGTTTTGCGCTTCGTTACGCTTATACTGCTGCGCGTTCTGGTCTTCGCCGTAGCGGAAGTTTTTGTCCGCCCAGGCCAGCGCCATTTCCAGTTCGGTTTCATCGAAGATTTTCTGATCAATGCGGCGGCGCAGTTCAGTCATATCAACTGCCTGTACCTTCATCCCCAGCCAGGATTCGAAGAAGTTAGGGTCGACGATGGAACCGGCAATCCCCATCGACACCCACCCAATGGAGAGATAGCTTTTCCCTTTCATACTGGCGACGGCTAAACCGGCACGCGCAAAGCGCAGCAGTTTTTCCTCAACATCTTCGGGAATCGAGGTGTCGTCGGCGTCCTGGACATCATGACCATAAATAGAGAATGCCGGAATCCCTTTCTGGCTGTGTGCAGCCAGCGCGGCGGCCAGATAAACGGCACCCGGACGTTCAGTCCCGTTAAAACCCCAGATGGCTTTCGGACGCATGGGGTCCATATCGATCGTTTCGCTCCCGTAGCACCAGCACGGCGTCACGGTGATGGTCACGCCGACGTTCTGGCTGCTGAATTTTTCTTCACAGGCGGCAGATTCGGCCATCCCCGCAATGCAACCGTCAGCAATGACGCATTCAATTTGCTCGCCGTTGGGGTGACGAAGCTTTTCAGTGAGCAGCGCGGCGGTGGCGTTGGCCATATTCAGGGTTTGCTCCTCCAGAGACTCACGAACCCCCATACGACGACCATCAATCACCGGACGGATACCTATTTTCGGTAAGCTGATTTTTTTCATGACAGATCCCTCACGTTTTCGGATACAGGTTTAATTCGTTGCCGCTTGCGAACGGAAACGGGCAAAGATGAAGATGACGGCAAAACACACTGCCGGAACCAGTTCTGCTGTTGGGATATTGCCTGCAGCATCGCTGACAAAGCCCATGACCGGCGTCACAATCCCGCCGCCGATAATGGTCATGACGATGAATGACGAGCCGTATTTGGTGTCCTGACCCAGGTTCTTAATCCCAAGGGAGAAAATGGTTGGATACTGAATAGACATAAATGCACTGCACAGCGTTAGGGCCAGTAGACCGAAATGGCCGCCGAATACGGCGGAGACCAGGCATAGCACCATGGCAAGCAGGGCATAAGCGGCCAGTACTTTATGCGGTGCGAAGCGGCTGATTAGCCATGTACCGGTAAAACGACCGATGAAGAAGCACACCATGGTGCCGGTCAGGTAGTTGGCGGCGAAACCTGGCGTCATACCGGGGATCTCTTCAATAGCGTACCGGATCAGATAGCTCCAGCAGGCAGTTTGCGCGCCGACATAGCAGAATTGCGCCAGCACCGCCCAGCGCCAGTGGCGAATCCGGACCAGACGGGAAAGAGAGGCAGAAAATGTGCTTTGTGTGCCGTCGCCGTGATTATCGCTCTGAAGGACCGGAAATTTGGTCAACATAATCAGCAGGGCGACCAACAATACAATTGCCACGATAATCATATAAGGCGTTTGTACGGATAACACCAGGCTATGCTTATAAATGCTTAGCTGTTCTGGCGTCATTTTATCGAGTACCGCCTGAGAGTGATGCGGCACGTGAGACAAAATTAGGCTTTGTCCAAACACAACGGCAATAATCGCGCCAAAAGAATTAAAAGTTTGCGCCAGATTAAGACGGAAATGACCACCACTATCTGGCCCCAGCACTGTCACAAAGGGGTTAGCAGCAGTTTCAAGGCAACCTAACCCCGCCGCTATAATAAAAAGACCGACTAGAAACAATGTATAATTCATTAACTCAGCCGCAGGCCAGAATAATGCAGCACCAATGGCATATAAAAACAACCCGGTAATAATACCTGCCTTATAGCTGAGTTTTTTCATCAGTATCCCGGCAGGCACTGGAATGACAAAGTAGCCGAAATAGAACGCAGATTGTATCAGGCCAGCCTGGAAGTTTGTCAGGGTAAAGGCTTGCTGAAACTGGGGGAGTAAAATGTCATTCAGGTTATTAGCGACTGCCCAAAGAAAAAACAGTGAGCAGAGTAACGCGAAAGGAATAATGTAACGCTGGGCTTGCCCGGCATTGACCGCACGAAAACTCTGCGTTGGTATTGTTGTATTTCCCATAACACCCTCGTTAGTCAGAAGCGTCAGAATGTGACTTTCCTTTCTTGCCAGACGGTAAAAATAAAAAGGTGCTTTACTCTTACTGACGCGAATCTGGCGATCGGAATGATCTCGTGAATGCATTTTCATGTAAAAAAGGGGGGCGAATATGATGACAATCACATTTAACGGCAACGCGATATCTTTATGTGATCGTTATCACTTTAAATTTAATAAAAACAACCCCCATCGGGGAAAATAAACATGAAAAACCACAACCCCAGTGACCGATTTAATGCATTACTCCGGAAACGGGCATTTTCACAGTAAAAATCATCAAAACGACTGTTTGAATAAAAATCTTCTGAATCGGTCATTTTTACCGAAATGAATTAATCGAATAAGGATCAATTCCCGACTATTAATTGACGGCGATCACAAAGTGCAACCACCGGAATTCTTTTAGCGTTATTCCCTATAAAGATGGTGCGCAAATATACGGTTAATTCATCAGGACAACAGGCTTGTTCTGCTGGTGCTTTAGATCATCAAGAGAGGTAACAAATGGAACGAAATAGACTGGCGCGGCAGATTATTGATACCTGCCTGGAAATGACCCGCCTGGGGTTAAATCAGGGCACGGCTGGCAACGTCAGCGTGCGCTATCAGGACGGGATATTGATAACGCCAACGGGGATCCCCTATGAAAAACTGACGGAGTCACACATCGTTTATATTGATGCCGACGGTCAGCATGAACAGGGCAAATTGCCTTCCAGCGAGTGGCGTTTCCATATGGCCGCGTACCAGACGCGCCCGGATGCGCAGGCGGTGGTGCATAACCATGCGGTGCACTGTACCGCCGTGTCTATTCTTAACCGCCCTATCCCGGCCATTCATTACATGATTGCCGCCGCAGGCGGTAATTCCATACCCTGCGCGCCATATGCCACATTTGGGACACGCGAGCTGTCCGATTATGTCGCCTTTGCCCTCAGGAACCGCAAAGCAACGCTGTTACAGCACCACGGCTTAATTGCCTGTGAAGCAAATCTGGAAAAAGCCCTGTGGCTGGCGCATGAAGTTGAAGTACTGGCACAACTGTACCTTTGCACGCTGGCAATAACGGATCCGGTCCCGGTACTGGATGACGATGCTATCGCCATTGTACTGGAAAAATTCAAAACCTACGGACTGCGCATTGAAGAATGACATCACATAGCAAACAGGAGAAATGCCATGGCGAAAAGAATGATTTTGAACGAAACGGCCTGGTTTGGCCGGGGCGCGACAGGGATGCTTTGCGATGAGGTAAAGCGTCGCGGCTATCAAAAAGCGCTGATTGTCACCGACAGGACACTGATACAGTGTGGCGTGGTGGCGAAGGTCACGGATAAGCTGGACGAGGCGGGGTTGGCCTGGGAAATATACTCCGGCGTGCTTCCTAACCCGACAATCGGAATAGTACAGGAAGGGTTGGGTGTTTTTCAGAACAGCGGCGCAGATTACCTTATCGCTATCGGGGGCGGCTCACCTCAGGATACCTGTAAGGCAATCGGCATTATCAGCAATAACCCGGCGTTTAAGGATGTTCGTAGCCTTGAAGGCCTGTCCCCAACCCGTAACCCCAGCGTACCCGTTCTGGCCATTCCCACTACAGCCGGAACAGCGGCTGAAGTGACCATTAACTACGTGATCACTGATGAAGAGAAGCGGCGTAAATTTGTTTGCGTCGATCCGCACGACATTCCGCAGGTCGCTTTTATCGATGCAGATATGATGGACGGTATGCCGCCAGTGCTGAAAGCAGCAACCGGCGTTGATGCGCTGACCCATGCGATTGAAGGGTATATCACCCGGGGCGCATGGGCCTTGACCGATGCGCTACACATCAAGGCGATTGAGATTATTGCCGGCGCACTGCGCGATTCAGTCAAGGGCGATCGAGATGCCGTCGAGGCGATGGCGCTGGGCCAGTATGTTGCCGGCATGGGCTTTTCCAACGTTGGCCTGGGGCTGGTTCACGGTATGGCGCACCCGCTGAGTGCTTTTTATGACACACCGCACGGCGTGGCGAATGCCATTTTGCTGCCCCATATCATGCGTTACAACGCTGACTTTACCGGCGATAAATTCCGCGATATTGCACGGGCGATGGGCGTGAAGGTTGAAGGGCTGAGCCTTGCGGACGCGCGCAATGCTGCCGTGGATGCCGTCTTCAGGCTTAATCACGATGTGGGCATCCCGCTCCGTCTGCGTGAGGCTGGAGTACAAAAAGAAGATATCCCGATGCTGGCCCAGGCGGCATATGATGATGTCTGTACTGCCGGCAACCCACGGGAAGCGAGCCTGGCAGATATTAGCGAGCTGTACCATACCGCCTGGTAGTGCGACTGCGTTACCCGGTTTAGAGGACCCTTCTGGGCCGGGTGACGCAGAGAGACAGTGCCATCAGTATTTAAAACCGTGATTTCGCAGCTGACGACCGACGCCAACAGATCCTATCGGTAATGGCCATTGTTGGGCATGATTGCCCTCTTATGGTTGCGAAGTTGAAGGGTGAAACTAGGGTATACGGAGAAAAACAGGCACAAAAAAACCACCTTTCGGTGGTTTCACGACACTGCTTATTGCTTTGATTATTCTGCTTTTTCCCATGGTAGCCGGAGTGGGACTTGAACCCACACAGCGCGAACGCCGAGGGATTTTAAATCCCTTGTGTCTACCGATTCCACCATCCGGCCAGGGAAGAAAGTGGAGGCGCGTTCCGGAGTCGAACCGGACTAGACGGATTTGCAATCCGCTACATAACCGCTTTGCTAACGCGCCGTAAAACTTTTTTACGCGACACCCGCTATTGCGCATGTCTTTAATCTGGAGCGGGAAACGAGACTCGAACTCGCGACCCCGACCTTGGCAAGGTCGTGCTCTACCAACTGAGCTATTCCCGCATGTCATCAAGTTAACTTCTAACCACTTGATTTCATTATCGTCCGGCTAGCTGTGCCGCCGTTCGATGCGTTGCATTCTACTGATATGACGGTATGAGTCAACGTTATTTTTTGCATCCCCGGATCGTTTGCTGAAAATTACGTCGAAACGATCACTGATCAAGCAAATCGCCGCGGGCAGCGTTTAAATATTGCAGCATAGACCACAGCGTCAGTACCGCAGCAACCCACAGCAGCCCAATCCCCGCCCACTCAACCCAGGCGTTTGGACGCCAGAGCATCCAGACCAGCGAGGCCATTTGCGCGGTGGTTTTCACTTTACCAATCCACGATACCGCGACGCTGCTGCGCTTACCCAGCTCCGCCATCCACTCACGCAGCGCAGAGATGATGATCTCACGACCAATCATGGTTGCTGCAGGCAGCGTTACCCACCACGTGTGGTAGTGCTCAGCCACCAGCACCATCGCGATAGCGACCATGACCTTATCGGCGACCGGGTCGAGGAAGGCACCGAAGCGGGTGCTTTGGTTCCAGCGGCGTGCCAGATAACCGTCAAACCAGTCCGTAACCGCAGCCACCAGGAAAATCAGTGCACAGGCAAAAGGGGCCCAGACGACTGGCAGGTAAAACGCCAGTACAAAGAACGGGATAAGCACAACGCGAAAAAGAGTGAGCAACGTAGGGATATTAAATTGCATAATGACGGTAACTGTTTGTTGTCAGTAAAATTTAGCTCTATGTTGCTACAGAGCCCTCAATGTTTCAACGAGTAGTAGATCTTTTCTGCCAGCGCTTGCGAAATACCCGGCACTTTTGCAATTTCCTCCATGCTGGCATTGAGTAATCCTTGCAATCCGCCCATATATTTAAGCAACATCTGCCTGCGTTTTGGCCCGACGCCTTCGATGGTCTCAAGCGTACTGGTGTTTTTTACCTTCGCCCGTTTTTTCCGGTGCCCGCTGATGGCGTGATCGTGTGACTCATCGCGGATATGCTGGATAACATGCAGTGCCGGAGAATCCGGCGGCAGGCTGAAGCCCTCCCCTTCCGGTTCGAAGAAGAGCGTCTCCAGACCGGCTTTACGATCGGCCCCTTTTGCCACACCCAGCAGCAACGGATGGTTTTTATCCCAGCTCACATCAAGTGAGTCAAAGACCGCTTTCGCCTGCCCGAGCTGCCCTTTCCCGCCGTCAATCAGTATCACATCCGGGATTTTGCTCTCTTCGATGGCTTTACCGTAGCGACGGCGCAGCACCTGGTTCATGGCTGCATAGTCATCACCCGGCGTGATCCCGGTGATGTTATAGCGACGATATTCCGCGCGCAGCGGGCCGTTAGCATCAAACACCACGCAGGAGGCCACGGTCTGCTCGCCCATCGTGTGGCTGATGTCGAAGCACTCCATCCGTTTAACCTCCGGCAGCTTCAGGAGCGTAGCCAGTGCCGTTAAACGCTGGTGGACCGTCGATTGCTGGGACAGTTTTGTAGTAAGCGCCGTCGCCGCATTGGTCCGGGCAAGCTTCAGGTAACGCGCGCGGTCACCGCGCGGTTTGGTCTGCACGTTAACCCGACGACCAGCCAGTTCTGACAGCGAATCCGCCAAAAGCGTTTTATCATCGAGATTGAAATCAAGCAGGATCTCCGATGGCAGCGTGCGCATCTGACTCCCCTGCAGATAGAACTGCCCGACGAAGGTTTCAACCACCTCACCCAGCTCCGTCCCCCCCGGCACTTTCGGGAAATAGCTGCGGCTCCCGAGCACTTTACCCTGACGAATAAACAGCACATGCACGCAGGCCATGCCGGCGTCAAAGGCAACGCCGATCACGTCGAGATCGTCACCGGTGTTCGAGACAAACTGTTTCTCAGTGACTCTGCGCACCGCCTGGATTTGGTCGCGGATCCGCGCGGCCTCTTCGAACTCCAGCGCTGCACTGGCTTTCTCCATCCGGGCAATCAGCTGCGTTAATACCTGATCGTCTTTCCCGGCTAAAAACAGGCGCACATACTCGACCTGCTGCGCATACTCGTCTTCACTCACCAGTCCGGCAACGCATGGCCCCAGACAGCGGCCAATCTGGTACTGCAGACACGGGCGCGAGCGATTGCGATAGACACTGTTTTCACACTGGCGAACAGGGAAGATTTTTTGCAGCAGCGCCAGCGTCTCACGTACGGCATAGCCGTTGGGAAACGGGCCGAAATATTCACCCTTGGCATGTTTTGCACCGCGGTGCATAGCAAGCCGGGGGTGCGTATCGCCGCTCAGGAAGATGAACGGATAGGATTTATCATCGCGTAACAGCACGTTGTAGCGCGGCTGATAGAGCTTAATATAGTTATGCTCAAGCAGCAGCGCCTCCGTCTCGGTATGCGTGACGGTAACATCAATATTCTGTATGAGTGCGACCAGTGCTTCGGTCTTACGGGAGGCAAGGTTACTGCGAAAATAGCTGGAGAGGCGCTTTTTGAGATCTTTCGCTTTCCCCACGTAGATAACCGTACCGCCAGCGTCATACATACGATAGACGCCAGGCTGGCTGGTTACGGTTTTCAGAAATGCTTTTGAATCGAACACATCACTCACTGACTTAACAACGTCTCCGCATTACATAAACCATGCCGGATGGCCAGATGAGTCAGTTCAACATCACCATGAATGTTCAGTTTGCTGAACATGCGATAACGATAGCTGTTCACCGTTTTCGGGCTAAGATTCAGCTGTTCCGAGATCTCATTTACCTTCTGACCTTTGGTGATCATCAGCATAATCTGCAATTCACGCTCGGACAAACTGGCAAACGGCGATTCCGTTTTCTCGGGTTCGATCTGACTCAGGGCCATCTGCTGAGCAATGTCGGAAGCAATGTAACGCTGTCCGGCAAACACGGAACGGATAGCATTGACAACTTCCTGCGGCGCGGCACCTTTACTCAGGTAA
This sequence comes from Enterobacter sp. 198, assembly GCF_009025585.1. NCBI lineage: Bacteria > Pseudomonadati > Pseudomonadota > Gammaproteobacteria > Enterobacterales > Enterobacteriaceae > Enterobacter > Enterobacter sp. 198. Next base: position 646,471 of record NZ_WCIM01000030.1, on the reverse strand, counting down.
CCGGCAGCACCCGCCTGCATCACTTTCGCGGGCAGCGGGTTTTCAGTATGCACGGTCAGCATGATGACTTTTGTATCAACAAAGGTACGCGCGATTTTGCGGGTTGCTTCAAGACCACCGATACCGGGCATGTTCATATCCATCAACACCACATCGGCTGAATTAGTGCGGCACCATTTTACGGCATCTTCGCCGCAACAAGCCTCACCAGCAACTTTAATACCTTTTATATCTTCAAGAATGCGTCGTATCCCTGCGCGCACCAGTTCGTGGTCATCAACAAGAAGGACGTTGATCAAAGGAAATGTCTCCAGAATAGGGATAACGCTACTGAGTGATAATTTGGTTTATATTAACGGTTTTCCTCACAAGATTAAAACGTTAAAAAATCGGCTATTCGATTTCGCTCTCGTTTTTGGAAATTAGGCTGTACAGAACGTGGAAAGAGAGCCCGCGCCACCAGGGCTTGTGCAGCTTTTTTTAAGCATCTGTATTCAAAAAGTTACAAAAAACCTGTCGCCTGAGTCCGTAAAAAAACAGTTCTTAAATTTTTGTAACAATAATTAACGGCAAGCGAACCGGGTATAAACAATTCGTCGCTATTAACGCCGCACAGTTTAGCGGCGCGCGTTGTTTACGCAAATAAACATCCTGTGTAAAAGTACGAAAAACAACCGCTGCATTTTTTGCTGCGCCTTGTGGTATACTCCGCCGCCTTGACTTTCATCGTCGCGCACGAGCGCCGTTTTATAATGAGGAAAATAAATGAGCACACCTGAATTTGCCACTGCGGAGAATAACCAGGAACTGGCACAGGAAGTAAACTGCCTGAAATCGCTGCTAACGCTGATGCTACAGGCGATGGGCCAGGCTGACGCCGGTCGTGTGATCATTAAAATGGAAAAACAAATCGCGCAGATGGAAGACCAGGCTGAATCCGCGGTATTTGCCAACACCGTTAAGCAAATTAAACAAGCCTACCGCCAGTAATAAAAAACGGCTGGATGCGGTGCATTCAGCCGTTGCCTCGTCTGACACGCAGAACGTACTCTCTACTCAAATAAGCCCGGTCGCCGCCGCGTAACACGCGATCTGCGTCTTGTTAGGCGCATTGAATTTCTTCTGCATATTCTTCTGATGAAAGTTAACCGTATTCTCTGAGATGGAGAGAATGATCGCAATTTCCGCCGAGGTCTTCCCTTCCGCGGTCCATTTAAGAATTTCCCGTTCACGTTTGCTGAATTTCATCTCAGGCGGCATCACCATCTCATCTTCAAATCGAATCAACGATGTTAAGGCCACTTGCACCAGCAGTTGTAACCGCAGCTCTATTTCCTCGTGGTCTAACGGGCTCTCCAGCATGCTAGTACGAGAAACCGACAGAAAACCGAGAGCATGATTCGGCAGCATCAGACACTGCGTTATTCCTGTACGTAAGCCGTGCTCCCGTGCGCTATGCCATAATTCCTCAGCATCCGCGAATAATTCGTCAGTCCAGGGTAAATGCCCCTGGATGAAATTCTCCGGTTTTAACACCGGGTCAATGGCGAAATAATTCTTCGACTGATATTGCGCCTGCCACTGTGGCGGATAAGTGGTATGCACAGAAATCTTAGGCCGCGTAAAAGGCACGGGATGGCGTACGCAGAGTGCGTAATAATCGAATTCTAGCGCCTGAGTTTGTCGCTGAAGTTCCTGATATACCTCGTCGGTACAGGTCAATTTCTGAAACCGGAGGGAGCATTCCCGTCGCCAGGTGAAAAAGTCTGAATCCTTCATACTTACTAAATGAAGCCTCTGAAATGATATTCATTATTATGGTGAATATAACCTAACACATAAAACTTATTTCTAACTACAAAATATCGGCAACAGCACAATTAACTTTACGTTTGATAAGGTTTATTGGGCCTGAGCGGAATAAAAAAACACGGTGTCGGGCGCAGGGGGAGAATAATTTGCCCCAGATGAATTTTCTGGAGCAAATTAGTGCAAAAATTCTACTGCATGAGGAATTTTTCAAGGAACTGACGGGTTCGCGGCTGCTGTGGGTTGGCAAATAAGTGTTTTGCCGGCCCCTGCTCCACGATCCTTCCCTGATCCATGAAAATGGCGCGGTCCGCCACATCACGAGCGAAGCTCATCTCGTGGGTAACGATAACCATTGTGCGTTTCTCCTGTGCCAGCTGGCGGATGGTGTTCAGCACCTCTCCCACCAGCTCAGGGTCGAGCGCAGAGGTCGGTTCATCAAAGAGGATCACATCCGGGCGCATCGCCAGCGCGCGGGCAATCGCCACACGCTGCTGCTGACCACCTGACAGGCGGCGCGGGTAGCTGGTTTCTTTACCGGCCAGCCCGACTTTTGCGAGCAACTCGCGCGCGCGAACCGTCGCGTCCTCTTTGGCTTCCCCTTTTACAATGACCGGGCCTTCAATGATGTTCTCCAGCACCGTCCGGTGTGGGAAGAGATTGAAGTTCTGGAAAACAAAGCCCACATGCTGGCGCAACTGGCGAATCAGACCTTTTTGCTGGCTGATGGATTTGCCGGTATCAATCGTAATGTTCCCTACCCGAATCGTGCCTTCTTCAGGCTGTTCAAGCAGGTTGATGCTGCGCAGCAGCGTTGTTTTCCCGGAACCACTCGGGCCGATAATGGCGACCACTTCACCCTGCTCAACCTCCAGATCAATCCCGTGGAGCACCGTTTGACCGTGGAATTTTTTCACCAGGTTTTTAACGTCGATAGCACTCATTTTGGATCACGCTCCTGGCGGTTAAGCTGGTTTTCGAAATAGTTTTGCAAGGCGGATAACACTGTCGCCATTACCCAGTAAATCAGCGAGGCCGCCAGATACATGGTGAACACTTCCAGGGTGCGCGAGGTAATAAGCTGCGCCTGACGGAACAGTTCCGGTACCTGAATGGTGGCCGCCAGCGACGTGTCTTTCACCAGGCTGATAAAGCTGTTGCTGAGCGGCGGAAGCGCCACACGCGCCGCCTGAGGCAGAATGGCTCTGCGCAGCGTTTGCCAGGGCGTCATACCGATACTGGCCGCCGCTTCCCACTGCCCTTTATCAATGGACGAGATTGCCGCACGCAGCGTTTCAGAGGTGTATGCCGCCGTATTGAGCGACAAACCAATCATCGCCGCCGGGATCGGATCCAGCTCAATACCAAACTGCGGTAAACCGTAGTAGATCATAAAGAGCTGGGCGATAAGCGGCGTGCCGCGAAACACGGAGATATAAAAACGCGCCACCCAGCGTACTGGTAAGACGGGCGACATACGCATTAAGGCCAGCACAAACCCGAGTACCAGACCGAAGAACATCCCGCCAATACTGAGCTGTAACGTAAATACCGCACCTTTAAGCAGGTACGGCAGGGAATCAATAACCAGTTGAATACTTTCTTGCATTATTATTTTTCGACCTGATTTTAGACATGAGGATGGTAGGCAAACAGCGCAGGTGCCCCGCCGGTGTGAACAAACAAAATCGGCCCTTCATCCTTAAAGCGCTTCTGTTCAATGCCATCGATAAGACCGGCCATCGCTTTGCCCGTATACACGGGATCAAGCAGGATACCCTCGAGGCGCGCCAGCAATTTCACCGCGTCCATCCCCTCTTCATTAGGCGTGCCGTAGCCTGGTGCAAAATAGTCGTCCCAGAGCTGGATATCAGCCGTTGCCTTCAACGCCAGTTGCTCTGCCACCGCCTGCTGTAAGGTGACCACTTTCGGCTTCTGGTCCGCGACGCTACGCGATACCGTCACGCCAATAAGCTCGACATCGGGTAATAATTGCTCCAGACCAACGGCCAGCCCTGCGTGGGTACCTGCACTGCCGGAAGCAACAACGACAGAGGAGAGATTGACCGCGCCCTCGCATTGCTGGGCAATCTCCAGCGCACTTTCCACATACCCCAGCGCGCCCAGCGCATTCGAGCCGCCGACAGGAATAACGTAGGGACGAAAACCCTGCGCTTCCAGACGCGTCGCCAGTTCATCAAGTTGTGCGGTCGGGTCGGTTAATGCCTCGACCATTTCGACTTGTACGTTAAACAGATCCAGCAGCAGACGGTTGCCGTTAGTCAGATAGTTTTCTGCTTGCGTTCCAATTGGGTTTTCCAGTAATGCCACACAGTGGAGACCCAGCTTTGCGGCCACCGCGGCGGTCTGGCGGACATGGTTAGACTGAATGGCACCTGCGGTAATGAGCGTATCCGCGCCTTCACGCAGGGCGTCAGCGGCCAGAAACTCCAGCTTACGCAGCTTATTGCCCCCCATCGCCATCGGCGTTACGTCATCGCGCTTAATAAAAATATCGCGTCCTAAATAGTCAGAAAATCGCGGCAGATACTCCAGCGGAGTCGGCGCGCCGATAAACTCCAGGCGGGGAAAGCGCGTTAAATTCTGTAGTGACATGGGTTCTCCGGTAACACAGACTCAAGGTGATATTTTTCATTATGCACGCAGACGCGTAAGAAATAAAAAAGGCGCTTTTAAAAGCGCCTTTTTTTAACGTCAAAGACTTATTTCGTGACGTCTGCCCCGAACCACTTCTCAGAAAGGGCTTTCAGGCTGCCGTCTTTTTGCATGTCAGCAATCGCGGAGTCAATCGCTTTAACCAGGTCGTCGTTGCCTTTACGAACGGCTACACCGGATTCCTGACGAGAGAACGCATCACCGGCTACCGCCAGGGTATTGTTGGTTTTCTTCACCAGATCCAGCGCGGCCAGACGGTCAACCAGAATCGCATCAATACGACCTACGCGGAGATCCTGGTATTTTGTCGGGTCATCATCGTAAGTGCGGATATCCACACCCTGAACGTTCTGGCGCAGCCACTCTTCATAGTTGGTTCCCAGACCGACACCGACTTTTTTGCCTTTCAGGTCAGCGGCCGTTTTGATGGTGCCTTCGTTACCTTTCTTCACCAGCGCCTGGATACCGGACACGGTGTACGGCGTGGAGAAATCATACTTCTTCTTACGCTCGTCAGAAATGGTCACCTGGTTAATCACCACATCAATACGTTTGGAATCCAGCGATGCCAGCATACCGTCCCATTTGGTCGGTTTGATGGAGGCTTTCACGCCAAGGTGTTTCGCCAGTTCCTGTGCAAATTCCACTTCAAAACCGGTGAGTTTACCGTCATCGCCCTGGAAGCTGAATGGAGGATAGGTTCCTTCCAGCCCGACCAGCAGCGTACCGCGCTCTTTCACTTTATTCAGCAGATTTTCTGCGGCGAACGTTTTCACGCTCATACCCGCGACCAGCGCGACTGCCATTACACCCATCAGCGCCTGACGAGCCAGAAGTGCTAATTTCATAAATACCCCGATATAGTGGAATTTTTGAGTAGTGTAGAGAAATCACCTGCAAGGTCAAAGGCGACTGCGCTACATCTTATTCTTTTTTAATATATATCAGAAGTTGTTCCAGCGTGGGCTTTCTGCTTTATCACACCCGGCATTTGTACCTTATATTGTGCATACTTGCGCAGCGCAATGCGGTAGTTGTTGGTGCTGGTCGCAGGCAGCCACGGCTCAAGATTCTCATCCAGATAGCCGGTCTTCAGCAGATCGCGGGAGATGTTGTTCACGGTGAGATGTTGTCCGAGACGGCGCAGGCGGACGACATATTCGCGTACGGTTCCGTGGCTCATCTCCGTTTGTTCAAACAGGAATTGTTTGAAGCCGATAATGTCGAAGAAGTCGCTTTGCTCTTTGCAGTGGAGATCACCGCAGAAACGGCAAAGCGCCACCCACTCTTTTTGTTCTTCGAGCCATGCTGCTTCATCCATCAACGTGTCGAGGCGTGAAATCGCGATCTTATTAACGATTTCGCCTCGACGAACCAGCGTGATACGATCGAGTAACTTGTTACAGTGGGCGCAATGCGTCTGGCTGTGTTTAAAGTCTTTCAGGTAGCGGCTTAAAGGCCGTCTTTTAGATTGCTGCACCGTCATGATAACTCCTGGTTGTCAATACGTTGTGCGGCATTTTTCAGGTGAATCAATCACCTATAACTTACCCAGCTTTGTGCGTAAACGTTTAATGGCCTGGCTGTGCAACTGGCTCACCCGAGACTCCCCCACTTCCAGAACAGCGCCAATCTCTTTGAGATTAAGCTCTTCCTGATAATAGAGGGTCAACACCAGCTGTTCGCGCTCAGGTAAAGCCTCAATCGCTTCCATTACGCGCTGGCGTAAATTACCTTCCATTAAATGGTGTAACGGGTTTTCTTGCTGATGCTCATCCGTCACCAGCTCGATGCTATCGCCATGCTCTTCTCGCCACTCGTCATAAGAGAAGAGTTGGCTATTATTGGTATCGAGCAACATCTGACGATACTCTTCAACAGCAATGCCAAGACGTTCCGCCACTTCTGTTTCCGTTGCGTTACGTCCCAGTTCCTGTTCCAGCTGCCCCATCGCATGCGCCACTTCGCGCGCGTTGCGGCGAACACTGCGCGGCACCCAGTCGCGGCTGCGCAGCTCATCCAGCATCGCACCACGAATACGCTGAACTGCGTAAGTCGTAAATGCCGTTCCTTGCAGAGCGTCGTATCGGTCAACTGCATTCAATAACCCGATACCGCCCGCCTGTAGCAGATCGTCAAGTTCCACGCTCGCCGGCAAACGCACCTGGAGGCGCAATGCTTCGTGACGCACCAGTGGGACATAACGCTGCCACAGCGAGTGTTTATCCATTACACCTTCAGCGGTATAGAGTGAATTCACGATAAACAGCCCTGCGTTAGTTGAGTTATCGGCATGATTATCCGATTCTGCAGGGCGTTCAATTGGATGAATAATGGGTGAAATGAGGGGTTATTTTGAGATTAGAACAGGAAATTCTGCAGCCAGTCGTTTTTCCACTACTGGCTTGCTGAATGTTTTATTGTACCCTTTAGTGTTTAACTGCATATTTGCTATGGATTTTTTCCAGTATCCGGGTAACTTTCTTTGTGTTCTCAATAGTAATATCTGCAGGCAAGAAACCACGCTTTTGTTTAAACCGTTGCAAAGCAACTGTAACTATTGCTCTGAAAGTGAGCTCGCCTGAAATTGTAGATTGCTTAGTGCTCCATCCCTCATCGCCAATATAGTCTTGTGAATCTGCTATATCTGCAAAATAACCGAACGGAGGATGCATGCCGGCATCTATGACCGCAATGGTATGGTCAACATGTTCAAGCGCATTATAGAAACGTTCGTCCATGAGCCCCACCGTATCAAGCGCCAGCGCGGTGTAGTAGCTAAATGCCCCGACACAGGAAGGGAACATAAATAGTTTTTCACCGGCATAATCGCAGCGCATCCGCACGAGTGGCTGCCCCTGCTGATTAACATTCAGTAACCCATGCTGACTAAAATTGAAGTGTTGTACCCCTGTGAGACGGGACATTTCAATGTAGCGATGAAAAACATCATTCCGTTTGACAAACAAGTCATCCTCAATGAGGAAATAGTGATCAACGCCCTTTTCTCGCAGGTAAGATAGCGCCAGATTTTTGCTGCCCCCTACCCCAAGATTCTCTTCATTCAAAATATAGTGGCAATCCAGAGCTGAATACTCAGGGAAATGTTGTCCATCATTAATAATGACCAGTTCATCTATACATTGGCGCGGAAGAGAGTTTAATAATTTAAGCAAACCGTCTTTACGATTATAAGTGACGATCCCCACACCAATTTTTCCACCCTGATACATACATCATTTACCTATTCTTCGTTTCAGACACCGCCAGTTTCTGGCGCTCTTCCGCTTGGGTACAAGCATTAGCCTATCCAGGCGCGCTGCCAATCATTCAGACCGCCCTCTCTTAACATCCAGTCGCGATGCACTGCTTTGCGCAGTTCTTCACCAGCCCTGTCAAGCGCGTTCCAGTCGTGAATGTATTCACGAACAGCAGAAATCCACGCTTTAGGCGTATTTTTTACCCGATGAACGGGCAGGCCACAGCGATAAGGCTCGATATCCGTGCAGATAATGGGGAATCCGCAACTTCCCAGTTCTAAGAGACGAAGATTACTTTTACATTCGTTAAATCGATTCTGTTCGAGCGGGACCAATGCCAGATCAAGGTCAAGTTCACTCAGCTTTTGCGGATAATGCTCAAAAGGCACAGGCAAATGGAATTCGCACGCGACGCCCTCAGGCTTCATCCCCATAAACACCCATTCCACTTCATCTTTTAATTCAGAAATGATCGGTAATAATATTTCGAGATCGCCCGTATGGCTCGCCCCCCCCGCCCAACCTACACGCGGTTTTTTACCGCGGCGCTTAGCGGACTTGAGGTTCCCCCACAGTTCCATATCCAGGCGATTTTTAGCCACGCGGATATCCGAATGAAAACGAGAATAGGCTTCAGCTAACGGCTCAGTTGACACGACAACCCAGTCAGCCAGGGCCAGAGCCGAGGTCAGTCGATTCTGGATGTCTTTTGGTACATTCTCCCTGAAGATATTTTTCTCCGGGACGTCTAAATAGTAATCATCAAATTCCATAATAATTTTGGCATTACAGACCTGACGATAGCGTTGTACTGTCTGGGGAATATCATCGGCGATAGGCACTTCAAGAATCAGGCGATCGGGCTGAAACTGCGCCACTTCCATCACCGTAGGCAGGCCGAGGATCAATCCGCCATCAGCCTTCAACTCTTGCTGAAGCGCACCAAGAGGTTTAATGACGCGATAATTACCGCATCCGGTCCAGTTAATGTGGGTACCCATGATCACAGGTAACGGCTTTCCTGGCAGCGCATGCGGTAAGCGCGACATGCGGGTGTTCAGGCTAAATGTCGACCCGAGACGATTCATATTTGGATTGTAATAAGGATCACGCGCCAGTTCTGCTCCCCATTTCTCCAACAACGCATCATTGCATGCTTCATCCGCATGTGTAGCGACTGCAAATTTTTCAGGGAACAAACGCGAAGCTCCACCAAGGTGCTTAACTCGGCTAAACGGTGTCCACAGGGTGATATACCCTTGCGCTTTCGCTTTTAATGCCAAATCAACGTCAGCGTAGTAGATCGGGAAATTCTCTTCGTCGAATCCGCCAAGCTCATCAAATACGTCTTTACGCACCATCATGCATGCGGCACTTACTGCATGAGCGCCCCGAGGGATTTTCAGTCGGCTAAGGAAGCCACTGTCATCCGGAGAGCTCCCTTTCCCACAGACAATCACGCCGTCATTGATGCCTGTAATATACCCACCATGCTCCAGCGTACCATCCGGATATTCAAGTTTACTCCCGACAATACCGACTTCCGGGCGTTGAGTGAGTTCGAGTAAAGCCCCCATCCAGTTGCCATCGTGAATTTCAACATCATTGTTCATGAACAACAGGTACTCACCTGTTGCATAACGGCTAGCGTAGTTGTTGATAGCGGCAAAGTTGAACGCAGCATCCCAGCGCAGAACTCTAATTTGCGCCAGCTGCATCGACTCCAGCTGATCCAGATATCTTCTCGCATCCTCATCGGTTGAACCATTATCAACAATGATAATTTCATACTGATGGTACGCCGTTTTCTCCATCAAAGAATCAATACAGCGTTGGAGCAATACCAGACGGTCCTTGGTCGGAATAATCACCGACACCTTCGCGATGGCGGGGAGTTGATACGTCACGAACTGGACGCCAGGCTCTTCGCCGGATGCGATCGTTGCATGTATGCCGCAGCGTGAGAGATGTGCGGCGGTGATGATTTTCATTTCATCAATGATAGCGGGGTTTTTACACCATTCGTTCATACTGATGGCTCTGGCGATCAACGCCTCAGGAATATGACCGACCGCGAACTGTCCTTTTTCTTCAATTAATTTCCAGCAAAGATCGATATGACTGAGATATAGGCAGTCAGGATTAAATCCATTGTGGCGACGTAATGCATCTATAGAAATAAAGACACTGGAGCCGATATAAGGATGCGCACGCAACATATCTATATCGCATTCCGGCTTCAGAATTAAGCCATCTTCCTTATCATCACGAATAACGAGTTCATCAAAATACCAAAACTCCTTCTGCGGATCCCGCATGGTAAACTCGGCACAGGTAAGTAACGCATGCTCTTCCAGGGTATCGCCCGACTCCATAATGAGCAAATTAGCGGATGCGATCCCGTCCACCGCCAGATTCAGATCACCCACGAAGCGTATTATCGGATCGTCAGTAATACAATGCGATGGTTGCTTTCCTACTACAATGAGTGAGTCGGCGCTTAATGTCTGGTTATTAACAGAGCGTAAACTCGCATGCAGCTTATCGCGGTCGCCCTCACGATCGATGATTATGACCGAAATACTAGCGCAGGCAGGGAAAGACTGAAGCAACGTACCTATAATTGCGGAACGCAATGGCGTCGGTTTTCTTTCATTCATCCAGCTACTGACTGACCGCGTTGTTTCTTCCCCGAAACTGTCCATAACCTTGCGGTGAAACTCGAGATTGCGGTGCTGTTCTTGCGAAATCTTTAATACTTTTGGCGCAGGCAGACGATCGAGTATCCGTCCAACACAGGAGTCTAAAGAAAGCTGCGCGTTTGCTTCAGCCCGGTATTCCCAGGCCCAGTGGGCTGCCTGCGAGTAACCGTCAAGGATCTCTTTTATCCAGCGGTTTCGGTTAACGATTTTGGGAGCACCTGTCAGCGCAAAATGATAATCATTGCGTTCCAGCAGGTTTGCTTCTGTCAGATAACCGTGTGAGGAAATACCGTCTGATATCAAAACCGGTATCCCCATACTCATGGCAAGTACAACTCGGGCTTCATCACCAATAATAAGCTGATATTGTGACAGCAGCTCTGGCGTTACAGGACCAGGCGCAGAGTCGAGATTATAGTAATCCAGTTCAATATTTCTGGTCTGGAATGACTCGATGAGCTCAACTAAATTTTTATTATATCCAGTAGAGATCAGCAGTGCTTTTTCGAGTTTATCAGTGAAGACACCTGTGGCAGATGCAAATTGATTATTAACAGTGAGCGGGAAAATCTTGATGCGCGGTTGTTTAATTCCCTTTTCAACTAAGCGGACATAACTGGCGGTAGAACAGGCAAAACTGGTGGTGGAAAGCGCATTTTCCACATCAGCGCCGTAGGGTAAATCATAATCAGCATAACTGTAAAAGTGATGGAAGAAGACCCTGGAAACCCAGTCTCCTTGCATAAAAGTCGTGTTCAGCTCGGCGGGAATATAGCCGTTAAATATCCATATCAGATCGTAGAAAGCGTGCAACTTACCATCGGGTTGTTCCAACAAGCGAATGGTTTTATTTTCATTTATAATATTCAAATTGTTGAGCCAATACCGACCCGTGGTTTTGGCAAAAACATCGACCTGCCAGTTGTGACGATGAAAATATTCTATCAGATCAAAAAAGATACTCTCGTGTTGACCGTAGTGTTCAAACCTGTCAATGGTAAGTAAAATTTTGCGCATAATATTTTCAAGTCTATCAACATTTAAGTGGAGTTGGGCAATATAACAAAAACCCGGCAACGCCGGGTTTTTGAATATCAAGGGCGTAAGAATTAACGCAGCAGAGACAGCATAGACTGAGGAACCTGGTTTGCCTGAGACAGAACAGAAGTACCAGCCTGTTGCAAGATCTGTGCTCGTGACATGTTAGACACTTCGGTTGCATAGTCAGCATCCTGGATACGAGACTGTGCTGCAGACAAGTTAGTTACTGAGTTGTTCAGGTTGTTAACGGTAGATTCGAAACGGTTCTGCATTGCACCCAGGTTGCTACGTGCACCGTCGATACCTTTAAGAGCAGTATCAACTGCATCAATAACCGCTTTTGCAGTGGTGTTGTCGCTGATAGATGCCGTGCCGCCGGACAGGGCAGTACCGGATGCAAGAGAGCTGAGCTTAGCATTGATCAGAGAGTCAGAACCGATGCTGATGGTATCGCCAGTTTTGGTGTTTGCACCAACCTGAATGGTTACGCCGCCGCTCTGAGAACCATCCAGCAGGTTTTTACCGTTGAAGTTTGCAGCACCTGCGATACGGTCGATTTCAGACAGACGCTGGTTGATCTCGGTGTTGATGGAGGTCATGTCAGTGTCTTGGTTGGTGCCGTTTGCTGCCTGTACAGACAGTTCACGGATACGCTGCAAGTTGGTGTTAATTTCGTTCAGGTTGCCTTCAGCAGTCTGAATCATAGAGATGCCATCGTTGGCGTTACGAGCAGCCTGAGTCATGCCCTTGATCTGAGAATTCATGCGGTTAGCAATCGCCTGACCAGCAGCATCGTCTTTAGCGCTGTTGATACGCAGGCCAGAAGACAGACGCTCAATCGCGGTACCCAGAGCAGACTGAGATTTGTTCAGGTTGTTCTGAGTAGACAGGGATAACAGGTTAGTATTGATTACTGACATAATTTAATTCCTTCAAATTGGATTCTAGGGTCGGTGCTTAACACTCACGGCGTCTCTCACCGTCAAAAAGGTTATCGACGAACGTTTTGAAGACTTTAGAATTTTCATTGATTTTTTTTTAATTTTTTGATTTTAAAGACATAAATTCACATCGTCATACCAAAAAAAGAATGGTTTATGGTGTTCAGCCTTTTAGGGCCATAAGCAATATCCCAGGGCTGCATCCTTCATACCGTTAACGAAGAGGGTATATGCTGAGGAGAATACCGCTTATTCAGCCGATAATTTTCTTAGCTAATGGTTAAACTATTTTCCTATGCCGCCGATAACTAGCTGAAACTACCATTGACTAAAGGAAACAATCTAATGGCAAGTGCAACAATCAGTAGTCTTGGCGTAGGCTCAGGTTTGGATCTACAGACGCTCTACACGAATCTTGAAAACGCTGAAAAAACAAAATTAACGACAATAACGAATCAGCAAACCTCTTATAACGCGCAGCTCAGTGCGTTCAGTAAGCTGCAAAGTGCGATGCAAACGCTCAATACCGCTACTGCAGCGCTTTCTAAAACTGACACATGGAACGCAACAGCCGTAGGATCAACCAATAACTCCTTCACGGCAACCACAGCCACGGGCGCCACCGTCGGTAGCTATACCGTTCAGGTCAAATCGTTGGCAAAAGCGCAGGTGCTGACCACTGCCAGCCAGACTAGCGCGACCTCGCAACTTGGCACAACAACGGGTGGAACCCGTACTATTACCATTGGACAAGCAGGCTCGACAAAGCCGTTAACCGTTACACTTGATGATTCCGATACCTCGTTAAATGGAATCGCTAGTGCGATCAATAAAGCGAACGGAAACGTAACGGCTACGGTCATTAAAGCGAAAGACGGTGACTACACCTTAATGCTGACATCAAAAACATCTGGTACAGCAAATGATATGACGGTGAGCGTGACGGGCGATAGCACATTACAGAGTATCATTGGATATGATTCATCAACCCACACAGGGGTGATGAATCAACAAACGGCATCTCAAAACTCGCAAGTTATTATCAACGACATTACGATTGAGCGTTCAACTAACACTATCACTGATGCACTGCCGGGTATTACCCTGAGCCTAAAAAATGAAAGCACGAGCAGTGAAAATCTGAATGTTACCCGCGCTGCTGACACCACTCAGAAAGCCATCACTGACTGGGTAACGGCTTATAATGCTTTACAGTCGACAATTACGTCCGTCACGAAATATGTAAAGGTTGATGCCGGTGAAAGCCAGTCCGCAAATAATGGCGCTTTAATTGGCGATAGTACGGTACGCTCGGTGCAGTCACAATTACGTGGATTATTAACTGAGGTGCAGTCAGGCTCTTATGCAATCCTGGCTCAACTGGGTGTGACACAAGATACTGCCACGGGTGCAGACGGTTCGTTAGGCAATCTTAAAGTTGACTCGACCAAATTGAGCAAAGCGTTAACGGATAATCCAGAAGCGGTCCAGGAATATTTTACAGGCGACGGGAAGACAACCGGGCTTGCGACACAAATGGGCACGACGCTCACCAATATGTTGAGCACGACCGTCGGTAAAGAAGGGATTATCAAAAATGCGACCGACGGTATTAACACGACCCTGAAAACGCTTGATAACCGTTATGATGCGATGGAAGCCAACATAGAAGCCACAATGGCGCGATATAAAGCGCAATTCACTAATCTGGATACGTTGATGAGCAAAATGAACAATACATCTACCTATCTGAAACAGCAATTCAGTTCTTCCAGCAGTTAAGGAATATTTATGTACTCACAAATTGGTGCGCGTGCATATCAACAAATTGGTCTTGAAAGTGCGGTAATGAGTGCAAATCCGCATCAACTTGTGACCATGCTATTTGACGGGGCACTCAGTGCCCTTGTCCGTGCCCGGCTTTTCCTCAACGAGAATCGTATTGCCGAAAAAGGTGAAGCACTGTCGAAAGCAATAAATATCATCGACAACGGTTTAAAGGCTGGCTTGAATATGGAGATCGAAGGTCCGCTTTCCGCGAACCTTGCAGCACTGTATGACTATATGATTCGTCGTCTGTTATATGCTAATTTACGTAATGACGAAGGGGCTATCGTCGAAGTTGAGGAATTATTGAATAACATTGCTGACGCGTGGAAACAAATTGGCTCTAATGTCTCCTCTCACCAGGATAATCTTTAATGAACACCCCCAACTCTGTACTTAGCGCCTGGCAGGCGCTACATAACCTCAGCCTTTCCATGCTTAAGCTGGCTAAAGCCGGTCAGTGGGACGATCTAATCACACATGAAATTACTTATGTTCAACTTATTGAACATATATCGCAGAATCCGATAACATCAGCACCGCAGCTTCATATCGAACAGGCCAGATTGTTGCTTGAAAATGTGCTTAAAAATGAAAGCGAACTTAAAGAGTTACTGGCTATGCGCATGGAAGAGCTCCGCCATCTTATTGATCAAACCGGTAAACAGCAATCCATAACATCTACTTATGGAAAGCTGTCAGGAAATATTCTTTATCCAGAAAGTTTGACCCGCGACACACAATTATGATTTCTTCATCCATACTCCAGAAGTCTGCCAAACGGCTTCTGGAGCACGGACGATGAAAAACCCCACCCTGTTACAATGTTTTCACTGGTATTACCCTGCGGGCGGTGAATTGTGGCGAGAGGTCACGGCGTTAGCCCCCAATCTTAACGAAATCGGCATCAATATGATCTGGTTGCCGCCAGCCTGTAAAGGCGCATCCGGCGGGTACTCGGTCGGATACGACACTTACGATCTTTTCGACCTCGGTGAGTTTGACCAGAAAGGCAGCGTCGCCACCAAGTACGGTGACAAAGCTCAGCTGCTGGAGGCTATCGACGCACTCAAAAGTAATGAGATCGCCGTCCTCCTTGACGTGGTGGTTAACCACAAAATGGGCGCTGACGAGAAAGAACCCGTCCGCGTTCAGCGCGTCAACGAACAGGATCGCACGCAGATCGACGATGAGATCATTGAGTGTGAAGCCTGGACACGCTACACCTTCCCTGCCCGTGCCGGGCAATATTCGCAGTTTATCTGGGATTACAAATGCTTCAGCGGCGTCGACCATATTGAAAACCCCGATGAAGACGGCATTTTTAAAATCGTCAACGACTACACCGGTGAAGGCTGGAACGACCAGGTTGATGATGAGATGGGTAATTTTGATTACCTGATGGGCGAAAACATTGATTTTCGCAACCATGCCGTCACCGAGGAAATCAAGTACTGGGCCCGCTGGGTCATGGAACAAACTGGCTGTGACGGTTTTCGTCTGGACGCCGTCAAACACATTCCCGCCTGGTTTTATAAGGAGTGGATTGAGCACGTTCAGGAAGTCGCAACGCAACCGTTGTTTATCGTGGCGGAATACTGGTCCCACGAAGTGGATAAACTGCAGGCCTATATTGACCAGGTCGATGGCAAGACGATGCTGTTCGATGCCCCCCTGCAGATGAAATTCCACGAAGCATCGCGCCAGGGTCGGGAATACGACATGAGCCAAATCTTTACCGGCACCCTGGTCGAAGCCGATCCGTTCCATGCAGTAACTCTGGTTGCCAACCATGACACTCAGCCTTTGCAGGCACTGGAAGCGCCGGTTGAAGCGTGGTTTAAACCGCTGGCCTATGCCCTGATCCTGCTGCGTGAAAACGGAGTGCCCAGCGTCTTTTATCCGGATTTATTCGGTGCCAGCTATGACGATACGGGCGGTGACGGCGAAACCTACCATATTGATATGCCGGTCATCGAGCAGCTTCACGAGCTGATCCTCGCCCGCCAGCGTTTTGCCCACGGCGTGCAGACGCTGTTCTTCGATCACCCAAACTGTATCGCCTTCAGCCGCAGCGGCACCGAAGACGATCCTGGCTGTGTGGTGGTGATGTCGAATGGCGATGACGGCGAGAAAGTGATTTGTCTGGGTGAAAACTACGGCAACAAAACGTGGCGTGATTTTCTCGGCAATCGCGAAGAAACGGTCACCACCGCGGCGGATGGCGAAGGCACCTTTACCTGCAAAGGTGGAAGCGTCAGCGTGTGGGTGATTGAGGATGCGTTGTAGAAACAGCGCCGGGTGGTGGCTTCGCCTTACCCGGCAAAAAAAGTTAAGGAAGGTTACTCTTGAGCGAATTCTTGCTCAGGTAGTCCGCACACTCCACCGTTGGGCGGTCAACCTTTTGCAGCTCCATACCGTCATACTCAAGCGTTGTGCCGTCGCGATCTAGCGGATAGATATCCAGCTTGCGCGTGACGTTGTAATAGCTGTCTGAACGCAGCATGATCTTACCAGGCACGGCAATCACACGCTGCCACTGGCGGCAGTCCAGCGTATCGCCCTCCTCCGTCACCACCAGCGTGGCAATCGCTTCAGGACTGACCAGGCTGCTCTGCGGCCCTTTTGACTGCCAGTATCCTGCCAGATCTGCCGGGACAGGATGTTTGATCACATCTTGATAGTTATCCACCTGGACACACCCGGCAAGGATTATCAGAGCGCCTGTTAATGCTAACTTTTTCATGAAAAATCCAGGTTAATGAAAAAATTCATTTTGGCATTAAAACGCGCGCAACTCTAGCGAGAACTCTTTATGGCATCCGAATTCACTATTGCAGATAACTCATAACCCCTATGCCACACGTACGACGCGAGTTAGCTGCTCATTTTGATCACGGATGAAATCAACTTTCGCTTCGTTTTTAGGATGATGAGCCAGATAATCATCAAACTGAACGTGTTCTACTGTGTACCCCAGCTCAAGAATAAAAGTCAGCAGTGCCTCACGCTGTTCATTAAACCATGGTAAGTCCCATGCTTCGAAAGAGAAGGGTGGAAAATTATTATGCTCGAGGAATCCGACGGCACCTTTTAAAACATCCAGTTCCAGACCTTCAACATCAATCTTCAAAAATCGAGTTTTCTGTTCAAACAAAAGATCATCGAGTTTGATTAGTTGTACTACATCTTTTTCATCGCTCATCGCTGCCTCTACTCCCGTGTTTGAACGATATTGTTCAATCATGGAAAAACCACCGACGTTATACATTTTGTGGTAGTCAGGCACTGGCAATTCAAGTATCCCATTTGCCGCTCCAACCCCTTTGTTCAGGGCTGTTACATTGTTGAGGCGATTGAGGAAAATATTTCCGCAGAGCTGATAATACACAACCTTTTGTGGTTCAAAGGAATAAACATGACCATTTTGCTGATTCAGCATGAGCGCTGTAGGTACGGTATACGCCCCCAAATTTGCACCGAGATCGAATACTATAGGCTTATCGAACTCTCTGGTGAATTCACCTGTAATAGCAAAAAGCCAGTTTTCCCAGTTGTCTTGGGTAAAGAGGTGATTGGAAATGACATCATTGCCAAAGGTCAGAAAGCTACCTTGTGATGAGTTAACGACGTGAACTCTTGGTAACATAAGTAATCCTGTAAACTTTCTTTATATAAGAAACTACGCTTGAAATCTCTGTAAGCCATTTCAATACTTAAACCTGCATCCCCATCACATGAGCATACATTTTTCATAAACGACAAAGATCGTCCAAGAGCGCACTAAATAACAGATGGTTAGAGTCGTCGAAAACATTAGTCGTCTAAGTTCACCTTAGAGCGAGTGCTGTTTCATGCCCCACATATGCCCCATCACATCACCGGGCAGTCGTCGAACTCGCCCGAACGCGCATCGTTGATACTGTAGGTGATCACCCCAAACACCGGCCGCGATGTATCCGACACTTCGTCCTTCGATGGTAGCGGCTCCCTCCTTCCATTTTCAGGGTTTTCCAGATAAGGCTGAGGATGCGTCCTGTAGCGCATTATCCTGAACTCGCCATCAAGTGTGCACACCAGAAGAGAACCGTCTTTCGGCGTCAACGACGAGTCGACAATAAGCATAGCGCCCTTCATGATCCCGGCGCGCAGATATGTCGCGCCAGCAATCATCATGTACGTGGCTGCCGGATGCGCGATAAGGCGCTTGTCGAGCGATATGCGTTCTTCAACGTAGTCTGCTGCTGGCGATGGGAAACCCATGATGCACCTCCGATTTTAACTGTATGCATATACAGTATCGTTAATTTTGAGGGTCGATCAAGTGATCATCTGGTGCTAAACTTCAGACCTTTCCGAATTGACTGATTTATATAATGTTAAAGCTATTCGCCAGGTACACATCAATCGGTGTTATCAACACGCTCATTCACTGGGTTGTGTTCGCTATTTCTATTTACGTTTTCCACACAGGGCAAGCTCTGGCGAACTTCGCCGGATTTGTAGTGGCGGTGTCATTTAGCTTCTTTGCAAATGCCAGATTCACCTTCAAGTCTTCTACAACGACCATGCGCTACATGCTCTATGTCGGGTTTATGGGCTCGCTGAGCGCGGCAGTTGGTTGGGCTGCAGATAAGTCCGGTATGGCTCCGATCGTGACTCTAATTCTTTTCTCCGCCATCAGTCTGGTGTGCGGTTTCATCTATTCAAAGTTCATTGTCTTTAGGGATGCGAAATGAAAATTTCTCTGGTCGTTCCGGTATTTAATGAAGAGGAAGCAATTCCGATCTTCTATAAAACAGTGCGCGAATTTGAAGGTCTTCAGCAACATGAAGTGGAAATAGTCTTCATCAACGACGGCAGCAAAGACGCTACAGAATCCATCATTAACGCGATTGCTATCGCTGATCCGCTCGTGGTTCCACTGTCATTCACTCGCAACTTCGGGAAAGAGCCTGCGCTGTTTGCCGGACTGGACCACGCTACCGGTGAAGCAATCATTCCGATTGACGTAGACCTGCAGGACCCAATTGAGGTCATTCCGCACCTGATAGAGAAATGGCAGGACGGTGCAGACATGGTGCTAGCCAAGCGTTCAGATCGCTCTACCGATGGTAGGCTGAAACGAAAAACCGCTGAATGGTTCTACAAGCTGCACAACAAAATCAGCAATCCGCAGATCGAAGAGAACGTTGGCGACTTCCGTCTGATGTCTCGCCAGGTGGTGGAAAACATTAAGCTCATGCCAGAGCGTAACTTGTTTATGAAGGGCGTCCTGAGCTGGGTTGGCGGCCGTACAGATGTCGTTGAATATGCCCGCGCAGAACGCGTTGCAGGCAGCACAAAATTCAACGGATGGAAACTATGGAACCTGGCGCTTGAGGGGATAACTAGCTTTTCAACCTTCCCTCTGCGCATGTGGACTTACATAGGCTTACTGGTTGCTGGAGTGGCTTTCATTTATGGAGCGTGGATGATTATAGACACTCTCGCCTTTGGTAATGCTGTGCGAGGTTACCCATCCCTCCTCGTCTCCATTCTTTTCCTTGGCGGCATACAACTGATCGGGATTGGAGTGCTGGGTGAATATATAGGCAGGATTTATGTTGAGGTTAAAAATAGGCCTCGATATGTGCTGAAGGTGAAAAAATAATGGTTGATTTAAAAAAGGATTTAACATTAAAGCAGTTTTTACTGACATTATCATTAATGGCATTTTTGTTCGCAATGCCTATAATATTGTCTGGAAGTTATTATGTAGACGATATTATAAGAGCCAACACTGGAATGTTAGGATGGTGGAGTCTTGGAAGGCCAATTTCAGATGTAGCTGTATCTTTAGTATCATTCAGCATTAATACATCATCAGATGTATACCCAGTAACAATTTTACTCGCATGCCTGACTAACATCTTAACATCATATATTTTATGTAAAATCTTTAAATTGAAATACAATTTATCATCAGCGCTCATTTGCTCTTTGCCTGTGATAAACCCCTTATATATCCAGAACATGATGTACAGATATGATTGCTTGCCTATGTCGTTGGCTATCATGCTATCTGTTTATTCTTATTACATCAATACAAATAAAAATATTACATCTAGCATTACTTCAATAATAATGTTGATTGTTTCTTTTATGTTATATCAGCCAGCGACACCTGCCTTTGTGGTGTTGGCTATATTCTCATATGCATACAGTGAGCAATCTAAAGAAAATAACAACATCATTGCAAAATCAGCGCTACATTTTGCAACTGCTATCATATTATATAGCATTTACACAAAGTTTTCCGTAACTACAAGTAGAAGCAAATTGGTTTTCGAAAGAAAAGACTGGTTTGATTTTATGATTGGTAACTCAATGAAGTTGTTTGATATATATGTAAAGGCATACACTACAGTATTTATTTTAGTAATGTCCGCATTGTGTATTTATTGCGTAGCAAAATACACATTTGCTATTTTTAAAAATAAACACATTAATGCGCCTCATAAATTGATCGGTGTGATAATGGCGCCTTACCCTGCATATGCGTTAATAGCAGCATCAATTCTAATTATTATAATCGCCGAGTGGCCAGCAGGACCAAGGGTAGCAATACCATTTGGATTCTTTGTCTTTGGGGTCGTGCTTTTGACTTATAAATATACGACATATAAATCAATGCTTATCATCATTCCTGCTTACCTTATTCTTTATTCCATTATATCATCTGCGGCAGTATCAAATGCATACAGCTCGCAGATAAAAATGGATTACAATACCGCACTAATGTTAGCTAATGATCTAGAAAACTCTAACTCAAGCATTGGAAAGATATTTGTATCAGGCCGCACAAAGCCAACTGATTTAGCCATAAACAATGAAAGGTCATTCCCTATAATAAAATCAATTAATTTCCCTGCTAATCATTGGATTATGTCTTTAATCCTTAAAGAATATGGCTTCAGAAATGTAGAAATTAATGGAAAAATTAAAGATAAAGAGAGCATGGCACAATCTGCATGCGCAAAAAATATATTAGTTAATAAGTATAGGTATGAAATCTGTCGGGCAAATGGGGATACTTTTATTATTTTAAAATAAATAAAGCGGGCTTTAGCCCGCTCTATCATGAGTGAAGCCTAATATCAGCGCTAACTATTGATGCCCCAAGTGGAACCAGCGCACCACTTCCATTATAGAATCTAAGAATCAGATTTTTACCGGATATTTCAGGGAGAATCACCAAACCTGCAACACTAGCAGGAGTGACTGTGCATTTTCGCACGGCATCAGCTGTAACATGTGGCTTGAATGAAACTGTTAATTCACCAGTGCCAGTTGCAGATACAGTGTTTATCAATGATTCTGTATCCGTAGTTGTGACCGTTCCGTTAGCACTAACAATTCGAGCAAACCTTTCCCAGTTAACTGTAAGATCAGTGACATTATCAAGGCCAACGAATGGCGCACGGGCGGTGTCGATGTTAAACACTTTAATATTACTATTGCTCCCCATAAAGCGTATTAAGGCTGCGCCTGAAGCATTCCCAGCCGAAACAAAGTCCTTGATTCCATCGAATGTTACATTGAAAGCGCCCGGCTGTACCAGGATGGGGTTTGCACTGCCGTGACTTTTAATACGGGTATTAGTGAAATAACTGTCACGGCACGTAACAGCTAGTGCATGAAGACGCACGGACGCAGGGGTTACACCTGACTTTACCTCCCCCTCAAATGTATAATTGTCTACACGCAGACCAACTACAGTGTTAGGCTGCCCATCAACTCCACCTGAGATGCCATATACAGCATTATCGTCATACTGAATTATTTTCATATGACCGTTACGAATCTGTAGGTCCTGGATAACACCATTATCGGCATTAAGCCCAAAGCCACCATTAGGGCCGTTAACGTTGAATCCATCAATCATGCAGCGATTACTGCGACGAATAACCGCCGCAGGCATGTTTCGATTGTCGATATTTACGTACAACGCAATGAGGTTCTTTACAATAATGTCTTCGCAAAAATTGCCCGCCGGGTCTACCGACACGTATAAAGCATGACGTCCGAGGTCGCCGTCTGCTGTGCTGGCTCTGAAATTGATGCCGTCAATTAATGCCCTCTTGCAACCACCGAGCAACACGCCGTAACCCCCCGCGGCCACGTTGTCGTGATAACGCATGTTACGGGCATAAACATCTCTTACAACAAAATCAGAACAACGCAGAAGCTCCATAGAGCCACTGAACTGTTTCGCGTCAAGTCCTAGAATTTTAAAGTTTTCGCTGTCTTCTAACTGTATACCATAGGCCACATTGCCAGTGGATGGCCCATTAACAATATTGCCGATGATGCGTAAGTTTCGGATAGTGAATCCTTTCTTGAATTCTGAATGTACAGCCCTCGCAACTGCGGTCATAGTTAAACTGCCACCTACACTGTCCACAACCTGATAATCGTTAGGGAGAATCGGGACTGTTCGCGAAAGCCAGGTGTTAATTTGTACATCAGGCCCATTAGCCAGCACGGCAGATGGATCATTTGCATACCCATCTGGTCTGCGGTCGATAGCATTAAGATCTGAGGATAATAACCCGCGATGACTGGTGCCTATTTGTGTTGCTCCATTTACTGAAGCAAGGAGTGCTCTGAGTGTGGAATCACCAACACTTATCCATGCCCCCACCCCAAAGCCACCAGTTGTTCCCGGTGTTGAGCCGTTAGGAACAAACTTTCCTGACGGCAGGAATGAGCCATCCCATCGATAGTATTCGCCGTCGGTTGTGTCTTTCAGGATTTGATTAGGCGACGTTAACGTTGCACCATCCTGGAAGGTACCTACAGGGATCCATCCATACTGCGCAATAGCTTGCTGAGCCAGCCAGCGCAGGCCTTCGATGGTGTAATGCTCATTCCCGAACCGGTCAACATAAGTGTTTACCAGCGAGGTAACGAACTCGTCAATTTTCCCGGCGTTAAACTTCAGGTCGCGATAAGATTCGCTTGGAACAGGCAGATTAGTAGGTTGCGTAGCCATATTGTTTCCATAAAAAAACCCGGCGCGGTGGCCGGGTTGTGATGGTCGGGATAGGTCTTATTGGTAAATCAGATCGCTATACTCAGCGAGGGTTAATGCGGTACTTCCCTTGCCGTCTGGCTGCTTAGCGGTGATGGTCCACTGCCCTGCATCCAGTTCCTGAGACGTGGCAATGACGTATCTGGAAGGCGACTGGACGTCAACGCCGTCAAACAGGTTCAGGTCAATATCTGGAATGGCAGCAGTAAAGCCAAAAGCGGTGTCAGCGCGCGGAGATGCCGAGTATCGTGCAGTAGTGCCGCCGGATGAATCCGTGACCTGCACAAACATGGATCCGGAGAAGTTGATGCGCTCACTCGTTTCGAAGTCATTGCCGACTCGTGAAACGATATAGCCAGCCTGCTGGTTGGTATCGTATGTATCAGGCACCTGAACCATGTCTCCAATATTCACCCACTCGCCATCTGCCATTGCTGTAATAGCCATGGTCATACGGGAGAAGATGAGCCTCTTGCACTCGCGCAGCGCCCGCTCGTCCGCCTGGAATCTGTTTCTGACGTAGAGCATTTCGAACTTCTTCGCTTTGGCCGGCGATCCTTCAATGATGGAACTCCCTGATATCCGGTACCGGACAAAGTCCTGCTTATTGGTGTCCGGGTTACGGAACTGCACTTCAACGCCGTCATAACCGCCTGGAAGCGTCATATCGTAAGAAAGCGAGTAACCATCTGGCTTTGTGTTTGAGCGGTTGAATATCGTAGCTGCAGAGGTTTTCCTGCTGTCTCGGGTGAATGACAGCACACCGTTATCGTCATAGACGGAAACGCTGGCAGCGTCACAGATGGTCTCCATGCGCGATCCGAGCGACACATCCTCATCGTCAAAGGTGTAATCGAAATACCCCAGGCGCGGGTCGATTGCGTCGATTTCCGCCTGTATCTGGTACAGGCCGTAAATGTCGATACTCGACTCCGGCTGCTGTCCGACAACGAGCCAGTTAAACAGGGCGATATCTGCAAATTTCCGTGACGACCTGAGCGTGTAATCTACCTGCTGCGTCGTCATGTTATAGCTGATGACGTGGCGGGTGATCAGCGCGTTATATTTCCTGTCGCGCCCGCTCGTGGCATTTTCAGTGGCCCGGACCTTTACCATTACCAGCGAATCTTCAGCGTGAACGACGTTTGTCCTCACGTTAACCGCATGGATTTCTTCAATCTGAAGCTTACTGGCATCACTGCTGTTATCAGTCCTCTGGAAGGTGATTGCATAGCGCCCATATCCACCGGCAGGAATTAGCTTATCAGTCCTGTTAAACGTCTCAGACATGTAGTCATGAGGCGTTGTCTGGCGGTAAGTAAACACCTGTTCTGTTCCGGGGATCTGGTTGTTGCTGTCGTCGACTTTCCAGATTGTCACCTTCCAGTTTGTTTCGCTGTTACCGCCGAGACCGGACTGCGTGTGAAGCCATAACTGGCTTGATGCAATCGGCGAGAAAAACGGCCCCACTATCAGCGCGGCGTTATCATTCAGGATGAACTTTGTCGTATTGATGGTTGCATCCTGAATGGGAATGGCGGGGCCATTCAGACGGTCAAATGTGAAGGTGTAGTAATAAGTCGGGTTAACCACTGCGCCGTCGTTTGTTTCCTGAAACTGTATCAGCCTGCCCGAAAGAGTTACGTCTTCCGTTCTGGTACCGCCAGTGATTGGATACGTCACATTAATGGTGAATGTCACCGGGTGCGGGAAAGTCAGATCGGCAAAGTAATCGAAGGATGTCTGTTTCACGATTTTCATCGCTATCTGGCCCCCGGCATAGACACCGCTGATAACAGTGTTTGCAGTGGCCGTTTCGACCGGGAAATCGCCGCTCTCGTTTAACCCTGGCACTTCCTGCCCGTCAACGTCATCAAACTGGTAGCCTTCATTCACTACCGGGATAACGTCACCTGGCTGGTAAATGGTGTAGCTCGCCCCGGCCATAGAGCCGAGATTCGACTCAGAAAAGCGCACAGACGTAACGTCGTATTTCCCCAGCCCGAACACCATCAGTTCAGTAATGTATTTCAGGTTGCTGATATATTCGAACAGCGATTCCTGAGCCAGATCCGGGAACGAACGTACCTGACCGAAGTTATCAGGCTTGGCTTCGCCATTACGCGCAATGTTGGTCTGGCCTTTCAGGCTGTTGTTTGGCGACGTTTTGCTGTTCCCGCCGGCAGCGCCCGCATTTGCTTTCGGCATCAGCCCGGAAAGTACTTTCTGAGTAAATTTTATCGGGTTGAGGTGCTCAAGCGGGTTCAGGATGGTACCAATCAGACCGCCGCTTTTAGGCTGGTCAAAAATGACTACCCGATCATTTTCCTGAAGAACAAAGCCCAGTTCTTCTTCAGGCTGCAGTTCTTTGCCGTTAACGTTGATGCGGATATCTCGGTGGAAGCTTTCCTGAACAAGCCAGTCATAAAACACCGTCCCTGCTTCAACTTCCGCCCGGTCCTTCGGCATCCCCGGAACGCGCTGAATCTCGATTACCGGCATAAGTGTAAAACTCCACTCTGGTGAATAGCTTCTGAATTGTCCGTATCGCATCGAACCTGACATGCCCATTATCCCCGCGACTGTGTAGCGCGCGGCCGCCGATAATCAGTCCAACGTGCACAGGCTGGCTGCCAACCCAGGCCACGAAGATCCCTTCATCACAAAATGTTTCGCTTCGCTGCCAGAACACGACATCAGCGTCATAGCAGGTCATGAAGTCGCGCCCGGATTCGTAGTCCGCGGTCTGGTGTACCTCGATGCCGAGGACATGTCGGTAATACATCACCACCAGACCCCAGCAGTCTGCTGCGTCGAAACTGCACGCCCGGTTACTCCATGGCACGCCCTCAATTCGAGAGATAAACTCGTCTCTATGCATTCTGAAGCCCCGGGTATTCTTCGACGGTATACAGACGGCCAACGTTACGGTTAAGCGGATTTATGCGCGTGAGGCTACATGTGACGTCCTTGTCATCCATCGAGCAGTCATTGACATAGAGCGTCCAGGACTTGATAGCTGTACTCATGTCAGCAGCGTCGAACTGCTGATAGGTGGCAGAGATAGGCGTGATGCGTGAATGCGCCTTCCAGAGTTTCAGCTTCTGTTTAAAGTCCTGCGCCAGGCGGCTAAATTTAACCGTGCTGTTGAGTACCGGCGTATTGCTTTGCTGGCTCTCCGTAAGCTCCATCCGGCATGGAGTGAACACCTGGCCGCCGAGCGTTTTGGGGAATATCTGGTTGTTCACCAGACGCACATATCCAAACGTCTCGTTGTAGAAGGTGATCGTCTCGTAAAGTATCCGGTTCGGTCTCTGGCTCTGAAATTCTCTCAGTGTGGGCATTACGGAACCCTCGGCAGGCTTTCCGGATCACGTCCATCCGGATAACCGGTGACGATAATATCGAGCCATGAACCCCACGGCGGAGGAAGCTCGACAATAATGTCGTCAAACTCATCATCTGAGTTAACCAGTTCTCGCGCGACAACATCACCGCTCCAGGTAAAAATGGAGCCGGACTGCGACCATGTCGGCCAGGAAAGGAAATGTAGTTCCTGAACTTCAAGGCCTGTGTCGCCAGTACCGGTACCGAGGCGCATCGTGAACCACTGATTGCAGTTATCGAGGTAGTTCGGACTACGCAACCACTGCATGAAGGTCCGATGCTGATCCCGGGTGAATATCCACGTAAGAGAGAAAGTGGTTTTCAGGTCATCGGTGAGTTTCTGAAATATTGGCGCGCCGACCGCCGGCTGGTCCGTCCGAAAACCGGTATCGGTCGACGGCGTTTTTCCTTTTTGCGCCAGTGGCAACCAGTCAGGATATGGAATTGGCATATTTAGCTCCTTGCCTTACGTGGTGCCTGGTGATTTCGCTGTATGGCCTGACTGGCAGGGCCACCGTTATCGAGGTCATAGACGAATGCATCCACCGTCCAACCTCCATTTCCGTCTGGCGTTGCCTGCGCATCTACGTTTGACGACGTGTAGTTGTTGATATTGACTACCACTCCACCAGACCCCCCTGAAGTAATTTCCTTATTGCTGAGCATGGTGCCATTATCGCCAGACACCATGTATTGACTGCCATTATTAGCGCGGAAGATTTCTGGCTTATCGCCCTCGCCTACTTGATACATTCCTCCAGCTTGGATGGAACCACCGTTTTTACGCTTACCTGCGATACCACCAGCCATCGCCATGGCGGCAATTACTGCACCGATACCAATCGCTGCGGCGCCACCGAACGATCCAATGGAGGCGACGATTGCAGCGGGCGTCCAGGCTGCGGTTGTGGCCGCCGCAGAGGAAACGCTCGCCGCGGTAGTCGTTGCTGTGCCGGCGACAGCTGCCGAGGTCGTGGCCGTGGTGGCAGCGATTTGGGCAGTACTGCCAGTGATCGCTGATTTAACCCACTCTACACCCATCTGCACAAAGCCATTGATGAGGCTATTCAGCGCGTTGCTTGCGAGAGACTGCATTGCCTCCTGAGCTGACATGCTTCCGGTTAGGATCCCCGTGAAAGCGTTGGAAGCGTTGCCAGCTAAAGAGTCAAATCCGGCTGCCAATAACTCATTCGCAGAATTTTGGTTTTTCCATATTTCCCATTGCGCTGCTATCCGTTGATGTTCGTATTGAGTATTAGCTGCATTAGCAAGCTCTATCCCACGCTGTGTTAGCTTTCCTTTATCAGACTCGAATTGCTGAATCATGGCTAATTCGGTTGCATGCTGATTGGCAAGTTGCTGAACTGGGTCAATTCCTCCTTGCGCATCCTGTACGGGCGTGACATTTGCAATTTTCTGCGCCCTTATCTTCGCCAGATTAACCTGATGTTGCTGCTCAAGTTGTTCTGACGTAGCGTTGTACTGCTCTTGGCTGATTTTTTTCGCCGCCAGTGCAGTATTCAGATCCTCAACATCCTGCTTGTAAGTGGCGTTCTCACGTGACTCAGGAAGAAGCTTCTGAGCTGCAGCCTCTGCCTTGATAGCGTTGGCCGTATCCCATTTTTTTGCCGCATACTGTCCGGCCAGTGCGATCTGCTCTTTCGTAGCTCCTTTACCAAGGGACTGCTGCGCATTCAGGATGGCCTGCTCACGGCTCAGCTTATTCGTTGAGTCAGCGGCAAGCTCCGATTGCTGCTTCAGGTTTGCCAGTTTCTGAGCAACAGATTCAGCGGAAGACGCTGATTTTTTCCCCTGCTGCTCACTCTCTTGTTGAGCTTTTTTCCTGGCTTCTTCTGACTTCTCTAAATCATAATTTTCAGCAGCCAGCCTGCCAGCTGCAGAGATTTGATTCTGATTGTCAGTGACCTTGGCAGCCTGCATCCTGGCTTTGGCTATCGCCCGCTCTCTCTCGTCCTGAATTTTAAGTAATTCATTCTGCTCTTCCAGAGTAGCGATAACTTTATCGCCCTCCTTGGTCGCGGGAGATATCTGCAGCGCTTTGGGGTCGAAGCTTTTTCCGGCCTGATTGGCTCGGTTTATTTCATCAGCCGTCTCCCCAAAGGCTTTCGCTACCGCACCCTGAACCTGCTCAAGAGACCAGGATTTTTCGATGAGTTGATCATGAACTCCCATCGCCGTGAGCATGTTGTTCGTGAGCGTGCGAGTCGCCTCTGACGCGGTTTCTTCTGTTCTGGATAATTTATCTTTAGCGGCCTCAAGGTCTCGCGTCTTGCGAGCCAGCTCATCAGACACTTCCGCCTGTTGGCGAGCGAAGTCTGTACCTTGCCCCATAGATTCAGCAACCTTCTGGGCAGCCGGGGTAAAGTTCTGGTATCTGTCTCTCAGCGAGTCAACTTCACTTTGCAGATCCGCAACAGCCTCTTTCTGAGCTCGAATAGAATTATTGGCATCTGCAATAGCCCCACGCAGCTGCGTGTTCGACATTGCATTCATGGCGGCGTTGAGCTTATCCAGACCATCGGCGAAGGCGATAGCCTCCTCTTTTGCCTGCTGAGCTTTCTGCCAGAAATAGAAGATCGCGCCGGCAGCAAGCATAGCCGCCCCCGCTGGACCACCTATAAGAGCAAGCGCACCACGAGCCATTCCGATACCAATGGACGCTGCACGAGCAGCTGTCGCTGCACGGGCCGACGCAGCAGCCTGGGCAGTTTCAGCCTCGGCAAGAGCTATAGATGCGGTAGTAGCCCTGGTTTTTGCGGCTACAAGGGCATCCATTGCCAGCATCTCTGCAGCGCTACCTTTTGCCACGTTATATTCAGCCTGGGCCAGCGCGAGAGAAGAAAGAGCAGCCTCTTTATCAGCAAGAGCCTTACGCTGAACAGAATTAGCGGCTACCAGAGCAGCCTGTGCCGTCTGATTGTCTGCGACAACCTGCTGACGGGATGCTGCGATATCAGCGATTTTCGCTGAGGTAGCCATGGTCAACGCACCGACATATCGCGCGCCCATAACGCCAGCAACAATGGTCAGAGTAGCGCTGAGAACGTCCAGGTTTTCACTGAGTGAAATAACTGAATCACTGAATATTTTGACACCAGTTTTTACAGTGGCATTCTCGCCAAAGAACTTCGTGATGTTGTTGTTGGCAATTTCAAGAGACTGGCTGATCGTGGCAGTAGTTTTAGCGAACTCCTGTCCAATTTTATCGCCCTGAGAGAGCAAGCCATTCACGATCACATCAGTGGTTAACTTGCCCTCTGCAGCCATGTTTCTGAGCGCCCCAATGCTGACATTCATAGAGTCAGCAAGAGCAATCATGAGCCGGTTACCCTGCTCGTTCACAGAGTTAAATTCATCACCTCTTAAAGCTCCGGACGCCAGCCCCTGAGCAAGCTGAATGATTGCGTTACTTGCCTCCTCGGCTGTTGCCCCTGAGACCACGAAACCCTGGTTAATAATGGTTGTCAGCCTGGTAATGTCCTCAACACTGACACCATAACTCCGTGTTGATCGCTCGAGACGTGCATAGAGAGTGGCCGTGGCATCGAGACCTGAACGAGTCTTTTGAGAGATATCAAAAACACGCTCGGTGACATCAGCCAAGGTCTCAAAAGGAGGTACGGAATCCCTGACGGCGTTTGCCAGTTTATTACTCAGGTCCTGCCATGCCTGGGCGTATGCGCCGACCTGCTGTACAGAAAGAGCGGCAATGAGCGCTTTCGCGACGCCAGTTAAGCTGGACATAGCGCCTTCAATCGAAGACAGGGATCGCTCAGTGCGGTTTAACCCAGCCTCAAGACGACCCATGCTACCGTTAAGACCATTCAACGCGGCATCAATATCCCGGCGTCCCTGAAGGATCCCGGCGGTGTCCATGTCAACTTCATAAACAATCGTTCCAGCGCTGACAGTACCAGCCATAATCTAATCTCCGGGCAATAAAAAACCCCGCCTGAGCGAGGTTACTGTAATGAACAGCTCATGCCGCCTGCTGAGCCATCGACACTCTTCTTGCTTTTTTGGCTAAATAATCCTCTGATATTGAGTCATATTCTTCCCTGGTAAACCCTTTTTGGTCAGGGTATTTGGCGGCAATTAAATATTGAAACTCCGTCATGGTAAGCTGTTCCGCCTCATTGCGGCTCATGCTGAAATGATTTCTGGCTGCGCTGATATACTCAAATGCATTAAATTCTGTCGTGGTACCGGTATTCTCATGGCGCTGGAGTTTTCTTACCCTGGCTTTTCCGATAATGCCGTGTGTTATGAGTGATTGGGCGATCACAATCATATCAAACTCGTCCATTGCTCCACGCCGCAGCTTGAATGACTTTCCTTTGGTTTTGGCTATACATAGCTCACCGATCAGTGGTGTTACATCTGTGTCGCAACAGGATGAAAGCACCGTCATTGCAGCCATTATTGCCTTTCTTCCATAACTGGTAGTTCTTATGTGCTGAACAAGCCATTCAGGAACGGCGCCATAAGCATCGATAGCCGACATGAGAAGAACTGATATCTCATCATGATGAAGGTCATAAAAAGCGCGCACGATATCTTCTGGCTCGCCTATTCGAGTTATGTTGATAAACGATGGTCGGAAAAAATATTCCTTATCACCAGCGGCGATCAGGAATTCGCCAATTTCTTTTAATGGGATCATGGTAAATTCCGTTTAGCGGTCATTATCAAGGGCAGCACGCCGCCCTTTGGAATGTCCGTTAGGAAACGGTAACCGTATGCACGGCCACAAAATTGCCGTCTACAGTGTTGATGATGATCTGCGCGCTGCCGGTGGCTACGCGCGTCACGGTAACGGTGTTGCCGGAGGCGGTGGCCGTTGCTTTAGTCGCATCGGTAGAAGCCACAGTGAAGTCTTTGTTGGTTGCGCCAGTTGGTGCGATATTCACTGTGAAAGTGCTGGTACCGCCTGCCGTGCCGGTGCTGGTTGTCGGGGTTACCGTTACGCCGGTAACCTCAACAGCAGTCACTTCATTAACTTCGATGGTGCTCGCATCACCGACTTTGAACTCAGTTGAGAACGTGACGATATCGTTGGTTCCACCATCAGAGCTCAGCGCAGTGATGTTCATGTAGCCGATAAATTCAACCGGTCCGTAGTCCATGCGCACCCAGATACCAGGCTGGCGCTTGGCCTTCAGCTCATCGGCGAAATACTTGATGAACTTGCCGACACCGTACTGATCCAGCTTATCCTTCTTGCGCACTTCTCCCTCAAAGCTCAGGGTAAAGTCACTGTTGGTGATGATGGTCTCGACATAGCCGCCGCCGTCATCCGCATCAGAGGTAACCGAGTTCGGGTTGAAGTCGAAGCCCTTCGACGTACCAGCGGCAAGCGCCATCCACTCTGCTTCGAGTGGTTTGACGTCCGGGCAGCCATCGGCGACTTCCAGCACGACCGCACCGCCGAACAGGCGCTCGTTCGAGTTCTGGCAATTAGCCATGTGAAACTCCTCTTTGACGTATAAAAGAAAACCCGCCTGAGCGGGTTATTTGGTTGGGAATGGCTAGTCGCCAAACGTGCATTCAAATTGCAATCGGAAGACTATTCGCCCTTCTTCTGTGAGCACCGGCGCGGGAATTGCGCCCATGTTCTGGATGTATCCGACACACTCGTCAGCCATGGGGTTGGCCTGGACGTAATCTACGATGCGCTGCACGGCATTGAGTGCGTCTTTGCGCTTATCTTTTGCGCCCACGACATCGACCAGAACATGATACTCAGAGCCAAGATCGGTGCGGATGTTCGAACCACCATTTGGCCTGAACACCATGATCGCTTTCGACAGGTCGCCAGGGTCGTCGTACATCAGCTGCTGCACCGTGAATCCGGCAGTTAGCCCGGCATCGCCGAACATGTTGCGCACCCGCTCATGCATCATGGGTGTCATAACGAAAGCTCCTTACGCACAACATCATCGATTGCAGAGCGCTCCTCTTCAAATCCAAGTGTGAGGAATTCTTTTTTAGCCGTTGAACGACGGAATCTCTGCGGGTTAGCCGGATCATGAACATAAACGGCATAGTTGGTTGAATAACCCACCCTGCCGGTGATTACCGCCCCATCAGTTACGATTTCGCGAAATTGGCTGTTTATAAGTGCTGAGGTATCGATAGGCGTGTAGAGGGCCGCTCTTGCCGCCCCAAGAATCATCGCCGACTGGAGTGCGCGAATGACTTTTCTACCCTGAATATCATTCAGAATTCGGTCAATATTGCGCTCAACACGTGCAGCGCCACGCACTTTGATACCCATTGCTACACTCCCGTCAGTATGGCGTAATCATCCGCCAGGCGCTCGAACGTGTCGGCGTAACGGATAACCTGCCGCACCTCGTCGGCACCGGCGACAACCGGGTCCGCTTCGGTCGATACGCCAATCAGCAGGTAATCACCCGCGGCCGCCAGAGAGAACTCCGTCCAGATGGTGTTTTTCACGACGATTTCAGCGCCCAGGCTGGCTAACTTCTTGCTGAGCCCGCCCTCGTAATCACAGAGGATTTGCTCAGGCTCGGCATAGCCCATCGGATCGCCGTATTCGTCATTACCTTCCAATTTTCGCCAGATGGTCGCCGTGGCGGTGTAACTCCAGTTTGCTACCGATGACATCAGCCCTCCTTCCAGCGCAGCACCTTCGCGCCAGTCGCCCGGATGCGATCACAGTTGATATGCCACTCGCCGTCCGATTTTACGTAGCCGGTAGTCTCCCGCCCGGTGTCGGTCATCACCCAGACGCGGGTGAATGCGCGCGGCAGGCCGTGCTTAACTGATTTGTATGTCATGACAATACACCTACCACTGTGAAGCCGGTAAGTTGCCCATCATCGTCATACACGGCTGCTGCGTAACCAGTTCCTGGTTTGGCCATGGCATTAACGAACCCGACCATCCCCATCGTGATGACGCCATCTCGTGACTGCGAGCAGACAAAGGGAATGTCGCTTCCGAGAAATGCGTCGTTACATACCACCCGGTGGTTGACCAAGTCTGCCGCCGCCGCAGGGTCTATCGCGAATAACTGGTTCAGCAGCTCAGCAATTTGTCTTGCTTCCAACATGTTATTTACTCCCATTACACATGCAGCCGCCTTTACCGATCCAGATACCAGCGAATGCCGGGGCGGCGGTTGGGTCGGCAGGAATCAGCGAGGTGGCGCAGCCGTATTTGTCCAGCCCCCGCAACAGGTTCACTGATGCTTTCCAGCGATCGGTGAACGACTGGTATCGGAACGAGCGCGATGCACCACTCGGAGCCGTCTGGCTGGAGATGTACTTATCCCCCTGCCCGAGCCCCATAAGCGCGAGCAGATAGAGCTGAATCAGCAGCGCTGTCGATGCCGGATAATGCGCATCGAGACACTCCTGAATGCTGTTGGCCTGGTCGACTAGAGCCTGAAGAACAAAATCGGGAATGGTAATTCCCTGGCTCTCCAGATACTCCTTCGCCTGTTCGAGAGTTACCATTATCGACTCCGTGAAATACCCCGCCGGAGCGGGGCATAAAAAAACCGCTTGAGCGGCGGCTGTTATTCAGCAGGGAAAAGCTTTTCGAGCTCGCCATCCGGCAACAGCTCACTGAGCTTTTCAGCGCCCAGGTTGCCTTTGAACTCGATGCCCAGTTCAGTCAGACGAGCCTGGATAACCTCTTTGCGAGATTTCTCACCGGTACCGGCACCAGGTGTCGACGGGGTAAGTTCTCCGCCTGCCTCACCATTCATGAGACGGACGTTAGGCTTCAGCGCCGGGTGCAGTTCTTTCAACTCCACCACCTGCCCTACCTTCACGCCGAACCACGGGCGCACAACTTCGTATTTAGCCATGCTGTTTCCTTACGCCAGGTTAGCGCCGTAGACAACGCCAGACAGGCCCTGATCGTCTGCGGTGATTTGCAGACCTTCAGCAGACATAATTTGGAAGTTGTAGTTAACGTTAGGCAGTGGACGCGGCAACGGAACAACACCGACAGCCATACCAACCAGTGGAGAGATCACGTCACGACGACGAACGTACGCGATAAACTCGTTACCGGTCAGCGCGAAGCTCATGCGGATTTCTTTCACCGGCGCGAACGGCAGCACAGCCTGCAGTACTGTACCGCTAACGACTCCGTTCACCACGTACGGCTGAGCCAGGTTTGCCCAGATTTCTGGAGAGACCCACATCACATCGTATGCGGCGACTTTGTTAGTGCGCGCGGTGGTGCCGAATGCGCCTTTACCGAAGAACGCAAAGATCGCGGTCATGTCAGCGGTGGTCAGGTCGATATTCGCGCCACCAGCACCGGACCCGAGGTTAATCTTCTTGGTGTTGCGGTGGTTCTTGATGCCCTGAGCCGGGTAGGACTGAACCTGAATTTTTGAGTCGCCGTTCAGGTAGTAGTTAACGCGCTTCTGGTTGAACTTGCGCATCTTCGCCATCTGCGAGTCCAGCACCAGGTCAATGCCCACCGAGTTCATTCCAGCAGCATGACGCCAGTTCACCCCGTAACCGGCAGTGAATACCGGAATCGGATCCCCGTCGCTGGCATATTCAGTGTGGTCGAAGGAGAATGGCGCCTGGCCATCGATGCTTACTAACACGTCGCCAGCGATATCGCCTACCACGTTATACAGCTTGGCGGTTTTACCTACCGGCAGCACCGTCTGAACGCCGATCAGATCGTTCACGATTTCCATGCCAACTTCCTGATCCCGCAGCTGCAGCACCTGGTTGTCAATCTCAGCCCAGAAGTCACGGGAGAAACCGCCAACTGCGTTACAGGCCAGCATGTCAGGCGTCATGATTGCGCGGTTAGCCGCAATGATGGAGTCGTTCTGCAGGTTCCACATGTTGCGGTTTGCCCACAGTTCGCTCCAGTGCCCGCCGAGGCGGGAGTTAGTCGCCAGCGTCTCTTTAGAGAAGTACATATGTGTTTGTCCTTTTGTTACGCGCCAGCTGCGGCGACAGTGCCAACGCGCATGCGCACGCGAATGAAGTCGGTGGTGCTGGCCGCGATGGTGTATTCATCCTGGCTGTAGCCGATCACTGAATCAGTATCGGAAGTGGCAAGAGTGAACTGACCAGCCGTCCCCAGCTTGATCGGGCTGTCCTTCTTGTAAGCACCAGGCAAGCAACGTAACGCCAGCTCACGGCCTTCTTCGACGTAGTTGCCGACAACTGAATCGCCTGCAGGGATTGCTTCGGTGATTGTCAGGCCCTGGTGGTAGCCGACATCAATGATGTACAGGCGGCCGGTCAGCGCAGTAGCCTGGGCGAATTTATCGGATGAGTTGATAGTTGCCGCAGTACCAGGAAGAAGTGCGGCGGCCGTGGTGCGAGTTTCGGTCTTGTACAGAGACTGACCGTCAATATTAACACGACGATAACGTGGCATTATTCCGGCTCCTTACTTGAAGTGTTCATCTGCGGCAGGTGCGCCGGTTTCTTTGTGCTGTTGTGCATTGTTATTGCCCAACGGAGCAGCTTCGCCCAGGGACTTAAACATAGCGTCCAGAGGCTCGCCAGACAGCGCGTTAGCCACGATATCGCCATGGACCTTCGCAACTGCTTCACGCTTTGCCTTCTCTTCAGCGCGGGAGTTGGCGGTCAGGGTTTCAGCGAGTTGTTTCTGATTGGCCTGCAGCGCATCAACCTTTTCCGCGAGAGGCTTAATAGCCGCTTCCGTGTTGGTCGCAACAGCCTGGCCGATCATGCTGCCGATTTGGTCCAGTTCTTCTTTTGTTAAAGGCATGTCGCCCTCCGTTTTGTGGTTTGGTGCAGGCTGTTCCTGCGGTGTGAATAGAGATTTGAATTTGTTGGCGACAACTGCCACCCAAGATTCCTGGCGCGCTACTATGGTGCCGGTATCGTCGATCGTTATCTTTCCACCATCAGCTGAATAACCATAAACCTGCGCATCGCCGCCATTTCGCACGACCACCACCTGCGAGTCAGTGAAGTCAGCAACCCAGGCATATTCATCAGTTCCCGGCGCAAACTTCGCCTTGGCTGCGCGATCGAGACGCTGCTCGCGCTCCCGGTAGGATTCACCAACCAGCGCGCCGGAGTTCGCCTTAAGCGGCTGCGCCAGATCGGCGTTAACCATCAGGCCAACGCCCTGCTCAGGAGTTGCGGCCCCAACTTCGTGCAGCAGGATCGCGTCGTGGTCCATGCCGTGGATATCAGCTACCCACTCAGCACCTGTGGCGCGCTGCTGTTCGTTGGGTTCAAGTTGGTCGAGGAATGCGGCCACACTGGTATGAATCGGTGGAACGTCTTCACCACGCTCAATAGCAGCGACACGCTCAAGCAGTTCTTTGCCGCCTTCCGACTCGCCAGCGCGGGCCACATCAACCCACTTTTCGAGGTAGATGCGATTACCGGACTTCTTAACGTTGCGGTTCCACGCGCCGATATGGCCTGCATTGATGCCCTCCGGAGAGAAAGCAGACACAAACTGGCCGTTAACCTGTGGATGACCCAGCGGCGCCAGGGTGCCTTCGAGCCCCTTATAGTGGGCGTCAATTTGTTCTTGCGTGTAGAGCCCGCCATTCATGACGACATTCGCC
Organism: Enterobacter sp. 198; assembly: GCF_009025585.1. NCBI lineage: Bacteria > Pseudomonadati > Pseudomonadota > Gammaproteobacteria > Enterobacterales > Enterobacteriaceae > Enterobacter > Enterobacter sp. 198. The sequence goes on along the minus strand of NZ_WCIM01000030.1, from coordinate 609,164 downwards.
GGGAGTGTGTAACTCGGCAACACCAGATGCTCACGCCCGTTGTATGTTTCTCGTCGAATAGACTGGCTGTTCACTTTCGTGGTGATGTTGACCTGCATAGGCATAGTTATTTCCCCGCCCAGGCGTAACCGCGCGCCTGCATCGTTTTGTATTCCTGTTTGAGTTTCGTGATGGTGTCCGGGTATTCCGGTTTACCGTCCGCATCCACCAGCACCGACTGCTGGCTGCATTTGCAGTTGATGGAGTTGCCATCTTTGCTGTACCAGTCACGGACCTCTTCATTTGTGTAGAGGTGAGCGTGGCGCACTGCATGGGTATGGCGGGTTGTCTGTGACAAAGCCGAGATGTGAACCAGAAGCGTTTTCAGGCCGTAAAGGTCGTTTGCCTCCTGGTCTTCATCCCACTTAGCCCGGCGCAGAGCAGTAGTAACTTCGGTGCGCGCTATCCTGTTCGCCCGCCGTTTCTCGATTCCCGTCTGGTCTGTCAGGTTGCGGGCAATATCCAGCGGGTTAAGCCCGCGCCCCACGCCATCGGTCAGCACTCGCGCCATGTCGCGCTTAACGTCAGCACTCAGCCACTTCATTTCCTCAAACACGCGGGCATGCACCAGCGCCATACGTTGCTGGTACGGGTCGCTTGCGAGGATAGACGCCAGTGATTCGCGTCCGGCGGCATACACCGGGGACTGCTGGCTGAGGTTATAGAACGACTGCCCGGTACCTTTCTCCGAAGCCAGATCGATGTACTCGTAAAACCACAGGTCGTAATCGCCACCCTCAAGCAGGACCTGATCTACCAGGTAGCTGGCATCGTTCAGGATGATGGAGAGTAACGTTGGGTTTAACTGGTATTCGTATCGGGCGTTTACTGCGAGGGAGGAAGGTATTTTGTCGAGTGCTGATTTGTACGCCTTGCCAATCTTATTCATCCGCCTGGCGAAGTCTTTCATCGCCCGGCGCTCCAGCGCATCGACTCCGGTCGGATCCTGATAGTTACGCGGTAGAATTGGTGGCTTCGTCTTCTTCGCCATCCTCTTCTCCTAACGGGAATTCATCAACGTTTTCATAGCCGGCAGCTGTGCGAATTTCTTCACGACTGAAGGCTGGATTCTCTCCGCTCCCCTGGAACGCCTGGTTAATCTCAGCCATGGTTTTTGCATTGGCGAGCTTCTCAGTTCCAGTCTGTTCGTTGAGGTCATCCCAGATAACCGTCTTCTCGCTGACAGCATCAATGATTTTCAGGTCGATTAGCTTGTCACTGAAGTCTTCAATTTCGAATGACAGGTCACCGCGGCGTGACTGGCAGCGAGCATTCATATACTTCTGATCTTCAGTGCTAGCCCTTTCGCCAGTTTGCATCCCCACCAGAATTTTCACCGGCTCATCGACAGAAGCGGCAAAGGTTTGCAGGTTGACGTTATAGGTTGGGTCAGGATCTGAAACTGCAGACACCATCGACGTTACCTGGGCACCCTGAGTAATCAGAAGAACGTCATTACCGATGTTTAACTCTCTGGCCGCATCGTTATATCGCTCTTGAAGCTCATCAACAGATACGCCGTACAAAGAAGCAAGGTTGTTGAAATCAACGTCTTTGTCGAAATTAATGCTCTGCTTATTAGCGGCGTTCTTCAGGAATGCCTCACCTGAACCACCCTCAACCTTCTCAAGGCTGACGCAGGCGTTATAACCCGGCTCAAGGAAGCCAATGGCATCGTTAGAATAGTCACCAAGGATGAAGACGCGATCGGGATGAACGAACCGCTGATTTGTACCACCGTTTGGCAGACTCTCAACGTATTTCCATTGCTTTGGCTGCCCGTAGTCTGCCGAGTTCTCGTCAGTTACCCACTGGCTTACAGTCAGAGAACCAGCCCATGCGATCGTTAACTTTTTGAGTGACTTCCCTCGAACAACTGGCTGGTCCCACTTTCTGGAGTCATTGATGTGCAGCAGGATTCCGGCATAACGTCCAACCAAGCGGCGACGATCTGCTTCGGCAAAAGCGCGCCAGAGTCGCTTAGTAAAAACCTTTTTGGTTTTCTTCTCCCAGTCAGTTTCATCCTTGCTCTCGTCGGCATCGTCACCCTCGATAATCTCTGGGTTGGTCTGCCAACACTTGCCAACCAACTTCTCAACTGCGCCGTGAGCGATACCGCCGCGGCGGTACAGGGCGTAGAGATTTTCGTAGGTTACCTGCTCAGGGAAGCCATACTCACACCATGCGGAATGGCGCTTATTGTCCAGGCCCATTGTTGGCGCTATCAGCCCCATACGGGCGCGCGCCATCCGCGCATCGTTCAACGCATGGTTGACGGCGAGAGTTAATTTGTCATTCATGGATTGTCCGTTGGTGGATTTATGGCAATAAAAAAGGCCACCGAAGTGGCCTGAACTTATTGGTAGCTTTTCAGCTTTATCGTATCGCCCTTAAATTGCTTCTGAAGAGCCTCTAACAGAGCTGACTCAGTCTTTCCATTAGCAAGAACATCGCTTAGTTTGACTTGATTGCCAACCGTTGAGCCCTTCGAGATGCGCTGGAAAATAACGTTTTTAAAATGATGCTGCATAACTATCTCCTTGTAAGTACATCATTAATAAATAACGTCAATTCTTGGTGAATCTTTAATATTTAACGCAACCTTTTTGGAATCATCATCCCGGCCACTTGGCCTTTGCGCTTAATGTGACCGTCGAGGCTGTATCGAATCCCATCCCAGCAGTGCTCAAAGCCGTCAGCCAGTTTCGGCAATACCTCGCCGGTTATGCGGTCCGTCTTGTACGACCACATGCGGGCCTCTCGCGCTACGTTCTTGCAGCGTGGATGGATAATGATTTCGTCGAAGCCTCGAAGGTGGGCAATCCCGTCCTCAACGCTTCCCTGCCACTTCTTAGCGGCTGAGATGTTGAAGCCCTGCCGCTTGAGATAGCTGATTGTCTCAGGTCGTGCCGAGTCGGCCTTGATGGGCCAGTCCCGCGCGCCTGGAATCGTGTCGTATAGCTCGGGCATATGGTCGAGCTCTGTCTGCTGCCCGTATGCCTCGTATTCGATGTACAGCCGGTTGTGCAGGATGAACGAGCGCACCAGCGTGTTAGGGTCTTTGGCGAAACCGAAGTCTGCACCGAAGAACAAACGCTCAGCTTCTTTCCAGAGGTTATCCGAGAACTCAGCAATCCGGTATTTACCGGCCAGCACCTGCTTATCGGAGTTTTCGAGATATGCCCCTTCCCACACCCAGGCATAAGTTGCCGGGTCGAGGCGGCGCTGATCGTTCTGTCTCTCACCTTCCAGCACGTCAGGGAACCACGGGTTATCCGTGTAATTCATCTCAACGGTTATGCAGTCGTCGCCGGCTTCTTTGCGGAAACGCTTATCCGTCGCGCTACCGTCGCGCTCCGGGTTCCACGTCACCCAAATCTCTGATCCCTCTTCACGAACGGTCGGGCTCAGCTTCTGCCAGGCTATTTCGCTGACTGATTCAGCCTCGTCCACCCAGCACAGCAGAATGCGCGCCTTCGACTTGATGCTGTCGAGGTTGTGCCGCAGACCGCAAAAGACATAGTTAACGCTCTTGTCGATGGTGCGGATGTACTTCTCGCCGATATCAAAGTTGGCGGCCAGCCAGGGAACAGACAGGATCGCCTGTTTCACTTCCTGCATGCTCGACTCTTCCAGCGAGTTCATAAATTCACGCGCGCAGAGCACCACGCCGCTTTCACCGTTCATCATCGACTGATACGCCTTTACGGCAGTCATCAGGGCGAATGTGCGCGTCTTGGCGCTGCCACGTCCACCATGCGAGCACCGGTAACGCTTATTCACGGCAGTGAACAGCGGCGCAAGCTTCGCGGGGATCGGCAGTTGAACGGCGTTACTCATGCTTTCGGCTCAACAGGTAGTAGCTGGATGATTGTCGGCTGCGGAGTCATGGTTCCGTCCGGGCTGGTGTGCTCGACCTTCTGTTTGTTGCTGTACGCATCCCCACACTCTTTGGCGGCCTGCTCCATCAGAGAGGCAGCCAGCGCCATGTTTTTCATCCCCTCAGCGCGGGTCATCATCCGGTCTAGCGCACGAAGACGATAGGCTTTGTTGGCGATCGGGATGTCGCTTAATTCGGTCTGGAAGCGCTTACGGGTTTCGTGAAATAGCTCAACCCATTTCTGCGCCAGCCCCCTGCCGTTTGCTTTCGTCGGGTCGTGGGATTCGACCTGCTGACGAGTGATGCTGAGGCCAAATTCTTTTTTGACCAACTCCACCACCTGGGATGGGGTATCGAAGCAGGCAAGGGACTGAACGATGAAGGCTTTGACCTCACCTTTCAGTGTCGCCATTGATTACCTGCCTGTCATAATCAGTCATATTGTTACGCCAGCTTTAACATGCATGTACCGCATGACCTGGCTATATCGATGTGAGCCACTTCTGCTGGCGCATTGGCCGCATCAACGAGCTCCTGCACTTCTTTGCTGGCACCGTAACGACGTACGACTCCAGTGAATTCTTCGACGTCGTGGCCGCGCAGTGTAAGCACTGGCTGCCCAGTCTCTTTGTTGAACTTCGGAGCGCCGATATCATCGGTGGCCTGGGCGATGTGGTAAAGCTCATGCTCTACCAGTGCGCAGAATTCGAGGTCACTGCATTGTGAGCAGTAATCGGCCGCCAGCGTGATGACGAACTTCGGGATGCGCCCGAACCATTCATGCATCTGCTGTTCCATTCTGGCTTTCTGCCAGCCACCGGCGCGGAGCATTACCTGTTCAGCCTGACCGAGAACTAAACGCCCTTTCTTCGCGAATGAGTCAGACGCCCACATAAAGCAGAGATCAGCCTCTAACAGGTGCCCATGGTCTGGGTTATGGATACTGCCGGTATCGCTCAGGATTTGGCGGTTTACCCACTCATGCACTTCGTTGGTGGGGATCAACCTGGTGTATGGCTGCCAGCTGTCGGAGTCGATGAAGTTAACTGGCGGATATGGCCTGCGCTCGTCATCGTTAGCCATGGGTTACTCCGTTGTTTCTTCTGCTGGCAGCTCAGTCAGCTCTGGCGTGAACTTCATGCGTTTAACATCAGCTGGAATAAAGTACAACCATTCGCCCGTCTCGGTCGCCAGCGGCACAAAACCGTTAACCAGCTCAGGCTGACGTCGTGACATCTTGCCTGTGAAGGTTTCGCCTGTTTGGGTGGTTAAGGTGATTTGGTAGATGTCAGACATGATTACCTCTTTGCCTTTTCGCAGCGGTTGCCCTGCTTCTCAGAAGTGCTTAGCCACTTACGGCTTACCCGTCAGCAAGATGTGATCACCATCCTTGCGGGGTTACACAAATCATTTCAGGCACTGTTCTTTGATGTAGTCCTGCAGATAACCGACCTGCTTCGTCACTGTGGAGATTCGTTCTCTGAGGGTGAAATAATCCCGTTCAGCGGAGTCAGTAAGTCGGGGGCCGGAAGCATCGACCATGCCGCCGGTGCTGGCCGTTCCGTTCGCGGGACATCTGGCGTTGACGTGCAGCCCACACTTGCCATCGCGAACACAATGCTGCAGATCATCAAGCTGCTTTTTCGCATCGGACAATTCCTTCGTATATTTAGCATCCAGCGCAGCGACATCACGCTGGCGCACCTGCATATCTTTGATGGTTTCGTTAGCCACGCGGAGATTCTCGGTGGCCTTATCGCGCTGATCTTTGTAGGTGATGGCGTTGTCGCGGTAGTGGTTCACGAAAAACACCAGCACGCCGATTACCGCCACCACAATCAGTTGCAGCCAGTAACGCTTAACCAGTGCGCTAATCACGACAGGAACAGAGCGCGCTCCGCCTCACGCCGACGGCTCAGGCCATTCAGGACCTTGCCACCAGCTTTATTCCAGCGCAGGAACTCATCGGCAGCGCCAGCGTAATCACCGGCGTTGAGTTTTCGCAGAAGAGTTGATGTCGACAGTGACCGGGCGCCGAGGTTATACGTGAAAGAAACCAGAGCATCGAATTGCCCCTGAGTCAGGCCGACTTTAACCAGTCGTGACACGTCGCCTTCATAGCTGACCAGCCCGGTCTTCAGCAGGCGCTCTGCTGTTTCCTGCTTAATCGTCATCCCGGCGCGGATTGGTTTGCCGTCGACGGGCTGAGTCCAGCCATAACCGATCGTCCAGACTCCGACGCTGTCCTGGTACGCGGTGAGTTTGCAGCCTTCGAACTGCTTGATCAGGGCAATGCCTTTCTCACTGGTTTGCATTCTTCATCCCCGTCAGGCGTTCCCAGAAGTACGTCAGTGCCACTGAGCCCATCGCTCCGCTGATACCAGACGTAACCAGAATCATGTAAAGGCTCAGCCCACTTTCAACGCTGATCAGCCCACCAATGAGACCGGTAAAACCGGACACTGCAATTTGTGCCAGCGCGTTAATCCAGCTCCAGGTGGCTTTGTTCTGCTTCACGTCAATAAGGTATCGGACCAGGCCGCCCCAGCATGACAGGGCAAGGACAATCAGCCATGACACTCCGGCAATGCTTTCTTTATCTTGCATACGTTTAGCCATATCACCTCCGAAAAACGGGGTGCTGTTTGTGTAGTGGGGAAAGGCCGTCAGACACGATAGATACGTGGCATCTGGAATTGATTGTCTGCGGCCTGAATAAAAAACCCGGCGACAGGCCGGGAAGATGAGGGTAAGGCAATGTCGGCTCTATGGCCGAAGGGTCCCAGGTAGTGGGTTTGGGTCGCCCGTCTGGATTCGAACCAGCAATCATCCAATTATGATTTGGGAGCTTTACCGCTTAGCTATAGGCAAATAAAAAGGCCGCCTAAGCGACCTGTCTGTTGAGTTGCACCTTCACCACATTTTGAGCCCACGTAAAAAGCCTCTTAGGCCTTCAGCGTGCCTCCTGTAATGCGATGTGCACTCATCGATAACATCATGAGCTGACACAAAGCGAAGCGACTTACAACCGACCTCTTTGTGCAACTTGTTTTTGACGTTGAATATTCGAACACTAAAAGCATCATCCACCTTTCTGATTTCGTAACGATAGGTGATGTTGTTAGTGCCGCCAACATAAAGCTGGAAGTTCTTCATGATGAGGCCTCTCTGTTTTCACTGGAGGCCATATTTTACATAAGTAATAAAAGATTATTAACTTTTAAAGACCACTTGGTTTACATAAAGCACAAAAAACAAAGCCCCGCACGGTGGCGAGGCTCTTAATTCTTTGTCGACCTACGAAGCAATGGCGACGATATCAGATTTACATGAAATATATGCGTTTCAATCCAGTTTTGCAAGACTTCTGTCGAAATTTGTCGCCTTTTGTTGTGAACGTGATCTCGTAACCTGCAACAAAGCACCGCTATCCAGGCGTTGGAAGATACGCCTCATCTCCACCCAGCGCTCCGTAAACGTCTCGGACCAGTTCTTTGGCGTTACACCGACCAGTTCCGCCATCTTCTGATATTCGTAAGTCTCACGGCCCGCCAACTCCCTTTTGACGTCCTGCGCCGCCAGCCAGATTAGCTTCTTCAGGCGCTCCATCGTCTTGCCCGCCACCTTCTTCGCGCCGAGCTGCTCCTGGAACTCCGCCCACGCCCACTGAGTGATCGCCACCTGGTGCTCAAACCTAACGTTTTCGCTGTAGTTCCACAGCAGCCAAGCTTTCTGGTGATCCTCCAGCGACAGGACAGCGCGGCGCCATGATGCGGTACCGAACTCTACCGGGCTGACAAGAGCGATAGATGACCCCTTCGTGCGCGACTGGCTGCCGCTCATCGCCGGGCCGTCCGGATTAACTTTACGGCCGGTGACCGGATCAGTTATTTTCTTACGTCCCCGGCTGCGCGCCGTCGCGGTGAACTGCGCGTTCTCGGCGAAAGATACCAGCTGCCCTTTCGTCGCTCCGCTCAGATCTGCGGTCGCCACAATGAGCTGCTGACGTACGTATTCCAGTTGCTGACTGTTCATGCGGCTTCCTTCTGTGGCTGGTTGGTTTTGGTCTGGCTGTGCTTTGCTACTGGCGGCAGGTTGGCGCGCTTAACGCTTTCGGCCTGGTACCGCAGGAAATCGGCGTGGTTCATGCGGCCTCCTGTCGGCGTGCCCGGCGTTTTTCCAGCGCGCGGGCTTTGCGGGTGAAAATGGATTTGATGCGTTGCAGGTATTGGATGTCGAACCGGCGGACAGTGTTATCGTTGTTTATCGCCTCGACTTTTTCTGCACCGATGCGCTCAATAAGCCCCTGTTCAAATGCCTTTTGCGCGCCGTCGCGATCCCGGTTGCAATAGACACACTGGGCTGCGGTATTGTTAAGGTTGAAAGCGAGGTGCGCCGCTGCGCCGCGGGTGCGGTAGTGTCCGCAGTCCATGGTTCCGCCAAACTTCTGCTCCGGCAGCCTGCCGCAGCTGATGCACGGCTTACCAGCATCCCTCAGACGGACGTACCGATTGAAAGCCGCCTGCGCCTCAGCTCTCCATTGCGGTTTCGTTTTTAGCGCCACTTTTCTTGCTTTCAGATCCCGGCGCTCCGTGCGCTCTTTCTCTTTACGTTCCTTAATGCGTTTAGCCGCGGCTTTCACCTTCTCCTTTTCGCGCTCCTCCATCGCGAGGATTGCGCCATGCTCCGGGCTGCACCACCGGATCCGGATGTCGTGGAATTTCGGCACGAAGTATTCACCGCATACTTTGCACTTACGGCGGGATGGTTTACGCATGGGCACCACCTTGAACCTGTACCAGCGTGAGGTTTCCGCAGAACACGGCACCAGTATCGATGTACATCTGGTTGGCATACTTCAGGGGCTGGCGCGCAGGGGTGTGGCCGAAGATAAACAGATCAGCACCAGCTATCGGCGAGACAATGCCGTCCTGAGCGTCGCTAACCCGTTCACGATTCCAGATGACCATGTCTTTCGGGACCGGCTTGTCGAACGCATATTCGTTATGCGGGTAGTCAGCGTGGCAGATAACGATTTTACGTTCAGCGGTAACCAGCTCGATGACGAATGGCAGGCTGGCCGCTTTATGAACCAGAGCCTTAGCCAGCACCTCTTTTTCATAATCAAGACTGAAGAACCACACGCCGCCGTTTTCCAGCCAGTGGTTAACGTTTCCATACTCCGATAGCCCATCAATCATCATCTGCTCATGGTTACCTCGCACAGCCCGGAACCAAGGCATAGTAATCAGCTCCAGGCACTCGACGTTTTCCGCGCCGCGGTCAACAAGGTCACCAACCGAGATCAGCAAATCACGCGCAGGGTCGAACGAAACCTTTTCGAGTTCATTCATCAGCAGCGTGTAGCACCCATGCAGATCGCCGACGACGAAGATATTGCGCCAGTCAGCGCCATTAATGCGTTGATACATGCTCATGCTGTTTTTCTCCTCGCCGCGAGGCGCAGCCATTTCTGATCCACCAGGCGGGCGGTGTAATCTTTCAGGGTCGGGATATCGGACGGCTTAACCGCGGGCTTACGCTTGCGGCGCGCCGGAACGCGGAAGATTTCGTTGGTGATGACGCGAGAAAGTGGAGTAGACATCAGGCCTCCTGCTTATCGCGCAGCTGCTGGAATTCGCAGCCGCTGGGGATAGTCAGCGCCAGGCCGAACTGGGCGCACCAGGCTTCGACCTTGCACATGAAGATATGCATCTCTCCAGTGTCGAGGAGGGAGGTGTGTCGAGGCTCCCATGAGGTTTCTTTCGCACCGGTAATGAAGTCGGTATAGGTGACTTCTTCGCATCCGAGGTACGTCTTTTTGAGGTTGCGCTTAACCCATTCCGGCGTTGCGTCGGTACGCCCGGATTTGATGAGGTATCCGCTGATTTCTCCCATCCAAAGATGAAAGAGTGCGTTTTGAGACAGGCTGCGCTTCTCGCGCCACGGTTTGACTTGCAGGCGGAAACATTGCCCGGCATCCAGCAACGGCTGAATCTGCTGGCCGATGGCCGCGAAGTTACCGCGATGGAGTTTGATACCGTCTACTGGCAGAGTCATACGGCCTCCTTAACGGAAACCGCAGAATGCAGAAAATCGCAGGTGCATTTCTGCATCTGTGACAAGGTGAGGAGTTCAGATTGTGGTCGCATTTAAGTCCCCTTAAATGCGCAGAAGTCACAATCGGGTGTTCAGGCCGACTGCGACTTAATTATAGCATCACTTTTGAAAAATGATTATCAAGAATCACTGCCTAAGCTGCCAACTGCTCCCGGTGGATAAACAGCAACTTTCTCTGTACGCCTCGGTAAAGATCGGGGTGTATGCTGTCGCATAGACCTTTGTATTCAAGTGCTATCTCAAGCTTCTTGAAAAACCAAGCTTCATGGGCTTCCATCGGATCATCGTAGAGACCGAGGAATAGATATTTACCCTTGCTGTCATTGGCCCTGGCCATGTATTTACTATGCTGCTTATCCCAGCTTACCCCTATTGGCAAATCCCCTCGTTTACAGTCTCGCCCAACGGTGAAGTTATTCAACTCTTTAGGAATGTAGACGCATGTTGATGGCCCATAAACCTGATTTCCTGGGATAAGAAGGTCCTTATCGAGATGCCATCCGGTCCTATATCGTGGCTTCCACCAGGCGTAGAAAGCAGAAAACTTATGCCAAGCAGGGTCGAGTGATACCTGAAGATATTGCTTACGTGCGCTACGATATGATTCGCCATAACAGCGCTGAAGCATGTTAATCCATGCTGCGTAAGCTCCATGACGAATGATTTTCCCGTCCATAATGCAACCGATACAGAACTCTGCATCGTTTTCAGCTACGTTGTAGATCAACTTCTGCCGCTTCTGTTTTCTCGGCATGGATTCGAGAATGGCGTCAGTTTCAGGTGAGTGCCAAGGCATCACTTCACCTCCTGTTGAGGCGCTACTGGCAGTGGCATCCAGTGGGTGACATGCTCTACCAACAGATTGTCGCAATAGAAATTCCAGTACCTGTCATACGCACCAGACCAAACTTCTCCATACTCATTGAATGCAAGGATGGCCTTAAACTTCTCAGGCATCCGCTCACTGCAAGCCACCCAACCATCCGGAATCACCGGAGCGTTGCCATCGGCACCCTGAAGCATGGCGGCGCGAACCGTCTTAGCGATGCGTTCGCGCAGTTGCTGTGTGCCGTAATACTCGACGGCGATATCGCGCAACTCATTTACCAGGTCACGAATCTGATGGTCTTTCATAGATACCGGCGCTGGCGGGGCGGAGTAATAATACTCGTCCTCAATGCCCTCAACGGGTTTTGAGAAGCCGATAAAATTACTGTAATGCCAAGGATAAGGACCGTACGGCTCAACAGTCACACGACGCCAGCGGTGAATTGCAGGCCGCGCTTCGAGCGATGCCAGCGCGATGCGCGCCAGCTCTCGCACAACTTCGGGCGGTGCGTATCTGTCGTTCAGGTCATCCCAAAGGTCACACATCTTCCTGCTATCCTCGGGATGAACATCCTCGTTTGTTCCGGCCAGTGCGGTAATAACCTCATCAGCGGCTTCAATGATTTTCTGTGCCTGCTCTTTGGTAATAGTGCTCATGGGTTAACCCTCACGGAATTTCTGATACCTTCGGCAATATCGAATAATGTTTCTGAGTAGTCTCGCTGAGCGTCATTACCAAACTCAAACGTGCCTGTATCGTTATCAGTTCGCCCATGCTCGTTGTCGTATGACTCTCGCTGTTTATCCACCCAGTTCGCGGCAGCAGTTACACCGTCATTGAAAGCTGATTCGGTAGGCATGAAAGACAGGTCCGCGAAGAACTCGCCAAACCCAAAGCACACTGAATAAGCAAGGCGGCCGTGATGCTTGTAGCCAGGGTTGGTAATATCCGTAGTGGCATACGTCGCTGTGATTTCTGCCACTATTTCCTCTGGTTTTGATGGAGTCTCTACCCATGGGATGCAAATCAGGTCAAAGTCACGCGCCATCGTCCCGTGAATTGCCATTGCGTAACCATGCTTACGAGCTATCTCTGCCAGAGCTGGGTAAAGAGCACAGTAAACAGGCGCAAAGTTTGCCGGCTTCATGATGCCTCTCCTTTACCGGCTGCGGCGATGTTGATGCCAGCGTTATCACAGGCAATGCGGAATGCCGCTTGAAGTTCTCGCGCAACGTGTGGCACATAGCCGTCGAAGGTTGGCATTTCAACAGTCTTCTTCTCTGCCGCCTCAGCTCGTTTCTCTGCTGCAATTCGGTGCTCCAGTCCTTGCCCCTGGCAGATATCAATCAGGCGCTGTTTTTCCATCAGCTCGGCGCTGAGTTTGTCTTTGGCTTCCATCTCATCCAGCAGCGCCAGCACGGTTTCTGGAGTTGAGCAGCGCAGATAGTGGAACCATTCATCCTGGGTATGGTTATCTGTGCTGGCCTTCTCCGCCGCTTCACGTAATGCGCGTTTGTCGATGTTGCTCATTGGGCGGCCTCCTGGCGGATTTCATTCGCAAAATCAGCTGCGTCATCTGCTCTTTGACGATACTTCAGGCGAGATGAATCGCTGATGCTAATTCCTGGGTCTGTTTCGTTTGCAATGGCGTACCAGGCATTCGCCAACCGCTCCACACCCTGCGCCCGCACTTCAGCCAGGAAGGCGGAGGTTGCCGGGGTTTCGATATTGGGCAAAAGGGCATAATCGCAAATCGTATCGATCGCAGGGTCACAGCGGTCATCTTCGTTTCGCTGGCGCTCCCCAACCTTCGTGGATGATTGCATGATGATGCCCCAGCAGATGCTATCGACCTCTTCACTCCACCCATCACAAGCGTCACCGCGATAGTCGTCTATTGCAGCCTCAGCGGCCTCTGCAGCTTCTTCAGCAGTTTTATGCCATTCGAAGTTGTGCTCAGAGCCATATGAGAAATATGATGCACCAGCCTTCAGCCCCGCATTCTCCGCAGCCATCTGCGCCAGCTTCATCTCCAGATTATCGATTGTGATATCAGTCTGGCGGACGTAGCGCTCTGACTCGATGAGCTTCTGCTCTAACTCTTCATAACTCGGTTTCATGCTCTCACCCCATATACGCTTAAAATTCGCTTCATCACCGCACTGTTCCGGCACTCCTGAAATATCCCGTTGGTGCAGCTGCGCGCGGTGCCGTCCTGCTCTTCCGGAGTCGCCAGGCGATAAGTCACCGTTCGCCAGACCTTGCTCACCCGGACAATCTTGCGAGCCCGCTCCAGATCGAGTGCGTTCTTCGTGATGCAGTTAATGGTCATGCCGCACTCTGTGGCCACATCCTTCGCGGTGAAGGTCCGTTTCGTTTCGAGATAACGCAGAATTGCCTGTTTGCCTTTCATCTCACACCATCCCGTTCGACTTGTTGCGGTTGTACTTGGCCTGAAGCAGTTGGATCGGCGTCGGCCCGTGCTCGGCAGCCGGGGCTGCGATCGCCCGGCGTACCGGCGGTACTGGCTTACCCTCGGTGACGCGCTTCTCCCACATGTCCAGCAGATCGCCCGCTTCGCGCGCCAGCTCACCATGTGTTAACTGGCGCTCTGTGCTGCGGTGACGCAGTTCTACGCAGATGTGGTACATGACCGGCTGCGACCAGGGGAATTGCTCACTGGAAGTGAACTCGAACGAACGGTTACGCCAGTCCCAGTATTCGGCGATCACCTGGTCAACGTTGACGCCCAGCGCCCCGCCGCTCTGTTTGCACCAGGCGACGAACTGGCCCGGCGACGGCAGGAATGGGCGCTCCTGGCGGCGGGCAATGCGCATACCGGCATCGACTTGCGCCATTGAGTGGATCCCGTTCTCCTGAAACGCCAGCAGCCACTGACGGCGGAATTCGTTCAGGTCGTCCTGGGTGCGGAAGTTCGCCATGCTGGCCGGGAACGCGGCACGCAGTTGGTTGAACAGCCCGTTGAACACTTGAGCCACCTGCTCGACCGGTGCGCGTTCCTGGTACTGCTCTGGCAGGTTATGAGCCATGCGGCTCATCTGCTCGCGGTCGTGGTTACGCATCTGCTCTGCAAGAGATTTCATCGAATCACCCCATAAGCCCAGTCAGTGTTGTTGAAGTCCAGATCCGGCTTAGCGGCGCGCTGCTCGCCACCAGCATTGCGCTGCATTGTCAGCTTGTCCCACTGCTTACGCAGGCTTTCCGGGCTCAGGATGTTGGTCTGCCAGAAGTGGTGTTTGCTTGCCCAGTCGTACAGCGCGCAGATATCCTGGTGCGACCGGTTGTCTATCTGGCGCATCAGGCGAACTGTGTTAGACCAGGAGGTCATGTCCGGGGCTTTGCAGGTTGGGTTAATCTGCTTCACCCTGGCAGATATCCACTGAGCTGTTTTGAGGTCTTCAGCCGATCCCCACTTCGCACCGGATGGCGTGTAGACCTCAGCTTCAGGATGAGCTGATAAAAATTTCTTCAGACGTGCGTCAGAGGATTCGTCAGAATTCTCGGACGAAGATCTTTTAATACTGTTCTTGTTCTTGTATTGGGTGTCTACCGTTTTCGGGAAGGTTATTCCTGATTTCGGGAAGGATTTTCCCGTTTTCGGGAATTTTCTTCCCGTTTCCGGTTTGTCTAAAATCCAGGCTGAAAGGTCAGTGTTTACACCGACTATTTTCATCATGCCCTGCTTCTGTGAAAAGATGATTTTGCGTTCTGCGAGAGACTTAAGCGCGTCCGATACATGGGTATCGCTCAGGCCCGTAAGCTCGGCAATAACCGTATTTGTCACGCGGTCCTGTTTCTTGTTCCAGCCGTAGGTAAGCCAGATCACCGCCTCAAAACATTGCCATTCCCGGCCTGACAGTCTCAGGCGAGGCTTAAGCTGTTGGATCTCGTTAGCGACCTTGGTATACCCGTTCGACAGGTCGGCCATACGACCTCCCGGTTGTTCGGTTTTATTTGGGAAATTGATTATTTCAGCGGTGTTTGACATACTTACTCCCGTTACTTGGCGTAACACAGTGTTTGGAAGGCCTTTGAAGTTACCGCTTCAAGGGCTTTTTCTTTTCTGGTGCCTCTCACATAACCCCCAGCATCGACGTGACCATCGTCATCAGTGGGCCTACCTGCTCCGGCATGAGGCGGAACAGCGACGCTATACCCTCGCTCACCTCTTTCAGCTTCTGATGCTCTGGAGCGTCCAGCAGCACGGCCTGTTTAGCTTCGGCGAGTTCTTTCTCGGCCTCAGCAAGGCGAGACATTTTGCAATCGGCACCCATCAGGCGAGTGCGATACTCAACCGGCAGTACGGCCATGATTGCCGGTGTCAGCTGGCGCACGTTCTCGCGGTACTGCTCAGAGTCGAAACGGTTATCCAGGAAGCGGAAGAGCTTCTGGCGGGCCCGGCTGATGTCGTCCGGAAAGCTGATGGCGGTCCCGCCCTGCTCCCGGTATTCGTTGATGATCAGCGCTGACACCACGTCCTGATTGTCCAGCGCCGACGACCATGCCCGGACCGCATCGCGGATCTTTTCGTGGTCTGGCGCCGCCTTAGGTTGAGCGCGGTTTATCATCGCTCCCGGGTGTATTCCGGTATTGTGTTGATACGCAAGTGAATGCATTGCTTTCCCTTTCGTGGTTAGGGCCGCCGTTAAGCGGCATTGTTGTCGGCCGGTGACGGGAACAGCGTCGGCAAGTCAGGGCGAATCTGGTATGCCTGAATCTCACCACCAGTTGCTTTTACGATGCTGTTCACATGCTCCGGAGAAACCTTCGCTTTGTTGTGTAGCCACTTGTAAACCGCCTGCTGCGACACTGCGCACGCTTCACCAAGGGCTTTTTGAGAGCCGACGATGGTGATAGCGGTTTTAATGGTTGGGTTCATAACAACCTCCGTAGTGAATATGAAAGAAGAATAAAACTATGGTTGTATTTAGTCAACAACCATTTTCGTTTGATGAAATAAAACCACGGTTGTACATTTGACCTTATGAAAACGACACTTGCTGGAAGACTTAAAGAGGCGCGCGCGGCACGAGGCCTGACACAAAAGGCGCTCGGGGATCTCGTGGGTGTTAGCCAGGCGGCTATTCAGAAAATTGAAACAGGAAAAGCCAGCCAGACCACCAAGCTTGTGGAAATTGCTAACGCGCTCGGGGTAATGCCTGATTGGCTCAGCTCTGGAGAAGGGGCGATGCTTAATGACGGAAAGCAATCAGGGGCAGCTTTATTAACTAATGCAGCTTCGGACGTATTCCGCGTAGACGTTCTCGACCTCACTGTTAGTGCGGGACCGGGATCATTCATGATTTCTGAGTTTGTAGAAGTTCTGCATGCTATTGAGTTCACAAATGAGCATGCCCGCGCCCTCTTCGGCAATCGCGCACAGCATGATGTGAAGGTGATGACTGTAGACGGTGACAGTATGTGTCCAACGATTCAGTCTGGTGATCGCCTCTTCTTCGATGTGTCAGTGAGGAACTTCAAGGTTGACGGAGTATACGCATTTGTCTTTGGGCAGCACTTCCATGTTAAGCGTCTGCAAATGCAGGGCCTGCAATTAGCCGTGCTTTCAGATAACCCGGCTTACAAAGACTGGTATGTAACAGAAGAGAATCAGGACCAGCTCTACATCATGGGAAAAGCGCTGATCCATGAATCGATAGCTTACAACAAACTGTAGCAGTGGCCTGATGAGGTGTTTGGGTGATAAGAGAATATCTGATAGTAGGCGTGGTTACTTTGCTCTCGGTTGTTGCGATCGTGCTTATGGTGGCCTGAAAAGACGGTTTGGTGATGGGAAAAGGAAAACAATGAGCGCAGAAAAAATAGCCTTTCTATTTCCTACGAGGGAAAAAGGGGTAGGCTCTCCTGAGAAATCCCCAAGAATGCCTTTGTTGGTTCTTGATTGTGAAGAGTTTCCAACGGTTACGGATATTTTTATAACTGTTTTCTTCATCGGGCTAAAGCATGAAAAGCCATATTACCTTCAGCTTGAAATGTTTTATGAGGGGGAGGCGGCAGAGCATTCTGTAAGCGCTTTGGTAGGGACTCATCTTAGAGCTAAAGATACTTTAGCTCATGAAGATGATATTGCGGCCTCCCTTGATTTGCGGCTAGAAAACTCTACTTTCATGTCACCAGGTAATTACTACGTCCAAGCAACCCTGATGCATAACCAGATCGCCATCCATGAGAACAGAGCCTACCTTAAGGTGTCGGAGGCGATATGAATGCTCAAGAAAAAATCGTTACTCCGATTGGTGTTGCTAACGATTATCGAGCCAAGGCAAGGAACAAAAAACCATCAATTGACACCTGGGGCGCTGTAGAACATGATAATATTTATGGCTCTGGAGGCGGTGGAGGTGATGACATGCTAAAAAGAGTGGAGAGATTGGAGGAGAAAGTTATCTCCATCAGTTCCGATTTGGCAGTTATCAAGGCGACTATGTGCACGAAAGAAGATTTACACAAGGAGCTGAATGGTCAGACATGGAAGATCGTTGTCGCCCTAGTAATTACTGTGCTTATAGCAGTCTTTTCAAAATACTTCATTAAATAACCCGGCCACCGCGCCGGGTTTTTATTTACCCTTCCGCACTATCTCAGCTGCATCCCTGTTCACACCCTTACCTATCACGTTTCCCGTTTCCTTCCGGTACCGTTCCAGCTTGTCGATGATGTTTTGCTGGGTCATAGGTAAATCTGCCAGTGACAACTCCATGACCGCCCGCCCCATGGCGTGAACCATCATGTTCACTCTTTCTTCATCCAAGTCCATTACCCACTCCTTTTTGATGTTTTTTCAAACATACCATCATCGGAGCTAAAAATAAATTTCGTTTAAAAACAACCAAATAAAACCACATTAATCATTAATACAACTATTGTTGTTGACGATAAAACAACTATGGTTTTTAATAAGCCCATCGAAACGAAACATCGACAGCTGAGCGAAGTTAGCCAGCGGCGGACAGTAAGTCGCCTGCTCATTAAGAATTCAGTCAAGCAGCAAATCACCCGGAGCGCTCCTGGCAAATTGAAATGGCGCCCAATGGGATTGAGGCAGGTGTGTAACGCGTGGCGGGTATAGCACACGAAGAGGACTCCGCACCGGAATGGTTTGCTGCTCAGTTCCCGAACATCGGGGAAGCTTTACCAGCAGCTCTTTGCGAGGGGCTGACGGCAAATCTACTCCACTTATTTGAGGTGATGGTGATGGATATAAAAAACGATGAAGTAGCGATGTTTAAAAGCAACAATGGCGTAATTTTAGCAGCTGACGCAGCTTATGCTGCT
This sequence comes from Enterobacter sp. 198, assembly GCF_009025585.1. NCBI lineage: Bacteria > Pseudomonadati > Pseudomonadota > Gammaproteobacteria > Enterobacterales > Enterobacteriaceae > Enterobacter > Enterobacter sp. 198. The sequence goes on along the minus strand of NZ_WCIM01000030.1, from coordinate 590,979 downwards.
GCTGAAGAAGCGGTTAAAGGGGCATCAGATGACCACTGGTATCGGCAGAATTTGATAAAGGCAGCACTGGAGACTGCCCTGGCATCAGTTATCGTTTTATAGCGATCCCAAAAGGCGTAGGTGCTTCTGCTTTGTACTTTTCCTTTGCTGCTTCACGACAGGCAGGAAGCAAATCAGCAATGCGCTCAATTAAAGCTTCTGGCGTGTTGGCGGATGGGTCTTTTACTGCAAGCGCCAGCGCTAAATCATATGCCACTGATTCCTCAGTTCTCTTTCCTGCAAATACATTCATGGACATAAAGAAATCCTTTTATTGACTGTGGAATATCCAGTCTACGGCATTCCTTTGACTGTGGAAAGTGAAGGAAATCACGCGCCGGGCGTGGCTAAACATCCCGGCACTCATTCAAGTTGAGGCTGCCAGGTAGGCGGCCTTTTTCATACCTGGAGTTATTTACGAGTGACTCAAGTTATGACAACCGGCGGCCATCCACCGCCCATTGAAACACTGAATAAATGCGTTGAAGTCTTGTATTAACCGTTCCGTTCGCCGCGATAAGGCCAAGAGGATTTATGACAGTCACCCACAACGGCAAGCAGTACACAGCCAAAAAGCTCAACGATAACGAGTGGCAGCTGACGTCGGTATCGGCACCGCGTGAAAAGCTGGTACTTAACCGCTGGCAGATGCATATCGCTGGCCTCCTGGAACAGGTTGAGGTGAAGGTATGATCAACCACTACGGCACCACCCCGCTCATTCGCCAGTGCGTCACGCCCGGCATGATGGCAATGCATGAAGGCCGAACCTATCGCGTCTCAGCAGTCATTCAGGAGCGCAAATGGGTGTACCTGCACACCGATGCAGAAATCATCCGCCTCAGTGACTGCGTGATTGACGTCCTTCTGGACGGTCACGGCAACCCTATCCAGCACTAACCACCCTATTCAACCGATCGGCCTGGCTTTCTGCGGGCGGGATCTGCACATCCAAATTTCAGGAGAAACCATGAGCGAAGTAACGGATTTAGTCGTCATTGAGAAACAGAACGCAATGGCGGTATTCACCACCAAAGAGCAGCTCGACCCGATTATTGAGGCGATCGAGAAAGAAGCTCGCAGCCTGGTACCGGATGTGTCGACCCGTAAAGGCCGCGATGCTATCGCATCCATGGCGCATAAGGTTGCCCGCTCCAAAACCTATATCGACAACGCCGGCAAGGATCTGGTTGCCGAGCTTAAAGCCCTGCCGAAGCAGATCGACGAAAGCCGCCGCATTGTGCGTGAGCGTCTGGACGCGCTGAAGGATGAAGTGCGCAAACCTCTCACTGACTGGGAAAACGCCGAGTCGGCAAGAAAGGACGCATTGCAGCAGAGACTTAATGATTTGCGATCCTTGGCTGATGTGATTGATGGCTTGGGTAACTACCTGCCGTCAGTTGACATTCAGCAGCGCATTGAGTCAGCAAAAGCCGTTGCACTTGATGAAAGCTGGCAGGAAGTAGCGGCTGAAGCTGGAGTGGCTAAAGACGCCACCATCCAGCAGCTTGAAGCTGCACTGATCGTCGCAAAGCAGCGTGAGCATGAAGCTGCAGAGCTTGAGCGACTTCGTAAAGAAGCGGAAGAAAAAGCTCGCCTGGAACGTGAGGAAAATATTCGCCGGGAAGCGGCAGAACAGGCTCATCGTGATGCAGAGCAAAATGCGAAGGCTGAACTCGAAGCCGCAGCACGCCGCGAAGCTGAGGAGAAAGCGCGTGCTGAAGCTGCGGAGCGCCAGCGCATCGAAGCGGAACAGCGTGCGGCACGCGAGAAGCAGGAAGCAGAAGCTAGGGCAGAACGCGAAAAAGCTGCGGCAGTGGAAGCCGAGCGCCTTAAGGCAAAACAGGCCGAAGATGCTCGCCTGGCCGAAGAGAAGCGCATCGCCGAAGAACAGGCAAAGCGCGAAGCTGACGTAAAGCACCGCAAGACGGTCGGCACCAACATCGTTAACGCGCTAACCAGCCACACAAGCTTAACCCGCGAACAGGCTATTGAAGTACTTACCGCACTGAAAGATGACTTGATCCCCTGCGCAAAAATTCATTACTGAGGCAACCATGAACGCATTCCTCACTTACGACCGCATCGAAGATCGGCTCTGGGTTGAGAAGCAGCTCACCGACGAGAAAGAGAAGTGGATCGACGACCGGGCGCAGCAAATCATTGACATGATGCCAAAAGAGCCATCCGGCCTCTTCCACTTCACGGTACCGATTGACTCCAGCCCATACGAAGGACTTCGCAGCGATAAAGCTGGCGAGGCCTACAACGATTTCATTTCGGCAGTTGCTTACGCCCAGGCGGAATACGACTGGGAACACCGTACCGGCTGCCCGTTTTAATTTTGAGGGGATTAACGATGGCAAACGAATTAACAATCACGGCGAGTGCGCTGGCGGAAAAAGGTATCGACGTCGCTACCTGGAGCGCGCTGAAGAACAGTATCTACCCTGGCGCCAAAGACGAATCGGTAATGATGGCGCTCGATTACTGCCGTGCCCGCCAGTTGGATCCGTTGCTGAAGCCTGTTCACCTCGTGCCGATGAGCGTCAAAGACTCAAGAACGGGTAAAAGCGAATGGCGTGACGTAGTAATGCCGGGCATCGGGCTTTACCGCATTCAGGCAGACCGTTCTGGCGATTATGCCGGGGCTCGGGAGCCGGAGTTCGGTCCAGACGTAACTCAGACGCTTACTGGCGTCGAGGTGACCTTCCCTCAGTGGTGCAAATACACCGTCTACAAGCGCATGCCCAGCGGGGAGATCGTCGAGTTCAGCGCCAAAGAATATTGGATTGAAAACTACGCCACTGGCGGCCGCGACACCACGGCGCCTAACGCGATGTGGAAAAAGCGCCCATACGGACAGCTGGCGAAATGCGCAGAAGCCCAGGCGTTGCGTAAGGCCTGGCCCGAGATCGGACAGCAGCCTACCGCCGAAGAAATGGAAGGTAAATCACTGGATGTAGATATCCGTGACGTCACGCCGCGCAGCACCACTGAAGCGCTTCCACCAGCAGCAAGCGAAGAAACACTTCAGGCGATCACCGATCTCTTAACATCGCTGAATAAAGACTGGGAGCAAGACTTCCTCCCAGTGTGCAGCGACATCTTCAAACGGCCAATTCTTGAGGCGTCAGACCTTACTGAAGAAGAGGCACAGAAAGGATTCAACTTCCTTCAGAAAAAAGCTAAGGCGGCAGCATGACACCCTACCTCCTTTCACTGCTGCGAAGCGGAAAACACAGCATTCGCGACATGGCAAAGATTTTAGGCATCTCAAAGTCTCGCGTGTCATGGTTCATCGCCGAGCTTGAGCGGCGCAAATGGATAGAAGTCACCAGGTGCGCGATATGGTTTCACGATGGCACCCGTTCAAATAAGCAGAACGTATACAGGGTAAAACTATGACACCAGAAATTATCCTGGCCCGGACCGGTATTGACGTAACCACTATCCAGCAAGGCGACGAGGCGTGGCACCGGCTGCGCCTCGGCGTTATCACCGCATCTGAAGTTCACAACGTCATCGCCAAGCCCAGATCTGGGAAGAAGTGGACAGACATGAAAATGTCCTACTTCCACACCCTACTCGCCGAGGTATGCACCGGCGTAGCGCCAGAGGTTAACGCCAAGGCGCTGGCCTGGGGGAAGCAGTATGAGGAAAACGCCCGCACTCTCTTCGAGTTCACCACCGACGTGAAAGTCACGGAGTCTCCGATCCTGTTCCGTGACGAGAGCATGCGCACCGCGTGCTCCCCTGACGGCCTTTGCAGTAACGGGTTCGGCCTTGAGCTGAAATGCCCTTTCACCTCTCGCGACTTCATGAAATTCCGCCTTGGGGGTTTCGAAGCCATCAAGTCTGCGTACATGGCCCAGGTGCAGTACAGCATGTGGGTGACCGGAAAAGACGCCTGGTTCTTTGCCAACTATGACCCGCGCATGAAACGCGAAGGCATTCACCACGTCGTCGTTGAGCGGGATCCGCAGTACATGTCCGACTTCAACGAAATGGTGCCGGAGTTCATCGAGAAGATGGATGAGGCGCTGGCGGAGATCGGATTCACGTTCGGGGAACAGTGGAAATGAAACGCACACCCTTTTACCGCAGGCCCGGGCGAACCGGGCAATTCTCCGGCCTCCGTGAGCGCGTTATCTGGATGATTCAGACGCGTGGCCGCCCGGTAACGGGCAGCGAAATTGCTGAGAAGTTTGGCGTAACGCTCATCGAGTTTAACCGGGTCGCCAACGGCATTACCCGCGGCTCCGGACAGATAGCGCAGATAGTTGAGTCGAAAAAATGGCTGAACGAGGACGGCATCTGTGACCGCACATTCGACCTAGTCACAAAGCCAAAGGTCGTAACACCACAAGGTAAATCGCGGCTTTTCACCCGGCGCGCCATAGAGCAATCGCAGGAAGGTAGGCGGCAGGAATGCATTGAACGTGCCGCCCGCCGTCGCCGACTGATTGCTCAGGGCCTCTACATCGACGAAATGGAGTCCATCCTATGACTCACGCTCACGACGACATCAGGGTAGGCACACTGTGCCTTCCCTTTATTGGTAACGGCTGGCTAATGCCATGGGGTGAAGTGGTCAGCAATCCATTAAAGGCGCTGCGTCTCGCTGAGGAATATCGGGAAAGGCAGGAGGCGGCATGACTGATTACACCGGCAGCAACACGCCAGCGGATCAGCGCGACCTCTGGCGCACTCCGCCAGCCCTTTTCGCTTCTCTTGATGCTGAGTTTTGCTTTCAATTGGATGCCGCCGCCGCGCCGCATAACGCGCTGTGCCGGAAGTTCATCACCGCCGAGCAGAACACGCTGGAAATGCCCTGGGCTGATTACCTGAGCATTCCCGGCTACGTCTGGCTTAACCCGCCATACAGCGACATCACGCCGTTTGTGAAAAAGGCCGCCGCCGAGAGCAACAATCAGATCGGCACGGTCATGCTGGTTCCGGCAGACACATCGGTTGGCTGGTTCAAAGAGGCTATCCAGACCGCCAGCGAAGTTCGCTTTATCACCGCCGGGCGGCTGGCATTTATCAACCCGGTCACCGGTAAGCCAGTCAGCGGCAACAATAAAGGGTCGATGCTCATCATCTGGCGACCGTACCCGCGTACACACTGCCACTTCGCAACTGTGGACCGGGACGAGCTGATGGCTTTCGGGGCGAAACTTCTCGCCCGCCGGGAGGCCGCATGACGCCAGCAGCTTATTACAACGAAATCGACCCGTTCGCTGCGCAGTGGCTGCGGAACCTAATCGCCGGCGGACATATCGCCCCGGGCGAAGTTGATGAAAGGAGTATTGAAGATGTCACACCTGACGATCTGCGAGGATTCACGCAGTGCCACTTCTTCGCCGGAATTGGAGTCTGGTCGCATTCACTGCGCCTCGCCGGATGGCCTGATGATAAACCAGTCTGGACCGGTTCCTGCCCGTGCCAGCCTTTCAGCGCGGCAGGCAAAGGAGATGGGTTTGCTGACGAGCGGCACCTTTGGCCCCACTTCTTCCACCTCATCAGCGAGCGCAGACCTCAGCATGTCTTTGGCGAACAGGTTGCAAGCGGTAACGCAAACACATGGTTCGACCTTGTACAAGCTGACCTGGAAGGAATGGGATACGCCTTCGGGCTTGTGCCGTTTACGTCAGCGAGCATCGGCGCGCCGCACATCAGAGAACGAGCTTATTGGGTGGCCGAGTCCATTAGCGAGCAACGTCAAAAACTGTTACCAGGACTGGAAAAAGGTAATAGCGAGGAAGGAGGCTGGCCGCCAGCCAAACCTTCAGGACTTTGCAGTGCTGGCGGCATGGGTGACACCAACCTCACGCGACTGGAAGGACTCGGCGGGAATGACAGCGCAGCGGGATGGAAAGGAGAGACTGGATCAGCTACCCCGCCAGGCGTACACATGCGGGCCCTTGAGGTTAACGGTTTTTGGCGAGATGCGGACTGGCTCTTTTGTCGAGATGGCAAATGGCGTCCAGTTGAACCCGGCACATTCCCGCTGGTTAATGGGGCTGCCGCGCGCCTGGGACGAGTCGAGTCCGGGGTGGCAAGAGTGGCAAGCAGCAACCGCACAGGCCGACTCAAAGGCTACGGCAACGCCATAAACGCGCAGGCTGCGGCAGAATTCGTCCGGGCTTATATGGAGGGGTTATGACACCAGCAAATGAAAATGCCATCCGTGCCGCCTGCCGTCGCTGCACCGAGGAAATCCAGCAGGCCATGCGCAAGAAGCCAAAGCCAAACTCGAACGAAACGGCGCCTCCCATCATCAACAAGCATCACAAGAAAATTGAAGCTCTGGGAGTTAGCCTCCTGGAGTTCGTCGTATACACAGGGCGGCTTAATCGCCGCTTCGGAGTTGAATCGTGAAAAGATTTCTTTTTACCACTGAGGTCAAGCGAGCAGAAGGTTCTCAGACCTTCAGAGTGGATGCTGAAAGCATGGAAGAAGCCATGGAGATTCTTGAAAGTGGCGGAGGGGATATTTACGAACACGAAGTTGAGGTTGTCGATATAGGCGAGTTTAAGTTCGATCGCGAAACTGACCTTACTGACTTCGGCGATTTTCCTGAAGGCGGTGCAGCATGAAAGCACTAATAACCAGGTCGCTAAAGCGGCCTTTTTTATTGCTGGCGTTCACCTTCAACCGAATTAACCGACAGTTCCGGGAGCATTGACCATGAGCGATAAGTGTACGTTGGATGGAAATCTAATTAATCGCTGCGACATGTTGGCTAAGGCCCTCGAGTATGGAAACCCATCATATCGATCGAAAGGCGCGTTTATACCTGAGCGAGTGAATTTCAACACTGGCAAGCCGGCAATCGATATTGCACAACTACACTCCGGCGAGTATGTCGTACGTGGCATCGCTATGAACTTCTGCCCCTTCTGCGGGGAGAATCTTAAGACATGGGAGCAATGATTATGGCAGACATCATCGACACAGCAGCAGAGATTGAAGAGCTTCAGCGTAACGCTGCCCTTTCCGCTCACCGTCTTAACCGCAACGCCGTATCAGCTGAGCGTTGTGAAGAATGCGACGAACCAATCCCCGAGCCGCGGCGCGCTGCTGTTCCCGGCTGCCAGACGTGCGCGGAGTGCCAATCCGTCATCGAGTTGAAGAATAAGCAGAGGGGGATACAGTGAAAGAGCGCGGAATGATTTTTAACGGAGAGATGGTGCGCGCCATCCTCGACGGCAAGAAGACGCAGACGCGGCGACCTCTCAAATGGAAGCAAACTCGGTTTACTGAAATTGCTGAACGCGATGACGGTAGCCGGTGGCCGTGGAGTGAGGATGCAGAAAATGTGTGCGATTTCTGGCATCCATGCCCTTTCGGTGCCGTCGGCGATCGGATCTGGGTGCGCGAAACGTGGGCTGAAGCTGGTGCTGGCGCGCCGGATCTGAAACTTTATCGCGCGAATTACCCTGAGCACGTTCCAACTCATTACGAGAATGTGCCGCCGGCTGATGAAATACGCTGGACGCCTTCTATCCACATGCCCCGCTGGGCCAGCCGTCTCACGCTGGAAATTACCGGTGTGCGAGTTGAGCGATTGCAGGCCATTACCCTTGGGGATATCTGTAAGGAAATCGGCTGTGGTCTTTACGACTTCCGCCCTGCTACTTATGGCTTTCAGGTGTGGGAAGAACTGTGGAAGTCCCTCTACGGCGAAGAAAACTGGCAATCTAACCCATGGGTCTGGGTAATCGAATTTAAGGTGGTGCCCAATGTTCAGGATAATCCAGCCTGATCAGTAAACTTTGAGTTAATCAACTTGCACATTTTGACTGACAAAGTGTAGGGTCATAAGTGAATAATATATCCCGCATAACGAGGACTTTTTATGCCAGGTTGCTTAGTTTTTAGAAATGATGGCCCAATAATCGATTTGAAAATGAAAGTGGAGTCACCTGTGTTTTACTTTGCAAATATCAGCACAGGTGAGAAACACGGATACCCTATCCATGAATATATTTGGGTCGATCCAGATACGAAAGAGAAATACATATACCAAGTAGCATATGATCAGAAGCCATCAGATCAAGAGATTGAAAAGGCAATAACAAAGTTAAAGCCCATACCAATATCTAAATTTTAACAATCAATAAACCTCGCCACGGCGGGGTTTTTTATTGGGTCAATTTATGAAGAGTAACTCGGCAGCACGCCGTCTGCTTGGCATGAACCACTGGCGAAGCAATACGCAGCTCATGCAGTACGTTTCGTGGCATGTAGCAGCAAGAACAGGAAAACCAGCCCCTGTGTGGATTGCTGTGCGAACGCGCAGTTCTGATTTCTGCTATTTCACCGACTGACGCAACTGATAGCCAGTTATGAGCTGGCTATTGGGTGCGAAAGCACTGCTCCGTTATCCCTTTTGCCCGGCCCCGCGCCGGGTTCTTTTTTGCCTGGAGACACCCATGAGCGAAATGACCTTAATCGTTCCCAACGACTGGGTAACAGAAGAAAAGCTCGTCGAGATTACCGGACTTCGCCCGGGCACTATCGAGCGGGCCCGAAAAAAATGCTGGATGATCGGTCGGGAATATTTGCACGTTTCCCCAGACGGTGTGCCGAAGAAGAACAGCGAATGCATGTACAACCGTAAAGCTGTCGACCAGTGGGTTGAGAGCATGTCAAAGAAACAGCCGGGTGCGCGCCAATGAAGATCCGTTTATGCTTAGCGGGCTCTTGGACGTCAGGAGGGAATAATGGCTAAGTCAGCATACCCAACAGGCGTGGAGAACCACGGCGGAACACTCCGCATATGGTTCCTCTATAAAGGTAGCCGGGTGCGTGAAAGCCTCGGTGTGCCGGATACACCAAAAAACAGAAAGGTCGCTGGCGAGCTGCGCGCGTCGGTGTGCTTTTCGATAAAGACCGGCAATTTCAACTTTGCCGCGCAATTCCCTGACTCACCGAACCTGAAAAGGTTTGGGGTGGAGAGTAAGGAAATCACCGTGCTGGAGCTGGCGAATAAGTGGCTGGAACTGAAACGCATGGAGATCAGCACCAACGCTATGTCACGCTATTCATCTATAGCGCGCAACATGGTGCCAAGGATTGGCGGGGACAGGCTGGTATCTGCGGTAACGCAGGAGGACCTTCTGTTTATCAGGAAGGAATTGCTGACCGGTTATCACACCCTGAAGGCTGGGCAGAAAACTCCGGTTAAAGGACGTTCAGTCAGAACGGTCAACAACTACATGAAGATCATGGGCGGGATGTTTAAGTTTGCCGCCGACAGTGGGTATGTCAGGGTGAACCCATTCAACGGGATCGCCATGCTTAAGCGGTCGCGCTGCGAACCTGACCCGCTGACGCGGGACGAGTTTGTCAGGATTATTAACGCCTGCGCTCACCAGCAGCTGAAAAACATGTGGTCACTGGCCGTGTACACCGGCGTGCGCCACGGCGAACTTGTGTCGCTGGCCTGGGAAGATATCGACCTTAAAGCGGGTACGATGATGATCCGCCGGAACCACACGTTAACGAAGGAGTTCACCCTTCCGAAAACGGAGGCAGGAACGGACCGCATCATTAACCTCATTCAGCCGGCGATCGACGTGCTGAAGAGCCAGGCCGAATTAACACGCCTGGGTAAGCAGTATCAGGTTGAGGTGAAACTGCGCGAGTATGGCCGCACTGATGTGCATCCGTGCACGTTCTTGTTCAACCCGCAGATCGCTTCACGTAATGGCCGTGCAGGGCATCATTACGCAGTGGGTTCGATTAACCAGTCGTGGGAAGCGGCAATGCGACGCGCCGGGATTCGCTATCGCAGAGCATACCAGTCCCGACACACGTATGCATGCTGGTCGTTAGCTGCCGGTGCTAACCCGAACTTCATCGCGAAGCAAATGGGCCACACCGACGCGCAAATGGTTTACCGGGTGTACGGATCCTGGATGGCTGAAAATAACCAGGACCAGGTACTCATCCTCAACCAGAAATTGAGTGAGTTTGCCCCATCCATGCCCCACGCAGTGGGATCGGATGGCTATTAATTATAAATATCATCAGGTTAGATAACCTAAACTTGCATGCCCATCACTTCCTGATAAGCAGACACAAGCTTGTTACGCACCTGAATCCCCATCTGCAGGGAAACCGAGGCTTTTTGCAAATCGGTCATCACATCATTCAGTGCCACGCCCGGCTCGCCGAGGGTGAACTTCTCCGCCTGAGTACGAGCGGCGGTCTGGGTATCGCTGATACGGTCAAGCGCGGCATGCAGTTGTCCTGCAAAACTGATGCTCGGTTGTTCTGCCACATTCTGATTACGGGCCGTCATCGCCGTTGCCTGCAACTGACTGATCACCCCTTCAATACCCTGTATAGCCATGACTCTCCCCTGAATGGTTTTTTACGGGGTCAAGACTAACAGCTTGTCAATAAGATAATGGCGGTAAATAGCGTGAAAAAACCAGGTTATTTGACGCATAGAAAATCCTGAATCATCAAATAATGGCAGGGCCATCAATATGGAACTTTTGTCGTGTTTGCCGACCCGGGAGTCAGTTTTGTTTCTCTACACGAATAACGTAAACCACCAGGATTTAAGAGGTGCGCAATGAGTGCAACAGCATCGACAGCGCCACAAAATAAATCACTCGAGTGGATGAACCGCCTTCGCGCGAATCCTAAAATCCCGTTGATCGTGGCAGGCGCTGCCGCAATTGCGATCCTTGTAGCGATGGTCTTGTGGGCGAAAAGCCCTGATTACCGCACGCTTTACAGTAACCTTTCCGATCAGGATGGCGGTGCCATCGTCACCCAGCTTACTCAGATGAACATCCCTTATCGCTTTGCGGATAACGGCGGTGCGCTGGAGGTACCGGCTGATAAGGTGCACGAACTTCGTCTGCGCCTGGCGCAACAGGGACTGCCAAAGGGCGGTGCGGTAGGTTTTGAACTGCTGGATCAGGAAAAATTCGGTATCAGCCAGTTCAGCGAGCAGGTGAACTACCAGCGTGCGCTGGAAGGTGAGCTGGCCCGTACGATTGAAACATTGGGTCCGGTGAAGAGTGCCCGTGTGCACCTGGCCATGCCTAAACCCTCCCTGTTTGTCCGCGAGCAGAAATCCCCGTCGGCCTCCGTCACCGTTAACCTCCAGCCTGGCCGTGCAATGGATGAAGGACAAATCAGCGCGGTGACCCATCTGGTCTCCAGCGCCGTTGCCGGTCTCCCGCCGGGTAACGTGACGCTGGTTGATCAAAGTGGTCATCTGCTGACCCAGTCCAATACCGCAGGCCGCGATCTGAATGACGCGCAGCTGAAATATGCCGCGGATGTGGAAGGTCGCGTGCAGCGTCGCATCGAAGCCATCCTTGGCCCGGTCGTCGGTAACAGCAACGTGCATGCGCAGGTTACCGCGCAGATTGACTTCTCTAATAAAGAACAGACCGAAGAGCAATACAGCCCGAATGGCAACCCGGCTCAGGCGGTAATGCGCTCTCGTCAGGTCAATGAAAACGAACAGGTTGGCGGCGCATACCCAGGCGGTGTGCCGGGCGCATTGTCTAACCAGCCAGCACCGGCTAACGCGGCACCAATCTCAACGCCACCGGCTAATCAGCAGAACGGTCAGCAAACGAATCAGCAGACCACATCAACAGCCAGCACCGCCGGTCCGCGTACCAGCAGTCGTAACGAAACCACCAACTACGAAGTGGACCGTACTATCCGCCACACCAAACTGAACGTGGGCGATGTACAGCGTCTGTCGGTTGCGGTGGTGGTGAACTACAAGACACTGGCGGATGGCAAGCCGTTGCCGTTGACCGCCGAGCAGATGAAACAGATTGAAGACCTGACCCGTGAAGCGATGGGTTACTCCGAGAAGCGCGGCGACACGCTCAACGTGGTGAACTCACCTTTCAACTCGGTTGAAGAGTCAGGTGGCGAACTGCCGTTCTGGCAACAGCGGGCGTTTATCGATCAGCTGCTGTCCGCAGGTCGCTGGCTGCTGGTTCTGATTGTCGCGTGGCTGCTGTGGCGTAAGGGCATTCGTCCTCAGCTCCAGCGTCGTGCTGAAGCTGAAAAAGCGGCGCGCGAACAGGTCAGTACCCGTCAGGAAGTGGAAGATGCGGTTGAAGTTCGCCTCAGCAAAGACGAACAGATGCAGCAACGCCGTGCTAACCAGCGTATGGGCGCCGAGGTCATGAGCCAGCGCATTCGCGAAATGTCAGATAACGATCCGCGCGTCGTGGCGCTGGTCATCCGCCAGTGGATGGGTAACGAACATGAGTAACACGCTTTCAGGCACCGATAAAAGCGTCATCCTGCTGATGACCATTGGCGAAGACCGTGCGGCCGAGGTGTTCAAACACCTCTCCCAGCGCGAAGTACAGATTCTCAGTGCGGCTATGGCAAACGTACGCCAGATCTCTAACAAACAACTGACGGAAGTGCTGTCTGAATTTGAGCAGGAAGCCGAACAGTTTGCTGCGCTCAACGTCAACGCCAACGACTATCTGCGCTCCGTGCTGGTCAAGGCGCTGGGCGAAGAGCGTGCTGCCAGCCTGCTGGAAGACATTCTGGAAACGCGCGATACCGCCAGCGGTATTGAGACGCTCAACTTTATGGAGCCGCAGAGTGCCGCCGACCTTATCCGCGACGAGCACCCGCAGATTATCGCCACCATTCTTGTCCACCTCAAACGTGGCCAGGCGGCCGATATTCTGGCGTTGTTCGAAGAGCGCCTGCGTCACGATGTGATGCTGCGTATCGCGACCTTCGGTGGTGTCCAGCCAGCCGCGCTGGCGGAGCTGACCGAAGTGCTGAACAACCTGCTCGATGGCCAGAACCTCAAGCGCAGCAAAATGGGCGGCGTGAGAACGGCGGCAGAGATCATCAACCTGATGAAAACGCAGCAGGAAGAAGCGGTCATTACCGCCGTTCGCGAATTCGACGGCGAGCTGGCACAGAAAATTATCGACGAGATGTTCCTGTTCGAAAACCTGGTCGAAGTGGACGATCGCAGCATCCAGCGCCTGCTCCAGGAAGTGGACTCCGAGTCGCTGCTTATCGCCCTCAAAGGTGCCGAGCAGCCGCTGCGCGAGAAGTTCCTGCGCAACATGTCTCAGCGTGCGGCAGATATCCTGCGCGACGACCTTGCCAACCGTGGCCCGGTCCGTCTGTCTCAGGTGGAAAACGAACAGAAAGCCATCCTGCTTATCGTTCGTCGTCTGGCGGAAACCGGCGAGATGGTGATTGGCAGCGGAGACGACACCTATGTCTAATGAACTGCCGTGGAAGCGCTGGACGCCCGACGATCTGGCGCCTCCCCTGTCAGAGTTCACACCCGCCGTGCTGTCGCCCGAAGAGGGCGACCCGGATGTCGAGCAGCCTGAGCTGAGCGAAGAAGAGCAGCGCGCGCAGATGCTGGCCCAGTTGCAGATGCAGGCCCATGAGCAGGGCTACACGGCTGGCCTGAACGAAGGACGCCAGAAAGGCCACGATCAGGGGTATCAGGAAGGTCTGGCCAAAGGGTTAGAACACGGCATTGAACAGGCGCGCCAGCAACAGGCTCCGCTTCACGCCCGTATGCAGCAGCTGGTCAGCGAGTTTCAGCACACGCTGGATGCGCTGGACAGCGTCATTGCCTCAAGGCTGATGCAGATGGCGCTGGAAGCCGCCCGTCAGGTGATCGGCCACGCGCCGGCGGTGGACAACACCGCGCTGATTAAACAAATTCAGGGTCTGCTTCAGCAGGAGCCGCTGTTCAGTGGGAAACCGCAGCTGCGCGTGCATCCGGACGACCTCCAGCGCGTGGAAGAGAGTCTGGGCGCGACGCTGAGCCTGCACGGCTGGCGTCTGCGCGGCGACCCGTCGCTGCATCACGGAGGCTGCAAGGTCTCTGCCGATGAAGGCGACCTGGATGCCAGCGTTGCGACCCGCTGGCAGGAACTGTGCCGCCTGGCAGCACCGGGAGTCGTCTGATGACTGCACGCCTCACCCGCTGGCTCAACACGCTCGATAATTTTGAAGCGAAGATGACGCAGCTGCCGTCCGTTCGCCGTTACGGACGACTCACGCGTGCCACCGGCCTGGTGCTGGAAGCCACTGGCCTGCAGCTTCCGCTGGGAGCCACCTGCGTGATTGAGCGTCAGGATGGACAAGAGACGCGTGAAGTTGAGAGCGAAGTCGTCGGCTTTAACGGCCAGCGCCTGTTCCTGATGCCCCTTGAAGAAGTTGAAGGCATTCTGCCCGGTGCGCGCGTGTATGCGAAAAACATCAGCGGCGATGGACTGCAAAGCGGGAAACAGCTCCCGCTTGGCCCTGCCCTGCTTGGCCGCGTTCTGGACGGAAGCGGTAAACCGCTGGACGGCCTGCCCTCGCCGGATACCACCGAAACCGGCGCGCTGATCACCCAGCCGTTTAACCCTCTGCAACGTACCGCCATCGAACATGTCCTCGACACCGGCGTGCGCCCGATTAACGCCTTGCTGACCGTAGGCCGCGGGCAGCGTATGGGCCTGTTTGCCGGCTCAGGGGTGGGCAAATCCGTCCTGCTTGGCATGATGGCACGTTACACCCAGGCCGATGTCATCGTCGTGGGTCTGATCGGTGAACGTGGTCGCGAAGTAAAAGACTTTATTGAAAACATTCTCGGTGCAGAAGGCCGTGCCCGCTCGGTGGTCATCGCCGCACCGGCGGATGTCTCACCGTTACTGCGTATGCATGGTGCTGCGTATGCCACCCGTATCGCGGAAGATTTCCGTGACCGCGGCCAGCACGTGCTGCTGATTATGGACTCCCTGACCCGCTATGCGATGGCGCAGCGTGAAATCGCTCTCGCCATCGGAGAACCTCCGGCGACCAAAGGTTATCCGCCTTCGGTCTTTGCCAAGCTCCCGGCGCTGGTCGAACGTGCAGGAAACGGCATCAGCGGCGGCGGCTCAATCACCGCTTTTTATACGGTTCTGACCGAAGGCGATGACCAGCAGGACCCGATTGCCGACTCCGCGCGTGCGATCCTCGACGGTCATATTGTGTTATCGCGCCGTCTGGCCGAAGCCGGCCACTACCCGGCAATTGATATCGAAGCATCAATCAGCCGTGCAATGACGGCATTGATCACAGAGAAGCACTACGCCCGCGTGCGTAACTTCAAACAACTCCTCTCCAGCTTCCAGCGCAACCGCGATCTGGTGAGCGTGGGGGCGTATGCCAAAGGCAGCGACCCGATGCTCGACAAAGCGATTAGCCTGTGGCCGCAGCTGGAGGCGTTTCTGCAACAAGGTATTTTTGAACGCGCCGACTGGGAAGACTCACTCCAGGCACTGGAGCTGATTTTCCCGCAGGTGTAACACAGGTGGAGGGCGAAGGTCATGGCGCAAAACAGCGCGTTATCAACGCTGAAAGATCTGGCTGAGAAAGAAGTTGATGATGCCGCATTGCAGCTCGGCGCAATGCGACGCGGGTGCCAGCAGGCTGAAGAGCAGTTGAAGATGTTAATCGACTATCAGCATGAATATCGCACCAACCTCAATACCGATATGACACAGGGCATTGGAAGCCAGCGCTGGATTAACTATCAGCAGTTTATTCAGACGCTGGAAAAGGCGATTGAACAGCATCGCCAGCAGCTTAACCAGTGGACCCAGAAAGTCGACACCGCGCTGAATTTCTGGCGCGAGAAAAAGCAGCGACTGCAGGCCTGGCAGACCTTACAGGACCGACAGATCGCGGCAACGACCCTGGCGGAAAACCGTCTGGATCAGAAGAAAATGGATGAGTTTGCCCAGCGCGCATCAATGAGGAAACCGGAATGATCACATTGCAACAACTGCTGATGACCGACAGCGACCTGTCGGGCGGCATGCAAACAGGGAAAGGCACCGACGGTGCACAAGACTTTCTTTCTCTGCTGGCAGGCGCCCTGACTGACGCAACAGGCCAGGGCAACGATGCGCCGCTGACGCTGGCTGACCTGAAAGCAGCCGGCAGTAAGCTGTCAAAAGTTGCTCAGGAAGCCGGGGGAGAGAACACCCTGCAGGCCAAAATAGCCAACCTGCTCTCGCGTCAGCCAGCCCTGACAGGCGATGAACCGACAGCAGCCACCCCGCTGGACACCCTCGTTTCCGGGCTGGTGCCGGTTTCAAAAGGTGATGCCCTGAAGACCCTGAGCGCGGTGAAAACGCAGGATGACAGCAAAAGCGAGCTGAGCGAAGAAGAGCTGGCAGGGTTGAGCGCGCTGATGGCGATGCTGCCCCACCAGCAGACGGCAACGCCGGTGGCCTCTGGCGCGACAGGTATTGGCGTGACGGCGAAATCAACGCTGAACGCTGCCGCGCTTTCGCAAAATGGTGCAGGTCAACAGTCCATGAGCACCCTGCTGGCGGGCCATGAAAAAGCGCAACAAGCGTCGACTTATCAGGCGCAGGCGCAAAACGCCGATCCGTCTCAACCGGTCAACGCACCGGCGACCCCGATCGTGGTCGCCGCCGCTGAGAAGCAGGATCTCGCCAGTTCACCCTCTTCAACAGCCCCAACCGCAACGCTTGCGCCCGTCATTTCCAGCAACGTCACCAGCCACGCTGCCGCAACCGTTGCCACGGCACCGGTATTGAGCCAGCCGCTGGGAACCCAGGAGTGGCAGCAATCCCTGAGTCAGCACATTACGTTGTTCACGAAACAGGGCCAGCAAACCGCAGAGTTGCGTCTGCATCCGGAAGATCTGGGTCAGGTCCAGATTACCCTGAAACTGGATGATAACCAGGCACAGCTGCAAATGGTGTCAGCGCACAGCCACGTGCGTGCGGCCCTGGAAGCTGCACTGCCGGTCCTGCGCACGTCGCTTGCTGAGAGTGGCATTCAGCTCGCGCAAAGCAGTGTCAGCAGCGAGAGCTTTGCCGGACAGCAGCAGTCCTCCTCTCAACAGCAGCAACAGGCTTCACGTTCCGGTAATACCGGCGGTTTTAATGATGAGAGCGATGAGTTACTGCCTGCCCCTGCCGCCCTGCAATCCGCGGCGCGTGGCAACAGTGCCGTAGACATCTTTGCCTAAACGCCAGAGGTAGCGTGATTATCCCCGTCTTTTCCACGCTTTGACGACAGCAGGACACGGGATAATCACCTTATTAAGCTGTACCGAAACAGGAAGCTCGTATCAGATGACTGACTCCGCGATCACCAAAAAAAGCAAGCGTTCCATCTGGATCCCGCTGCTGGTGTTAATCACGCTCGCCGCCTGCGCTACCGCGGGCTATAGTTACTGGCGTATGCAGCAGGAACCTTCTACCGCTGCGGCCAAAGCCGAACCGCCTCCTCCGCCGGCACCGGTATTCTTCCCACTGGATACCTTCACCGTGAATCTGGGTGATGCGGATCGTGTGCTGTATGTGGGTATTACGTTACGCCTGAAAGATGAAGCCACGCGTGCGCGCCTGAATGATTATCTTCCTGAAGTGCGTAGCCGTCTGCTGCTGCTGTTCTCTCGTCAGGACGCCTCAACGCTTGCTACCGATGACGGTAAGCAAAAGCTGGTCGACGCCATTAAACAGACGCTGGCGACCCCGCTGGTAAACGGTCAACCCAAGCAGGAAGTCACTGACGTTCTGTATACAGCCTTCATACTGCGGTAACGACATGGGCGACAGTATTCTTTCTCAGGCAGAAATCGACGCGCTTCTTAACGGCGACAGCGATAAGAACGATGATCCGCAACCGGGTATTGGCGGCGATAGCGATATTCGTCCTTATGATCCCAATACCCAGCGCCGCGTAGTACGTGAACGTCTGCAGGCGCTGGAGATCATTAACGAACGCTTTGCACGTCAGTTCCGTATGGGGCTGTTTAACCTGCTGCGTCGTAGCCCGGATATCACGGTCGGTGCGATCCGCATCCAGCCGTATCATGAGTTTGCCCGCAACCTGCCGGTGCCAACGAACCTTAACCTGATCCACCTGAAACCGCTGCGCGGCACAGGTCTGGTGGTGTTTTCGCCAAGCCTGGTGTTCATTGCGGTGGATAACCTGTTTGGTGGTGATGGGCGTTTCCCGACCAAAGTGGAAGGTCGTGAATTTACCCACACCGAGCAGCGCGTCATCAACCGCATGCTGAAGCTGGCGCTAGAATCTTACAGCGACGCGTGGAAAGCGATTAACCCACTGGAAGTGGAGTACGTACGTTCTGAGATGCAGGTGAAATTTACCAATATCACCACCTCCCCGAACGATATCGTCGTGAATACCCCGTTCCATGTGGAAATAGGTAACCTGACCGGTGAGTTCAACATCTGCCTGCCGTTCAGCATGATCGAACCGCTGCGTGAACTGCTGGTCAACCCGCCGCTGGAGAACTCACGCAACGAAGATCAGAACTGGCGTGAAAACCTGGTGCGTCAGGTTCAGCATTCTCAGCTTGAGCTGGTGGCGAGCTTCGCGGATATCCCGCTGCGCTTATCCCAGATCCTGAAATTACAACCCGGCGATGTTTTGCCGATAGAAAAACCCGACCGCATTATTGCCCATGTGGATGGTGTCCCCGTGCTGACAAGTCAGTACGGCACAATTAACGGTCAGTATGCGTTACGCGTTGAGCACTTGATCAACCCGATATTGAATTCGCTGAATGAGGAACAGCCCAAATGAGTGACATGAACAATCCGTCCGATGAAAACAGCGGAGCACTGGACGATCTGTGGGCTGACGCGTTAAACGAGCAAAAAACGACTCCGGCCAAAAGTGCAGCGGATGCTGTGTTCCAGCAGCTCGGCGGCGGCGATGTCAGCGGTACGCTGCAGGATATTGATCTGATTATGGATATCCCGGTTAAGCTGACCGTGGAACTGGGCCGCACCCGGATGACCATTAAAGAGCTGCTGCGTCTGACGCAGGGTTCCGTGGTGGCCCTTGACGGTCTCGCCGGCGAACCGCTGGATATTCTGATCAACGGTTATCTCATTGCCCAGGGTGAAGTCGTGGTGGTGGCCGATAAATACGGCGTGCGCATCACCGACATTATTACGCCATCTGAACGTATGCGTCGTCTGAGCCGTTAAGCATGAAAACCCAGGCAACAATATCACAGCCCTCTGCCGTTCCCGGCTCTCCGCTGCTCCAGGTGAGTGGCGCGTTGCTCGGTATTATTGCCTTTATTCTTATCGCCGCATGGCTGGCGAAGCGCTTCGGCCTGGCGGGTAAAACCGCCGGCACCCGCGGTCTGAAGGTCAGCGCCAGCACGACACTGGGGCCACGCGAGCGCGTGGTCGTTGTCGATGTGGAAGATGCACGGCTGGTGCTGGGCGTGACTGCCTCCAGCATCAACGTCTTGCATAAACTGCCGCCAGCCCCGGCAACGGGTGACGAGCGCGCAGAAGTCCCTGCGGATTTTCAGTCCGTCATGAAGAGTTTGCTTAAGCGTTCCGGGAGATCCTGATGCGCCGTTTGTTATCCCTTACGCTTGCGGGCGTCGGCCTGTTTGCCCCTGCGGTTTGCGCGCAACTGCCCGGTCTGGTCTCAACCCCTCTTGCAGGCGGCGGGCAAAGCTGGTCGCTGCCGGTGCAGACGCTGGTTTTCATCACCTCGCTGACGTTTATTCCGGCGATCCTGCTGATGATGACCAGCTTCACCCGAATCATCATCGTCTTTGGCCTGCTGCGCAATGCGCTGGGCACCCCGTCCGCGCCGCCTAACCAGGTACTGCTGGGTCTGGCGCTGTTTTTAACCTTTTTCATTATGTCGCCGGTTATCGACAAGATTTATACCGACGCATACCAGCCGTTTAGCGAAGATAAAATCTCCATGCAGGAGGCGCTCGATAAAGGGGCTCAGCCGCTGCGGGAGTTTATGCTCCGCCAGACCCGAGAGGCGGACCTGGCACTCTTCGCCCGCCTGTCCAATACCGGCGAGCTTCAGGGACCGGAAGCCGTTCCGATGCGTATTCTGCTGCCTGCGTATGTCACCAGTGAGCTGAAAACGGCCTTTCAGATTGGCTTTACCATCTTTATTCCGTTCCTGATTATCGATCTGGTGATCGCCAGCGTTCTGATGGCGCTCGGGATGATGATGGTGCCCCCGGCCACCATTGCCCTGCCCTTTAAGATCATGCTCTTTGTCCTGGTCGATGGCTGGCAACTGCTGGTCAGTTCGCTGGCGCAGAGTTTCTACAGTTAAGGAGCCGTAATGACGCCAGAATCGGTCATGATGATGGGCACGGAAGCGATGAAAATCGCGATAGCCGTTGCCGCGCCGTTACTGCTTGTCGCGCTGGTGACCGGTCTGATTATCAGTATCCTGCAGGCCGCCACGCAGATTAACGAAATGACGCTGTCATTTATCCCAAAAATTATCGCCGTGTTCGTGGCGATTATCGTTGCCGGGCCGTGGATGCTGAACCTGTTGCTGGACTATATGCGCAACCTGTTTACCAATCTGCCGTACATCATCGGCTGACCAGACGATGCTGCACTTCACCAGTGACCAGTGGGTTCAATGGCTTGGCGTCTATTTCTGGCCGATGCTGCGTATCCTGGCGCTGATTACAACGGCCCCCATTCTCAGTGAGAAAACGATACCCAAGCGCGTCAAAGTGGGGCTGGGCATCATCATCACCGTTATCGTCGCCCCTTCTCTCCCGCCAGTGGATATTCCGATCTTCTCGGCGAAAGCGGTGTGGGTTGCACTGCAACAGGTGATGATTGGCGTAGCCGTAGGCTTTACCATGCAGCTTGCCTTCGCGGCCGTGCGGACCGCCGGCGAACTGATTGGCCTGCAAATGGGTTTATCATTCGCCACGTTTGTGGATCCCGGTAGCCACCTCAACATGCCGGTGCTGGCGCGCATTATCGATCTGCTCGCCATGCTGCTGTTCCTGTCGTTCAACGGCCATCTGTGGCTCATCTCCATGCTGGTGGATACTTTCCATACGTTGCCGATTGGGGAAAACCCGGTGAACAGCAACGCGTTTCTGGCGCTTACGCGTGCGGCCGGGCTTGTTTTCCTGAACGGCCTGATGCTGGCGCTGCC
Organism: Enterobacter sp. 198; assembly: GCF_009025585.1. Lineage (NCBI taxonomy): Bacteria > Pseudomonadati > Pseudomonadota > Gammaproteobacteria > Enterobacterales > Enterobacteriaceae > Enterobacter > Enterobacter sp. 198. The sequence goes on along the minus strand of NZ_WCIM01000030.1, from coordinate 569,944 downwards.
GATCATCACCCTGCTGCTGACCGTGAACCTCGCCTTAGGGTTACTCAACCGAATGGCACCGCAGCTCTCGGTGTTCGTCATTGGTTTTCCGCTGACGCTGACGGTCGGTATTTTATTAATGTCATTACTGATGCCCCTTATCGCCCCCTTCTGTGAGCACTTATTCGGCGAGATATTCAATCTGTTAGCAGATATTGTCAGTGAGCTACCGCGTAAATAATAGCCCTCACAGTTGATATTGTCTTTCTGAGGATATTCCTAAAATAAAACGTGAAAAACATCTTCCAGGATATATCTGACGCGGTTTAATTGTTTCTAACCACCTCACAATACTTAATATTTACTTTACTTTAAGAAGATTCCTGGCAAATTATACGTAACTTTACGGGATAGTGAGTCCGCCTGAAAGTCTTTGTCATGCTCACAGGTTTATTAATTTTTTCCATCCCGTATGGCTGTTATGAGCTCTCAGGCAGATGGTGAATTATCGTTACGCATTGAGTGAGGGTATGCCATGTCAACGATCATTATGGATTTATGCAGCTACACCCGGCTAGGGTTAACCGGGTACCTGGCAAGCAGAGGGGTAAGAAAGAGAGACATCAACGATGCACACACCGTTGACGAACTCGCAGCCGCTTGTGACGAACTTAAACCAGGCGTGGTGTTTATTAATGAGGACTGTTTCATTCACGATCCAGCCAACAGTCAGCACATTAAGCAAATCATTAATCAGCATCCAAAAACCCTGTTTATTGTTTTTATGGCGATCGCGAATATCCATTTCGATGAGTATTTGTTGGTTCGTAAAAATTTATTGATCAGTTCTAAATCGATTAAACCAGAGTCGCTGGATGACATTCTGGGTGATTATTTGAATAAAGAAGTTAAAAATGTAGGAGCGGTTAACTTACCCACCCTATCATTAAGCAGGACTGAATCAAGCATGCTGCGAATGTGGATGGCAGGGCAAGGGACTATTCAGATCTCAGACCAGATGAATATTAAAGCCAAAACCGTTTCGTCACATAAAGGAAATATTAAAAGGAAAATTAAAACGCATAATAAGCAAGTGATCTATCACGTGGTACGCCTCACCGATAATGTGACGAACGGGATTTTCGTCAACATGCGTTAGTCGCTAAAAAAACCCTTTGCACCCTACCTTTGATCTCTGGCCTGGCCAGAGATTTTTGCTTCTGTGGACAGTGTCGGGCGCGCCAGTCGCCACCCGACGCCATGCTATTGCGCTTTCTCTACAAAGATGCCATCCGGGTGTCCCAGTTCGTTAAAAAACCAGATGCCGAGCGGGTAGTCTTCAAGTGATACCAGGTACATCGTGCCTTCACTAAACTCTTCAATTGCCAGGACCACACCCGGGCGGCGCGGTCCACCGTCCGTTTTAACGGTTACCCGATCGTTGACCTTCATACGTTCCTCCTCTGGTTTTGAGCCAGTGTAGAACAAAACGCCTTAACTGGCATCGCTGCCCGGTGTGAATGGCGTTTTTGTGCGCAGTCTATACTTACGGTTGGAGACGGCAAAATGAGGTACCCCGTAATGAAGACCGACAAAGAGTACAGCGACACCATCAAACGTGAGGTTGAGGTGGATGTCGATGCCCTGCTGGCCGCCATCAATGAGATCAGTGAGTCAGAAGTCCGTCGTTCAGACGACAATTCAGACAGGGTCATTGTGAACGGAAGGGATTATCACACCTACCGTGAACTGGCGGAGGCCTTCGAGCTTGATATACACGATTTTAGCGTGTCTGAAGCAAATCGTTAGGACGAAAAAAATCCCGGTCATGGGGATGGCCGGGATCAAAACTTGCTTATGCAAGAAGCACTTGAAAATTCGTTACACCAGGAAATCTGATGTACACAAAACACTATCCTCAACCATTTTGTATGACAAGCATATATTCTCATGGCGAATATAATATTTGGTACATAATAAATTTAGTTATGAGGGACAACATGCGCCGCATGCGGGTTTGGCAGGAGAGATACCCTTTTGCCTCACTTAAGCATTAGGATTTTTTTTAGGAATATTCTTAGGTGGCAGTTTGTCAGTTATCAGGAGTCGTTATGCCTTCACTGCAGGATAGCCTGCTGATCTTTTCCGATCTCGACGGCTCGTTGCTCGATATTCATACGTACGAGTGGCAACCGGCCATGCCCTGGCTGGACACCCTCCAGGATAACCAGGTGCCGGTTATTCTCTGCAGCAGCAAGACCGCGGCAGAAATGCTGGATATCCAGCAGGATCTGGGTCTGGAGGGGTTACCCTTCATAGCTGAGAATGGCGCGGTGATTCAGCCCGACGTGCGCTGGGAGACAGGTCGACGCCACATCAGGGGGATGACGCACCGTGACATTCGCCCGCTGATCGACCAGATTCGCCAGCAGTGGGGCTTTAAATTCACCACCTTTGATGACGTCGACGAACGGGTTATCAGCGAGTGGACGGGGCTGACGCGCTATCGTTCGACCCTCGCGCGCCGACACGAAGCCTCTGTCACGCTCATCTGGCGCGACAGCGATGAAAAAATGGCGCAATTTGACGAGGCGCTGGCGCAGTGCGGCCTGAAATGCCTGCAGGGAGCCCGCTTCTGGCATGTTCTGGATGCTCGCTGCGGTAAAGACGTTGCGGTTGACTGGCTAATTGAGCAGTACCGTGAGCGGGAAGGCATTGTGCCGGTCACCCTGGGGCTCGGCGATGGTCCAAATGATGCCCCGCTACTGGACAGCGTGGACTACGCCGTGGTGATCAAGGGCATTAACCGGCAGGGCATCACGTTACGTGACGATAACCCCGCCCGGGTGTACCACACGCAACAGCCCGGACCCGCGGGCTGGCAGGAAGGGCTGGATCACTTCTTATCCTGATCGTGCCAGAACACCCGGTTGCGCCCGCACTGCTTGGCCTGATACAACCGGGCATCCGCCACTGACTGCAGCTGTTCGAAATCGTAATTGTCCTTTTCCTGGGCGCTGCTTACCCCCAGTGAGGCACTGATACGCACGGTGGCGCTCTTTTTCACCAGGATCTCTTTACTGTTGATGCGTGAGCGAATGCGTTCCGCAATCCCCCTCGCCTCTTCAAGCCCGCTGCCGGGCAGTACCACGCAGAACTCTTCCCCACCCACGCGTCCGGCAACATCATTCTTGCGCAGTGCGCTGCCAATCAGGCCCGCGGCATGGGAAAGCACTTTGTCCCCGGCCTGATGGCCAAAGCGATCGTTAATGCTTTTAAAATGGTCGAGATCGATTTGAATCACCGAGAACGGCAGCGACTGCTGCCGACATTTTTCCGACAGCATTTTGGCACGCTCAAACAGGGCACCACGGTTATTCAGGCGGGTGAGCGGATCGTGCCAGGCCTGCCACTGCAAAGAGTGCTGAAGCGTGTACATATTGCTGACCATCCGACGGATAACCAGCCACGAGATAAGAAGCATGGCGGTGAAGAGTGCCCAGAGCAGCGCCAGCACGATACTGATACTGCCGAAGTCCCCCTTCACGCCTTCATGCAGGGTATGAACGCGTAAAATCACACCATCGAAGTGATCGAGCCGCTCCCAGCTGATAAAGCGGCTTCCGAGGCGGATCCCCCCGCCGGTATCGTTCTCAATCGCGTGCGCTATCTGCGCCGTTTCGCGTTCGTCAAACCGGTTCACCAGACTACCGGTCTCTTCTGACGTGGCAATCATATTCAGCCGGGTGTCGTACAGCTGATATTCCCCCTCTGTACGCTCTTGCGTTGCCTCTTCCAGCAGATGTTTCATGGTCTTCAATGAGAAATCCATCGCCACAACGCCATACCAGTAATGGTCAAAATAGATCGGTACGCTGGCCGTGATCATCCGTTCACCACCGGTCCAGGGCGACGGGCTGGAGATAAACCAGCGCACCGCGCGAGCGCGATTGTTACGTTCAGACTGCTGGGTAAACCACGGCTGGGTAACCAGATAGTAATAGCGCTGGCTAATATCACTCGTCTGTTCAGGCGTGTCCGTCGCAAGGTAAAACCCGGCGCGTGACGCATAGATAACCCGCTCTTCACTTTGCCCCACCGAGGACGCCAGTCGGAGTAAATACCCCACTTCGAGGGCAGCAGAAATTTCATTGCTGATACGCTCAGGATCACGATTCAACAGCGTGGTTTTTTCGACGAACGCATCCGACACGCCGTTAATGGGGAGAGTGCGTTTTTTATCAACGGCGAGCTGCCAGCTGGGGCGCGTGCGAAAGGCGTTAAAGCGTGAAATCGCTTCATACAGGACATCAAAGGCCAGCGGCGTCTGGATGGCATCACGCATGCTTTTGCGGAAAAAAAGCATTTTATCCACGCTGTACTGTAACTGCCGGTCCAGCGAAGTGGCTACCATTTCCAGATGATTACGCTGGCTGGAGATATACGCATCTTCCAGTACCACCACCTCTCGCCAGGTCAGGAGCGTGGAAAATATCAGTACGATGAGAAAACAGAGATTAACAATCAACCCCGGATTGCTACGCATATGCAGCCATTGCAGAAAAGATCGTCTTACAACAAAGGTCTCGCGCTGCACACACACTCCCTGATTACTGCCCGACGCCGGATACGGAAGGTAAAAACGCCCGGCAAAGCCGGGCGTTATGTCATTAAGCCTTGTCTCGCTTGCGCTGCCCGTCTCCCGGCTGAAGCTCATCTTCACGGAACGCTTCCCGCTTGATGCTATAACCGTCGTGCCACCGGCATTCCACCATACCGCTGGAATACCCGGTGACAATCATACGTGGGCCGCCCTTCTTAGGCTTAACTTCATCACTGACCAAAAAGACCATACCTGCCTCCTGTATCAGGGTGAAACGTTTTCAATTTAGACGAGGAATGATCTTTTTGCACCCCGCAACAGGTAACAATTAGTGCGACGTTCCGCGGATTTTTTCGACCAGTTTTACGGCCCCAACCACGATAATGCCAATGATAAAGCCCAGCACAAGATTAAGCAGCGTGGGCAGAATCGCCGCCACTATGCTGCCCTGCGCCGAGGCGAAATGTTCAATAGCATGGTGCAGCGGCGCGATACCGTGAACCACAATACCGCCTCCGACAAGGAACATCGCCAGCGTGCCAACCACTGACAGGCTCTTCATCAGCCAGGGCGCGGTCACCAGCAGGCTTTTGCCGATACCTTTGGCGATAGCGCTCGATTTTTCTTCCAGCCAGTAGCCGATATCATCCAGCTTAACGATAAGCCCCACCAGCCCGTACACTCCCACCGTGACCAGAATGGCGATCCCGGAGAGGATCAGGACCTGGTTCAGAAGCGGTGCTTCAGAGACAATACCTAACGTAATGGCCACGATCTCCGCCGACAGAATAAAGTCGGTACGAATGGCACCTTTCACCTTATCACGCTCGAAGGTTTTAGGATCCTGCGCGGCCAGCGCCTCAAGACGCTGCTGGCGCATTTCCGGCGTGTCGCTGTTCTTACGTGCGGCGAACGAGTGCAGGATCTTCTCAGCGCCTTCGAAGCATAAAAATGCGCCGCCAATCATCAGCAACGGCGTGATCGCCCATGGGATAAACGCGCTGATCAGCAGCGCAAGCGGCACCAGGATCACCTTATTCAGGAATGAGCCTTTCGCTACGCCCCATACCACCGGTAATTCACGGTTGGCCCGAACGCCGCTCACCTGCTGGGCGTTGAGCGATAAATCGTCTCCCAGAACCCCGGCGGTTTTCTTCGCCGCCAGTTTTCCCATCACCGAAATGTCATCCAGTAAGGTGGCAATATCATCCAGTAATGTTAATAAGCTACTTCCTGCCAAAATCTCATTCCTTCTTTTTTTGGTAATTAAGTGAATAGTATGGAGCAAAAGTGTAAACCCGGAAACAGGCACCTCGCGTCAACAAAAAATTCACATCAACTACACAATTAAAGGGCTCGCCAGGCCGATAGTTTTGGCGTTTACTGTCAGCGACCTTTTCATTTTGTCGCGAGGGATTATGCGTTTCCGGCAACTGCTACCGCTCATTGGGGCACTTTTTTCGCTGTATATCATCTGGGGTTCCACCTACTTTGTCATTCGTATCGGCGTGGAGAGCTGGCCGCCGCTCATGATGGCGGGCGTACGCTTTCTCTCGGCGGGCGTGTTACTGATGGCCTTCCTGCTGTTACGGGGTCATAAGCTGCCTCCGCTTCGCCCGATGCTCAATGCCGCCCTGATTGGCCTGCTGCTGCTGGCCATAGGGAATGGATTTGTGACGGTCGCCGAGCACCAGAACGTGCCGTCCGGAATTGCCGCCGTCGTGGTCGCGACCGTCCCGCTGTTTACCCTGTGCTTTAGCCGTCTTTTCGGCATCCGCACCCGCAAGCTCGAATGGGTAGGGATTGGGATCGGGCTTGCCGGGATCATCCTGCTCAACAGCGGCGGTAACCTGAGCGGAAATCCGTGGGGCGCAGTGATTATCCTGATCGGCTCCATGAGCTGGGCATTTGGGTCGGTATACGGTTCACGAATTGAGCTGCCGACCGGCATGATGGCGGGCGCGATTGAGATGCTCGCGGCGGGAATTGTGTTGCTGATTGCCTCAACGCTGACGGGCGAAAAACTGACAGCCATGCCGGACCTTTCGGGCTTCCTGGCCGTGGGTTACCTGGCATTATTTGGCTCTGTCATCGCCATTAACGCCTATATGTTCTTGATCCGCAATGTCTCGCCGGCGATCGCGACCAGCTACGCTTACGTGAACCCGGTGGTTGCCGTACTGCTGGGCACCAGCTTTGCCGGCGAAACGTTATCTCCCGTGGAATGGCTGGCGCTGGGCGTGATTGTCTTTGCCGTTGTGCTGGTAACGCTGGGGAAATATCTGCTTCCTGCGAAGCCGGTTGTTACGCCGTGTGAGGTGGAGAAACCGTAAGCGGGTGAATACCCTGGGTGTCGATCTGCGCGGCCTGCCCGCCGCCGCAGATCCACTCTTCCAGCCGTTCTGTCAGGTCGGCATCAGTACGTCTTAATCTGCCGCGCAGCGCGCACTCCCAGACAATCAACACCCGCCAGCCCTGCGCGAGAAGCGTGCTAAGGTCACGGTTGTCCCGCGCGACGTTCTTGCCAATCTTCTCCAGCCAGAAATCCGTACGCGTCGCGGGAACCTTAAACAGGTAGCAGTCGTGGTGATGCCAGAAACAGCCGTGGGTAAAGATGATGCATTGATACGCATCGATAACGAAATCCGGACGGCCCGCAAGCGCGGCATCCTGCACGCGGAAATCAAACCCCGCCTCGGTCAGCAGCCCGGCTAGCCGCTTTTCAATGGCGGTATCACGCGTGCCGATGGCACGCATGTTTTTACTGCGCGTCGCCTTATTGTGAACATCCGTCATTGACGGCCTCACTCTCACGTAACGCCACGGCCTGTCTGATGCGGGAGGCCAGCAGTTTTGCCACCGCCGCAAACGCGGGAACGACCACCGAGTTACCAAACTGCCGATAAGCCTGGGTGTCCGACACCGGAATGCGGAAGGTGTAACCCTGCGGGGTCTCAAACCCCATCAGCCGAGCGCATTCACGCGGCGTTAAGCGGCGCGGACGGTGACGCTGGTTATCGGGATCGTCAAACTCTTTCTCCCCCAGCGCTTTATCCCAGCCCCGGTCGATCAGGATCTCTGCGCCATCTTTATAGTAGCGAGCGGACAACGTGCGCGTCACACAGTGCGGATCGTTCGGATTAACCATCCCGAAGCCAAAACCGTTGCCTTTGGCCTGGTGTTTTTTCGCATAGCGGTAAAGGTATTTCCACAACACCGGGGTGAGGATAAATTTCGCGTCGACGACAGGTTCCAGCAGGTCGGCCACGGTTGGGCGACGCGCAGGATATAAAGAGGGAATATCCCGCAGGGTAAAATCCCCCTTCAGGTTGAGGTCGCGGCGAAAACCAACCAGCACAATGCGTTCGCGGTGCTGCGGCAGGAAATGTTTACCGTCGATGATTTTCGGGTCATCCGCGCCCATATGCTGAGCGTCCGCTACGTCATACCCCAGCTCATCGAGCGTTTGCATGATAATGCGGAAGGTCTTTCCGCCGTCATGGCTCTTGAGATTCTTGACGTTCTCCAGCACGAAAATCGCCGGACGACGGGCATCGATAATGCGGACAACATCAAAGAACAGCGTGCCTTGCGTATCGCAGGCAAAACCGTGAGCGCGTCCGAGGGCATTCTTTTTCGACACGCCGGCCAGCGAGAAAGGCTGGCACGGGAAACCCGCCAGCAGGACATCATGGGCCGGAATTGACTGGCGAATGTGCTCAGCCGCCTCTTCATCACTCACGCCACTTTTGTGGCTCAGCGTAACATCACGGATATCGGCGTTGAAACGGTGTTCATGGGGATCGCAGTACCAGTTGGCTTTGTAGGTACGGACCGCATGTTTGTTCCACTCGCTGGTAAACACACACTGCCCGCCAATGGCCTCAAACCCGTGTCGAATGCCGCCAATGCCGGCAAACAGATCGATAAAACGGAAGGCATAGTTCGGGTGCGCGGCTGAAGGACGCGGAAGCAGGTTTTGCAGGTAACGAAACTCGCCCTCACTCAGACGCTGCCCTGCCCGCTCGCTGGTCAGCAGTCTCTTCAGGATTGCCGGGCTCCAGTGGCTCTCACCGTGCGCCACCAGCTGATTCGCCAGCGTTTTAGCATCATAGATATCCAGCAGCTGGCGCAATAAAGCCTGCACCGTTGCCGTTGATTTCTCAGCCTGCTCTGGCGCGGGCTCACTCACTGATCGATTTTCCTGCATTCTTTTAACCGGAGAATAAAGACTGGAAACAGATTACCACAGTTCACTCGCTCAAACTGCGACGGAAGCGGCTCAGCACCTGGCTATCCAGCCCCAGGCAGTCGCCCTGTAATTCGGCACTTAATTTCGCCATAAACTGGATGAGAAAATCGGCGTTGTGTTGCGCAAGTTCGCGCCCCACGTCTGTGTGCATTGTATCAGGCAAGCGCAGCAGCTTGGTCTGAAAATGGTCGAGGGCAAAGGCGCGGTCATTAAGGGTACGCGCGTCGGCAAACGGGTCTTCAGCGTTAAAGAGCGCCACGCCCAACGCCCCCGATACCGCAAAGACGCGCGCAAGACCAATAGCACCAAGCGCTTCCAGCCGGTCAGCATCCTGAACAATTTTGGCTTCATGACTGTGCGGCGCGATATCGGCGCTAAAACTGTGCGCTTCAATGGCATGCTCCACGGCCGCATAGCGTTCAGAGGAGAAATCCGTAAAATCGCGACGCAGAATGTCGAGCGTCTTGCTGGCCGCCAGACGTGATGACTGACTGCGTTGGGGATGGTTTTTCGGCAGGCTGACAATGTCATGAAAATAACAGGCGGTCAGTACCACCAGTGAATCGACCGCCTGGTTCGCCATGATTTTTTGTGCCGTCATCCAGACACGACGAAAGTGCGAAATATCATGCGCGGCGTCGTGGGTCGCGTGGTTTTCATCGAGCCAACGCTCAAAGCGAGACTGCCACTGCGTAAGTTCCATCATCACGTCCTGTTGTTAAAACGGCTACAATAGCAACTTTCCCCGCCGCTATCACGGCTTGTCCTGACAGGGACGCGTGTACCCTGCATTCCCGAGGAAATATATTTAATATCAATTGGAGATATTAAATAATACTGCCGCTAAATACTTAATGATAATTTATTTCTATATATCCTAAACTCTAATTCACCAGAAAAATAAAGCGACAGATAGAAATATTTTGCAATATTTCTACGATTTTAATTACATTTATTTTTGAACCAAAATGACATTGCGTAGAATAGTATCAATTCTGTAATGACAGAGAGTGATTACATATATTCATATTAATTATCTTTAAAGGGAATATATAATGAAAAGAAAAGTTCTGGCAATTCTCGTACCCGCGTTATTAATGGCTGGCGCAGCACATGCAGCTGAAATGTATAACAAAAACGGCAATAAAGTTGATCTGTACGGTAAGATCGATGCGCGTCATACCTTCTCTGATCACCCTGGGGATGATGGCGATGAAACCTATGTACAAATTGGTTTCAAAGGCGAAACACAAATCACTAACGATGTTATTGGTTATGGCCAGTGGGAATATAAAACCTACGCCAATAATACCGAAGACGCCGGTGATACTTCTTTTAACCGTCTGGCGTACGCTGGCCTGAAATATGGCGAATACGGTTCATTCGATTACGGTCGTAATTACGGCGTCGTGTATGATGTTGAAGCCTGGACCGATATGCTGCCCGTATTTGGGGGCGATTCTTATACCTGGACCGACAACTTCATGGTCGGCCGTGCAAACGGTGTGGCGACCTACCGTAATGCCGATTTCTTCGGCCTGGTTGAGGGTCTGAACTTTGCGCTGCAGTATCAGGGGGCAAACGAAGGTCAGGACGCAACAGAAGATCAGGAAGGGACCAAGAACGGTCATAACGACGTGCGTTTCCAGAACGGTGACGGCTTCGGTATGTCCACGACCTATGATTTCTCCGGCGATCTGTCTGGCCTGACCTTAGGCGCGGCCTACTCCTCTTCTGACCGTACCAATGAGCAGGAAGCGAAGGGTATACAAGACAGCGCACGTTTCGCCGGCGGGAAGACTGCGGAAGCGTGAACCGTTGGCGCGAAATATGATGCCAACAGCGTTTATCTGGCGATGATGTATGCGCAAACCCGTAATATGACGCCATATGGCGATACCGGGATTGCGGATGAGACGCAGAACTTTGAAGCCGTGGCGCAATACCAGTTCGACTTCGGCCTGCGTCCGTCCCTGGCATGGGTTTACTCCAAAGGCAAGGACATGACTTATCCTGGCAATGCGGGTAACCCACAGGGCCAGCATGGCGACATGGATCTGGTTAACTATATCGACGTCGGCATGACCTACAACTTTAACAAAAACTTCTCCACCTATGTTGATTACAAAATCAACATGCTGGACAACGACGAAAGCTTCTACGAAGCAAACGGCATCTCTACAGATGACATCGTTGGCGTAGGTATGACGTACCAGTTCTAACTTCCTAGTATAAAAAAAAGCCCGCATCGCGGGCTTTTTTTTATTCAACAGAGAAATGTTACGGAGCTTCCTGCAGTGCCAGACGAATAAAGCCGTTATTCTGCGCCAGCAGTTCATGCGCCTTCCAGGCATCCAGCCCTGTCAGCACCATCAGCACCGCTGTTTTACAGTTATGGTTGCAGCTCTCCAGCGCGGCTTTCGCCGCTGACCGGGTGCATCCCCCCGCTTCCATGACGATGGCAATTTGCCGTTCAGACCATTTGGTGTTGCTGGCGTCCAGATCCACGCGCAGGTTGCTGAACACGCGTCCGGTTCGAACCGCCAGGCCGGTGGTTATCATGGTCAGGATCATTTTTTGTGCGATCCCGGCTTTGGTATTGATATAACCCGCGATCGCGTCCGCGCCGAGCTCCGGGGCAATCACCATGCTCGCCAGCTGCGCGGCTTCACTTTGCGCGTCATCCGTAATAGCCGCGACCGGGGAACCCAACGACCACGCATGGCGCATCGCGCCCCAGACCCACGGTGTTTTGCCGCTGACGGTGACCGCCAGCATCATATCCTGTTCACCAAATTTGATGGCCTGCAGGTCGGCGACACCGCGCTCGTAGCTGCCCGCCTCCTCTCCCGCCGTTATGGCGATCACTGGCGTTTTTCCCGGGGCATACTCATCGGCTGCCTGCTGCGCGACACGGCCTGACGGGCCGGCGCCAACAATGACCAGACGACCACCGTGACTCAGGGTCGCAGCGGCGTTATCCACCACGCGGGCGATCGTTGTTAAACATGGGGTTATTGCAGCGGAGATGAGGGCATCATCCTGGTGAATGACTTTCAGCATGTCCAGCGTGGACAATCTATCGATATTCATCGTGCTGGCGTGCCGTCTTTCCTTGACCGAACCGGTAAGCGTAATGCTCATAAACAACCTCCTTATTATGAGTACCCCTACACTATAAAGTGTTTTAGACAGGTGACCTGCGAGGAGGGTCACGAAAAGAGGACCGAATCCATGCCTTTACATGGCTTTAAGAAACGCGCGTCATCGGCGATAATTACCCCTTTCTTAATCATCGCGGAGTTTTGATGAGCGATTTGCAGCCCTTCCCCCTGACGCGCAAGCGCCCCATGAAACTGAACACCCTGGTCACGTTAATGGTGTGCGCGATTATCGGTTCTGTGCTGCTGTTGGTATTTGCGCTCTATTCCGTCCAAATCACCCGTGCCACCCGCGATGATGTTAAGGATACGGCCCTTGGGATCGCGCGAACGCTGGCCGACAGTCCCGAAATTCAACGCGGTCTGATGCAGGCTCCCCAGGCGGATATTATTCAGCCCATCGCCCAGGCGGTCACCAGGCGCAACGACCTGCTCTTCACCGTCGTCACCGACATGCGCGGTATTCGTTACTCGCACCCGAACGAAGCCCTGCTAGGTCTGCACTTTATCGGCGATGACCTGACGCCCGCGCTGGAAGGAAAGGAGCATGTCGCCGTTAACCGGGGTGCCCTCGCGGAAGCGCTTCGCGTCTTTACTCCCGTCTTTGATAGCCAGCACGAGCAGATCGGCGTAGTGGTGGTCGGCATCTCCCTTAAAAAAGTGGAAGATCAGATTGCCCGTGGGCGGCTTAACGCCGTCTGGACCATATTATTCAGTATATTGATGAGCTCGCTGGCCATCTGGGGTCTGGTTCGCGTGCTCAAACGTATCCTGTTCGGCCTTGAGCCGTATGAGATCTCTGCGCTGTTCGAACAGCGGCAGGCGATGCTGCAGTCGCTTCGCGAAGGGGTACTGGCCGTGGATATTCAGGGCCGGGTGACGATGATTAACCACACCGCCAGAGAAATATTGCTTCTGCCTTCCGGCAAACAGACCGAAAATGCCAGTGCTCCCCTGCTGGCAAGCCTGCGGGAAGTCTCGAAGAGTGGCATTGCACGCAAGGATCAGGAGATCAGCTGCAACGGGCGACTCTTGCTGTGCAACATGGTGCCTGTTAAAAGCCAGGAGCGGGTTATTGGTGCCATCACCACTTTTCGCGATAAAACGGAAATCAGCCAGCTGATGCAGCGTATTGATGGCATGGTCAATTATGTCGATGCCCTGCGCTCCCATACGCACGAGTTTATGAATAAACTGCACGTGATCCTCGGTCTGCTGCATATGAAGCGCTACGACAAACTTGAAGAGTACATCATCCAGACGGCGCATAATTATCAGACCGATATTGGTACCATTCAGAGCAAAGTTAAATCTCCGGTGATAGCCGGGTTCCTGCTGGGTAAAATCAACCGGGCTAAGGAAGCAGGGATCGCCCTGACGCTGGCCGATGAGTGCCAGATACCGGATACCGCCAACGAAGAGCAGGTTGCGGTGCTGATTACCGTGCTGGGTAACCTCATTGAAAACGCGCTCGACGCGATGGAAGGACAGCAGGAAGGCGAAATTGGCCTGCTGCTACATTATCAGAATGGCTGGCTCAGTTGCGAAGTCAGCGACGATGGCCCCGGTATTGATCCGGCTCAGCTCGAGGCTGTTTTTACAAAGGGCTTCTCAACCAAAGGCGAAAATCGCGGCGTTGGGCTGTTCCTTGCTCGTCAGCAGATCCAGAACCTGGGCGGAGACATTACCGTCGAGTCTGAGCCTGGCGTATTTACCCAATTTTTTGTTCACATCCCCTGGGATAGCGAGAGGAATATCGCGTGATAAATGTGTTAATTGTCGATGATGACGCCATGGTGGCCGACCTCAACCGTCTGTATGTCAACCGTGTTGAAGGCTTTAGCTGCTGCGGCGTCGCCTCCACGCTCAACCAGGCCAGGGCTATCATTAACGACCCCAGCCAGCCTGTCGATCTGGTGCTGCTGGATGTCTATATGCAGCAGGATAACGGGCTGGATCTCCTTCCCGTCATCCGTGCCTCAGGCCGGCCGATCGATGTCATTATGATCTCCTCCGCCGCCGATGCCGCCACCATCCAGACCTCCATCCATTACGGTGTGGTGGATTATCTGATTAAACCGTTCCAGTTCCCGCGTTTTGAAGAGGCGCTGAACGGCTGGAAGGCAAAGCACAGCCTGATGGGATCGCATCAGTACTATGAGCAGGCCGACGTCGACAGATTGATCCACGGCGGTGCGCCGGAACTGGCGGACAGTAAAAAACTGCCGAAAGGGTTAACGCCGCAAACGCTGCGTACGATTTGTCAGTGGATTGATGCGCACCCGGAGACGGAGTTTTCCACCGATGATCTGGCAAACGCGGTTAATATCTCGCGCGTGTCCTGTCGCAAATACCTGATCTGGCTGGCGCAAATCAACATCCTGTTCACCAGCATTCACTACGGTGCCACCGGGCGGCCGGTGTATCGCTATCGCCTGCAGCCCGAGCAGACGGCACTGCTCAAGCAGTACTGTCAGTAACGCGGTAGCTGTTATCCAGCAAGGTAAAGCGGAAGTGGTGCGCTGAAGAGAGCACCACTTCTTTTGTTTTGGTCACGAAGATTGCTTCAATGTCGGGTCGTGCACGCAGCGCTGAACAGCCTTTACTGACGCCCATGCCGTACATCAGCGTGGTCCAGATATCACCATCAATGGAGTTTTTCGAAATGATGGTGACGCTGTCCAGTTCGTTATCCAGCGGATAGCCGGTGCGCGGGTCAAGTATGTGGTGATAACGCCTGCCGTTTTGCTCAAAAAAGCGTTCGTAGGTACCCGATGTCACCACCGACATGTTCTCTACGGTCATCGTACCGATCAGCGCCTCCCCGGCGAACGGTTTTTTGAGCCCCACGCCCCAGCCCCCCTCCGGTGAACCCAGCGTCTGGATATTACCGCCAAGATTAATAAGCCCCAGTTGAGCGCCCTCTTTACGCAGGTAATCGCGCACTCTGTCGGCGATATAGCCTTTGGCGATAGCCCCCAGATCAATCTCCATGCCCGCCCGGGTCAGGAAGACGCTGCTGCTGGCCTCATCAAGGACCACATCCTCAGGATGGGTAATGGCGAGCAACGACGCGATTTCATCGGCAGGCGGAACGCTATCTCCCCGAAAACCGATTTTCCAGCGTTTCACCAGCGGGCCGATGGCCAGGTTAAATGCGCTGTCCTTGAGCTGGCTTGCCGCTTTCGCACAGCGGATAAGCTCAAAAACCGGGCGACTGACGGTGACAGGATGCAGACCGGCAGCATGGTTGATATCCATCACCTGCGAGCTGGCACGGTTGACGGTCAGCAGGTCTTCATACTGTTTAATCAGTCTAAAAACGCGAGAAGCGAGGGCTTCATCATGAGAGAAAAGCTTCAGGAGAATGGGCGATCCCATCAGAACGGCGGAGTAACTGTAGACGCGGTGGTCAGAAGACATGGTGCAAGCTCCCTGGTTGAAATGCCGGATACACGGCGCGTATCCGGCATACCCTTACGGCTGACTTACGCCCTTTTCGCGCGCATCGCCGCCTGATGTCCGGCAAGCGTACCAAAAATAATGATATCTGCCACCGCGTTACCCCCGATGCGGTTACCACCGTGGATACCACCGACCACTTCACCGGCCGCAAATGCCCCTGGCAGCACGTTGTGGTTGCTGTCCAGTACACAGGTTTCGGTGTTAATGGTCACACCGCCCATGGTGTGGTGCACGCCCGGCGCAATCTGAATGGCATAGAATGGCCCTTCGTTAATTGGTGCACGCAGCGCGGTCGTACGGCCAAAATCGTCATCGTGCTGTTTTTCAACAAAGCCGTTGTAACGCTCCAGGGTCGCCAGGAAGGCGTGATAATCCATACCCAGGGCTTCAGCCAGCGCTTTAGGTGAGCTGGCGCTGGTGACAAACCCTTTGGCGATGTACTCATCTGCCGCTTTGTTTTTGGCGCGGACATGCTCATCAAAGACGATGTAAGCGTATTTCTCCGGCAGGGCGATAATTTGTGCAGAGACTTTATCGCGGGTTTCCATCTCGTTGAAGAAACGGTTCCCCTGCTGGTTCACCAGAATCGCCCCGCCACCGCGGATGGATTCGGAAATCAGGTACGAGGTTTTCTGCTCAACGGTTGGGTGGATCTGGATTTCCCCCATATCGACCGTACCGGCGCCAATACGCTCCAGCAGCGCGATACCGCCCCCTGTCGCCCCTTTGTGGTTGGTGGTCACGAAACCTTCCAGGTCAGGACGGTACTTCACCACCATCTGGCTATTGGCGCTGAAACCACCGGTAGCCACAATGACGCTTTTGGTTGCTACGGTAAGGGTTTCGTTTTCTTCCGTGGTCAGACGTACGCCAGTGACTTCGCCGTTCTCGAAGAGAATGTCGCTAACCGACGTATCGAGCATGACCTCGATGTTGCGTTTGTTGACGTTACGCACCAGGCCGCTAATCAGATAGCCGCCCACCGCAGAACCGTCTTTTGGACGGTGAGTACGGTCGATGCTCATCCCGCCGGTGGTGGTGATGTCGTTGAGCATAATGCCGCGGGTCGCCAGCCACTCGATCGCCTGCGGGGCATTTTCCACAAAGCGGCGCAACAGTTCCGGGTTGTTCTTGTTTTTACCGCCTTTCAGGCTTTCCTGATAGAACAGCTCTTTGCTGTCCTGAATTCCTTTCACCCGCTGGAAGCGTGTTTCCGCGGCGTTCATCCCCGCAGACGCTTTAATGGTGTTACCGCCGATGGAGGGCATTTTCTCAACAATCAGCACGCTTGCGCCTTCGTCATGCGCCTGGATTGCTGCGGCCAGACCCGCGCCACCGCTACCGACCACCACAACGTCAACGCTTCGGGTCTCGTTCGGGTCGACACCCTCTTCGGCTGCCAGCGCTTTGCTGGATTTCAGCATGGCTTTGGACACCGCTTTTTTGACCGCTTCACTCTGGCTGGTTGCACCGGTAATGGCATCCACGTGCGGGGTGTTTGCATCCAGAATACGGGTGCGGATCTCTTCGAAGCTGGTGACAAACTCAACGTCCTGGGTCGGGCCAGAAGCCAGTTCAATGTCGGCGATGCGGTCGGTCTCCAGGCTGACGTTAATCACCAGTTCGTTGCTATCGTCCCGAACATTCTCAATAAACATGCCCGGTTTAAATTTCGATTCACCCATGCTCATATCGCGGATCATCGCCTCCACCAGCGAGAAACGCCACAGCGGCTCAGGGATGCTTAGCGCTTCGCGTCGGGTGCTGTCCATAAACAGTTCCAGCGTTTCTCCCGCCGCGATGCGGTCTGTCCAGTCTGGATAGGCGATGGTGGCGCGGCCTACGGCGATAAGATCGTAGCCATGTTCCAGCGCCTCGTTCGCATCCGCGGCATTGACCACGCCACCGACGCCCATGACCGGCACCTGCGCCAGCGTGTCAGAACGCATTGCGCGGTATTTTTCGATAAGCGGGGTCGGATCCTGCGTGTCGACAATAGAAGGACGCAGGGTTGCGCCAACGGAGAAGTGCAGATAATCCACACCGCGCGCGGCCAGCTTTTCCAGCAGGTACATGGTGTCTTCAAAGCGGATGCCCGGCTCTTCCAGCTCTTCAGGGGAGAAGCGATAGCCGATGATAAAGGCGTCATCGGCGTACTGGCGCACCATTTTATGGGTGATGTCGAGCACGGCCAGCGGGAATTTCGCGCGGTTATCGCGGCTGCCACCCCACTCGTCGTCACGCTGGTTAGAGTTTGGAGAGTAGAACTGCTGAATCAAATAGGTGTTGGCCCCATGGATTTCAACGCCATCGAAACCCGCCTGAATCGCACGGCGTACTGCTTCACCGAACTTACCAATCATCCCTTCGACTTCTTCTCCCGTCAGGGCAACCGGCGTGGCGGCGCCGTCACGTGGCGCGGCAACGGCACTTGGCCCCACCGGCGTGCGGCCACCGATCAGTTTCGGATCAACCATGCGGCCGCCGTGGTAGATCTGCAGCAGCGCTTTAGATCCTTTGGACTTAATCGCCTCAGCGATCTTCGCCAGCCCGGCGATTTTCTCGTCGTTATCAATGCCAATCGCACCCGGGAAGGCGAGACCGAGATCGTCAACAAAGCAGCACTCAACAATAATGGTACCAATACTGCCTGAGCGGGCGCGATAGTACTCAACCAGCTCGCTGGTCACCGTACCGTCGTAATAACCGGTACAGGTCGTCATAGGGGCCATTAACAAACGGTTTTTCAGTTCGGTACCATTCGGTAATGTGAAGGGGCTTAGAATACGTTCGTTAGTGCTCATAATAGAAACTCCAAACTTTAAAATTAAGAATTCGTTATCGGGCTCAGTTTTATTTCGATTTTTTATTCCGATGTCATAATACTAATATAATGATTTTTTTAGTTTCCAAACCTATTACGTTAGTTAAAAAACTATTTAATCTCTTCAATAACATTAATAACACATTGGTGTTAGCAATATTAATTACTCCATTCACAATCCTTTAAACACTGTTAACGTATCAATGACCTTTTCACGATCCCAAGAGACAAAAACAAACCATTAAAAACAAAGAGTTATATGAAAATGGTTATTTGAAATGTTAACAACATTGAGTAAAATCCATATCAAAATAAATAATACCCACATACGCCAGAGTGGTTATTATCAACTGAACAAAAACACCACCGCAACTCTATTTTTTTGATCGCGATCAAGCATCGAGACAGTCAAAGGCGCAATATATAAATATCATCAATTTTTAATTTAGCGCATCAAAAATGCGTTAAATCGCTATTGCTGAAATAGCAAATGCGCACCTTTAGTAACTAAATAAAATAAAAGCAAACTAAAGAAAGCAAATGAATATTTCAGCGCATAACCGAATTCCTGACAACTTAAGACGCGAAACTATGAATACAAAAACTGCTGTAACGCCCCCTGTGGCGAGTCACGCATCCAACGGAAAGGCAAAACGTCTGCTAATGATGGCATTGCCCGTTGTCGTTGCCGTGCTGTTACTGTTTGTTCCGGTCCCGGAAGGGCTTCCTCCTTACGCGTGGCACTACTTCGCTATCTTTGTCGGCGTGATTGTCGGTTTGATCTTCGAACCGCTGCCAGGCGCGGTCATTGGCCTGACCGGCGTCGTGGCGATTGCGCTCTGCAGCCAGTGGGTGTTGTTCAGCCCGGAACAGCTGGCCGACCCGAAATTCAAACTGGCGGGTGCCTCCTTTAAATGGGCCGTGAGCGGTTTTGGTAACTCTACCGTATGGCTGATTTTCGGTGCCTTCATGTTTGCCGCAGGCTATGACAAAACCCGCTTCGGCCGCCGTCTGGCACTGATTCTGGTGAAATATCTGGGTCGTCGCAGCCTGACGCTCGGTTACGCTATCACCTTCGCGGACCTGCTGCTGGCACCGTTTACACCTTCCAACACCGCGCGTAGCGGCGGGACCATCTATCCGATTATCGCTAACCTGCCGCCGCTGTATGGTTCGAAACCAAACGATCCAAGCGCGCGTAAAATTGGTTCTTACCTGATGTGGGTGGCGATCACCGCGGCCTGTATTACCAGCTCAATGTTCCTGTCTGCCCTCGCGCCGAACCTGCTGGCGCTGGCGCTGGTGAAAAGCACCGTGGGGATCGACATCTCCTGGGGCACCTGGTTTATCGCATTCCTGCCGCTGGGCGTGCTGCTGATTCTGACCATGCCGCTGCTGGCCTACTGGTTCTACCCGCCTGAAGTTAAAGTGAACAACGAAGTGCCACTGTGGGCGACCCGTGAACTGGAAAAACTGGGCAAACTGTCCCGTAACGAAATCCTGCTGCTGATTTTCGTCTGCTGCGCGCTGCTGATGTGGATCTTCGCCGCCGCGTGGATTGAACCGGCAATGGCTGCACTGTTAATCGTGGGTCTGATGCTGTGGACCGGGGTGCTGGAGTGGAACGATATCACCGGGAATAAAGCCGCCTGGAACACCTTCGTCTGGTTCGCCACCCTGGTTGCGCTGGCGGATGGCCTCTCCTCCACGGGCTTCATTAGCTGGCTGGGTAAAGAAGGTGGTCTGCTGATGAGCGGTATCTCGCCGGGTGTTGCCACCATCGTACTGCTGCTGGCGTTCTACCTGCTGCACTACCTGTTTGCCAGCACCACCGCACACACAACGGCGCTGCTGCCAGCGATGCTGACCATCGCCTCTACCATTCCGGGCATGAATATGGAGGTGTTCGTCCTGCTGATGGTGACCTCCCTGGGTGTCATGGGGATTATCACCCCTTACGGTACCGGCCCTAGCCCTATCTACTACGGTAGCGGCTACCTGCCAACCAAAGACTACTGGCGCCTCGGCACCATCTTTGGTGCCATCTTCCTGGCGGCCCTGCTGCTGATTGGTTATCCGTGGATGTCCATGATGTTCTGATCCCTGACCGCCGGGCTACCTCTCCGGCGGTTTTATTTTTTTGGAGCAATACGCTATGTCAAACAAACCGTTTTACTACCAGAACCCCTTCCCTCTCGCACACGACGATACCGAATACTATCTGCTGACCAAAGAACACGTCTCTGTTGCCGAATTTGAGGGTCAGGAGATCCTGAAAGTGGAACCCGAAGCGCTGACGCTGCTGGCACAGCAGGCCTTCCACGATGCCGCCTTTATGCTGCGCCCTTCGCATCAGAAACAGGTTGCCGCTATTCTTAACGACCCACAAGCCAGCGAAAATGATAAATACGTTGCCCTGCAGTTCCTGCGCAACTCTGAAATTGCGGCCAAAGGCGTGCTGCCCACCTGCCAGGATACCGGCACGGCGATCATCATGGGTAAAAAAGGCCAGCGCGTCTGGACCGGTGGCGGTGACGAAGCCGCGCTGAGTCAGGGTGTCTATAACACCTACATCGAAGATAACCTGCGTTATTCCCAGAATGCCGCGCTGGATATGTATAAAGAGGTCAATACCGGCACTAACCTGCCTGCGCAGATCGATCTCTACAGCGTCGACGGGGACGAGTATAAATTCCTGTGCATGGCAAAAGGCGGCGGTTCCGCGAATAAAACCTATCTCTATCAGGAAACCAAAGCGCTGATTACCCCGGCGAAACTGAAAAACTATCTGGTTGAGAAAATGCGTACCCTGGGTACCGCGGCCTGCCCGCCTTACCATATTGCCTTCGTGATTGGGGGAACCTCGGCTGAAGCGACGCTGAAAACCGTTAAGCTCGCCTCAACGCGCTATTACGACGCGCTGCCCACCGAAGGCAACGAACACGGTCAGGCGTTCCGTGATGTTCAGCTCGAACAGGAACTGCTTCAGGAAGCACAGAACCTTGGCCTGGGCGCGCAGTTTGGCGGGAAATACTTCGCCCATGATATTCGCGTGATCCGTCTGCCGCGCCACGGTGCCTCCTGCCCCATTGGCATGGGCGTCTCCTGCTCCGCTGACCGCAACATCAAAGCCAAAATCAACCGCGACGGTATCTGGATTGAAAAACTGGAGCACAATCCGGGCCAGTATATTCCAGAATCCCTGCGTCAACAGGGTGAAGGCGACGTGGTCAGCATCAATCTGAATAAGCCGATGAAGGAGATCCTGGCCCAGCTTTCTGCTCATCCGGTCTCTACCCGCCTGTCGCTGAACGGCACCATCATCGTGGCGCGCGACATTGCCCACGCGAAGCTGAAAGAGCTGCTCGACAACGGTGAAGAACTGCCGCAGTACGTCAAAGACCATCCAATCTACTACGCAGGCCCGGCCAAGACTCCGGAAGGCTATGCATCAGGCTCTCTCGGCCCAACCACGGCTGGACGGATGGATTCGTACGTCGACCTGCTGCAGTCTCACGGTGCGAGCATGATCATGCTGGCGAAAGGCAACCGTAGCCAGCAGGTGACCGATGCCTGTCATAAGCACGGCGGTTTCTACCTCGGCAGCATCGGCGGCCCGGCGGCGGTACTGGCACAAAACAGCATCAAGCGTCTGGAGTGCGTGGCCTATCCTGAACTGGGTATGGAAGCCATCTGGAAAATCGAAGTGGAAAACTTCCCGGCGTTTATCCTGGTGGATGACAAGGGTAACGACTTCTTCCAGCAGATCCAGAATCAGCAGTGCAATGGGTGTTCACAGCGCTGAGTTTTTCCACAACGCCGGTAACAGCGACAGCGTTTCAGCGATCCTCTCTCGCTTGTCGCTTCCCGGCTTCCAGATGGTCACCATCGTCTGACTTATCCCCTGGCTGCCCACTTCGGTGTGCAGCCTTTTTACCTTTTTCCACCCGGTCGGCTGGAAATGCGTCGGTAAGAATCCCCAGCCGCATCCCTGCTCCAGCAGGCCCCGCAACATCTCCAGCTCATTGGTGAAAAGGGTGTGCCCCGAAATCTGCAGACGACGTGCCACCGGCTCATCCGAGGCGGCGTGCATAATCACCTGCGGCACCAGCGACAACTCAAGCAGCGACAGCGGCTGCGTGGCTTCAGCGAATAGCGTGTTGCAGGCGTAGAAATCCATATCGATCGCCCCGAGCGCCCGCCACTCCATTTCATTACCCACACTGCGATTACGTGCCTGGCAAATGCCCAGATCCGCCTGCCCGCTGGCCAGCATCGCTTCCGCCTCATCCCGGGAGGCGCTGACCAGGCTCAGACGTAAATGTCGCTTCGCCATCTCGCCAATCAGCGCCTGCAAAAATGGCCTTGAGGTAAAGGGATCGTAAACCAGCGTGATGTCCTGCGTAGCACGCTCCGGTACCGCGCTGGCAAATGCCTCAAAGGCTTTCACCTGGCGCATCAGCAGGTGCGCCTGCCGCTGCAGCTGCTCGCCCTCAGGGGTCAGACGCAGCGTGCGTCCTTCACGCACAAACAGCCTGTACCCTAATCCATCTTCGAGAAAATCAATCAGGTCGCGCAGCGTCGTACGATCTTTCCCGAGCTTCATCGCCGCTTTTGCCAGGCCACCGTATTCCACCACGGCGGTAAACGCTTCCAGTTGGGCAAAGGAATAAATTACCGTCGACACGCCACTCTCCATTCAGTTTTCGGGGGGAATTTCCCCCATTACGCGTTTTTTATTATAAGTCGCGGGTTCTTAAACTGAAGGCGTTCCTAATCACAGCGAGAAAAATGATGAATTGTCCTTCACTGAACCGCACGCTGCTGGCGGGCGTTGTAATTAGCCTGTGCAGCGGTCTGTTTGCGCCTGTCGCACTGGCTGCCTGCGACGGTACTGACCTGAACACCTGCCCTGCTCCGTTCGACAAACAACTTCCTGACACGCACAAGATGCTCACCTGGAGCCAGGCGGATCGCGTGGTCGGCTTTCGAAATGACTACCGCAACTACGCGGGAGATGTGTTCCATCACGGCAACGCCACGCCGCTGCCCAGCGCAGAGAAACCGCTCACTGACGCCCGCTATCAGGTCAATGGCAAGACCTATAACCTGCAGGACTACCTGAAACGTCAGAACGTGAGCGGCATGCTGGTACTGAAAGACGGCAAAATCGCGTGGAAATATCTCGGCGAAGGCAATACGGATACGACGCTCTGGACCTCCCGTTCGGTCGGGAAATCCGTGGTCTCAACGCTGGTTGGCGTGGCTCTCAAAGAGGGAAAAATTCGCTCACTCGACGACCTTGTCACGCAATACGAGCCAGACCTGAAAGGCACCGCCTGGGACGGCGTGACGTTAAAACAGCTGATCACCCACACCTCCGGCGTGGCATGGAACGAAGACTACACTAATCCCGCCTCCGATTTCGCACAGCTCACCGAGTGTGAAGCGAAACCAGGCACCTATGACTGCGTGCGTAAGCTGGTGTCCGGGCTGAAACGCGAACACCCGGCAGGCCAGCACTGGTCTTACTCCTCCGGTGGCGCCTGGCTGTTGGGTGACGTGCTTGAGCGTGCAACGGGCATGACCCTGGCCGCCTATCTTGAGAAGAGCATCTGGCAGCCGTACGGCATGGCGAGCGACGGTGTATGGCATGCCTACCGTAAAGGTCAGCATGATGTCGGCGCGCATGGCTTTAACGCCACGCTGGAAGACTGGGGACGCTTCGGGGAGTTTATCCTGCATAACGGCACACTACCGAATGGCAAACAGATCCTGCCTGACAACTGGGTGAAAGACGCCTCACGCTGGACGCAGGCTGATGGATCTGTCTCTGACGCACACCCGACCGGCTTGTACGGCTATCAGTGGTGGAACAACGAAGTGCCCGTCACGGCCACGAAGGTGGCGCCCGCGGCGAATGAGTCGCTGAAAGGCTCGCTCTGGGCGCTGGGGATCTTTGGGCAGATGATCATGGTAAACCAGGCGGAAAATCTGGTGATCGTTCAGTGGTCCACCTGGCCGCAGGCCGAACCGTCGTTTAGCGCACAGCCGCTGGAAGCCTCACTGATGTTCAGTGCGATTGCCAACGCGTTGCGGTAAGTGATAGTTAACAGCCAGGCATCGCCTGGCTTTTGTCTTCGCTGCAAACAAGGGTGCCTCTGCGCGATGTCACAAAACGGCAATATCAGTGACTTACCCAAACTGGTGAATAAAAAATCAATTAATTGTTAAGTTATTGTTACGACAATCACTCCCGATCGACCACGCGCTATTGATGCGTTAAATGCATCAGTCCATGTATTAATTGCGCTTATAAATTTGGGGTTCTTGATCCAGTTTTCAGAAACAGACGAGCAAAACGTCAACAATAAACTGGAGATAACCATGTTTTCCTCAACCTCACCTGCAACCGTTCGCTCGAAAGCGGGCGCGATACTTCGCGTGACGTCCGGCAACTTTCTCGAGCAATTCGACTTCTTTCTCTTCGGCTTTTATGCGACCTACATCGCGCACACCTTTTTCCCGGCGAGCAGTGAATTTGCTTCCCTGATGATGACGTTTGCCGTCTTTGGCGCAGGATTTTTAATGCGCCCTATCGGGGCAATCGTACTGGGTGCCTATATCGACAAGGTTGGACGCAGAAAAGGACTCATCGTGACCCTGTCGATTATGGCGGCGGGTACCTTCCTGATCGTGCTTATTCCGTCTTATCACAGCATAGGTCTGTGGGCACCGTTACTGGTTCTGACTGGCCGACTGTTGCAGGGGTTTTCTGCCGGAGCGGAGCTGGGTGGCGTATCGGTCTATCTGGCTGAAATTGCCACGCCCGGCCGCAAAGGCTTTTACACCAGCTGGCAGTCCGGCAGCCAGCAGGTCGCGATTATGGTTGCGGCAGCCATGGGGTTTGCGCTGAATGCGCTGATGGCAGAGAGCGCCATTCGTGAATGGGGCTGGCGTATCCCGTTCCTGGTCGGCTGTTTAATCGTACCGTTTATCTTTTTCCTGCGCCGCAAGCTGGAGGAGACAGAGGAGTTCAACGCACGCCGCCATCATCTGGAGATGCATCAGGTCTTTAAAACCCTGCTCGGTAACTGGCAGGTGGTCATTGCCGGCATGCTGATGGTGGCAATGACCACCACGGCCTTTTATCTGATCACCGTTTACGCGCCGACTTTCGGGAAAAAAGTGCTGATGCTCAGCGCTTCGGACAGCCTGCTGGTCACGCTTCTGGTGGCAATTTCCAACTTTATCTGGCTGCCAGTAGGCGGTGCGCTGTCGGACCGCTTTGGGCGTAAACCGGTGCTTATCGCCATGACGCTGCTGGCTCTGGCGACGAGCTACCCCGCACTGACGCTGCTGGCGCAGGCACCGAGTTTCTCAATGATGCTGAGCGTCCTGCTGTGGCTCTCTTTCCTCTATGGCCTGTACAACGGTGCGATGATCCCGGCGCTCACAGAGATCATGCCTTCTGAAGTTCGCGTGGCGGGGTTCTCTCTGGCCTACAGTCTGGCAACGGCGGTATTTGGGGGGTTCACGCCGGTAATGTCTACCGCGCTGATAGAATATACCGGGGATAAAGCCTCTCCCGGCTACTGGATGAGTTTCGCCGCGGTGTGCGCCCTGCTGGCAACACTTTACCTGTACCGTCGTCGTGCAGTGACGCTGCAAAATACCGTGAAATCAGAGGGGGCGGCATGAGACTGATTCCTCGACTGACCACCGGCGCGTTGATACTGACCGTCCTGAGCTTCAGTGCCTCAGCGAAAGAGGTGACGGTCATGATCTCAGGCGGTTTTAAAGCCGCCCTTGAAAAGCTGGCACCGGAATATGAACGCCAGACCGGCGATAACATTGTGCTCATTCCCGGCCCGTCTATGGGAACGACTCCGCAGGCAATTCCTAACCGGCTTGCGCGCGGGGAAAAAGCCGACGTGGTGATCATGGTGGGCGATGCGCTGGCAACACTTGAAAAGGACAACCTGACTCAACCAGGCTCGCGCACGGAACTTGCGGACTCCCCTGTCGGTATGGTGGTAAAAAAAGGCGCTGACGTCCCGGATATCAGTAACGAGGCGAAACTTCGCCATACGCTGCTTCAGGCGGAGTCCATCGCCTACTCCGACAGCGCCAGCGGCAGATACGTCAGCCAGACGCTGTTCAAAACGCTGGGGATTGAAAAAGAGGTGATGGGTAAAGCAACGAAGGTTGAGCGCATTCCCGTCGCCGAAGAAGTGGCGAAAGGGAAATACGCGGTAGGTTTCCAGCAGGTCAGCGAACTGCTGCCGATTCCGGGAGTGACGTTTATTGGCAAACTCCCGGACAACCTGCAATACATCACCCGCTTTGCTGGCGCCGTGACCCGCCACGCCGACCATCCTGGCGAAGGGAAAGCGCTGCTGGATTACCTTTCCTCGACACAGTCCAGCGCCGTGATTCGCGACACGGGGATGAGCCCCGTCACGTCCCGCGGTACTGCACAGTAATGTGTTTTTCCAGTTCAGCCGCAATGTAAGACTGGATACGCCCCCGGCGTCGGATAAGCCCCACAGTGCGTTTCACCTCCGGCGCCACGAGCGGGACAGACGTCAGTAGCGAGTGCTCTGACGTCGGCATCGACATGGCGGGCACGGCAGCAATGCCGATGCCAGCCTCTACCATACCGAGCATCGTGGTCACATGGCGCGTTTCGCAAACGCTGGGACGCGCAGGCACGATATCCCCCAGCATCCGGTCGAGCAGGTTACGGTTGCCTGACGTTTTGTCGAGGATGATATAGTCCTGCTGATAAAACGCCTGCCACGTCAGGTGAGTCTTTTTTGCCAGCGGATGATCGCGCCTGCACGCGGCGACATAGCTATCTTCCACAAGGGGGAAAAACTCGATTTCAGAGGGCAAACTCCCGGCGAAACAGATCCCGAAATCCGCCTGGCTACGGGCAACCGCATCAATGACATTCCCCGCGCTGCTGTCGATGAGCTTAATCCGGACACGCGGATAACGGGCCTGAAAGCGACGAATGACATCCGGCATAAAGTAATAGGCCGCAGACGGTACCGTAGCGACGGTAATCAGCCCGGTCCGCTCTTCACTCACTTTATCAATATCAGCCAGCATGGACTCAACGTTATCGAGCAACTGCGCTGAACGTTCAGCAAAGTTCTGCCCGTAGAGTGTCAGAGCCACGTGGCGGGTGGTCCGGTCAAACAGCTTCGCTCCCAGCGCCGCCTCCAGTTTTTCAATCCTGCGGCTCAGTGCTGACGGGGACAAACAGATAGATTCAGCAGCAACCCGAAAGTTGCCGTATTCCACTAACGCTCTGAAAGCATAAAGATCGTTAAGGTCAAAATTTACGGGCATAGCGTCTGAATGTCCTGTCTGGCAATACGAACGAAAGTCAAAAATAATAGCGGCTTATTGTCCTGCCGCAACCGGTGAAGCGCCGAAATCCCTTAAGGATTTGGTTTTCACGCTGACCATAATGGGGTAAGTGTCATAAGATTAGGCTTCGACTGAGTTCACAAAATGAAGGTGATACCAGCAAACCGCTATCCACCGTTACGTACGAAGTGATAGTTTATCCAGGCTGGAATTGAAGCAATGACCGAATGTCTGGCATTTTAACAGAACCTTACCTTCCCCTTTTGTTCAAGTGACGAGTTTGCGAGCAAAGCGATGATTAAGTGGCCCTGGAAAACGAATGACGCTGGCCGAAATATGGCGCTGCCGTGGGATGAAGCGCTGGCGATCCCTGTTCTGGCTAATCTTCAGCCGGATGAACAATCAAAACTGGTTCAACTGGCGGATCGCTTTTTGCAGCAAAAACGTCTGGTTCCGCTGCAGGGCTTCGAGCTGGATCCCCTGAAAAACGCGCGTATCGCCCTGCTTTTCTGTCTGCCGGTTCTGGAACTCGGTATTGAGTGGCTGGATGGCTTCCATGAAGTACTCATCTACCCTGCACCGTTCGTGGTGGACGATGAATGGCAGGACGATTTCGGCCTGGTGCATAACCAGCGGGTGGTGCAGTCCGGGCAAAGCTGGCAGCAAGGGCCCATCATCCTGAACTGGCTTGATATTCAGGACTCGTTCGACGCATCCGGCTTTAACCTGATCATTCACGAAGTGGCGCATAAGCTGGATACCCGCAACGGGGATCGCGCCAGCGGTGTACCGCTGATCCCGCTTCGTGAGGTTGCAGGTTGGGAACACGATCTGCATGCGGCAATGGATAATATCCAGGATGAGATAGATCTGGTGGGCGAAAGTGCCGCCAGCATCGATGCCTATGCGGCAACCGATCCTGCGGAGTGCTTTGCGGTGCTGTCAGAATATTTCTTTAGCGCACCTGAGCTTTTCGCCCCCCGTTTCCCGGCCCTGTGGCAACGGTTCTGTCAGTTTTATCAGCAAGACCCTCTCCTGCGTCTGCGGCAAAATGAGGATCCTGCCGGCAATTCATCTCACCAGCTCCATTAAGACGGGTCGACATGGGTACGATTGACCGCCCGTACCCATAGACTCATCACCAGAAACATCAGCGCCATCACCCAGGCGGCCTGCGTTAAAAATACCTCGCCGAATAAACGCGTGACGGCAGGCACCAGCAGCGCACTCAGGCCGTAGCCCAGCGTGTGGCTGGTGGCAATCACTCCCGCCCCTTTTCCGGTGGTCAGCCGTTCATTCAGCAGCAGCTGGTATCCCGGCGTCGCCATGGCGGCTCCCAGCGACGTCATGACAATCCCCACGTAGAACAACACCAGACCGGCAATACACATTAGCCCCAGTCCCGTCACCATCAGTACCGCGGCCAGGCAGAGCAATGTCACCGGGCTGAAATGCTGCGGACGGACCACCAGAAATTGTGCAGCGAGCGTTGCCAGCGCGGCCAGGCTCAGCAGCAGCGCGACATGATGACTCACCTCTCGCGGGTTACCGTCCAGCAGAGGGCTGAGATGCGGTGACAGGCCAAGCTGCATCAGGCTCACCAGTGCAGCCAAAAGCAACGCCAGCACAAGGTACGGCAGCATTGAAACCTGCACACGCGTCGCCTGATGCGCGACAGGCGGCAGCGGCGGATCGGCGACCTCTCGAAGGACCAGCAGGAGAGCGATAAACGGTGCAATCGCCATCAACCAGAGGGGAGCCACCGGATTGACGCTGAGCATCATCGCCGCCAGCGGCGGCCCCAGCAGACGACCGCAGCTGAGGCCGGAGCTTATGGTCGCCAGCGCGGCCATGCGTTTATCCAGCCCCGCGCGCTGGATGGCCCATGTCTGAGCCGCGGGCACCAGCCCTGAGACGGTCAGGCCGTACAGCGTACGCGAGAGGATCAGGCCCGCCAGCCCCCAGACAGCACTCATCATCCCGCTTGCCATCGCCCAGACCACCAGCGCCATCACGACGAAACTTGCCAGATAGCCACTTAGCGAGGCCTGCATCACGACCTTGCAGCCGTGTCGCTCGCTCTGACGCCCCCACCAGGGCGATGCGGGTAAAAAGAGCATGGAGCCGAACATTAACAGCCCCGCCCAGACGGAGAGCGATAACCCGGTCAGGGTGACCAGTTGCGGCAGCATGACCAGCAACCCGTTTTGCCCAATACCTAACAATCCGGCGCATAACGCCAGTGGCCAGTTCGCTTTCGGGGTGAGGTTTTCCGTCAGTGTTTCAGGGTAAGTGCGCATGAGAATGTGAACATAGTGTCAATAAATGTGTGGAAATCATGAAGTTTATGAAAACAAATATTGCAAAAATAGTTGCGACTGTAAACAGAATGCATATCATAACGATAATTATTATCAATCATGGAATGAGGTACACCTATGCGTACTCTGCCCCGCTCCGCCGGTACAGACGTTGCGGCCCAGTGTTTTTTGAACGCCCTGTTGCGTGAAACGAAGGACTGGCGCTATCTCCCCGCTACCGTTGCGGATGAGCTATCGCAGATTCATATTCCGCTCTCTTCAACCCAGGCCATTCGGGTTCCGGTACGCTATTTCTCACCGACTCAGCATCATCAGTATCACTTTCCGGCGATGCTTATCCAGCGCGACAGCGACAGCGGTGACGCCGTCACTTTCGCGCAACTGATTGACTTAATTCTGGAAAAACCTTCAGTTAAAGGCTCACTCGATACCGAAACGCTGGCTCGCTTTAAGCAACGCGCCCTTGAAAGCCATGCCCACACCTGGCAGGCCATCGATTTGCGCCACAACTGGGCAACCCTGCGTGACAAACCGCTGAATTTTGCGCAAGCAGAACAGGCGCTGCTGGTGGGCCATGCGTTTCACCCGGCCCCCAAATCTCACGAGCCGTTTAACGAAAGTGAAGCGCGCCGTTATTTGCCTGATTTTGCCTCCCGCTTCCCGCTGCGCTGGTTTGCGGTTAAGCGTGAATTGATTGCCGGCGACAGCCTGGCCGTCTCTCTTCGCGAACGCCTGCTGCGCTTCGCAGCGCAGAGCGCCCCTGAGCTCCTCGGTCACTTCACCGATACCTGCTGGCTGCTGCCGATGCATCCGTGGCAGGCCGAGCATTTGCTGGGTCAGGCCTGGTGCCAGCGACTTGTGGCTAACGGCGACCTGCAGGATTTGGGCGAAGCGGGCGCACAGTGGCTGCCCACCAGCTCCTCGCGCTCGCTGTACAGCGAAACCAACAGCGACATGATCAAGTTTTCCCTCAGCGTGCGCCTGACCAACTCCGTGCGCACGCTGTCGGTGAAAGAGGTTAAACGCGGTATGCGCCTGGCGCGTCTGGCTAAGACAGCGCGCTGGCAGACCTTACAGGCACGCTACCCGACCCTGCGTGTTATGCAGGAAGACGGCTGGGCGGGGCTGCGTGATGAAAATGGCGTCATCCAGGAAGAGAGCCTGATGGCCCTGCGCGTGAACCTGCTGTTCGAGACGCCAGACAACCAGACCAACGTACTGGTGAGCCTGACGCAGGCGGCACCGGACGGAGGTGACAGTATGCTGGTTGCGGCGGTACGTCGTCTGAGCCAGCGCCTGGATTTACCCCTTGCCGGGGCTGCGCGCTGCTGGGTGCAGGCGTATTGCGATCGCGTCTTACTTCCGCTGTTTAGCGCGGAAGCGGATTACGGCCTGGTTCTGCTGGCACACCAGCAAAATATCCTCGTTGAGATGCAGCAAGATTTCCCCGTCGGGCTGATCTACCGTGATTGCCAGGGCAGCGCCTGGACCGAAGGGGCCGATGAATGGCTAAAAGAGGCGGGTGAACATGATGTGGAAAACCGTTTTGGCGAAAGCCAGCTGCTGCGCTACTTCCCCTACTACCTGCTGCTGAACTCAACGCTTGCCGTGACTGCCGCCCTCGCCGCCGCCGGTTTCGACAGCGAAGAGAGCCTGATGGCGCAGGTGCGTGACGCACTGTCCGAATTACGCAAAACAGCGAAACAGACCCGCTGCCTCGACTACGTGCTCGACAGCCCAACCTGGAACTGTAAAGGCAACTTTTTCTGCTATCTGCACGATCGCAACGAAAACACCATCGCCGATCCGGCAGTGATCTATTTCGACTTTAGCAACCCGTTTTACAAGGAGAAGGCGTGATGGCAAACGCGAATATCGTCCATTCTGGCTATGGCTTTCGCTGCACCGAAACGGAGAACACTCTGCCCCTGACGTTAGGTCTCGACGGCAGCGCAGTGCTTGAGCGCGTGGGTGGTATCCCGGAAGGTTGGTTAGTCGACGCGCTGGATCAGCTGTTTATCGCCGCGCCGGCACTGACCGGCGTCACGCTCCCCTGGTCCGCCTGGCAGGATGAACCGCAGGCGCAGGCGCTGTTTACGCTTGCCAGCGGGGATTATCTGGCGCGCGAAACGTTCTGGCAGTTGCCTCTGTGGCTGCAGGGAGAACGGCCCCAGAACCACGGCGGCATGCAGTTCGATGAAAGCCGTCAGCTTTACTTCCCGCTGCGCCCTCACCGCCCGCAAGGTGGAGTCTATCGCCGTTACGACCCGCAGATTAAACGCACCCTGAGTTTCCGCGTGGCCGATGTGGCGCAGGACGGCGAACGTTTCACCCGCTGGATGAACACCCCGCGCGTTAACGCCTTCTGGGAGATGGCCGGCCCGCAGGCGGAGCAGGAAAATTACCTGCGCCGTCAGCTCGACTCGACCTATTGTTATCCGCTTATCGGCTGCTTTGATGACCAGCCGTTCGGCTACTTTGAAATTTACTGGGCGGCGGAAGACCGTATTGGCCGTCACTATCGCTGGCAGCCGTTTGACCGCGGCCTGCACATGCTGGTTGGGGAAGAAAACTGGCGCGGCGCGCAGTATATCCGCAGCTGGCTGCGCGGTCTGAGCCATTATCTGTGGCTGGATGAGCCACGCACAACACGCATCGTTGCCGAGCCGCGTTTCGACAACCAGCGCCTGTTCCGCCATCTTTCGTCTGCCGGTTTCGAAACCGTAAAAGAGTTCGACTTCCCGCATAAACGCTCGCGCCTCATCATGAACCAGCGTCACCGCTTCTTCAGCGAGGTGGGACTGTGAGCGTGTACTGGCAGAAAGTGAACCGCGACATGGTGGCGAAGATCCTCGCCGAGCTGGAATATGAACGCACCCTGAGCGCCCGGCAGCTTGCAGACAATCGCTGGCAAATCACCATGGGCGCGGAGACCTGGCAGTTCCAGGCCACGCGCGGGATCTGGGGCTGGCTGCATATCGACCCCGAGAGCCTGACCACCGTCAGCGGTGTCGCAGTGGACGCAGAAACTGCACTGCTGCAGCTTGCGACGGTACTGGAGATGAGCGACGCGCAGACCGCGGAGCATCTGGAAGATCTCTATGCCACGCTGCGGGGTGATATTCAGCTGTTACAGGCGCGCGAAACGCTGGATGCTGACGCGCTCATTCATCTCGACCCGGACGAATTACAGTGCCTGATGAGCGGCCATCCTAAGTTTATCTTTAACAAGGGACGCCGCGGCTGGGGGCTGGATGCGCTACGCCAGTATGCTCCGGAATACCGTGGCCGTTTTCGCCTGCACTGGGTCGCCGTGCAACGTGCGCACCTGGTCTGGAGCAGCGATGTTGATTGCGATATCAATACTCTGCTGGCGAGCGCCATGGATAACGTCGAGCGCGCCCGGTTTGATGCCCGCTGGCAGGCGCTGGATCTTGATGATAACTGGCTGCCCGTACCGCTGCATCCGTGGCAATGGCAACAAAAGATTGCTGTCCATTTCCTGGCGCAACTCGCGCGCGGCGAAATGGTTGAGCTGGGCGAGTTTGGCGACGAGTACCTGGCGCAGCAATCGTTGCGTACCCTCACCAATGCCAGCCGCCGCGCGCCGTTTGACATCAAGCTGCCGCTGACCATTTACAACACCTCCTGCTATCGCGGTATTCCGGGTAAGTACATTGCCGCTGGCCCGCTGGCCTCACGCTGGTTACAGCAGCAGTTCGCTAGCGATGCCACGCTTATTCGCTGTGGCGCGCAGGTGCTTGGCGAGCCCGCGGCCGGGTATCTTTCCCACCCGGGTTACGCCGCACTGCCGAAAGCACCTTACCGTTATCAGGAGATGCTGGGGGTTATCTGGCGCGAAAATCCGTCCTGTTATCTTCAGCGGGGTGAAGAGGCGGTGCTGATGGCTGCGTTGATGGAGAGCGATAACGCCGGACGCCCCTTGATTGACGCATGGATTGCCCAATCCGGTTTGACCGCTGAAGCCTGGCTGGAAAAGCTCTTTGACGCGACGGTCATCCCCTTCTATCACCTGCTCTGCCGCTACGGCGTGGCGCTTATCGCCCACGGCCAGAACGTGACGCTGGTGATGAAAGACGCCATCCCGCAACGCATCCTGCTGAAAGATTTCCAGGGGGACATGCGCCTGGTGGATGAAGATTTCCCGCAGGCAGCAAGCCTGCCTGAACAGGTGAAGTCCGTCACGGCGCGCCTGAGTGCGGATTACATCATTCACGATCTGCAAACCGGTAACTTTGTCACGGTGCTGCGGTTTATTTCACGCCTTACCCTGCAAAGCGGCGTCAGCGAAACCCGTTTCTACCAGATCCTGGCCGAGGTATTGCGCCGCTATATGGCCGCGCATCCCGATCTCGCCGAACGCTTTGCGAAGTTTGATCTGTTTAAGCCGCAAATTATTCGCGTGATCCTCAACCCGGTCAAACTGACCTTCTCCGAACACGATGGCGGCAGCCGCATGTTGCCGAACTATGTCACCGATCTTGATAACCCTCTTTTTCTGGTCTCCCAGGAGTCAGCGCAATGAAAACGTATGATTTCATCGGCATTGGTATTGGCCCGTTTAACCTCAGCATCGCCGCACTGGCTGAGGGACTGGACGGTTTTAGTTCGCTGTTTCTTGAACGCAAGCCGCATTTCTCCTGGCACCCTGGCATGATGGTGCCGGACTGCCATATGCAAACCAGCTTCCTGAAAGATCTGGTGAGCGCCGTGGAGCCCACCAATCGCCACAGTTTTCTTAACTATCTGGTGCAGCGTAAAAAGTTCTATCGTTTTTTGACCACCGAGCAGCGTACGGTCTCTCGCGAAGAGTTTGCCGATTACCTGTGCTGGGCCGCGGAAAACCTCACCAACCTGTCCTTCAGCCAGCAGGTACAGCAGGTCAGTTTTGATGAAAAAAACGGTCTGTTCGACGTGGTGACTCAGCGCGATCGCTTCCTGGCGCGTCACGTCTGCGTGGGAATTGGCAAACAGATTAACCTGCCTGACTGCGCTCCGGCGCAGGATGACAGCTGCTTCCACGCCAGCGAGATGATGCTGCGCACGCCGGACTTAGCGGGCAAGCGCGTCACCGTCGTCGGCGGAGGTCAGAGTGGTGCGGATCTGTTTCTGAATATCTTCCGCGGGGAGTGGGGTCAGCCACTGAGCCTGAACTGGGTTTCCCGACGCAACAATTATAACGCGCTGGATGAAGCGGCTTTCGCCAACGAGTATTTCACGCCGGAATATGTAGACAGCTTCTCCACGCTTGGCGAAGAGGCGCGTCGTCAGATGCTGCACGAGCAGAAGATGACCTCCGACGGCATCACCACGGGGTCTCTGCTGGCGATTTATCGCGCCATGTATCACCGCTTCGAAGTGCTGCGGGAAAAACCGTGGGCACACCTGCTGCCCTCTCGCTCGGTCACCGCGATCGCGCAGCAGGAGAACGGTAAGCGCCTGACGTTACAGCATCACCTTGACGGCGGCCGTGAACAACTCGATACCGACGTGGTGATTTTCGCGACCGGCTATCGCACCGTGCAGCCTGCGTTTCTGGCACCGCTCTCCCATCGCCTGCGTCTGGACGCCGACGAAACCTTCTGCATCAACAATGATTTCACCCTTGAATGGGACGGTCCGCAGAGCAACCGCCTGTTCGCCGTGAATGCCGGGATGCACCGTCTTGGCATTGCCGAACCCCAGCTCAGCCTGATGGCCTGGCGCGCCGCGCGAATTCTGAATCGCGCGCACGACGATGAGCCGTTTGAGCTGGCCACCACCCCTGGCGTGATCCACTGGCGAAGCACTCCCCGCCCGGACAGCAGCCAGGTTTATCAATCTTTAGCAAGAACCACCGAGTACTGACACACACATTCAGGAACTACATAACAATGAAACGTTCTCATCTTTGGGTTTTAAATCCTTGCTTGCTTGCAATGCTTTCTACCTCTGCGTGGGCGGAAGAACAAAAGGAAGAAAATATTGTTGTCTCCGCCAGCCGCGCGCACCGCAGCGTGGCGGAGATGGCGCAGACTACCTGGGTTATTGAGCGTGCTGAGATTGAACAGCAGGTTCAGGGTGGAAAAGAGATTAAAGAAGTCCTGGCGCAGTTGATCCCGGGCATGGACGTCAGCAGCCAGGGCCGCACCAACTACGGTATGAACCTGCGCGGCCGCTCGATGATGGTGATGGTGGATGGCGTGCGTCTTAACTCGTCCCGCAGCGACAGCCGCCAGCTTGACTCTATCGATCCGTTCAACATCGACCGCATCGAAGTCATCTCAGGTGCAACCTCGCTTTATGGCGGCGGCAGCACCGGCGGCCTGGTGAACATCGTCACCAAAAAAGGCCAGCCTGATACCGAAGTGGAGTTCCAGACCGGAGCAAAGAGTGGCTTTAACAGCCATAACGATCACGATGAGAACGTGTCAGCCGCGGTGAGCGGCGGCAACGACAATGCCTCTGGCCGGTTGTCAGTATCGTATCAGCGCTACGGCGGCTGGTACGACGGCAAAGGCAACGAGGTGATTATTGATAACACCCAGACCGGATTACAGTATTCCGACCGTCTGGATGTGATGGGAACAGGCACCCTCAACATCGACGATCACCAGCAGCTGCAGCTTACGACGCAATACTACAAGAGCGAGTCCGACGGGAAGCACGGCCTGTTCCTTGGGGAAAACTTCTCCGCGGTTACGGGTGATGCCAAAGCCTACAATAAAGGCAACCTGAACTCTGACCGCCTGCCGGGCACAGAGCGGCATCTGATTAACCTGCAGTATTCCAACACCGATTTCTGGGGCCAGGATCTGGTCGCACAGATTTACTATCGTGACGAAAGCCTGACCTACTACCCGTTCCCGACACTGACCAAAGGCGTGGTGAGCAGCATCGGTGCGTCGCAGCAGAAAACCGATTTTTACGGCGGCAAGCTGACGCTGAACAGCAAACCGATGGATGATTTAACGCTGACCTGGGGTGTGGATGCTGACCACGAAACCTTCGACGCTAACCAGCAGTTCTTCAATCTGGACAAAGCGGCAGCAAGCGGCGGTATGGATCTGGAGAACGCCTATAACGTTGGCCGTTACCCGGGTTACAGCATTACCAACCTCGCCCCGTTCCTGCAGGCCAGCTACGACATTGATGCCATCACCCTGAGCGGCGGCGTGCGCTATCAGTACACCGAAAACAAGGTGGATGACTTCGTTGGTTATACCCAGCAACAGGCCATCGCTAACGGGAAAGCCACATCGGCTGACGCGGTACCGGGCGGGAAAACCAATTACAACAACTTCCTGTTCAACGCCGGGATCCTTGGCCGCCTGACCGAACAGCAGCAGCTGTGGTTTAACTTCTCCCAGGGCTTCGAAATTCCGGACCTGGCGAAGTACTACGGCTCCGGTACCTACCAGCTTGTCGACGGGCACTATCGCCTGCTGAACAGCGTGAACGTTAACGACTCGACGCTGGACGGCATTAAGGTTAACGCGTATGAGCTGGGCTGGCGCTACACCGGCGACAACCTGCGCACGCAGGTTGCGGCGTATTACTCGCTCTCGGACAAAACCATCACCATCAACAAGACGGACATGACCATCAACCTGGAAGACGACAAGCGTCGTATCTACGGGATTGAAGGCCAGGTGGACTATTTCTTCACCGACAGCGACTGGAGCACCGGCGCGAACTTTAACGCCATTAAGTCTGAAACCCGCGAGAACGGTAAATGGGAGAAGCTGACGGTAGACAGCGCCAGCCCGTCGAAAGCCAGCGCCTGGGTCAACTGGGCACCGGGCGACTGGACCCTGCGCGTGCAGAGTACGCAGACCTTTGACGTGTCAGATGCCGACGGTAAGAAGATCGATGGCTATAACACGGTCGACTTCCTGGGCAGCTACGACCTGCCGGTGGGTAAAGTCAGCTTCAGCGTGG
Source organism: Enterobacter sp. 198 (assembly GCF_009025585.1). NCBI lineage: Bacteria > Pseudomonadati > Pseudomonadota > Gammaproteobacteria > Enterobacterales > Enterobacteriaceae > Enterobacter > Enterobacter sp. 198. The sequence continues at coordinate 532,017 of NZ_WCIM01000030.1, read as the reverse complement.
AAAATGTGCTGGACAAAGACTACACCACCGCCTGGGGTCAGCGTGCGCCGGGGCTGTATAGCCCAACCTACGGTGCACCAGGTCTGTATACTTATAAAGGCCGTGGCCGTACGTTTGGTCTGAACTACTCCGTACTGTTCTAATCCTGCGCGCCGCCTGCGGGCGGCGCAATTTGCTGTGTAATTTCAGCGCGAATTTGCTATAAAATCAGCGATTTGCTGAAATTGTCGGCAAACGAACGAAAAGTGCGTTTTCCCCCTTTGACAAGACGAACTGAGGTCGATACTATGCGCCTCGTTCACACGATTCCTCTGTAGTTCAGTCGGTAGAACGGCGGACTGTTAATCCGTATGTCACTGGTTCGAGTCCAGTCAGAGGAGCCAATTTAAAGAAACCAGATGTCTACTGACGTCTGGTTTTTTGCTTTCTATCAATTGGTTAATCCTTCTAGCTTGTCTACTCACGTCTCGTAAAAAACACTCGAAGCTACACCCTTTTGCTGGTAAAAATGCTGGTAAAGCTGGTTCGGTTTTTCTTTTACCAGCATCCAAGGGTAACCGCCATGCCACTTACTGATACCAAAGTAAAAAATGCTAAACCCGCTGAAAAGCCCGTTAAGCTCACTGATGGGTTCGGCCTCTACCTTCTGGTACATCCTAACGGTTCAACGTACTGGCAGTTGGGTTATCGCTTTGAAGCGAAACAAAAGGTGTTTTCCATAGGTGGCTACCCTGCCGTTTCTCTGGCAGACGCAAGGCAACGCCGCGACGAAGCCAAAAAGCTTTTAGCATCAGGAGTTGATCCCAGCGCTAAAAAATATACATTTATCGATCGATATAACAGATCAATAAGTTAATGAAATGTGAGCTTAATTGACTGATTTTGCACATCGAAAGTAGCCCTCTGCTGGTTTTGACTGTTTCCTGACGGGTACTTATTTATAGACATATGCCTGACATGGGGAAAAGCGACCTTTCATATAGCAAGCTTTATGCCCCTGTGGCACACTTAAACCGTCCTGATGCATACGGAAGCTGCTTAATGTCTGAAAATCTCCCTCTCTGTGTTTTTACCGAAGGCCACATCACCCTTCCTGATCACTATCAGGATCGTACCGTTAATCTCTTCACCCTTCCCGGTGAGAATAAGCCTGCTTTTAACATCTCCCGCGACAACCTGAATGAGGGTGAAAGCCTGCCGGACTATATTGACCGGCAGTTAACGCTGATGCAGAAGCATCTGAAAGGCTGGAATCAAACGGAACGGGTGCCAGCTGAGCTCGGCAATAACCTTTTACAGGGTGAATGTGTGCATGCCAGCTATCTGCGTGACGGTAAACGGGTCTTCCAGCAACAGGCGGTATTTAACACGTCTGCAAACCATATTCTGGTGTTCACTGTGTCCTGCACCGCGATACTGACGGACGGAGACAGTCAACAGTTCCATGCGCTGCTTGCCAGCTTTTCTTTTAACACCTGACAATTAAGGAACGTTGTTATGTTTGAAGCGGCACGCGTGGGTGATGATATTGGCCATTCTCATGCACTGGCAGGGATGATTGCCGGGACGATTGTCGGTGGACTGATTGCCGCAGTTGGAGGTATCGCCGCCGGGGCATTGATGATTGCCGGTATCGGTGCGTCATGTCTGGGTATTGGTGTGCTTCTGGTCGGGGCCAGTCTGGCAGTAGGATATGCTACTGGCGAACTGGCAACGAAGGCCAGAGACAGCATTGCGGATGCCGGGGTCGCCAGTATGGAGAAGGAAGGCGTTATTGCCACCGGCTCGCATAACGTGTTCATTAATGGCAGACCTGCCGCCCTTGCCACCGAAAGCATGGTGGAATGCGCCAGGGATGCTGGCTCGCAGCAGATGGCCGAAGGATCCTCACAGGTTTACATCAATGGCCTGCCTGCTGCCCGTCTCGGCGATCAGACCACTTGTGGTGGAAAGGTCATGACCGGTTCAGCAGATGTGATTATCGGCGGTGAGGCGGAACAGACACTGCCGATACAGTCAGAGGTGCCAGAGTGGCTCTATAAAGCCTCTGACCTGACACTGTTATTTGCCGGACTGCTTGGTGGAGCGGGCGGAGCGGCAGGCAAAGTCGGTGCGCTGGGAAGACTGTTCAGTAAAATCCCGGGTATCAACAAACTGGCCCGCGTCGCCTGCCGCGCAGGCGTGCTGATGACCAGCGCCGCCGCCGTGGGCATCATCGCCCGCCCGGTTGATATCGTCAGTGGGCAGAAATTCCTGTCCGGTGATGACGATCTGGACTTTGTATTACCGTCCCGTCTGCCGGTTGTCTGGCAGCGTTACTGGCGCAGTGGCAATCCCGGCGACAGCGTACTGGGCCGTGGCTGGTCACTTTTCTGGGAAACGCGACTGGAAAAATATCAGGACGGTCTGGTGTGGCGTGCACCGTCCGGCGATTACGTGTCATTTCCTCTCGTGCCGAAAGGGAAGTGTACCTTCTGCGAAACTGAAAAACGCTGGCTGGAACACCATCAGGATGATACCTGGTCAGTGTATGACATCGGCGGCGAACGCTGGCATTACTCATCCCTGCGGGACGATTCCCCTTCCATGCCGCTGCGACTCACCGAACCCTGTGGTAACGATATTCTTTTTGACTGGAACGACGACCACATGCTGCATGCGCTCACCGACAGCGCCGGACAGCGCGTGGTCTGCCGTTATCAGACCGTCAGCGGACAGGTTCGCCTTGCCGGAGCCTGGCTGGACGATGAGATTTGTCTGGTCAGCTACGATTATGATGACAAGGCCCGGCTGATTAGCGTCACCGGACGTGGCGGTCAGGTACGCCGCCGTTTCAGCTGGTATGACGACGGGGACGGTACGGATTTACTGCGCAGCCATGAGGACAGCAACGGTCTGCTGAACGAGTATCTCTGGCAGAACCTTGACGGACTGCCCCGCGTGCTGGCTTACCGCAACAGCGCGGGTGAGCAGCTTACTTTTGATTACGATTTTGAAAACGGCACCCGCTGCGCCACCCGCGAGGATGGCGCACAGGCACACTGGCTGGTTGACGACGATGATAATGTTGCACGTTTCACCGATTATGACGGTCGCCAGACCGGCTTCGTCTGTCGTGATGGGGAGTTGTGCGAAGTTATCCTGCCTGACGGAGCCATGCGGCGCAGCCAGTGGGACCGTTATGGCCGCCTCACGTCAGAGACCGACCCGGCAGGGCGCACCACAGCGTATTACTGGTTCCGTAATACTGACCGAATCGCCCGCACGGTTTTCCCGGATTCAACAGCCACTCAGTCTGTGTATGACCTGAACGGTCGCCTGCTGTCGGAAACCGATGCACTGAATCACACCACCACGTATCACTACCCTGATGAAGAAGAAACGCTGCCTGACCGCATCACCGATGCCAGTGGTGGTGACGTGCTGCTGGTGTGGAACCGTCAGGGGCTGCTGACGCAACGCACCGACTGCTCCGGCAGCGTGACCCGCTTTACCTATGACCGCTTCGGTCAGCTCCTGAACAGTGAAGATGCAGAAGGCAACCTCACTCGCCGCGAATGGAACGATGCAGGCCAGCTCACCGCCGTTATTCGTGCCGATGGCAGTCAGGAAACGCTGCGGTGGAACGCGCACGGACAGCTCACTGCCTGGCGTGACCCGCTGGAAAGTGAGGTTCGCTGGCAGTATTCCGCGCTTGGACTGCCAGAAAGCGTTACCGACCGCACGGGACGAACCCGCCGCTGGCACTATGACCCGAGAGGCAATCTGCTGCGTCTGGAAAACGGCAACGGTGGCGAGTATCGTTTTACATATGACCCGACAGGCCACCCACTGAGCGAAGTCCGCCCGGACGATACATCCCGGCAGATGGAATGGAATGAACGTGGACTGCTCACCACGCTGATGGAAAACGGCAGACCAGACGTTGATGGCGGCATCCCACGACGCGCTCAGCATTTCAGCTATGACAGCAGCGGCCTGCTGACCACACGCACTACCCGCGATGCTCAGTACCATTACCAGCGTAAAAACAGCGGGCAGCTTACCGGCCTGACCCGCAAGCCAACCGCCGATGGCATGGCGCTGGGAATCGAAGAAGATGAAATTCAGTTTACCTTTGACGCGGCAGGAAACCTGCTCGCTGAGCAGGGAGTCAACGGTGAACTGCATTCTGCGTATAACGTTCTGGGTAATCTCACTGCGCTGACCCTGCCCGGCGGCCAGCAGATAAGCTGGCTGCATTACGGTTCCGGACACGTCAGTGCCATCCGGTTCGGTCAGCAAATCATCTCTGAATTTAGACGCGACCGCCTTCACAGGGAAGTGGCCCGCACTCAGGGAACCCGTGAACAGACCCGCCGGTATGACAGTCTCGGCAGACGTACCGGGCAGCGCAGTTTCTCACCCGACCTGCCGGAACAGACAATCTTCGAACGCGCCTTCAACTACACCGGGCGTGGAGAATTGTCAGACGTCAGTGACACCCTGCGTGGCAACACAATTTACGGCTATGATGAGGAAGGCCGTTTTCTCAGGCACTACGAAGCCCGTCCGGACCACAGTAACAGGAGGTTCCGGTACGACGCTGCGGATAACCTGCTGCCGGATGATGACCTTCCTGCCCTGTCGCTGAGGGATAACCGCCTCACGCACTGGCAGAACCTGTTTATGAAATACGACTGGTGGGGTAACCTGGTCTTTCGCCGAAGTGGTCTGTATGAACAGCATTATGTATACGACGCGGAAAACCGCCTGATACGGGCCGGGGGCAATGGACCAGAAGGCAATTTTACCGCCCGCTACCATTATGACGCCCTGGGCCGCCGCACACGCAAAACGGTCACCATGCCACACGGCACCACAAAGACCCGCTTTCTGTGGCAGGGATACCGGCTGTTGCAGGAACAGCAGCAGAACGGACAATGTCAGACATATGTTTACGACCCGAACGAAACATACAGCCCGCTGGCGCGTATTGACCATTTGCGTGACGAAACCAGCGGAGAGGTTCTCTGGTTCACAACCGATCTGAACGGTGCACCGCTGGATATCACTGATGAACAGGGACAACTCCGGTGGAGCGGTCATTACGAGAGTTTTGGTGAGGTTGCACGACAGACGGAAGGCTTCCACAGATTCACGCAGCAAACTGCCCTCGCTCATCAGCCACTGCGCTATGCCGGGCAGTACGCAGACAGTGAAACGGGATTACACTATAATATGTTCCGTTATTACGATCCGAAGGTTGGGCGGTTTACGGTGCAGGACCCGATTGGATTACTGGGAGGCTGGAATCTTTATCAGTATGCACCGAATCCGCTGGGTTGGATTGATCCGTGGGGGTTAGCTAACAGGCCAAATAATGGTGAATATCATATTTTTCATGATTATTCACTTGACCCTCAATATCGATATTCCAGTGATGCAGTCCAGTTCAACAGAGCTAATGTGGATTTTGTTCAGAAAATGGAGACGAATCCGGAATTTCGCCAAGATATGCTCAACAGATATCCAAAACTAAATGACTGGCTCAAAGATGGGGATATGAGCAGAAGTCCTTCGGGATTAACCTGGCATCACCATGAAGATATAAACAGACTGACTCTGGTCGACAGAGCAGACCACAGATCTAATCATTCTTTATATCATCCAACTGGTAAAGGTGGACGTGACATATGGGGTGGTGGAAAACCTGGACGACAAGGTAAGCTTGATGGTCCTACTGGTAGAAAAATTTGTAGCTAAACCTAAATAAAAAGGGGATAGTATGTCGATTAAAGGTAACCATATGAAATTGAAAGATATAATTGACATCATGGTTAAATCGCGTTGCGAAGATGATAATTTTTGCATTTATGGCTCAGACGGAGAGTTATTCGGAGAAAAAGAATATTTTGTCTCCGGTTATCCACAGGTAGATGAAAACGATAAAGAAGTCTATCCGCAAGATGCGGCTAGCAGAGGTTTATCATATATTTATTCTGGTGAGCAGTTTGCTGATGTAATCTTATCAGTAATCGAACAAAAACCTTCTGCCAGTAATCAAGATTTTATTGATGCTTTAAACTATTACCTTGAAAATGATGATTTTTTAGATTTCTGACATTTATCCAGACAGCCTGCACACTATTTTTAAGGGTTGCAGGCTGTATTAAACTATTTTCAGCACCATCTTCACCAGAAATTAACTGAGGATATGAACAGACGTTAGTCTCGCGAGGGCAATAACTTGTAATCATTTCATGACATTCGTGAAAGCCATTATTCTAACTTAATTCTTTTGTTGAGGATGATTTTCAAACAGCCCTCGCTCATCAGCCATTGCGCTATGCCGACAGTGAAACGGGATTACACTATAACCTGTTCCGTTATTACGATCCGCAGGTCGGGCGTTTTACGGTGCAGGTGACCTGCCCCCAGTATTAGCTACAACCGTCAGTTAGTAATGTCGGTTTGTTTACCTTCACATTTTCCATTTCGCCACCGTGCTGCAAACTCTGATGGCGTCTGATAATTCAGTGCCAAATGTGGCCGACACTCGTTATAATCCTGCCGCCAGTCATTAATCGTTTTCCGGGCATGAAGAATATCGCTGAACCAGTGTTCATTCAGACACTCATCGCGAAAGCGTCCGTTAAAACTCTCAATAAATCCGTTCTGCGTTGGCTTACCTGGCTGGATAAGCCGTAGTTCCACACCATGCTCAAAGGCCCATTGATCGAGCGCGCGGCAGGTAAATTCCGGGCCCTGATCGGTTCTTATTGTCGCCGGATAGCCCCTAAACAGCGCGATGCTGTCCAGAATACGCGTGACCTGAACGCCTGAAATACCGAAAGCAGCGGTGATCGTCAGACACTCCTTCGTGAAATCATCCACACAGGTCGGGCACTTGATCCTCCGACCGTTGGCCAGTGCGTCTATAACGAAATCCATCGACCATGTAAGGTTCGGCGCATCCGGGCGCAGAAGCGGAAACCGTTCGGTTGCCAGCCCTTTACGGCGTCGTCTGCGTTTTACGCTCAGCCCATTAAGGTGGTAAATACGGTATACCCGCTTGTGATTGACGTGAAGGCCCTCCCGACGCAGCAGCTGCCAGATGCGGAGGTAGCCAAAACGCCTGCGTTCAAGCGCCAGCTCAGTAATACGCCCTGATAAATGTGCATCAGCAGCCGGACGCTGAGCATCATAACGGCAGGTCGACAGGGACAAACCTGTAAGCCTGCAGGCACGACGTTGCGACAAACCGGTCGCATCACACATCAACACCACGGCTTCACGCTTCTGCCCTGTCGTCAGTACTTTCGCCCCAGAGCCACCTGAAGCGCCTCCTTATCCAGCATGGCTTCGGCAAGCAGCTTCTTGAGCCTGGCGTTCTCTTCCTCAAGCGACTTCAGGCGCTTAACCTCGGGCACCTCCATACCGCCATACTTCTTACGCCAGGTGTAAAAGGTGGCATCTGAAATGGCGTGCTTACGGCAGAGCTCACGGGCAGAAACCCCGGCTTCAGCCTCGCGGAGGATACTGATGATCTGTTCGTCGGAAAAACGCTTCTTCATGGGCATGTCCTCATGTGGCTTATGAAGACATTACTAACATCGCGGTGTATTAGCAGGTCAACCGGCCAATCTGTCAGTAATACTCACTCAGGCCGTAACATACTGATGATATTCGCCATAACGAATTTATTGTAATGTCTGTTTATCATCTTCAATGAAGCGTTATTTCACACAGACAGGAAAACTGGAATCATGATAAAGCTGATTGGCATGATGGATTCTCCTTATGTACGCCGCGTGGCGGTCTCCCTGGAACTTTATGGCGTTGCGTTTGAAAGCCAGCCGTTGTCCGTATTCAGCACATTTGAGGAATTTTCCCGGATTAACCCTACGGTAAAAGCGCCAACGCTGGTTCTGGAGAATGGAACACGTCTGATGGACTCGTCTCTCATACTGAATTATTTTGAGGCTCAGGCCGCGCCTGAACGGAGACTCCTGCCCGTGACGCAGGATGCACTGGCGAACGATCTCCAGACGCTGGGCTTTATCCTCGCAGCCGCGGAGAAAGCTGTGCAAAATGTGTACGAACACAATCTGCGCCCGGCGGAGAAACAACATAATCCGTGGATAGAACGTATTACCGTCCAGCTGCTGGCTGCCTGTCGGGAATGGAACGCGCTGCTGGAAGCCCGTCCGGAAAACGCGGTGGCCGATCAGGTTGCTGTCACCAGTACGGTTATCTGGACATTTATTCAGTCAATGATCCCTCACGTCGTTAACGCCGGGGATTTTAAAAAGATTCAAGCGGTAGCCGACGTTTTCGAAAACCAGGCGGCATTAAAAAAATACCCTTTTAGTTAACGCTTCGCTCGGCGTGTTATGGGGCTTTTCAGCCCTTTTTTTGCCGCACGCGAATATTATCCTCATCTAAAAGAATCATATTTTTTTATTTATTCTTATATGTAACCCAATGGAAATATGAGAAATATTTCCATATAAGACAATCTTATGACGTCACAGGGTATCGTTATTCATCAGGGTATTCTTGAGAACAAGCTGTCAGGAAATTAAACGGTTTCAATAAAAAAGCCTGCTTTAATTGCAGGCTTGTGCTTCTTGTCGACGGGGACGGGTGCTATAAGGGGCTTAAATCTGATAATCAATCGCCACTTCTTCTGGCTCCATCACCTGACGTTTAATCTCATCCACGGACAGCCCGGCGTTGCAGAGTTCGATAAAGCGCCACACATAGTTGCGCTGCAGTTGTCCACGCTTCAGGCCGAGCCATACGGTATTGGCATCAAAGAGATGACGCGTATCCAGTCGTACCAGGCTCTCCGTCTCGCGTTCACCACCGGACTGTTCCGCCACCAGACCAATGCCCAGCCCCAGCTCGACGTAGGTTTTGATTACATCAGAGTCCTGTGCACTCAGCACCACATCCGGCGTTAAGCCTTTGCGGTTAAAGGCTTCATCAATGCGCGAGCGTCCGGTAATACCCTGCCGGTAGGTAATCAGTGGCCATTTCGCGATATCTTCCAGCGTCAGGGGAGTGACCTGATTCAGCGGATGGTCGACGGGAAGTAACAGACTGTGGTACCAGCGAAACCACGGGAAAGCCACCAGCAGCGGATCGTTGCTCAGGCGTTCACTGGCAATGCCGATATCTGCCCCACCGTTTTGTAACAGCACGTCAATTTCCTGCGGTGTGCCCTGGATAAGCTCCAGACGGACGTCAGGGAAAAGTTCACGGAAGGCTTTAATCACCGGCGGCAGGCTGTAACGCGCCTGGGTGTGGGTGGTGGCGATAGTGAGGACGCCCGAGGCGTCATTGGTAAAGAGATCCGCCAGGCGACGCACATTGCTGGCCTCGTTGAGGATCCGCTCCGCGATGGTCAGCAAGGCTTTGCCCGGCTCCGTCATGCCAAGCAGACGCTTGCCGCGACGGATAAAAATCTCTATCCCCAGTTCTTCTTCCAGCTCGCGGATATGGCGACTGACGCCGGACTGAGAGGTATAAAGCATATTGGCGACCTCGGTCAGGTTGTAATCCCGCCTGGCCGCCTCACGGATAATTTTAAGTTGCTGGAAATTCACGATTCACTCCGGCGCATCTGACATAACGCTATTGTTAGAGTCAGCCGACCTGCAGAACAAATAATAAAAACCAGCATCTTATGCTTTTATGGAATATCAACTCACCAGCTGCAGCTCACGGTTCTCCAGAGACGGTTTGCTGACCAGCGACATCAGAATCTCTTTTACCGCCTGCGCCTGAGGTGACAGCGATCCGCGCGCGGACATATTCAGCGACAGCGGTAAGCTCATCGAAGGCGTGGTGATGCGCGCCATCCAGCCGTTTGCTGCGCTGCACAGCGAACGTGCTGCGGATTCTGGCAGAACGGTCACACCCATACCGCTGGCTATAGCGGCGGTTAGCGTGGAGATGGAATCAATTTCACCGATAATTTTTGCCGTCAGGCGGCGCAGGGAGAACGCTTCATCCACACGCACGCGCACCGCGCTGTAGTCACGCGGCAGGAAAAGATTCATTTCTGCAACGGCCGTCAGATCGACGCTCTGCCCCGGACAGTCGCGGGTGCCCACAAGGTAGAGATCTTCTTTCAGCAGCGGCTGGCTGGTGATCCCGGCCACCGGTGAGCGGTCGTACAGCACCGCCATATCCAGCTGGCCGCTAAGAAGTTTGTCATTCAGCACAGAACCGCTGTTCTCATGCAGGTAAACCAGTACTTCTGGCAGCTCTGCGCGGACGGCCTGCAGCAGCGGCATGGTAATAGAGGACGCGGCCGTTCCCGGAGCCAGCCCAATGGATACGTGGCCGCTCAGCGTCTGGCCCACGTTATTCACCGCCAGCTGCGCCTGTTCGCACTGGCGAAGGATGGTGCGCGCATGGGTATAAAGGATTTTGCCTGCTTCCGTTGGCGTCACGCCACGTTTGGTGCGGATCAACAGCTGTTGATCCATCTCGCCTTCCAGAGTAGCCACCTGCTGGCTCAGCGCAGGCTGCGCGATGTGCAGCACTTCCGCCGCTTGAGTCAGGCTGCCGATATCGACGATTTTTACGAAGTATTTCAGTCGTCTTAAGTTCATTTTGCCCCCTGTTCGAAATGCTGTGCCGGTACTGGCTTTTCATTGTTGATAGGGTTTTGCAATATGAATGCCAGTTTTACGAAGAGGTCTGATTTGTCGCTAAGCGGCTGAAAATAAGGAAAGCTAATCATAAGCAGCGGTTTTATTACTGAAACAGCAGTTTATGATCTGCCCCATTAGGGGTATGTGCGCACCATTACGGTGCATTCCGGCGTCAAAAACGCCATTTTGCTGATTTTGTCAGCAAACGATCAAAAGGCGTTGATCCACCCTTTGACAAGGCTGGCTGACGTCGATAATATGCGCCCCGTTCACACGATTCCTCTGTAGTTCAGTCGGTAGAACGGCGGACTGTTAATCCGTATGTCACTGGTTCGAGTCCAGTCAGAGGAGCCAAATTTGAAAAGCCTGCTTTTATAGCAGGCTTTTTGCTTTTCTGCGGCAGGTAAAATTGCCCTCAGTTGCCGAGCTTAACCGGCATCCCTGACCGACGTTCCAGTTCCGCGCCCGCCCCCTCGTTGACAAGCTCGGTTCGCAGCGAGGCAGATATCGGCAAAGGCACTTTCCGGGTCGATTCAAATTCCGCCCGGTTCCGTGATAGCGGTTCATGCACCTCTACCCAGCGGCTGCCGTCCGGCTCTGTCGTCACTTTAACGGGCTGATCGATAAGCTGCACACGGGTGCCTACCGGGACGTTATCGAAAAGATATTTAATGTCGTTATTGCGCAGACGAATACAACCCTGGCTCACCCGCAGTCCGATGCCAAAATTGGAGTTTGTCCCGTGAATGGCATACAGCCTGCCAATATAAATCGCATACAGTCCCATTGGGTTATCGGGCCCGGCGGGCACGAATGCAGGCAGCGTTTTCCCCTCTGCCGCATAGGCACGGCGCGTATTCGGCGTAGGAGACCAGGTGGGGCCTTCCTGCTTACGTTCTACCGCCGTGACCCAGTTTCGCGGGGTTTCGCGCCCGGCCTGACCAATGCCGATGGGTAACACTTCAACAGTGTTGCTTCCCGGTGGGTAATAGTAGAGGCGCATTTCTGCCGCATTAACGATAATTCCCTCGCGGACGGTGTCAGGCAAAATCAGCTGCTGGGGTATCACCAGTTGCGTACCGGATTTAGGCAAAAAAGGATCCACGCCCGGGTTCGCTTCCAGCATATTGCTCAGACCCTGCCCGTATTGCGCGGCAAACGCTTCGAGCGGTAGCGTATTGTGATCCGGCACGGTAATGGTTTGCGAAGTGCCCACCAGCCGACTGCCTGTCGGCGGTAAAGGATAACTTACCGCCTGAACGCTCTGGCTGATAAGTAATGCAGCAAGACAACTCAACATATTTATACGACACATATTCCCTTCCTCAGTCGCACCTCGATTTGCTAAGCATAGCGTAGCCGCTTTGCATTACCCATCAGGAAATAAAATCAGTTTGCACACGCGCCCTGGCGCGGTAGTCTCATACGTTCCGTTTATATGACGGTGGCTATGTGAGTGACCTTTTCTTATACCAATAATTAGAAATACGTGCAGACAGGACAACTATGGACTCCACTCTCACCTCCACACATCCCAACGAGGAGACACCTTCGCTCAATCGTGCCCGCCGCGCAGCCCTCGGCAGCTTCGCGGGTGCCGTCGTCGACTGGTATGATTTTCTGCTTTACGGCATTACTGCCGCGCTGGTGTTTAACCGCGAATTCTTCCCCCAGATTAGCCCGGCAATGGGTACGCTCGCCGCGTTTGCTACCTTTGGCGTCGGCTTCCTGTTTCGTCCACTGGGCGGAGTGATCTTCGGCCACTTCGGTGACCGTCTCGGTCGCAAACGCATGCTGATGCTCACCGTCTGGATGATGGGCATCGCCACCGCGCTGATTGGCGTTCTCCCTTCATTTTCCGCCATTGGCTGGTGGGCGCCGGTGCTGCTGGTTACGCTGCGCGCCATTCAGGGCTTCGCGGTAGGCGGTGAATGGGGTGGCGCGGCGCTGTTATCCGTTGAGAGTGCCCCGAAGAACAAGAAAGCGTTTTACAGCAGCGGCGTGCAGGTGGGCTATGGCGTAGGTCTGCTGCTCTCCACCGGGCTGGTGTCGCTGATGAGCCATTTCACCACCGATGAACAATTCCTGAGCTGGGGCTGGCGCATTCCGTTTATCTTCAGCATCGTGCTGGTTGTCGCCGCCCTGTGGATCCGCAACGGCATGGAAGAATCTGCTGAGTTCGAACAACAGCGGCAAGAACCGCCCGTTGCCAGAAAACAGCTGCCGGTGATGGAAGCGCTTGTCCGGCATCCTGGCGCTTTTCTGAAAATTATTGCCCTGCGCCTGTGCGAACTGCTGACGATGTATATCGTGACCGCGTTTGCCCTCAATTATTCAACGCAAAATCTCGGTCTGCCCCGCGAGCTGTTCCTGAACATTGGCCTGCTGGTCGGCGGGATCAGCTGCCTGACTATCCCCAGCTTCGCCTGGCTGGCGGACAGGTTTGGTCGCCGTCGCGTCTATATCACCGGGGCGCTGATTGGCACCCTCAGCGCCTGGCCGTTCTTCATGGCGCTGGAGGCACAGTCGATCTTCTGGATTGTCTTCTTTGCCATCATGCTCGCTAACATCGCCCACGATATGGTGGTCTGCGTGCAGCAGCCCATGTTTACCGAACTGTTCGGGGCGAGCTATCGCTACAGCGGCGCGGGCGTAGGCTATCAGGTGGCAAGCGTGGTCGGCGGCGGGTTTACGCCATTTATTGCCGCCGCGCTGGTGACCTTCTCCGGCGGCAACTGGCATAGTGTGGCACTTTATCTGCTGGCCGGTTGCCTGCTGTCAGCGGCGACGGCGCTCTTGATGAAAGAGACGAGCCACACCTGATCTCACTTTTGTTTCACAGGCGTGTGACATACTATCGGGTAGAGTCGCACACCTGTGGAACAAGGAGACAGAGATGAATAATAAGGGCTCCAGCCTGACCCCGGCTCAGGTACTGGAAAAACTCGATGCACTGTATGAACAGTCCGTCAACGCGCTGCGCAGCGCCATCAGTGAGTATATCGAAACAGGGAAACTCCCCGACGAAAAGGCCAGAAGTAAGGGCCTTTTTGTTTATCCATCGCTTTCCGTCACCTGGGACGGCAGCGCGACTAACACGCCGAAAACGCGCGCCTACGCACGCTTTACCCACTCCGGCTGCTACAGCACCACCGTCACCCGCCCTGCACTGTTCCGTCCTTATCTTGAAGAGCAACTCACGCTGTTGTATCAGGATTACGGTGCGCACATTGCCGTTGAACCTTCACAGCATGAGATCCCGTATCCGTATGTGATTGACGGTTCGGCATTAACCCTTGACCGCTCCATGAGCGCGGGACTGACGCGCCATTTCCCGACCACCGAGCTGTCGCAGATTGGCGATGAGACGGCGGATGGTATCTACCACCCGGCAGAATTTTCACCGCTGTCGCACTTTGATGCCCGCCGCGTGGATTTCTCTCTGGCGCGCCTGCGTCACTACACCGGGACGCCCGTCGACCATTTCCAGCCCTTTGTACTGTTTACCAACTACACCCGCTATGTCGACGAGTTTGTCCGTTGGGGCTGTAGCCAGATCCTCGACCCGGATAGCCCTTACATCGCGCTGTCCTGCGCCGGCGGGATCTGGATCACCGCGGAAACCGAGGCACCCGAGCAGGCCATCTCCGACCTGGCGTGGAAAAAACACCAGATGCCTGCCTGGCACCTGATCACCGCTGACGGCCAGGGGATCACCTTAATTAACATCGGGGTTGGTCCGTCAAATGCCAAAACCATCTGCGACCATCTGGCGGTATTGCGCCCGGACGTGTGGCTGATGATTGGACACTGCGGCGGCCTGCGTGAAAGCCAGCTGATTGGCGACTACGTGCTGGCCCACGCCTATCTGCGTGATGACCATGTGCTTGACGCTGTGCTTCCACCGGATATTCCTATCCCGAGCATCGCCGAAGTGCAGCGTGCGCTGTATGACGCCACCAAAGAGGTGAGCGGTATGCCGGGTGAAGAGGTTAAACAGCGTCTGCGTACCGGTACGGTAGTGACGACGGATGACCGCAACTGGGAGCTGCGCTACTCCGCCTCCGCGCTGCGTTTCAACCTCAGCCGTGCCGTCGCGATTGATATGGAAAGCGCCACCATCGCCGCACAGGGATATCGCTTCCGCGTCCCTTACGGCACGCTGCTGTGCGTCTCCGACAAACCGCTGCACGGCGAAATTAAGCTTCCGGGTCAGGCCAACCGTTTCTATGAAGGGGCAATCTCCGAACATCTGCAAATCGGCATTCGCGCCATTGATTTGCTGCGTGCGGAAGGTGACAGGCTGCATTCCCGTAAATTACGTACCTTCAACGAGCCGCCATTCCGCTAACCAGAACAAGGAATAACCATGCACACCCCATCACGCTTATCGGCCCTGCGCCGGTGGCTACAGGAAAACAATCTTGATGGCATGATCGTGCCGCGCGCGGATGCCTGGCAGAGTGAGTATTGCGCGCCGTACGATGAAAAGCTGGCTTGGCTGACGGGCTTTGATGGCTCCGCAGGTCTGGCGCTGATTCTGAAAAACACAGCCCTGCTGTTTGTCGATGGCCGCTATCAGGTTCAGGCTCGCCTTCAGGTCAATATGGATGAAATTGAAATCCACCATTTGCACAATGAACCGCTGGCCGAATGGCTCACAGCCAACGCCGGGGCCGGCATGCGTATTGGGTTTGAAGCACTGCTGATGACCAATACGGAGTTCGGGCAACTGTCTGCAACACCCTGTGAACTGGTTCCGCTCAGTCAGTCGCCGTTTGATACCTTATGGCACGATCGCCCTGCCGCGCCGGCGGGACGTATTCGAGAAATGCCGGTGGAGGTCAGTGGCGAAAGCAGCCTCGCCAAACGCCAGCGCGTTGCCGCCGTGCTGGCCGCACACGATGCCGATTATCTGGCCGTGACTCTGCCAGATAACATCGCCTGGCTGTTGAACGTGCGTGGCGCTGACATTCCATCCAGTCCTGTTCCCCTCTCCTTTGCCCTTCTTGATCGTGACGGTAGCGTGGAGTGGTTTGTTAACGACAATAAGCTCAGCGAGCTACCCGAGAGCGTGAGAAACGCGTTCAGGATTGCGCCACAGGATGCCTTTATCGAACGCTGCCAGCGCCTGTCACAAGGCAAGCGGGTGATGGTTGATGCCGATTCCGCACCGGTCGCCCTGCGCTTTGCCATTGAGCCAGAGGGCGAAATAGTCTGGCGAACCGATCCCATCACTCTGATGAAAGCCACTAAAAACCTGGTCGAACTTGCCGGGTATCGCGAGTGTCATCACCAGGACGGTGCTGCCTGGGTGAATTTCCTGGCCTGGCTAAGCCGTGAAGTCCCCCTGCGTGAGGCGGCGGGAAAACCGCTGACGGAGCTGGAAGCGCAGGCGCAGCAGCTCGCGTTCCGTAAACAGCAGCCTGGATTTATTGAGCAAAGTTTTGCCACCATCTCCGCCTCCTCCAGTAATGCGGCGATGTGCCACTATCACTCAAGCGAAGCCAGCAATAAGCCCATCGGTCATCATCATTTTTACCTTAATGATTCCGGCGGTCAGTACCATAACGGCACCACTGACGCCACGCGTACGCTGGCATGGGGTAGCGTGCCGCCACAGCAGAAGTTGCACTACACCGCCGTACTGAGAGGGTTCCTGTCGTTGATAACCTTACAGTTCCCCTCCGGCAGCCAGGGCCATCAGCTTGATGCCTTCGCGCGTCGCCCGCTGTGGGAAATGGGGCTGGATTACGATCACGGGACAGGGCATGGCGTAGGACATCAGTTGCTTATCCATGAGAACCCGCATCGTCTCGCCAAAAAGGTTAACCCGTGGCCCCTGGTGGCCGGCACCATCATGACTATTGAGCCTGGATATTATCTGGCGGACAGCCATGGGATCCGCATTGAAAACCAGGTGGAGATTGTCGAAAGCCGTCCGGGATTCTGCACGTTTTCCTCACTGACGCTGATCCCGATCGACCTGAGCCAGGTCGAGTTACAGCTGTTGAACGAACAGGAAAAACAGTGGCTGGATGAGTATCATCAGCAGGTGCGTGAGGCCCTGTTACCGTTGGTCGACAGCGACGCGCGGCAATGGTTGCTTGAGGCGACGATGCCGGTTCGGGTTAACCATTAGAAATAGCAGTGGATGCCGGGCGGCGGTTTCGCCTGACCCGGCTGTAAGCCCGTGGCATCGGACCTTTTCAGAACGCAGAAAAGCAAAAAGCCTGCTATAAAAGCAGGCTTTTTAAATTTGGCTCCTCTGACTGGACTCGAACCAGTGACATACGGATTAACAGTCCGCCGTTCTACCGACTGAACTACAGAGGAATCGTGTGAACGGGGCGCATATTATCGATGCTCCCCGATGATGTCAAAGGCAGAATGCATATTTCTGACTGTTTGCCGAATTATTCTCCACTTCGCGCATTTGTCAGGCATTCTGTTGATTCTGTGGTCGTCGGTTCCTGTTTTATTCGCGGGTATTTCCAGAGCCAGCGCCCACTGACCATACGCCAGTAGAACAACGCCCCACGCACCGCCCAGTCAAGGAACATCCCCAGCCAGACGCCGACTACCCCCATGCCAAGCATGACCCCGAGCGTGTAACCCACCACCACACGGCAACCCCACATGCCGAGCATCGACACCCACATCGCGAAGCGTGCATCGCGTGCCCCTTTCAGCCCGGCAGGCAGAACCCATGAAGCCGCCCAGATGGGCATAAAGGCCGCATTCAGCCAGATCAGGATCTTAACGACCTCTTTGACATCATCTTCGTGGGTATAAAAAGAGGCCATAAGCCCGGCAAAGGGGGCGCTTCCCCAGGCGATCAGCGTCAGGCCAATGGTTGACAGCCAGAAGACGTGCCGCAACTGCCGTTCCGCCTGCCCTATCTGCCCTTTTCCCAGCCGTTTACCGGTGATGATGGTCGACGCCGAACCGAGGGCGTTGCCCGGCAGGTTTATCAGGGAGGCAATGGAGAAGGCGATAAAGTTACCGGCGATAACGTCAGTCCCCATCCCGGCGACAAACATTTGCGTCAGCAGCTTGCCCCCGTTAAACAACACGGATTCAATACTGGCGGGAATACCAATTCCCATCACTTCCCAGATAATGGCGAAGTTAAAGGGGCGGAAATAGCTCTTCAGCGTAAGGCGCAGTGACGGCGTGATCCCCGCCATCAGCACCCCGAGAATGGCAGCAGCACCGATATAACGTGAAATCGTTAACCCCAGCCCGGCACCCACGAACCCAAGCCCGTCCCAGGAGAAGACGCCGTAGATCAGCACGCTGCTGATAATAATATTCAGGATGTTCATCCCGCCGTTTATCAGCAACGGAATTTTGGTGTTGCCCGCCCCGCGCAGCGCGCCGCTGCCAATCAGCGCGATGGCTGCAGCCGGATAACTCAGAACCGTCATTTCCAGGTAGGTCAGCGCCAGGTCTTTAACTTCATTTGTGGCCTCACCGGCGACAAAATCGATAATTTCCCTGCCGAAATAGTGGATCACCGCCGCCAGCACGATCGAGAAAATGGTCATGATCATCAGCGACTGTCGGGCAGCCTCGCGCGCACGTTTAGGATCGAGCTTGCCGAGGCTAAAGGCGACGACAACTGTCGTCCCGAGGTCAATGGCGGCAAAAAAAGAAATAACCACCATGTTAAAGCTGTCCGCCAGCCCGACACCGGCCATCGCCTCTTTACCCAGCCAGCTGACCAGGAAGGTACTCAGCACCCCCATCAACAGAACGCAGGTGTTTTCCAGGAAAATAGGCACGGCAAGGGGGGTGATTTCACGCCAGAACAGAACACGATAGCTTTTACGCTTTGCATACCATGGCGTGCGCATAATCGCCTGGCGTAGGGGGGCAGTGACGTTCAAAATGGACCTTAACGAGAAAGTTGAAACTCCATTTCAAATGATGGGGGAGAAATGCTAAACCTGCAAAGTATTTTCCATAAAAAGATGTGTGGATTTACAACAAACTGTCGACAGAATCATCAATCGATCGCTAATCGCTAAGATCAGGTTTGACAAAACTTTTTTCGCCGCTAAGATAAGCCTCCACAACGATTCCTCTGTAGTTCAGTCGGTAGAACGGCGGACTGTTAATCCGTATGTCACTGGTTCGAGTCCAGTCAGAGGAGCCAAATTTAAAAAGCCTGCTTTTATAGCAGGCTTTTTGCTTTGCTGGTGAGGGAAAATGAACGCTCTGTTTGTCTACGGCACGCTACGCCCGGGTCACGCGAATGCACATATTCTTGAAAACATCGGTGGCGAATGGCAGGCCGGTTTTGTCACCGGGACGTTTTACGAACGTGGCTGGGGCGCGGCGGCAGATTTTCCGGGAATAGTGCTGCACCCGGACGGCCCACGCGTGGAGGGCTTTCTGTTTATCTCTGATAGCCTGAGTGCACACTGGCCAATGCTGGACGAATTTGAAGACGGCTACGATCGGGTTGAGGTCAATGTGACCACGCCGGATGGAAAACAGGTCAACGCCTGGATTTATCAGCTACAGCCGCGTACTGCGTAATAAAAAAGGCTCTCTGTCACCAGAGAGCCTTTTTTGTATTCATCGGCGATTACTCGCTTTTGGCTTCACCGTTTTTGATTTCGCCCATTACTTTCAGTTTCTTGGAGATATCACGGCGTTCTTTAGACAGCTCAGCGTTTTTGATGATGTAGTCATCAACGCGGTCTTCGTAGTCACTCTTCATGCTGGCGATGATGCCCTGAATAGCCTCAACGCTCATGCCTGGCTTGATGTAGTCGCTCAGGTTATCGAGCAGCAGGACACGTTTTTGGTTGTCACGGATCTTCTTCTCAACGTCCTGGATTTCACGCTGCAGTTTGTTTTTGCGGCGGAACAGGCGGACGAATTCCAGAACATCCTGGAACGAAGGCTTGGTAGTTTCCATTTTTACACCCCTGATAATGTGAGATTCGGATTCGTTAAAGCAACCGTTGTAACAATAACCTTACTGACAGCGGCTGCGAATGACAATGAGTATATCGTTTAAAGCTATCATAACCCCAATTGATGCTGAATCGAAGCAGCAGGCGTCACATATGGAGATAGCTGCTCTTTATTTGCGCAGCGCCCGGCAAATGAGATGCGACAGTAGCTCCAGCTGCCGCGCCAGCTCCATGCTCAGCCAGACATAACCATGAATAGGCGTTTCCGCGACGTTATCGCTCTGACGCTCATTCATTAACTGCTTCAGCTCCGCAACGATCTCATTCAGACGTTCACTGTTCGCCAGGATGGGCTGCGGGTTACCTTCATAAAGCGCGTGGGCGATGGTCAACAGCGTTTGCTGCGTCATCTGCTGCGTCTCTTTTAAGGTATGGGCGTTGAGCATTAAAAGGTGGCTGGGACGAGAAGCCCAGTGCGCGTTGATTTGCAACTCAAGCATGCATACCAGATTGCGGCTTACCGTCTGAATGGCTTCGAAAATGGATTTCTGGATATGGGTTTCTTTGCTGGCCGGGGTAATCAGCCCGCGCATCCTGACCACATCGTTGAGGATCGTTTGCAGGTGTTTTTCCAGCCGGGGGCGCTCAACCAGGTTAGGGGAAAATCCGGCCTGATAGACGCGGTTGAACGCGGTGACATAGTTAGCCATCTGAATACGCCAGTGCAGAAAAGCACGCTGTGGCCAGATGCCGGTAAAAAGCATAGCCAGCAATGAGCCGAGGATCACGTCCCCGCTTCGCCACAGGGCGGTCGTCATATCCCCTGCCGGTGCACCGACCACCACCGACAGCGTGATACCAATCAGCAGCGCCTGATAGGGCCTTTTGCCTAATGCCAGCCAGCCGCAAAGGAACATCGCGACACCGCACCAGATCAACATAACCGGAAACGAGATAAGCTCAAGCTTCAGCGCGATAAGCCCCAGGGCAGAGCCTAAAACGGTACCGCCAATGCGCTCGAAGGCGCGTGGAACAACGTTCCCCCAGAACGAAATAGGCCCCATCACGACCACCAGCGTGATAAGCGGCCATGTTCCCTCAGGAACATCCAGCAAACGAACCAGCACAAACGTCAACACAAAGGCCAGCGCGATACGGCACCCATGTACCACGCGGTAGTGTTTGTACAGACGAATTTCAAAAGGGGTTAATGATTTGTCGGGACGCACACCCGCTCTCCAGCTACACGGCAAATCACAATTGTACTGTGTTTTCAGCCGGGCGGATCACACCCGGCTGAAAAACCCTGTAATAACCAGGCTTAACCGGCTTTGTGCTCTACACCAATATACATTTCGATGTCCCAGTAACCGTCCGCGTTACCATCATTAAGGTAGCGCTCGAAGCAGGGTTTAGGGGCCATCTGGTAGCTGTTGTCCTGCAAGAGGGAATTAAAGAACTGGTTCCAAGGGGTCGCGAAGTCATGGTTTTCAACGCGTGCCGTCGCCACCGCATACCCTCCAGCGGCGATTTCCGTCATCATGACGCCTTCGCTGTTTTCAGGAATGACAAAATCGTCCGGGACCGTTACGGCCGTGTCACAGCGCAATTTTTCTGCCGGGACCTCGTCCGGATTATCGTAATAAACCGCAACCCACTCCAGCGGCTGAATGTGACGTCCATCCACCCACATGACTAACTGTTCGAAGCCCTGTTTAACCGTTTTGTCCCACGGCCCGACCAGATGAAAGCCGGCGATTTTACGTTTCTGTTGCTGCTTGATGCTGTAGTCCATGCTGCCTCCTTTTATTACTGTATATTTATACACTATAAAGCAGGTTTTAACTGTTCAGCAAACGAGGAGTGTTTATTATGTGAGCAGACTCGCAACCGCGCCAGTCTGCTCATGTGCTTTAACGCAGGCCGTTACAGCGTGTGATGCAGATAATCGCTCAGACGGGAGAAGAGGCCGCCTTTATTTACCGCTTCGAGCGTCACCAGCGGCCAGTGCGCCACGACTTTGTCACGGTCGTAAAGCTGGATCTCCCCTACCCGCTGATGAGCCGCAATCGGCGCTTCCAGCTCTTTTTTATCCAGCACGTACTTGGCTTTGATGTTAGGAACTTCTGTTTTAGGCAAGGCCAGCCAGAAATCCTGGTCGGTGCCCAATTCCACCTGCTCTTTATCGCCGTACCAGATACGCTCTGTTCCCACTTTTTTGCCGTTATGCAGGATCTGCACCGTATCAAAGTTCTGCTGCCCCCAGTGCAGCAGCTTCCGGGCCTGTTCCTCACGCCCTTTCGGGCTGTCAGCGCCCATCACCACCGCGATTAAACGACGCTGACCGTCAACCGCTGACGCAATCAGGTTAAAGCCCGCTCCCGACGTGTGCCCTGTTTTCAGGCCATCAACGTTCATGGTTTTATCCCACAGCAGGCCGTTACGGTTTTGCTGGGTGATCCCGTTCCAGGTAAGGCTCTTTTCGCTGTACATGTGGTAGAACTCTGGCTCGCCGTGAATGATAGCCCGGGAGAGCACGGCCAGGTCATAGGCAGAGCTGTGCTGGCCCGGCGCGTCCAGACCGTGGACGGTTTCAAAGTGGGTATCGCGCAGGTTCAGCTTTTGTACATAGTCGTTCATCATCTTCACAAACTGCGGCTGACCACCCGCTACGTGATCCGCCAGCGCCACGCAGGCGTCGTTACCGGAATCCACAATCAGACCACGGCTCAGGTCGCGCACCGAGACACGATCGCCCTCTTTCAGGAACATCAGCGACGATCCTTCAAACACCGGGTTCCCTTTTGCCCACGCGTCGCGGCCAACGGTAACGATGTCATCCGGGGTAATGCGGTGGCTGTCGATGGCCCGATCGACAACGTAGCCCGTCATCAGCTTGGTCAGGCTCGCCGGATTACGTTGTTGATGTTCGTTGCCCGCCGTTAAGATCTGACCAGTCGTGTAATCCATTAGCACCCAGGAGCCCGCCTGAATGGCCGGAGGCTGCGGCGAAAAATCCAGCGGATCGGCCGCGAAGGCAGAAGAGACACTCGAAGCGAGTAAAGAAACAGCAATAAACAGACGGCGTTTCAACGGTATATCCTCAGGTCATTAAAAATCGATGACCTTTTTACGGGAGTTCTGTTGTCGTTACCTGGCTTAATTGCAAAAAAATGTGACAGAAAGCAGATTTTACGCTGAAGCGGCCTCGCAAATTTGCACGGTGATGGCGCTTTTTATTCGGACTGACCTGCACGATCGTTTACCATAGAGACGTCATTTTTTAACAGGATGGTATTACTGGTGTTTGATTCAGCCGCGCGCCCTACATTTTTGTTCCACGACTACGAAACCTTTGGCACCCACCCGGCGCTGGACAGACCAGCACAGTTTGCTGCCATCCGTACCGACGACGAATTCAACATCATTGGCGAGCCTGAGGTCTTTTACTGTAAGCCGGCCGATGACTACCTGCCCCAGCCCGGCGCGGTAATGGTCACCGGGATCACCCCACAGGAAGCCCGGGACAAAGGCGTGAACGAGGCCGCATTCGCCCGACGCATTCACGACCTCTTCACCGTCCCGAATACCTGCGTGGTCGGTTACAACAACATCCGTTTCGATGACGAAGTGACGCGCAATATCTTCTACCGCAACTTCTACGATCCTTATGCCTGGAGCTGGCAGAACCGCAACTCGCGCTGGGATTTGCTCGACATTATGCGTGCCTGCTATGCACTGCGCCCGGAAGGCATCAACTGGCCTGAGAATGATGAAGGGCTGCCGAGCTTCAGACTGGAACACCTGACGCGTACAAACGGTATTGAGCACAGCAATGCCCACGATGCGATGGCCGATGTCTACGCCACCATTGCTATGGCAAAGCGGGTGAAAACCGCTCAGCCACGGCTATTTGACTATCTGCTGAGCCACCGCGGCAAGCAGAAACTCACCACGCTGATTGATGTGCCGCAGATGAAACCGCTGGTACATATCTCCGGTATGTTTGGCGCCTGGCGTGGCAATACCAGTTGGGTCGCTCCGCTGGCCTGGCACCCGGATAACCGTAATGCCGTGATTATGGTGGATTTAGCCGGTGATATTACACCGCTGCTCGATCTCGACAGCGATACGCTGCGCGAACGCCTCTATACCCCGAAAGATGAACTCGGCGATCTGCCCGCGGTGCCGGTCAAACTGGTCCATATCAATAAATGTCCGGTCCTGGCCCAGGCCAATACTCTGCGCGCGGAGGATGCAGACAGGCTGGGGATTAACCGTCAGCGTTGCCTGGATAACCTCAAGGTGCTGCGTGAAAACCCGCAGGTACGTGAGAAAGTGGTGGCGATCTTTGCCGAAGCCGAACCCTTTGTTCCGTCAGACAACGTCGATGCACAATTGTACAACGGCTTTTTCAGCGACGCAGACCGTGCGGCAATGAATATTGTTCTGCAAACCGAACCGCGTAACTTACCCGCGCTGGATATTACCTTCGCGGACGCACGTATCGAAAAACTGATGTTTAATTACCGCGCGCGCAACTATCCGGGCACGCTGGATGAAACCGAACAGGCGCGCTGGCTTCAGCATCGTCGTCATGTGTTTACACCGGAGTTTCTGCAGAGCTACGCGCAGGAGCTGGAGATGCTGTATAGCCAGTATGAAGGAAATGCTGAAAAGCAGGCGCTGTTAAAAGCGCTGTATCAGTATGCACAGGAAATCGTCTGACAGATTTTGGGCGAAAAAAAAACCGGAGGCGATGGTCTCCGGTTTTTTTTACTTAGCTCTTACGCAACGTCTTCGTACTGAGGAACCGGGTTACGGAAGCTCTTCGTGACGCACGCCAGGTAAACCAGGCCGATACCCGCCCAAATCAGGCCAAGCACCATGGAACTCTCTTCCAGGTTAACCCACAGCGCACCCACGGTCAGCGCACCACACATCGGCAGGAACAGATACTGGAAGTGATCTTTCAGCGTTTTATTACGCTTTTCACGGATCCAGAACTGAGAAATAACCGACAGGTTAACAAAGGTGAACGCCACCAGCGCACCGAAGTTAATCAGCGCAGTTGCCATCACCAGGTCAAAGTTAATCGCCAGCAGAGCAATAGCGCCGACCAGGATGATGTTCATTGCCGGCGTACGCCAGGTTGGGTGAACGTAGCCGAAGAAGCTTTTCGGGAATACGCCGTCACGACCCATTACGTACATCAGACGTGCAACGCCTGCGTGCGCGGCCATGCCGGATGCCAGTACCGTGATGGTGGAGAAGATCAACGCGCCAACCTGGAACGCTTTACCCGCCACGTAGAGCATAATTTCTGGCTGAGAGGCATCCGGATCCTTAAAGCGAGAGATATCCGGGAAGTACAGCTGCAGGAAGTAGGTCGCAAAGATAAAGATCAGACCACCAATCAGCGCCGTCAGGAAGATAGCACGCGGGATAACACGCTCTGCGTCCTTGGTCTCTTCAGACAGGTTGCTGATGCCGTCAAAACCGGTAAAGGAGAAGCACAGAATGGTTGCCCCGGTAATCATCGGGATCACATGCGCATCACCAGACCAGAACGGCTTGCTGCTCGCCAGGGTACCTGCACCTTCACCGTGGAAGACACCAAAGATAACCATGCCCAGAATCACGGCAATCAGGATGACCTGAAGCACAACAATAACGGAGTTAAAGTTCGCAACGGACTTGATGCTGCGCAGGTTGAACGCCGTCATAAAGGCCACCAGCGCCACGACGAACATCCACGAAGGGATCGACGGCACCAGTGCTTCAAAATAAATTTTAGCCAGCAGAATGTTGATCATCGGCGCGAACAGATAGTCGAGCAGCGAAGACCAGCCCACCATAAAGCCAACGGTCGGGCTGATGGATTTCTGGGCATAGGTGTAGGCGGAACCGGCAGACGGATAGCGACGGACCAGTTTACCGTAGCTCAGCGCGGTAAAGAGGATCGCAATCAGTGCGAAGGCGTAAGCCGTCGGCACATGACCGTCTGTGAGGCCTGATACGATACCGAATGTATCGAACAGCGTCATTGGCTGCATATAGGCAAGGCCCATCATAACAACCGGAACTAACGTAAGGGTTTTACGTAATTCCACGCGAGAGGTGTTTGGAGTTGCGTTATGCGACATAGTTATTCTCCTTTACGGTGATAACCGCCACGTAAGCGAAAAATTGCCCCATTTCTGTATTCCTCAGCGACAACAACTGTCGGATTTTAGTAAATATCTATCCGGTACGAAGCCCGGCCTCTTGGTTTTTAGTTTCGTTTCATACGTGCAAAAAAAAATAACCGACGCCTTTTATATCGTCGATTATTCATTTGGTTGCAGCGGCGCATTTTGCCCCACATCGGATACAAAAGGCAATACTTTGCAACGCCCGGGGCGATTTTCTTTTTTCTAACTGGCTGATTTCTCGACGCTGCTTTGCGAGTAAACGGCAGCAATAGCACTATTTGCTAAAATTTCGTCCCGCCACCAGGCGCTTGCCAGCCCCGCAGTTTGTTCATTCCAGCCGACCCACACCGATTCATTGCTGCTTTGTGCAAGCACCTGTTTTTCAACAAGCGCACCGCTGTCTAAAAACCGCTGTGCCAGATAGCGGGGTAAATAGCCGCACCCCAGGCCACTGATTTGCAGCTCCAGCTTGGTTTTATAGTCGAACACCGTGATCGCCTCCTGCTCATAAAGCAACTGCGTGGAGGCCGCACAGTCGGGACGCGAGCTGTCACCGACCACAATGGCGCGGTAGCCTTTAATCGTGCGCCGGTTAAGGGGTTCCGGCTCCTGCGCGAGCGGATGGTGTGGCGCGACGGCGAAAACCTGCTCCAGCACACCCAGCCGGGCGAAACCGAAATCGCTTAACTGGGGCGGTTCATGCAGCGCACCGACAAAAATATCTGCCCTGCCCTGAGTTAAGGCATCCCATGAATCGCCCAGCACGCCATTAATGAAGATTAATCGGGTTACGCTGTGGTGCTGATAGAACGCCTCAATCAGCGGCGTCAGAAGAGAAAACGGAAAAGTATCATCAACGCCGATGACCAGTTCGTTCTCCCATCCCTGGTGCAGTTTGACGGCCTGTTTTTCCAGTTCGCGAACGGTATGCAGGACGTCGCGCCCCTTCTCCAGCAGCATCTGCCCGGTACGGGTAAAACGGGCGCGGTGACCAGAGCGATCGAGGATCTGGATATTAAGATCGCTTTCCAGTTTATGAACGGTATAGCTCAGCGCCGACGGGGTTTTGAAGAGCTTTGCCGAAGCAGCGGCAAAGCTCCCCTCTTTTTCCAGTGCATCCAGAATAATAAGAACATCCAGCAGCGGTTTCATGTTCGCCCCCTTCCGGTGTGCGATCGTTTCCGCTGAGAAACTTATTCCATCGGCATCACCAGCGGATCGGGATATTGATACTCAAACCCCAGCTCATGACAAATGCGATTGCCATCAACAATTTTGCCTTTACTTTCGTCCTTTGCTTCACCAAAAACAGGCGGAACCAGACCCAGCTGGCGTGCCATCAGCGGGTAAAACGTGCTACGCGCTGGATGAGAAGGCGCACATATATTATAGATGTGCCCACCTTTTGGAGCCTGTAAGAGTAGTTCTATTGCGGCAATTACGTCATCAAGATGCACAAGATTGACGCCATGTTGTCCGTCTGGCGCGGATTTTCCCGCGAAGAAGCGCCCTGGATGTCGTCCGGGGCCAACCAGACCTGCCAGCCGTACGATATCGACCTGGGTGCCGGGAAGATGATGCAGCCAGTCTTCCAGCTCTTTCAGCACTTTACCGCTCGCGGTAACGGGATGACGCTCAGAGGTCTCTTTCACCACGCCGTCAACATCGCCGTAGACCGAGGTTGAGCTGGTAAAAATAATGCGTGGGACGTGATGCGCCAGCGCGCTGTCGACAATCTCCTGCATCGCCTGCAGATAAAATGATTCGCCCGGGCCACTGCGCCGTGCCGGTAACGTAATCACCAGCGCATCAACGTTCATCAGCGTGTCCAGATCGTCAGCATCACACACCAGTTCGGGTTCCAGACGCAGCTCGACGCCGTCAATACCGCACATGCGCGCCGCTTCTACCCCATCCGCCGTGGTTTTGCTTCCGGTCACCTGCCAGCCTTTTGCGGCCAATGACATCGCCAGCGGCATTCCCAGCCAACCTAAACCGACAATCGCGACCTTTTTCATGCGAATTCTCCTGACTTTTACTCGTCTTTCTTAAGGCTACGCCAGCCCGACAGAACACACAATTCATAGCGTCAATATGAAATGAATTAATGATCAAAAAAAGCCCTTGCAATCAGTCATACAACTGGTTTAGGTTAAAAGACATCAAATGAATAAGCATTCATCGAGAATTTTATGACACGCGTTCAATTTAAACACCACCATCATCACCATCATCCTGACTAGTCTTTCAGGCGATGTGTGCTGGAAGACGTTTGGATCTTCCAGTGGTGCATGAACGCATGAAAAAGCCCCCGGAAGATCTTCTTCCGGGGGCTTTTTTTTGGACCAAATTCAGACAGGTTAAAACAGGTTAACGAGGAAAACAGAATGTTAGATAACTCACGTTTACGCATAGCTATTCAAAAATCAGGCCGTTTGAGTGATGATTCACGCGAACTGCTCGCCCGCTGCGGGATTAAAATCAACCTGCACACCCAGCGCCTGATTGCCCTGGCTGAAAATATGCCCATCGACATTCTGCGCGTGCGTGATGACGATATTCCCGGCCTCGTGATGGATGGCGTTGTTGACCTCGGCATCATCGGTGAAAACGTGCTGGAAGAAGAGCTCCTGACCCGCCGTGCCCAGGGTGAAGATCCACGCTATTTTACCCTGCGTCGTCTGGACTTCGGCGGCTGCCGCCTGTCGCTGGCCACGCCTGTCGATGAAGCCTGGGACGGCCCGGCCGCGCTGAACGGCAAGCGTATCGCCACCTCCTACCCTCACCTGTTAAAACGTTACCTGGATCAGAAAGGCGTGCAGTTTAAATCCTGCCTGCTGAACGGCTCTGTTGAGGTGGCGCCGCGCGCGGGTCTGGCTGACGCCATCTGTGACCTCGTCTCTACGGGCGCCACGCTGGAAGCGAACGGTCTGCGCGAAGTGGAAGTGATTTACCGCTCCAAAGCGTGCCTTATCCAGCGCGACGGCGAAATGGCCGATGCGAAACAGCAGCTGATCGACAAACTGCTGACCCGTATTCAGGGCGTGATTCAGGCCCGTGAATCGAAATACATCATGATGCACGCGCCAACCGAACGTCTTGATGAGGTCATTGCCCTGCTGCCAGGCGCAGAGCGCCCGACCATCCTGCCTCTGGCCGGTGACCAGCAGCGCGTCGCCATGCACATGGTCAGTAGCGAAACCCTGTTCTGGGAGACCATGGAAAAACTGAAGGCGCTGGGCGCAAGCTCAATTCTGGTGCTGCCAATTGAGAAGATGATGGAGTGATGGCCATGAGCTTTAACACAATCATCAACTGGAACGATTGTTCGCAAGAACAACAGCGCGCGCTGCTGATGCGTCCGGCGATTTCTGCCTCAGAAAGCATTACCCGCACCGTGGCCGAGATCCTTGATAACGTCAAAGCCCGTGGCGACGATGCGCTGCGGGAATACAGCGCAAAGTTTGATAAAACCGAGGTTGGCGCTTTAAAGGTAACCGAACAGGAAATCACGGACGCGGAAAGCCGCCTCGGTGACGAGATCAAACAGGCGATGGCCGTCGCAGTGAAAAACATTGATACCTTCCACACCGCGCAGATATTGCAGGCGGTCGATGTGGAAACCGTGCCCGGCGTACGCTGCCAGCAGGTCACGCGTCCGGTTGCGTCGGTGGGGCTTTACATCCCCGGCGGTTCCGCCCCGCTGTTCTCTACCGTATTAATGCTGGCAACCCCGGCACGCATCGCCGGTTGTCAGAAAGTTGTACTGTGCTCGCCGCCTCCGATTGCCGATGAAATTCTCTATGCGGCAAAACTGTGTGGCGTACAGGCGGTGTATAAAGTGGGTGGTGCACAGGCAATTTCCGCGCTGGCGTTTGGTACCGAATCCATTCCTAAAGTGGACAAAATTTTTGGCCCGGGCAACGCGTATGTGACCGAAGCAAAGCGTCAGGTCAGCCAGCGCCTGGACGGTGCCGCAATTGATATGCCTGCCGGTCCTTCTGAGGTGCTGGTGATTGCCGACAGCGGTGCAACGCCGGACTTCGTCGCCTCCGATCTGTTATCCCAGGCAGAACATGGCCCGGACTCACAGGTTATTTTGCTGACGCCGGATGCGGATATGGCAAAACGCGTGGGTGAAGCCGTTGAACGTCAGCTTGCCGACCTGCCGCGCGCCGACACGGCACGCCAGGCACTCTCAGCAAGCCGCCTGATTGTGGCGCGCGATCTGGCGCAGTGCATTGCCATCTCCAACCAGTACGGCCCGGAACACCTGATTATCCAGACCCGCAATGCGCGCGATCTGGTTGACAGCATTACCAGCGCAGGTTCGGTCTTCCTTGGCGACTGGTCACCGGAATCCGCCGGCGATTACGCTTCCGGCACCAACCACGTTTTGCCAACCTACGGCTATACATCAACCTGTTCGAGCCTCGGGCTGGCGGATTTCCAGAAACGCATGACCGTACAGGAGCTGTCCCGCGAGGGGTTTGCCTCTCTGGCCTCCACCATTGAGACCCTGGCCGCCGCCGAACGTCTGACCGCCCACAAAAACGCCGTTACGCTGCGCGTTGCAGCCCTGAAGGAGCAAGCATGAGCATTGAAGAATTAGCCCGCGAAAATGTCCGTCGCCTGACGCCTTATCAGTCTGCTCGTCGTCTGGGTGGCAACGGTGATGTCTGGCTGAACGCTAACGAATACCCGACGGCCGTACAGTTCGAGCTATCGCAGCAAACGCTGAACCGCTATCCGGAATGCCAGCCGAAAGCGGTTATCGAAAATTACGCCCGGTACGCAGGCGTAAAGCCTGAGCAGGTGCTGGTCAGCCGGGGTGCAGATGAAGGCATTGAACTGCTGATCCGAGCCTTCTGCGAACCGGGTAAAGACGCGGTGATGTACTGCCAGCCAACCTACGGAATGTACAGCGTCAGCGCAGAAACTTTTGGCGTGGCGTGCCGTAACGTGCTTTCGCTGGAAGACTGGCAGCTCGATCTGCAGGGGATTGCCGACAATCTTGACGGCGTGAAAGTGGTGTTCGTCTGCAGTCCAAATAACCCGACCGGGCAGATTATCAACCCGCAGGACATTCGAACCCTGCTGGAGATGACGCGCGGTAAAGCGCTGGTGGTGGCTGACGAAGCCTATATTGAGTTCTGCCCGCAGGCGACGCTGACAGGCTGGCTCGAGGAGTACCCGCACCTGGTTGTACTGCGTACGCTGTCAAAAGCTTTCGCTCTCGCTGGCCTGCGCTGCGGCTTTACGCTGGCCAATAAAGAAGTCATCGACCTGCTGATGAAAGTGATTGCGCCATATCCACTCTCTACGCCGGTTGCCGACATTGCGGCGCAGGCTTTGGCCCCTCAGGGGATCAAGGCGATGCGCGAACGCGTGGCACAAATCCTTGAAGAACGGCAGTATCTGGTCACTACCCTGAAAGATATTCCCTGCGTGGAGCAGGTATTCGACTCTGAAACCAACTACATCCTGGTACGCTTTACCGCGTCGAGTGCCGTATTTAAATCTTTATGGGATCAGGGCATTATCTTACGAGACCAAAATAAACAACCATCCTTAAGCGGCTGTTTGCGTATTACCGTAGGCACCCGTGCAGAGAGTCAGCGCGTGATTGACGCCCTGAAAGCGGAGAAAGTATGAGCCAGAAGACCCTCTTTATCGATCGTGACGGTACCCTTATTTCGGAGCCGCCAACCGATTTTCAGGTCGATCGTTTCGACAAACTGGCTTTTGAACCCGATGTAATCCCGGTGCTGCTCAAGCTGCAGAAAGCCGGCTATAAGCTGGTGATGATCACTAACCAGGACGGGCTAGGTACCGACAGTTTCCCGCAGGCGGATTTTGACGGCCCGCATAACCTGATGATGCAGGTGCTGACGTCTCAGGGCGTTGAATTTGATGAGGTGCTGATCTGCCCACACCTGCCTGCCGATGAATGTGACTGCCGCAAGCCGAAGGTAAAGCTGGTCGAACGCTACCTGACGGATGACGTGCTGGATAAAGCCAATAGCTATGTCATTGGCGATCGCATGACCGATATTACGCTGGCGGAGAACATGGGTATCTCCGGGCTGCGCTATGACCGTTCCACCCTTAACTGGGCAAAAATTGGTGAGCAGTTGACCCAGCGTGACCGCTACTCGCACGTTGAGCGCAACACCAAAGAGACGCAAATCGACGTTAAGGTCTGGTTGGATCGTGAAGGCGGCAGCAAGATCCACACCGGTGTGGGTTTCTTTGACCATATGCTGGACCAGATCGCGACCCACGGTGGTTTCCGCATGGAGATCGCCGTGAAAGGCGATTTGTATATCGACGATCACCACACCGTGGAAGATACCGGCCTGGCGCTGGGTGAAGCGCTGAAGCTGGCGCTCGGCGATAAGCGCGGTATTAACCGTTTTGGCTTCGTTTTGCCGATGGACGAATGTCTGGCGCGCTGCGCCATGGATATCTCCGGACGCCCGCACCTGGAATACAAAGCGGATTTCACCTACCAGCGCGTGGGCGATCTGAGCACCGAAATGGTGGAGCACTTCTTCCGCTCATTGTCCTACACCATGGGCCTGACGCTGCACCTGAAGACCAAGGGCAAGAACGACCACCACCGCGTGGAAAGCCTGTTCAAAGCCTTTGGCCGTACCCTTCGCCAGGCGATTCGTGTGGAAGGTGACGCCCTGCCCTCATCGAAAGGAGTGCTGTAATGAATGTGGTGATTCTGGATACCGGATGCGCCAACCTGAACTCCGTAAAATCGGCGATTGCCCGCCACGGTTATGCACCGGACGTGAGTCGCGACCCGGACGTTGTACTGCGCGCCGATAAGCTTTTTCTGCCCGGCGTAGGGACAGCGCAGGCGGCGATGGACCAGATCCACGCGCGTGAGCTGGTGAGTCTCATCAAAGCCTGTACTCAACCGGTGCTGGGAATTTGTCTCGGCATGCAGCTCTTGGGCCGACGCAGTGAAGAGAGTAACGGCGTTGATCTGCTCGGGATTATCGACGAAGACGTGCCGAAAATGACCGATCACGGTCTGCCTCTGCCGCACATGGGCTGGAACCGTGTTTATGCCAAAGCCGGTGACAGACTGTTTCGCGGCATTGAAGACGGGGCCTATTTTTACTTCGTGCACAGCTACGCCATGCCGATAAATCCGTACACCATTGCCCAGTGCAATTACGGCGAAGCATTTACCGCGGCGGTGCAGAAAGATAACTTCTTCGGCGTGCAGTTTCACCCGGAACGTTCGGGTGCCGCAGGCGCACAGTTGCTGAAAAACTTCCTGGAGATGTAATGATTATTCCCGCTTTAGATTTAATCGACGGCACGGTTGTCCGTCTCCATCAGGGCGATTACGGGCAGCAACGCGACTACGGTAACGACCCCTTGCCACGTCTGCAGGATTACGCCGCCCAGGGCGCGCAGGTGCTGCACCTGGTGGATTTGACTGGCGCAAAAGATCCGACAAAACGTCAAATCCAACTTCTTAAAAAACTGGTGGCCGGCGTGGATGTGCCCGTCCAGGTAGGCGGTGGCGTACGTACGGAAGATGACGTTGCGGCGCTGCTGGACGCTGGCGTGGCGCGTGTGGTCGTCGGCTCGACTGCCGTTAACGATCCTGAAAAGGTTAAAGCCTGGTTCCGCCGCTTTGGCGCTGACGCGCTGGTGCTGGCGCTGGATGTTCGTATCGACGAACAGGGTAACAAGCAGGTTGCAGTCAGCGGCTGGCAGGAAAATTCCGGGGTGACGCTGGAAGAGCTGGTCGAGAGGTATCTGCCCGTTGGCCTGAAGCACGTGCTGTGCACCGATATCTCCCGCGACGGCACGCTGGCAGGCTCTAACGTTTCTTTATACCAAGAAGTCTGTGCGCGTTATCCGCAGGTGGCCTTCCAGTCATCGGGGGGTATTGGTGATATCGCTGATATTGCCGCGCTGCGCGGAACGGGTGTACAGGGCGTGATTGTGGGCCGAGCCCTGCTGGAAGGTAAATTTACTGTGACGGAGGCGATTCAATGCTGGCAAAACGGATAATCCCTTGCCTGGACGTACGTGACGGCCAGGTAGTGAAAGGCGTGCAGTTCCGCAATCACGAAATCATTGGCGATATCGTCCCGCTGGCAAAACGCTACGCTGAAGAAGGCGCAGATGAACTGGTATTTTACGATATCACCGCCTCCAGCGATGGCCGCGTCGTGGATAAAAGCTGGGTGGCGCGCGTGGCAGAAGTGATTGATATTCCCTTCTGCGTGGCAGGTGGGATTAAATCTGCGGAAGACGCGGCAAAAATTCTCTCCTTTGGTGCCGATAAGATTTCCATTAACTCCCCTGCTTTGGCAGACCCGGAGCTGATTACCCGTCTGGCCGATCGCTTTGGCGTACAGTGTATTGTCGTGGGGATCGACACCTGGTATGACGCCGCAACGGGTAAATACCATGTCAACCAGTACACCGGCGATGAAAACCGGACCCGCGTCACCCAATGGGAGACGCTGGACTGGGTGCAGGAAGTCCAGAAACGTGGCGCTGGCGAAATTGTGCTGAACATGATGAACCAGGACGGCGTGCGTAACGGCTATGACCTGGAGCAGCTGAAAAAAGTCCGCGCGGTCTGCCACGTACCGCTGATTGCTTCCGGCGGTGCAGGCACCATGGAACACTTTCTGGAAGCCTTCCGCGATGCAAACGTTGACGGCGCGCTGGCGGCCTCCGTGTTCCACAAACAGATTATCAATATTGGTGAGTTAAAAACGTACCTGGCCGACCAGGGCGTGGAGATCAGGGTATGTTAACAGAGCAACAACAGGCACAGCTGGACTGGGAAAAAACTGACGGATTACTGCCGGTGGTTGTACAGCATGCCGTCTCAGGTGAAGTGCTGATGCTGGGATATATGAACCAGGACGCGCTGGCAAAAACGCTCCACAGCGGTAAGGTCACCTTTTTCTCGCGCACCAAACAGCGCCTGTGGACCAAAGGGGAAACCTCTGGCCATTTCCTGAATGTGGTCAGCATTACGCCGGACTGCGATAACGATACGCTTCTGGTACTGGCGAATCCGATCGGCCCAACCTGCCACAAGGGCACCAGCAGCTGCTTCGGCGACGCAAGCCACCAGTGGCTGTTCCTGTATCAGCTGGAACAGTTACTCGCTGAGCGTAAAACGGCGGATCCTGAAAGTTCGTATACGGCGAAACTCTACGCCAGCGGAACCAAACGTATCGCGCAAAAGGTGGGGGAAGAAGGCGTTGAGACAGCGCTGGCCGCGACCGTGCATGACCGCGAGGAGCTGACGAACGAGGCGTCGGATTTGATGTATCACCTGCTGGTACTGCTGCAGGATCAGGAGCTTGATTTAACGGCGGTGATTGAGAATTTACGTAAGAGACATAAATAAAAAAACCGGGGAATGTCCCCGGTTTTTTTATCTGATGAGAATTACGCTTTTGGTTTGTAGTTCCGCAATGCGTTGCGGCCCAGCACCACACCCGAACCGATAATCCCGCCAAGCAGGACAGCAAGGATCAGAGTGATGGCCTTTTTCGGACTGTCACGTTTGATCGGTAAATCTGGCTTCATCACATAACGGTAGACGTGGATAGTGTCAGGGTTAACGTTCAGCTTTTCGATATCCAGCAAGTTCTGCTTGGTCTGGTAGTACGCTCCTGAGAACACCAGCGGACGAGACGCTTCGTTTTCAATCATCGATTTTAACGCTTCGCTGCCCAGCAGGAACATAGTTTCCTGCGTCACGTCCTGAGTTTGCTGAATCTGTGGAGAAGTGATTTTAGCCGCTTCAGCGTTCTTCAGCGCTTCCGTAATCTGTTTAATGCGCAGATCTTTTTGCTCCTGAGAGACTTTCTCCTGGTTTTCCAGAGAGTCGTTAAGGGTTGTAATCTGTTGCTTGATGTTATCTCTGAGGTCAAGAGCCAGCTCTTTTGCTGTCTGCTCGTCGACCTGCTGGATGTATTGAGCTAATTGCTTTTGAGCAGCTTCAGCCGATTCACCTTGGTAGGTTACGGTTAATGGCAACGCCTGACCTTTAACAGTGGCATCGATGGTTAACTTCTCTGGCTCTTCTTGATTTTCAAGAGCTTGAGCTAAAGCAGAGAAAGATGAGTTGAAACGACCAATGGCTCGGCTCTGGATGTCCAGCATTGAGGGTGCAGCACCACCGTAAAGAATGTTCAACGCATTAGAATAGGTTGCAATTTGAGCGGCATCAGGCTGGGATATGATGGCAGATGAAGTCCATTTTTCTTTTGCAACAGAAATATAGACTATGGCGAGAACAATAAAAGCGGCGATAAAAGCTCCAATCACCCATTTACCACGCCACAGCTGTAGAACTAAACCAAGTAAATCAATTTGCTCCGGGTCATTGCTGCGATTGACCAGGTTATTGTTGTTTTGCGTCATACAATCCCTAACAGATGAAAAAGGGCAAAAATAAACATGTTCACATAGTGTATCTGTTGCTACGGATTTTTCTATAAGAATCCGATGAGTTAAATCGGAAAGATGGGTTATGTAACTGGCATCCGCCGCGCTATGATAGACGCAATGTGATGCGTTATGGCATCAGTAAGAACACATTTTTATGAGGGAAGGTATGAAATTTCTGGTAACGGGTGCAGCAGGCTTTATCGGCGCAAATGTCAGCAAACGACTCCTGGATGCCGGTCATCAGGTCGTCGGTATTGATAACCTGAATGACTACTATGATGTCAATCTTAAGCTGGCACGTCTGGATCTGCTGACATCTGATAATTTCGCCTTCCACAAGCTTGACCTGGCCGACCGTGAAGGCATGGCCGCACTGTTCGCCCGTGAGAAATTTGATCGCGCCATCCACCTGGCCGCTCAGGCAGGTGTACGCTACTCGCTTGAAAATCCTCATGCCTATGCAGATGCCAATCTGGTAGGGCACCTCAACGTGCTGGAAGGCTGTCGCCATCACAAGGTACAGCATCTTCTGTATGCGTCTTCCAGCTCCGTTTACGGTCTGAATCGTAAGATGCCTTTTTCGACTGACGATTCGGTCGATCACCCTGTCTCACTTTATGCCGCGACCAAAAAAGCCAATGAACTGATGTCGCATACCTATTCCCACCTGTACAACCTGCCCACGACGGGCCTGCGTTTCTTTACCGTGTACGGTCCGTGGGGTCGTCCGGATATGGCGCTGTTTAAGTTCACCAAAGCGATGATTGAAGGCAAAAGCATTGATGTCTACAACTACGGTAAGATGAAGCGTGACTTCACCTATATTGATGACATCGCCGAAGCCATTATCCGTCTGCAGGATGTTATTCCTCAGGCCGATGCAAACTGGACCGTTGAAACCGGTTCACCGGCAACCAGCTCTGCGCCTTATCGCGTCTATAACATCGGAAACAGCTCTCCGGTTGAACTGATGGATTACATTACGGCTCTTGAAGAGGCGCTCGGGAAAAAGGCAGAGAAGAATATGATGCCAATCCAGCCGGGTGACGTACTGGAAACCAGCGCAGATACTAAAGCGCTGTATGACGTTATTGGCTTCAAACCGCAGACTTCCGTTAAAGAAGGCGTGAAGAATTTCGTTGACTGGTATCGCGACTTCTACAAAGTATAAAAACATAAAAAAAACCGGCACTTGGCCGGTTTTTTATGCCCCTTAAGCAGCGACTCAGTCGCTACCAAACAGATCGCGGGTATACACTTTATCCGCCACGTCGGCCAGTTCTTCCGCCATACGGTTAGAGATAATCACATCCGCTTCCTGCTTGAACGCATCCAGGTCACGAATCACACGGGAATGGAAGAATTCATCCTCCTGCATCGCTGGCTCATAAATAATTACCTGAACGCCTTTGGCCTTAATACGCTTCATGATCCCCTGAATGGAAGAGGCGCGGAAGTTATCAGAACCGCTCTTCATGATCAGACGATAGACACCCACCACTTTTGGCTGACGCGCCAGAATGGAATCAGAAATGAAGTCTTTACGCGTGCGGTTGGCATCCACAATCGCGGAAATCAAATTGTTTGGCACAGCCTGATAGTTCGCCAGCAGCTGCTTGGTATCTTTTGGCAGGCAGTAACCACCGTAGCCAAACGACGGGTTGTTGTAATGGTTACCAATACGCGGGTCGAGGCACACGCCTTCGATGATCTGGCGGGTGTTCAGGCCCAGACTCTCTGCATAGCTGTCCAGCTCGTTGAAGTAGGCCACGCGCATTGCCAGATAGGTATTGGCGAAGAGCTTGATTGCCTCGGCTTCGGTGGAGTCAGTGAACAGGACCGGAATATCTTTCTTGATTGCTCCTTCCTGCAGCAGTGCGGCGAAGCGCTCCGCACGCTCAGAGCGCTCACCGATCACGATACGGGATGGATGCAGGTTATCGTATAACGCCCTGCCCTCGCGCAGAAACTCTGGCGAGAAGAAGACATTATCAATACCCAACTCTTCTTTAATCGATTTGGTGAAGCCTACTGGAATGGTCGATTTGATGATCATCACCGCTTTTGGGTTGATTGCGATAACATCTTTGATCACCGCTTCCACGGTTGAAGTGTTGAAGTAGTTGGTTTTAGGGTCGTAATCCGTTGGTGTGGCGATGATGACGAAATCTGCGTCGCGGTAGGCGTCTTCTTTGTCCGTCGTTGCACGGAAATTCAGCGGTTTGTTGGCGAGGTATTCCTGGATTTCTTTATCGACAATCGGGGATTGCTTTTGATTAA
This sequence comes from Enterobacter sp. 198, assembly GCF_009025585.1. Taxonomy (NCBI): domain Bacteria; kingdom Pseudomonadati; phylum Pseudomonadota; class Gammaproteobacteria; order Enterobacterales; family Enterobacteriaceae; genus Enterobacter; species Enterobacter sp. 198. The sequence continues at coordinate 493,506 of NZ_WCIM01000030.1, read as the reverse complement.
GCATATCCACTTTAGACTGAACGATATCCAACGCCACCACTTCATGGTTTTGTGCGATCAGAATGCCGTTTGATAGGCCTACATAGCCTGTTCCGGAGATAGTTATTTTCATTCGTTCAACTTCTTCAAGTTTAAGTTTCAGGAGGCGTAAGTACACCACCGCAATAAACAACTGTTGAGGTTTTTACCTCTTAAGTTGAGCGGCTGTCAAGGCGAATGCCTGGCTGCGAAAATGTGAAAATGCAGTGGTTTATACGGCGTTGAAAGACGCTCGCTGGACAAAGCAAGTCCAGATGGGCTTATTCGTGATAAAAAAAGCCCGGTGAGCATCACCGGGCTTAATTATCAGGCTGAGTTAAATCAGATTAATCCAGCCATTCGGTATGGAACACACCTTCTTTATCGGTACGTTTATAGGTATGCGCACCGAAGTAATCACGCTGCGCCTGAATCAGGTTCGCTGGCAGCACGGCAGCACGGTAGCTGTCATAGTACGCCACCGCAGCGGAGAAGGTCGGTACAGGGATACCGTTCTGCACAGCGTAAGCAACCACGTCACGCAGCGCCTGCTGGTATTCGTCCGCGATTTTCTTGAAGTACGGTGCCAGCAGCAGATTCGCGATACCGGCATTTTCAGCGTACGCATCAGTAATTTTCTGCAGGAACTGAGCGCGAATAATGCAACCCGCACGGAAGATCTTCGCGATTTCGCCGTAGTTCAGATCCCAGTTGTTTTCGTCTGAAGCGGCACGAAGCTGAGAGAAGCCCTGCGCGTAGGAGACAATTTTACCCAGGTACAGAGCACGGCGAACTTTCTCGACGAATTCAGCTTTGTCACCGGCTGGTTTAGCCTGTGGGCCAGACAGCACTTTGGATGCCGCTACACGCTGCTCTTTCAGAGAAGAGATATAACGTGCAAATACGGATTCGGTGATCAGAGACAGCGGTTCACCCAGATCCAGAGAGCTCTGGCTGGTCCATTTACCGGTACCTTTGTTCGCAGCTTCGTCCAGAATCACATCAACCAGGTATTTACCCTCTTCATCTTTCTTGGTGAAGATATCTTTGGTGATGTCAATCAGGTAGCTGTTCAGCTCACCTTTGTTCCACTCGGTGAAGGTCTCGGCGAGTTCTTCGTTAGAGAGGTTCAGGCCTCCTTTCAGCAGGGAATACGCTTCTGCAATCAGCTGCATATCGCCGTATTCGATGCCGTTATGAACCATTTTAACGTAGTGGCCAGCACCGTCAGGACCGATATAGGTAACGCACGGCTCACCATCTTCAGCAACGGCTGCAATTTTGGTCAGGATAGGCGCAACCAGTTCGTACGCTTCTTTCTGACCGCCAGGCATGATAGATGGACCTTTTAGTGCACCTTCTTCACCGCCGGATACGCCGGTACCGATAAAGTTAAAGCCTTCTTCAGAAAGTTCACGGTTACGACGAATGGTATCGTGGAAGAAGGTGTTACCGCCATCAATGATGATGTCGCCTTTGTCCAGGTAAGGTTTCAGGGAATCGATGGCTGCATCGGTACCTGCGCCCGCTTTCACCATTAACAGGATACGACGAGGCGTTTCCAGGGACTCAACAAACTCTTTAACCGTATAGAAAGGAACCAGTTTCTTACCTGGGTTCTCAGCGATGACTTCTTCGGTCTTATCACGGGAGCGGTTGAAAACGGAGACGGTATAACCACGGCTTTCGATGTTGAGCGCCAGGTTGCGCCCCATCACTGCCATACCGACAACGCCGATCTGTTGCTTGGACATTACTTACTCCTGTCAGGTGTGGTCACCGCGGCTAATGCGCGGCTTGATATGTTTAGTTGATATTAACCTAAAGTGTTCTTATTTTGGTAGTTACAAATTTATCATTTTGGGCTGAATTAAGGACAAATCTTGGCCACAATGCATAGTGATTTTTAGTAACAAGCCGTAAGCTAAAAAAGCTGAGAAAAGATTATTTGCGGAATACAGCACGCCAAGCATAAAAGCTAAAACAATAAGCACTGTGTACCAAGGACAACTTTTCAATTTTTCTGTATATACTCCATTGCCTTTGACTTTTTTTAATCTTATTGCGTGATATTGAGTTTGGCAAAATACGATAGCGAGTTAATATTTCATTTAGCAAGTAAGCTTTTTTGCCAGACTTCAATAACTTTAACCAAAGTGCATAATCTTGGCCAGTTCTAATTAATGGCATAAAGAAATCTGAAAAAGCTGCTCTTTTGAACATTACTGTCGAACATCCCAAAGTAGCCTTTTTTTTAAGCATATCGGAATAATCAACGCTAAAGTTGTCGCCTTGTAAATCCACCACCTTACCCAAAGGATTTCCATGAGCATCGACAAGGTCATATGCAGTGAATGTAAAATCTAAATCATTGGCAAACATAAAATTAAGTTGTTTTTCAAGTTTTGAAGTAAACCATAGGTCATCACTATCAATGAAAGATATATAATCCCCTGATGCGTTTGCCAGTGAGTTATTTCTTGTAACAGCTGCACCTGAGTTCACTGCATTTTTAAACAACTTAACCCTTGAGTCTTTTTCGCATATGGCATTCATGATACTGATTGTATTATCGCTTGAACAATCATCTGTAACAAGCCATTCCCAATTATGATGGGTTTGTTCCGAAATAGAATTATAAGTTTGTAATATTGTCGAGGCTGAGTTAAAGGTTGGAGTGATAATACTTATTTTAATATCATTAGTATTCATTAAAGTTCATGATCCTTGTGAAATAACATTTTCAACTTGTTTTCCATGCAATCGCTTAGATCACCTGAAAGCTCATGAGCTCCTATTGAATAATTCACTATTTCTTCAACGCTATTATAATATATATTTTGATCTGTCATATTGTTAGAGGTAATTTCCATTAATGATGAAAACCTACCAGCTTGTATAAAAATTGGTAAATTTTGAAGCAACGCCAAGGCATATCTTGTTGGATAGGTCAAATGCTCTCTAAGTTTCGACATAGGACCATATGCTACTAACACACCATCAAATTCCGAACAGAAATTAGATAATTTTCCTTCAATGATTTCTTCGAAGCTAAAAGGTTCAAACGTTTTGACGTTCGGATGTTCAATATTTGAATTGCGACTATTTTGTATATATACTTCAATGCCACAGTTTGCCAACTGCAAAACGTCAGAAGTTATATTATTGATAGATGATGCACCATCTAATGTACCAAGAAATATAATTTTTCTTGGATTAGTATTTTCTTTATATTCTTTTTTATTATAATAAGATGACTTAGGAAAAGAACAAATAAACCTTTGTATAATTCTCTCCTTAACAGACAATTCATTTACTAAAAATCGATCCATTATTTTTGAATGAGATAAGACTCTGTCAAAGGAATTGAAATAAAGCGAATCAAACCATAAAAGAAACTTAGGTGTTTTTTTCATGGCGTAATCTCTAATAGGATAAGTTGCCACATCTAAAATAAACTCTGGCAACTTATTTTTTTTATTGTATATTTTCTTTATATTGTAAAACTCTTTTCTTATAGATGTACCCCAGAAAAAGATAAAATGATCCAAATCTTTTCCTTCTAAAAAGGTTTCAATTCTTTTGTTTGAGGTAAATAAAGCATTAAAGAAAAGATAAAGTTCGTAAAAGTAACAAAAAAACTTATTGTCTTTTAGTTTTGATTTAGAATGCATACTTAATTTCGAACTTTCAGCTTTTTTCAGATTTAATACATCACAATTTTTATAATTATCATAATTAATTTTATTGGATGTATTTATAATTACAACATTAAAACCACTTGAAATAAGAGAGCAAATATAGCTATGTGTGAAAATACTGCTAAGTGAACCAACAATGCAAATATTTTTCATTTTAAAACCTAATTAGAGAGCTACATTGGAATAAATATCTACCATTTTACGAACACAAAAGTCCCATTCATATTTTGTTAATACATTTTCACGCCCAGCTTCCCCCATTTCGTGACGTAAAGCAGGGTTGATGAGTAATTTTTCAATTGCTTCACATAACAATTCAACATTATCAGGCTCAACAACGATTCCAGTTACCTCATTGATTACCACTTCTGGTAACCCACCGACGTTGGTCACGATTACAGGTAAATTACATGCTGATGCTTCAACGATTGCTACCCCAAAACTTTCGCTATCTAACGTACTTGGCGCCACATAAATATCAAAAGTATTTAACAAGGCTGGTACTTCGTTATTTTCAACCCATCCCAAGAACTGAACATTATCAGCAACTCCAAGCTCTGTCGTTAAAGCTTGCAAATTCTCAAGAAGATAGCCTTTACCTGCAATTTTTAATTCAATATTGTTATGCCCTTTATGGACCAGAATACTAAAGGCTCGAATTAGATTATCAATGCCATATTTAGGTCTTAAAGTCTTAACTGTTCCAATTGTAAGAGTATCAGTTTTGGATATTTGCTCATTTTTCCTAAACTTTGATACATCAACTCCAAAAGGTGTAATTTCTATCGATATATTTGGGCTAATATTAAAGTTATCTTTAACAAAACGCCCCATCACTTCACTAGTCGAACAAATTACGTTAGCTCTATTGAGATTATAATTAACTAATTTATAATGCAATTTTGATTTAAAAGGGAAATCATAGACATCAGAGCCCCACACTGAAAGAATAAAGTTCTTTAAGCCTGAAATAGCTGCTAATGTTCCATAACCAGAGGCATAATGCACGTTGATAACATCCGGATTGATATTTTTTATAGTTTTAATAAGTGCCCATCTGTTGAATATATACCCCTTTAACCCTGAATATGGTAATTTGTGAAAGACCACATTCTGGTTATAGCCGTCCATTGGTTCTTGCTGTGATACCAAGTGAACGTCTATACCTTTTTCAGCGAGACCATTACACCATTTTCTGGTATGGATGCAGCAAGCTGAAGATAGTAATAATGCTTTCATATTGATTGCCTACAATTATTCAAAAACCGTTTTTAAGAATTTGTTCAAATTTATTTTTGCCAACACTATTACATTTCAATGCATCTATAAAAATAGAGTATACAAAGGAAATGAATTCAGAGAACGATACCTTGTTCAATCTTATAATGTTCACCATGATTTTTAACATAGATGGAATCATCCATATCCACCATTTTAACCCTAAAAATGTTTTCATATTAACGAGACGGTTTAAATAGTGTATATATGCTTTGCGAAGAATTTTGACACGATCCCCTTTAATACTGGCACCTACTTTATGATATATCAGAGAATTTAGATCGCATTTAATAACTTTGTTCATCTTTAGTAATCGTAGTGACAATTCGATATCTTCTTCACCGAAGAAAAATCTTTCTGTAAACATGCCGATATCAATAAATTCTTTTGTTCTAAACAGAATGCAACATCCAGTTGCAAAACTAATTTCAAATAAATTTTCTTTATTTTTTATTTCTTGGGAGATTGAGTTTGCGTAATAGTACTTTCTATTACCATACTTAGATATTGTGCCGCCGCAATTCCATATGATATCTTTATTATAAAAATATCTTATTTGAGGAATCACTGTTAACAATATTGCATCTTTCTCTAGATCATTAATGAGTATATTCAAGAAGTCAGGCTCGACTTCTGTATCGTTATTTAAAAAAAGAACATATTTATATTTGAATAGGGCAGCCAAATACGCACCTGCATTGCAGCTTTTTGAAAAACCATAGTTAGTTTCAGCGCAAATTAGATAAATAACTTTATCATCTTTTTGGAATTTTTTTATGGACGTGAAAACAACATCATTTTCCATTGTCATGGCTGGAATTTCAGCACATAAATCATAATTTTCAAAATAATTCGAAAGGACATTAAACTGTTCTGGAGTAGAATCATTATCAATAACTACCAAATCAGTTGTTGTTCCTTCCAGGTTATTCATACTTTCAATACATGCTATAGTATCACTTGAACCATTCCAATTAAGAATAATTGTTGCGCAATTGTTTTCCACTTTTAGATCCTGAAAAGAGAACTGATAAAATAAATACGTATATTGGCGCTTCATAGGAGGCCAAATGGAAATAGTAATATTCAAACCATGAAAACATACCGAAACTTGTTATAAGCCAAAAAACATTGCACAGTATATAATTGCTACGATTTAAATATAAAAAAGCCTGCAAAAAAACTATAATCCCATAAAAGAAGAAGGATAAATAATTCAAATATATCCATAGGGTGCCAAACATTGTAAAAACATTGGATCCATTTGTAATATCATAATTTATGACAAAGTTTAATGGATTTATCGCTGACTCCATTGGATCGCCCGCGATGAAATTAATGATATTAACTAACGGGAGAATCAGAACATACCAATGAGAAGTATCAGTGCTAACATTCGAATTGAGATACTCAGAAAATGCCCCAACACCGCTAAAAAGGTAGAATAGGAAATGCTGATATATTTGACCAAGCAACTCTATACTGTTTGCATCAGGGTTAACAATTGTAGTTTTGAAAAAATACACAAGAAAGAAAAAAGTAAATAATAAGAATGAAGCGAGTGAAGCGTAAAATATAAACTTCTTCTTATTTACATTATTATAATAGAGATAAGTCAAGAATAAGAATACTGTAGGAATCATTATCCAAGATTTAACTTGCTTAAGAAACAAACAAGAGAAGACTAAAATCAAACAAAACATGAATGTCCATTTATTAATTTTTTTATTTGCATATGATAAATAAATAAACGGAGGTGTGATCATCAAAAACACTAGGGCATGCCCTACAAAACCTGAGGCCATTTTGGCCTCGAACTCTTCACTAATTATTCCATACTGTTTTGAATATAATGATGCAAAAAACAATATCGCCGAACTCAGAATGATCACAAAAAAACTAAAAATACCCGGCACAACTGGTGCTGAACGTTGAGGTAAAGAGTTGTTATAAATATTTCTCAAGCCAAAAACAGTAAATATTTCAATAAGCGAACCGAAAATCACAAAAATTGATAAGTATAAATAAACGTCGCCATTCAGTTCTTTAAATTTGAATGACGAACCAAATAGTTGATACAAAGAAATTATAATGAATATAGGAATATTTATAAGCGTATTGTATGTTAATCTTTTCCAAAAACGATACGTTATAGACGTAGAAAGAATAAAAGCCAAAGTATAAATGAAAAAAAACATGATTTACCTTACTTTGTTATTTAGCCATACTAATAACAAACAGTCAATGGTAGTTCTTATGGACCATGCTAATGCAGCGCCTATAATCCCATAGAAGTTGACGAGCATGAATAGAAGAGCAAAGTATGGCACAACTTCAGATAGGTGTAGAAATGCCGTAGTCTTAGATTTTCCTGCCGCTTGTATATCCGCAAATGGTATCTGCGCTATGCAGTTAAAAAAATAACCGACAATAAGAATTTTCAAAATCAATGATGGTGTACCAGAGAATTCAGAACCCATCCAAGTAACCATTATTTGTTCAGAAAAAATAAAACCCACCAAACAAAGAGGAAAGATAGCAGCAGCCATCAACGCATACGCTAATTTTTTTTGTTTATTTTTTTCTTTTTTTTCACTCAAACTGCTTAATTTTGGGAAAACAGCTCTCGATAGAGCTCCGGGAAATATAGATAACCGTTGGACGCCCTCAGATGGTGCAGTGTAGAAGGCAACATGAGCAGCACCGAGCACATTCGATATGAAGAAACGATCTAAATAAGCCATTAAAGGGCTAATTATATTACTTACAGTAATCCAACCACCATATTTCAATAACCTTGTAGATGTGTTACGGTCTAATTTTAATCCTGATGTTATTATATGATGCTTGCATGCTACAAATGTAATTATTATCGATAACAAACGAGCACCTAGCAAACCAATTACAGCATAAATTAATGAATTATTAAAAAAAACAAAAAATGCCGGCAACCCTACAATAAATGAGCTATTAAATGTCTTAATAAAATTAATCTTCTTAAACTGTTCATAGCCCTCCAATATTCCTAACCAAACTTGATTAAGTAAGAACAATGGTAGAGTTATACCAAGTATCTCAATTGCGTTTTTTGTTTCAACACGTAAACCATCCTTGATATTAAGGAAATTTACTATATTACCTGCTCCAAAGTAGATACATCCGCCCCCCAACAAACCAAGAACAGTAAGAATCAAGGTTGAATTAGATACTATTTTTTTCACTTCTTCCAAATTATCTCTATAAAACGAGATTTCTCTGATAACAGCTCTGGTAAGTCCTGCATCGAAAATACTCGCATACCCTACCAGAGCCGTAGCCAAAGTAAAAAGTCCAAATTTCTCTGGACCTAAATGTCTAGCAAGATAACCTAAAGATGGAATAGCTATCAAAGAAGGTATGATATAACCACTAAGATTCCAAAATGTGTTTTTTATTAAACTCACAAGAATTCTCTTAATTAAAGATTAGTTATCTTTTTTGCGTTTTTATCTTTTTCTGATAAGATTGGATACTCTTCAATTGGCCAATTTATTGAAAGCGTCTCATCATTCCATAACAATCCGCGGTCACTTTCTGGATGATAATAGTTTGTTGTTTTATAAACAAACTCAGCCATATCACTGATCACTAAAAAGCCATGAGCAAACCCTTCAGGGATCCACAACTGTCGTTTATTCTCAGCAGACAGATTCACACCGACCCATTTCCCAAAAGTAGGCGAAGATTTGCGAATATCAACCGCGACATCAAATACTTCCCCTGCAACACAGCGCACCAGTTTGCCCTGTGCATAGGGTTCCAGTTGATAATGCAAACCACGCAGAACTCCTTTGCAGGATTTTGAATGATTATCCTGCACAAACTCAACTTTACGACCTACCGCCTCATCAAAAATTTTCTGACTGAAACTTTCAAAGAAAAAACCACGATCGTCACCAAATACTTTTGGTTCAAAAATTAATACATCTGGTATATCAGTTTTAATTACGTTCATGTCTTAGTAACCTTTAATCATCTTCAACAGGTATTGGCCATATGCATTTTTCTTCAACGGCTCAGCCAGCTTCTTTACCTGCTCCGCATCAATAAACCCTTTGCGATACGCAATCTCTTCCGGACAGGAGACCTTCAGGCCCTGACGCTCTTCAATTGTTGCGATGAAGTTACTTGCTTCAATTAGGCTCTGGTGCGTACCGGTATCCAACCACGCATAACCACGTCCCATCATGGCAACAGACAGACGCCCCTGCTCAAGGTAAATACGGTTGATGTCCGTAATCTCCAGTTCACCGCGATCAGAAGGTTTCAGATTTTTTGCCATTTCTACAACATCATTATCGTAGAAGTAAAGCCCTGTTACGGCATAGTTGCTCTTCGGCTCCAGTGGCTTCTCTTCCAGGCTGATAGCAGTGCCATCTTTGTCAAATTCCACCACACCATAACGCTCAGGGTCATTAACATGATAAGCAAATACCGTAGCACCTTCGCCTTTATCAACTGCGGCTTCCAGCTGTTTTGGCAGGTCATGACCATAGAAAATATTATCGCCCAGCACCAGCGCACAGCTGTCGTCACCAATGAACTCTTCGCCAATAATAAAGGCCTGTGCCAGTCCATCAGGACTTGGCTGAACTTTATACTGAAGGTTTAATCCCCACTGGCTGCCGTCGCCCAGAAGTTGTTCAAAGCGCGGAGTATCCTGCGGCGTACTGATGATGAGAATATCTTTGATCCCCGCCAGCATCAGCGTTGACAGCGGATAGTAAATCATTGGTTTGTCATAAATTGGCAGCAATTGCTTGCTCACAGCCATAGTAACTGGGTAGAGACGAGTGCCAGATCCACCAGCAAGAATAATACCTTTACGCGTAGCCATTGTAATTTCTCTATAAATGCAAATTGCCCGAAGCTAGGCAATTATTTAATATTAGATTGATTCAGCGGAAAAAAGCTCGGCGAGCATTCGCTTAACGCCAACATCCCATGCTGGTAAAACCAGGCCAAAGTTGCGCTGGAATTTCTCTGTATTTAAACGCGAATTCTGAGGACGACGCGCAGGCGTAGGATACGCGGTGGTAGGAACGGCATTGAGCTTTTCAATTTCCAGTTCAATCCCCGCCTTTCTGGCTTCATCGAAGACTAACGCGGCATAGTCATACCAGGTGGTCGTGTCTGATGCAACGAGATGATAGAGGCCAGCCACTTCAGGTTTTACCATGGCCACACGGATAGCATGCGCGGTACAGTCAGCCAGTAACTCAGCGCCTGTTGGCGCACCAACCTGATCATTGATTACGGAGAGTTCTTTACGCGCTTTCGCCAGGCGAAGCATTGTTTTTGCAAAGTTATTGCCTTTGCCGGCGTAAACCCAACTTGTGCGGAAAATCAGGTGTTTAGCGCAATGTGCCTGGAGCGCTTTTTCACCGTCGAGCTTGGTCTGTCCATACACATTAAGAGGTGCGGTCGCATCCGTTTCGCGCCATGGCGTTTCGCCATCGCCTGGAAAGACGTAATCAGTAGAATAGTGGACAACCCAGGCACCGATTTTAGCCGCTTCTTTCGCAATTGCCTCGACGCTGGTTGCATTGAGCAGCTGTGCGAATTCCTGCTCTGATTCAGCTTTATCGACTGCGGTATGCGCCGCTGCGTTGACGATGACGTCAGGCTTAATTGCACGGACGGTTTCAGCGATGCCTTCAGGGTTGCTAAAATCACCACAGTACTCTTTGGACTTCAAATCCAGTGCAATCACGTTTCCTAACGGTGCGAGTGCGCGCTGTAGCTCCCAGCCCACTTGTCCTGTCTTGCCGAACAGAAGAATGTTCATTATTGACGTTCTCCGTAATTCTGTTCGATCCAGGTCTTGTAAGCACCGCTTTTAACGTTGTTAACCCAGTCCTGGTTGCTCAGATACCATTCCACGGTCTTACGGATACCGCTTTCGAACGTCTCTTCAGGCTTCCATCCCAGCTCAACGCCAATTTTATGCGCATCAATCGCGTAGCGGCGGTCATGCCCGGGGCGGTCAGCGACGTAAGTAATTTGATCGCGATAGGAACCTTCTTTCGGCACGATTTCATCCAGCAGATCGCAAATGGTGTGGACCACGTCCAGATTTTGCTTTTCGTTATGCCCGCCGATGTTGTATGTCTCACCCGGTTTACCCTGGGTTACGACGGTGTAGAGCGCACGTGCATGATCTTCAACATACAGCCAGTCACGGATCTGGTCGCCTTTACCGTAAATAGGCAGCGCTTTACCGTCCAGAGCATTCAAAATCACCAGCGGGATCAGCTTCTCAGGAAAGTGATACGGCCCATAGTTATTGGAGCAGTTGGTCACGATTGTTGGGAAACCGTAGGTACGCAGCCATGCGCGAACCAGATGGTCGCTGGAAGCTTTTGAGGCAGAATAAGGGCTACTTGGCGCATAGGCGGTGGTTTCAGTGAACATCGGCAAATCGATTGAGGCTGGATGCTCGTCAGGGTGCGGTAAATCACCGTACACTTCGTCCGTAGATATATGATGGAAACGGAACGCTTTCTTCGCGGTATCATCCAGTGTTGACCAATACGCGCGAGCCGCCTCGAGCAAGACATAAGTGCCAACGATATTGGTTTCAATAAATGCAGCCGGACCTGTGATGGAGCGATCAACGTGGCTTTCTGCCGCCAAGTGCATTACGGCATCCGGTTTATGCTCAGCGAAGATACGGTCCATAGCAGCTTTGTCACAAATGTCCGCATGCTCAAAGACATATCGACCGCTATCGCTAACGTCAGTAAGCGACTCAAGGTTACCAGCATAGGTGAGCTTATCCACATTGACGACGTCGTCCTGGGTATTTTTGATAATATGTCGTACCACCGCTGAGCCGATAAAACCTGCTCCACCCGTCACAAGAATTTTCACGTTATCTGTTCCGTCTATTGAATATGTCGAGATATTGATGCCCTGAAACCAGCCATATAACCGTGGATTCAGAAATTTTGCACGCTACCGCCCCTGGCTTAACAGCTACCAGTGCACTGAGCGAAAGTTAGATAAAGGATTTTGGGTCTGATTACAGACAAAAACTGGCGTTAATTGTCATCCTAAATGGTCTTAGAAACAAGCACAAATCGTTACAAATCAGTCCACATTTGAATCAGATAACCCCATGTTATCATTATAATTAATAACAAAAAACGGCAGTCACCATTTTGGTTATGTTTTACATAGCCAAATGATAACTGCCGCTTATTCAAAAGACAGAGAGGAATCAGTCGTTAGCCAGCAACTTCTCAATCCGGCTTCTGAACTTCTGACCTTCCTTCAGGTTACGCAGGCCATACTTCACAAATGCCTGCATATAGCCCAGTTTCTTACCGCAGTCGTAGCTGTCACCGGTCATCAGCATCGCATCAACAGACTGCTTCTTAGCCAGTTCAGCAATCGCATCGGTCAACTGGATACGGTCCCAGGCACCCGGCTCGGTTTTTTCCAGCTCGGCCCAGATATCCGCGTTGAGAACATAACGGCCGACGGCCATCAGGTCAGAATCCAGCGTCTGCGGCTGATCCGGTTTCTCGATAAACTCAACGATGCGGCTCACCTGTCCTTCCGTCTCCAGCGCTTCTTTAGTCTGGATAACAGAGTACTCGGAGAGATCGCCTTTCATGCGCTTAGCAAGTACCTGGCTACGGCCCGTTTCGTTGAAGCGCGCCACCATTGCCGCCAGGTTGTAACGCAGCGGATCGGCAGATGCGCTGTCGATAATGATATCCGGCAGAACAACGATGAACGGGTTGTCACCCACGACCGGGCGCGCGCAAAGAATGGAGTGGCCCAGACCCAGCGGCTGCGCCTGACGCACGTTCATGATGGTTACGCCAGGAGGGCAGATAGACTGCACTTCAGCCAGCAGCTGGCGTTTTACGCGCTGCTCAAGCAACGCTTCGAGTTCGTAAGAGGTGTCGAAGTGGTTTTCTACCGCATTCTTGGAGGAGTGCGTAACCAGGACGATTTCTTTGATCCCTGCAGCAACAATTTCATCGACAATGTATTGAATCATCGGTTTGTCGACAATCGGCAGCATCTCTTTAGGAATGGCTTTTGTGGCTGGCAACATATGCATGCCCAGGCCTGCTACCGGAATGACTGCTTTCAAATTAATCATTATTTCTTCCACCTTAAAATGGTTGACGAATTATAGCTCTTTAACCTGTTTTCGCCAGCATGATTTGCCGTGATTCTTATATGATGTTAGGGGACCACATCACAAAAAACAGTAGTTGTAATCTGAATAGATCGCGTTTCTGTGCCAGGAATAGTCGCAAAAAAAGACAATTGTCGATTATCTGTGCGGGAGCGCAAAATTCAGCCGCTCCGTATTCACCACCTGCTGGTCCACGCGGTCAATATCCACGGAGCTCTGCCCTTTCTCATTCACAGCCTTGATGTTCGCCAGCGACAGTAAGGTCTCATCTTTAGCCATAAACTTGCCTCGCACATCCTTACGCAGGTCGAAATTCATCTTCAGCGCCGGGCCGACGGCGGCTTCCTGCATCACGTTGATATTACGCAAGAAGAGGTGTTGCGGTTTGTTGTGCAACTCAAGCGTAGCCCGCTGCATCTCAACGTTGGTGATGGCCACAAAGGAGGTGGCGTTGCCGGAGGAAATTTGTATTCCGCGCAGTTTGTACGCAAGTTGGCGATTATCCAGGCGAATGTCGTTCAGCTTAAAGTTCTGAGGTATCGAGAGATAGTCGCCTTTTATTACACCGTAGCCGATCAGCATGCCGGCACTATTGACCATATCGACATTATCAATAATGAAATTATCACAGCCATAAATGGCTACCGTGGCGTTGTCTATTCCCGCCTTCTTGCTGAAGTCAGGAGTGATATTCTTGGCCTTAATATTGCGAATAATAAAGTGCTTACCGTTTTCGACGTGGACTAACTGACGACAGTTGCTGCCGGTGATATTTGCCACCACGAAGTTCTTCACGGTTTGCTTTTCCGGATAATCGTTGTCGTAGGTGCTGCCGGCGAGACCAATGCCGATGCCCCAGTTGATCTTGCCGTTCGTACAGTTAATGTTGTCAATCACATGATCGGAGATCAAGATGTTACGGTCATTAATGGCGACGTTCCACTCAATCGCGTCGCCCTGGAGATGGCTGAATTTACTGTTGGTGATGCGCGCGCCATCTATCTGATTATGGAATCCCTGGCGCAGGATGGCGTAGTTCGCCTGGCTTACGCTGATGTTATCAATCAGCAGGTTGCGCATGACGCGCGGCTTTTTGCCGCCAATGTAGATCTGCGTTACCGGTCCAAAGCCGCTCATTGCCAGCCCTTTGATCACACAGTCTGAACCGCGAATGTCCAGCGTAATGTTCTCCGTGCGGCCGTCACCTTCACCAATCACTTTACTGCCTTCCTGCAGTACAAAGCGTCCGCGACCATTTCCCGTTAACGCACCGCGGATCAACAGCGTTTTACCGTCAGGAATGAAAATGCCCGTATTGATGTTTTTACAGGTGAGCCCGGCAGGGACAACAACGGTGTCGCCTTCGTTAAACGCCTGCTTAAAGGCGGCGATCCAGTCGTTGTTATTGTACTGGTTAACAGAGACCGTCTTTCCGGTTGCCGCCCGCGCAATGCGGGACGACAGCAGCGGCGTAGCCGCCAGGACGGATAAAGAAGAGACAAAGGTGCGTCGGGTAATCTTTTTCAGCATACAACCTCGGCGTTACAACGTTTGCAGCAGGCTCGCTAACTGGCGATTAATCACCTGCTGGTTAAAATCTGCTTCAACTTTTTGTCGGGCGTTGTGGATAACGGGCTCCAGCGCCTGTTGGTCGATGCCGCTAAATTCGGCTAAACGATCCGCAAGGGCCATCGCATTATTCTCCGGTACCAGCCAGCCGGAGTAATCAGACTTGATTAACTCCGGGATCCCGCTGTGCAGGGTCGACACCACCGGAATACCGACGGCCATCGCCTCCATTAACGCAACCGGGATCCCCTCCATATCGCCATCGGCGCCGGTCACGGAAGGCAGCAGGAATACATCCGCCTCATCCAGCATGGCCTTCACCTCGTGGCTTGGCTTAAAACCTGGCATCTCCACGTAATCTTCCAGCTGATACTGTTCGATAAGCGTGCGAAGACGACGCTCCCACGGGCCAATACCGAGAATGCGATAGCGGAAATCCACGCCGCGCGCTCGCAGCTGGCGGCAGGCTTCGATGGCGACGTGCAGACCTTTTTTCTCCGTCAGACGCGCAACAGAGATTATCTGCAGCGGTTTTCCCGGCACCTTGACCGGGCGGCGGGTAAAGCGCTCTAAATCCACGCCCATACGCGAAACGGTGATTTTTTCCTGCGGACAGCCCATGTTTTTCAGACGCCCGGCCCACAGGTCGCTGATGGGCAGCATCATGTCGCCACGGCGGAAAAGCTGCTGATACTCCGGCGTGTAGTGGTTCAATACCTCGCGGCTGGAGATGTCGATACCGTGGAAGATGGTCGCAATCTTACCGTCAATCACCCCCAGCTCACGCAGTTTGGCGGCGGTCACGCCCGCCGGGCCAAAGTGAGCAATAAACACATCGGCGCGGTACGGCTGCGCCGTTTGACCACAAATGGCAGAAAGGATCAGGTTGCGCGATTCCGCGCCATAGCGGGAAACATTCAGCGCGCGCCAGGTCGACGCACGATGGATCCCGCGTAAGGTCTGGCTGGCCCGGTGGCGCAGCTTATTTACTCTTCCAGAGGGCTCGTCCTGCAGCCAGCGGGTTTTCGCCTCCAGTCCATACTGCGTATACGCCGCATGGGTATTTTGTGTATCGCCCTTTTGCAGGGCGATGATCTCCACGTCGTATCCCATATCGATAAACGCGGTGATTTGGTTCAGCACAAAGGTTTCAGACGACAGCGGAAATTTCAGTAAGAAGAAACCAACCTTCATTTCCCCTCCCGGACGCGGTCGAGCACCGATTTCACCATCCCAATTCCCTTCTCGCGCTCGGCTTTCACCGCGACGGCCAGGCGTTCATTGATGGCAGGCAATTGCCCCAGGGTATCGCCCACCATCGCGCCAAGCGAACCATCCAGTAGATGACGAATATCAACGGCCATTTCAGGCATGCCAAGCTGCTGCATAATACCGGCTGACTTGTGCTCGTAGTTAATCGCAATGGCCGGCGTGCCAAAGTTCATCGAAATGATCGCCGAGTGCAGACGCGTGCCCACGGTGAGGTCACAGGCTGAGAGCAATTTGCCCATCTCGAGGTCGTTCAGTTCGTCCATTACTACGTGATAACGGGACGGATCGTTTACCAGGTTGCGCAGGTTCAGCGCCACCATGCGGTCATCTTTGTTATAGCTGTCGATGCCGGTACAGGTTGAAAGCGCCAGCACCTGGTATCCGCTGTCCAGCACGCGGTTAACCACGTCAGCAAACGCTTTCTCATACGCCGCCTGGGTGGTGCCTAAACGTTTATCAAACGGTGCAAGTTCGCGCAGGGTGATGGCGACCGTTTTCTGTTTCGCCGCCACGTCCAGCCAGTGCTGCACTGCGTAGCTCGCCTGGAAACTGTCGTCCTGATGATCCACCAGCCAGGCGGTGTCCACCCCGTGTTCCACTTTCGAAGTGTCAATCTCGCTGCGTTTCATCATATCGAGGCTTACCGACTCACGCAGGATCAGGGCATCGCAGTGGCCGAAGACATAGTTTGCCAGCTGGTTAAACTGCGGATCCTGGAACGGCCCGACGCTGTGACCAATCATAAACAGCGGTTTTTTCGCCATGAATGTGCAAAGTGCGTGCTCAAACTGCGGCACACCGTAAAGATCGACGAAGAACGATCCGCCGACCTGAATAATGGCGTCGTAGCCCGACAGCAGTCGAACGAAATCCGTGAAGCCCTGAGCAATGGCGATGTTACGCAGCTTGCCGGTATCAGTTACACGGGACAGCAACACCTGGTGCTGATAGCGACGGCGCAGAACTTTCTTCACGCGTCCCATCACGCCGGCAGCGTTGTTGTGCTGCTTCATCTGGCTGTAGAGCGGGTCGCCCATTACCGGGCGGTTCAATAACCAGGAAGAGCTGACCGGATAACGGCTCATCACGTCCACTTCAGTCTCAGGCTTAAGGGTGTTAATCGCATCCAATAAACCGCGCAGAATGGCGCTGTCGCCACGGTTGCCGCAGGTATGGTTGCCAAGAATAAGTAATTTCATAATGGCCTCTTAAATAACTAGCCTGCGCGAAGCAGCGTTTTCATTTTTTCGTTACGGCAAAACTGGCGCTTCATCTCCACCACCAGCGCATTACGTGACAGCACAATCATCACGCCAAACGCCAGTGCACCTGCTGCGACCTGTATTGCCAGCATGGCCGCGAGCGGCAGATGGCCAGTGAGCACGATGCCCAGGCCATAGCTCACCGCAAGGGTAGGCAGTGACAGATAAAACGGCAGCCACAGGCTCAGAATGTACTGCCGGTAGCTGGAGCCCAGCACCGGCTTGATCATCACGAAGTAGCTCAGAACGGTGTTGATGATCTGCACCAGCAGAAAACCAAGCGTGACCCCAATGGCGCCGGCCATATGTCCACCGACGATAATCGCCGGAATAAACAGGAACGTTTTAAACACGTTGAATTTGAAGCTGATATCAACCCGCGCTTTAGCCATCAGCAATGAGCCAATCGGGTTGCCAACGGATCGCAGCAGCCCCACCACGCACAGCAGCTGCAGGACCGGGATAATGCTGTTCCACTTCTCGCCAAACACCAGCGGCACGAAGTTGCTCGAGACAACCATCAGCCCCAGCAAAACCGGGAAATTGATAATGCCCACCACAGAGAGCAGCTTGTAAAAATTGACGCGCAGCTTCTCGGTGTCGTCCTGAATTTTGGCGAACGCCGGGAACAGTACGCGGGTGATAATCGGGTTGAGCTTCATTGGTGGTACTACCGCGACGTTGTACGCCAGGTTGTACCCGCCCGCGACGCTCGCCCCGAGGATGCGTGCCAGCACCAGCGTGGAGAGGTTAGTGTTGACATAGTTGATGATGCTGTCGGCGGTGAGCCACGCGCCAAAACGCAGGTTGGATGACACCGAAGCGAGAGAGAAATGCAGCCCAGGACGGTAAATCTTGCGGCCAAAGTAGCCGAACAGCAGCGTACGCACGGCAGAGTTAACCAGATATCCGAGGATAGCGGTCATGGCCAGCGGCCAGAAATGGGCGCTGACCACGGTAAAGGTAAACCCTGCGAGAACGGCGCTGGTCTCGATCATCCCAATCTTGTTGAATTCCAGCTCTTTCTGCATCAACGCGCGGAACTGTTGCCCGTGCGGGATCACCACAAAAGCAAACGAGAGCGTACGCATCAGCGGTGCCAGATCGGGGTTGTGCAGCACGCTGGCGATGGTATCGCTCAACAGAAACACCAGCACGAAAACGAACACCCCCAGCCCAACGTTCAGCCAGTAGAGCGTGGTCAGTTCCAGAGGGCTGATCTCTTTGCGCTGGATAATCGAGTTAGCAATGCCGAAGTCAGACAACGTATCGGCCAGCGCGATAATCACCAGCGAGACGGTCAGCAGACCGAACTGGTGGTTATCGATAATGCGCGCCAGCACCGTCATCTGCACCAGACCGAGGCCAATGATGACAATGGTCGCCATCGCTGACCATTTGGCGCCGCTGATGGTTTTTTCACGTAAGCTCATCTTAGTACGCCGCTTTGTTCACGAAACCTTTGAAGATGGTCAGAAAGACGATCTTGATATCGAACCAGAGGCTCCATTCACGGATGTACTCCAGGTCGAATTCGATGCGTTTTTCCATTTTTTCCAGCGTGTCGGTCTCGCCGCGCCAGCCGTTGATCTGCGCCCAGCCAGTAATGCCTGGCTTCACTTTATGGCGCAACATGTAGCCTTCAATCAGCGAGCGGTACTGTTCGTTGTGAGCCACGGCATGGGGACGGGGTCCGACAATCGACATGCCACCGGTAAAGACGTTGATAAACTGCGGCAGCTCATCCAGCGAGGTACGGCGCAGGAAGTTCCCCACCCGCGTAACACGTGGATCGTTCTGCGTCGCCTGGGTTACGACCTTGTCGTTCTCCATCACCTTCATTGAGCGGAATTTCCACACCATGATAGGCTTACCGTCCATGCCGTAGCGGGTCTGACGGAAGATAACCGGGCCCGGGGAGCTCAGCTTCACCGCCAGGGCAATGCAGCACAGCACCGGGGAGATCAGCAGTAAGATCAGTGAAGAGAGCACGATATCTTCCAGGCGCTTGAGCACACGATTGATACCCGACAGCGGGGTGTCATACAGCGGTACGACCGGCACGCCGTTCACTTCTTCAATACGGGAGTGGAGGATGTTAAAGGTAAAGACGTCCGGGATCAGGATCACCGAACAGGTGGTATCGGCCAGTTCACGCATCAATTTCTTGATGCGGGATTCATCTTTCATCTGCATCGCGATGTAGACGTTATGAATTTTGCCGGCTTTCGCGTCCTCAATAAGCTGTTCGTAATTACCAGCCCAGTCTGAAGGCACGCCGCCAGGCTTCGCGTCGTGATAAATCCCGACCACTTCAAAACCTAACCATGGCTCTTTGCGGAAGCTATCGAGAAGCACCTTCCCTACCGGCAAATCCCCCGCCACGGCGACAAAGCGACGGTTATAACCGCGGTTACGCAGCCAGCCGGCACCAAAACGGATCAGGGTGCGGCATACCACCATGCCGACGCTGGTAATCAGGTACCAGCACAGATACGTCACCAGGCGATTATCAAAATCATGGCTGAATGCCACCAGCCCTGCGCTGAAGATCAGGCTTAATGTCCAGTTCTGCAGCAACAGCATCAGTTCGGTGGTCATTTTCACACCACGCCACGAACGGTAGAAGTCGGTCATCCCCCCGATCATCTGGAACACAACCAGCGCAATCAGCGCCATGAGCAGATGCATGTAGAAGAAGGATTGCCCGCTTACCCAACTCACCACCCATAATCCGCCGACCATGATGGTGATATCAGAAAAACGCTGCACCATGGAGATTAACGATGCATTCGTTCTCGCTCGTTCGCGTTTTTTTAGATTCGTCATCGTTGTTCCTTTAGTTCAACACCTGCCCCCTCACCCCACATCAGGGTGAGGGGGAAAGCTATTTACTGATTCAACAGCGCCAGAATGTCCTTCGTTCGCGCTTCCATCAGCGCGGTATCCGCGCGGGATTCCACGTTCAGGCGCACCACCGGCTCGGTATTTGAAGAGCGCAGGTTAAAACGCCACTGCGGGAACGCCATGCTGATGCCGTCGGTACGGTCAATTTCCAGCGCATGGAGGGCAAAATGCTGCTCCACGCGGGCAATGGCCTCGGCCGGCTGCGCCAGTTTGCTGTTGATTTCGCCACTTGCCGGGAAGGCCGCCATGCGGTCGCGTACCAGCTCGCCAAGGGTCTGCCCTTTCAGACACAGCAGCTCGGTCACCAGCAGCCACGGGATCATCCCGCTGTCGCAGTAGGCAAAATCACGGAAATAGTGGTGGGCGCTCATCTCGCCGCCATAAATGGCGTCTTCTTCGCGCATACGCTCTTTGATGAAGGCATGACCGGTTTTGGACATCACCGGCTGGCCGCCCGCGGCGTTCACCACATCCACGGTGTTCCAGGACAGACGCGGATCGTGAATGATCTTCGCGCCCGGGTTCTTCTCGAGGAACGCTTCCGCCAGCAGACCGACAATGTAGTAGCCTTCGATGAACTGGCCTTTTTCGTCGAACAGGAAACAGCGGTCGAAATCGCCGTCAAAGGCGATACCCATATCGGCACCGTGTTCGATGACCGCGTTACGGGTGTCGTCGCGGCACTCCGGCAGCAGCGGGTTCGGGATACCGTTCGGGAAGTTGCCGTCCGGGGTGTTATGGACCTTAACGAAGGTTACCGGCACGTTCAGGGCCTTAAAGCGGGCTTCGAGCGCATCCACCACCGGGCCGGCCGCGCCGTTACCGGAGTTGATCACCAGCTTCAGCGGTTTCAGGTTTGCAACGTTGATGTAGCCCAGCAGGTGGTCGATGTACGCTTTACGCAGGTCGATCTGCTTATAGCTGCCGCGTTTCGCTTCATTCACCGGCGGGAAATCGTTAGCTTCGGCGAGACGCTGCACGTCACGCAGACCGGTATCGCCGCTGATAGGACGCGCGCCCTTGCGCACCAGCTTCATACCGTTGTAGTCCATTGGGTTATGGCTGGCCGTCACTTCGATACCGCCATCCACGCCGAGGTGGAAGGTGGCAAAGTAAATCTCTTCGGTGCCGGACAAGCCGATATCCAGCACGTCCACGCCCGCATCCTGTAGCCCTTTTGCCAGCGCCAGCTTCAGGGACTCACTGGTCAGGCGCACATCGCCGCCCAGGACAATCGTTTGTGGCTTAAGATATTCGCCGTATGCGCGGCCAATGCGCCACGCAATGTCTTCATTCAGCTCTTCGCCCAGCTTGCCGCGAATATCGTAGGCTTTAAAACAGGTTAATTTTTCCATGATGACCCCTTTTTCAGGCAACAGTTGGCCCGCCCGATTAACAGGCAAATTTGTTTTTATTCATTCGCAGGCCGGATGCGCGAAACGCTATCCGGCTTTAGAGACGGCGCTATACCCGCCCGTAACGGTCCTGGAAACGGACAATATCGTCTTCTTCCAGGTACGAACCGGAGCGCACTTCAATTAAGTCGAGAGGAATTTTCCCCGGGTTTTCCAGACAGTGCGTGGCTCCCAGCGGAATATAGATTGACTCGTTTTCGCCCAGCAGTTTCACTTCGCCATCAATCGTGACTTTGGCGGTACCCGCCACCACGACCCAGTGCTCGGCACGGTGGTGGTGCATCTGTACCGACAGCCCCTCCCCCGGTTTAACGGTGATGCGTTTCACCTGGTAACGTTCACCGGCATCGATGGAGTCATATTTGCCCCACGGACGATACACTTCGCGGTGGATATGGTGTTCATGGCGACCATCGGCCTTGATCTTCTCCACCACTTTTTTAACGTCCTGCACGGCATTACGGTCAGCAATCAGCACGGCGTCTTTCGTCTGTACGACCACCAGATCCTTCACGCCAACTGTGGTCACCAGACCGGACTCGGCGTAGATATAGCTGTTTTCCGTTTTGTGGCTGATAACATCACCGTGATGGACGTTACCCTCCGGGGTATGAGCGCTGATCTCCCACAGGGAGGACCAGGAACCAACATCGCTCCAGCCCGCATCCATCGGTACCACAACGGCATCGGCCGTGCGTTCCATTACCGCATAGTCAATTGACTCTTCCGGGCAGGCGAGGAAAGACGCTTCGTCAACACGGATAAAATCGAGATCCGGATCCACTACCGCCATCGCTTTCTCGCAGGCGTCCAGAATATCCGGGCGATATTTGCGCAGCTCTTCCAGGTAGCGGCCAGCGCGGAACAGGAACATCCCGCTGTTCCAGTAATATTCACCGCTGGCCACATACGCCTGCGCGGTTTCCAGATTCGGTTTTTCGACAAACTGCGCCACGTCAAACGCTACGCTGTCGCCTTCGCCAGGGGTCACATTGCCACGACGAATATACCCGTAGCCGGTTTCCGGCAGGTCCGGCACGATGCCGAAAGTCACCAGTTTGCCGTTTTCGGCGTAAGGAATAGCCGCGCGTACCGCCTCGCGGAACGACTCTTCCTGTTGAATAACATGGTCTGCCGCCAGAACCAGCATCAGCGGATCGCAATCCGGGCTGCTGCGTTTGGCCGCCAGCGCCGCCAGCGCAATCGCGGGGGCGGTGTTACGTCCGGCAGGCTCCAGAATGATATTTTCTGTGAGTTTGTTCAGCTGGCGCAGCTGCTCGGCGACAATAAAGCGGTGTTGTTCGTTACAAATCACCACCGGGCTTTCACACTCCACACCCTGCAGGCGGTTAACCGTCGTCTGCAGCATGGTGAGCTCCCCTTTCAGGCAGAGGAACTGTTTTGGATAGAGCACGCGGGACAGCGGCCACAACCGGCTACCAGAGCCACCTGCCATCACAACCGGATACAAAGTGGTTTGACTCATGATTTATCCCCGTATATCTGCAATAAATTGGCTCAGCACGTTCTCTTTCTCGAGCGTGCGTTCGGCATATTCACGTGCCACCGTGTTCGTTTTTGGCATGGCAAGTGCCCGTTCAATGCCAGTGACCAGCGCCGGGACCGATTCCGGTTCCACGCAAACGGCGATCCCCGGATAGCTGTCGCACAGCTGGCCTAATTCTGTTTCGGCTTCCGCCGTGATCACCGCGTTACCGCCCACTGCCAGAATGTTGGTCAGCTTGGACGGCAGCACCGCGTCTGCCGCGCCGCGCTTTTGTACCACCAGATGGCAGTCGCCCATCTTCAGCAACGCAGGCAGTGCCTCGTAAGACTGAAGCGGGAAAAATTTCACGTTCGTCAGGCCGCGGTCGTTGGCCATTTTTTCCAGTCGCGCTTTTCCGCCGCCCTGCCCGACGATGACAAACATCCAGGGTTGATGGCTCAGTTGCTGTGCGGCGTCGATGACGCTCTCCAGCCCCTGCTTCTCACCGATGTTGCCTGAGTAAAGAATGATTTTTTGGTCGTCAGGCAAACCGAGCTGAGCGCGTAGCGCCTGAGCGTCACTGTCTGTCACGTCGCGAAAACGCGCCACTTCAGACCAGTTGGGGAAAAAGATCACTTTTTCCGCCGGTACGCCCTTCTCCTGCGCTTTGTTCATCATTGAGCGCGAGATGGTCGAGACATAATCCACGTTATGCAGGCCGCTGCGCTCGAAGGCGCTGGCGAGTTTCGCCACCTTCCCGCTCTTACCTTTACCTGCCATTCCCAGGCCGAGCATGGCGTCCACTTCATAATCCTGAATGTGAAGCAGCGTGCGCGCGCCGGAGAGTTTGCCCAGCAGGCGCATGCCTGGGGTGCAGAACAGCGTTGGCACCACACCGATAATGCGATCCGGCTTCCAGCGACGTTGCGCCATCAGCGGGAAGAAACTGCTCAGGGCAAAGCTGCCCAGATGAAGTAACCGCTTCAGCGTTGAGGGCTGTTTCGGCACGTACAGCGGGCAACGCCAGACGGTCGCGGCACCCTCTTCGCGACGGTAGCGCCAGCCTGAATAGCGCTCACCTACTTTCCATTCCGGGTAGTATGGCGGCGCGGTAATGACCCGCACGTCATGTCCCTGGCTCGCCATCCACTCGACCATTTCGCCGGTGTATTTACCGATGCCGGTTAACTCCGGCGAATAGTTGATTCCGTACACCAGAATTTTCATAAGCCCGGCACTCCGGACTGACGATCGGCCAGGAAATAGGCACGACTGTTGTCATGCACATTGTCACTGGCCAGCAACGCCTCTGGCGTCTGCCAGCGGTAGTCGTCATGCTGAGAATCAGGCAGACGCAGGTCTGCCTCACTCACCTTCAGGCGAAAACCGAGCACCACATAGTGCGTGGTGAAACCGGTGCCCGAAAAGTTATCGTCATAGAAGTGCTGCCAGACCCCGTAAAACTGGCCTGCCGCCATCGGCAGTTGCAGGCCCAGTTCCGCCAGAGTGAGACGCTCAAAAGCATTTTCCAGCGTCTCATCCTTCTGCACGCGCCCGCCGGGCACGAACCAAAAGCCCTGTGCAGGACGGTTGGTTCGTTTTCCCAGCAAGAACTCGCCGCGTTCGTTCTCCACCACCAAATCAATTGAGATGAGCGGAGTGGAACGCACTACCGTGGCAAAATCTTCCTGACTTAAAAACATCATTACCCCCGGAAGCGGTGCTGGTTTTCAAGGAACCACTGGTAGGTGCTTGCCAGCCCCTGCTCCAGTGATACCTCGTGATACCAGCCCAGCTGATGCAGACGGGTCACGTCCAGCAGTTTGCGCGGCGTGCCGTCCGGTTTGGTGGCGTCAAAGACCACGCGGCCTTTGTAACCCACCACCTGCGCGATGGTTTGCGCCAGCTCGCGAATGGTGCAATCCACGCCAGTACCGACGTTAATGTGCGACAGCATCGGTTCGGTGTTTTCCTGCCACACCTCACGATCCAGCT
Organism: Enterobacter sp. 198; assembly: GCF_009025585.1. Lineage (NCBI taxonomy): Bacteria > Pseudomonadati > Pseudomonadota > Gammaproteobacteria > Enterobacterales > Enterobacteriaceae > Enterobacter > Enterobacter sp. 198. Next base: position 468,406 of record NZ_WCIM01000030.1, on the reverse strand, counting down.
CCATTACGTGAATGCTGGCAGCCGCCATATCATCCACATGCAGGAATTCACGCATTGGCGTACCGCTGCCCCACACCACCACATCCGGTGCATTTTCGGCCGTTGCCTCGTGGAAACGACGCAGCAGCGCCGGGATCACGTGCGAATTGCTCGGGTGGAAGTTGTCATGCGGTCCGTACAGGTTGGTCGGCATCACCGAACGATAGTCGCGGTTATACTGACGGTTGTAGGATTCGCACAGCTTGATCCCGGCAATCTTGGCAATCGCATACGGCTCGTTGGTTGCTTCCAGCGTGCCCTGCAGCAGTTCGCTCTCAGCGATCGGCTGCTTCGCCATTTTCGGGTAGATACAGGATGAGCCGAGGAACAACAGCTTATTCACGTTGTGCAGATGCGCTGCGTGAATGATGTTGCTCTCAATCATCATGTTCTCGTAGATGAAATCCGCCGGATACGTGTTGTTGGCAACAATGCCGCCCACTTTCGCCGCCGCCAGATACACCTGGTCAATACGTTCACTGGCGAAGAAGTCCTGTACCGCTTTGCTGTCGAGCAGGTTCAGCTCGTCACGGGTACGGACAATCACATCGACATCACCGCGCTGTTCAAGCTGGCGAACAATCGCGGAACCCACCATTCCGCGATGACCCGCGACAAAAATACGTTGTTTTGTCATTCTCAGGACTCCAGCGCGATGGCAACCTCGTAGCCATGAGACTTGAGCAGGGAGTGTTTTTTCGCTGCTTCAAGATCTTTGGCAACCATCTCGGAAACCATCTCCTGCAGAGTCGTTTCTGGTTTCCAGCCCAGTGTTTCGTGTGCTTTGGTTGGGTCGCCCAGCAGGGTTTCCACTTCAGCAGGACGGAAGTAACGTGGGTCAACCTGTACAATCACGTCGCCCGGTTTCACGCCCGGTGCGTCATGGCCGGTTACGGAAACCACGATGCCTTTCTCTTCCACGCCGGTACCTTCGAAGCGCAGTTTGATACCCAGCTGAGCGGCAGCCATCTCAACGAACTGACGTACGGAGTACTGCACGCCGGTTGCGATAACGAAGTCTTCTGGTTTTTCCTGCTGCAGCATCATCCACTGCATTTTTACGTAGTCTTTGGCATGGCCCCAGTCACGCAGGGAATCCATGTTGCCGAGGTGCAGGCAAGATTCCAGACCCTGTGCGATGTTAGCGATAGCGCGGGTGATTTTACGGGTAACGAATGTTTCACCGCGACGTGGGGATTCGTGGTTGAACAGAATGCCGTTACAGGCATACATGCCGTAGGATTCACGGTAGTTCACGGTGATCCAGTACGCGTACAGTTTCGCCACGGCGTACGGAGAACGTGGGTAGAACGGGGTAGTCTCTTTCTGAGGAATTTCCTGCACCAGACCGTACAGCTCAGAGGTGGATGCCTGGTAGAAACGGGTTTTCTTCTCAAGGCCGAGGAAGCGAATCGCTTCCAGCAGACGCAGCGTACCCATTGCGTCAACGTCAGCGGTGTATTCCGGAGATTCGAAGGAGACTGCAACGTGGCTCATCGCGCCCAGGTTGTACACTTCATCCGGCTGCACTTCCTGCAGAATACGGGTCAGGTTGGAAGTATCGGTCAGGTCGCCGTAGTGCAGATGGAATTTCGGGTTCGCCGCATGAGGATCCTGATAAATGTGATCCACACGTTCGGTGTTGAATGAAGAAGCACGACGCTTAATACCGTGTACTTCATAACCTTTTTCCAGCAGCAGTTCTGCCAGGTAAGAACCATCCTGTCCGGTAACGCCGGTGATGAGAGCGACTTTAGACATGTTTATATTCCTCTACTTATGAATTTAATCAGTTTCAACGCGTTCGCGTATCACCACTGCGGGGTTGCCACGGCAAATTTTATTTGCCGGTAGCGATTTAAAAACGCTGCTGCGGGCACCGACTACCGTGCCATCGCCAACAGAAACACCAGGTGCAACAAAAACATCTGTCGCCAGCCAGCATTTTTCGCCAATCACAATCGGAGTGGCAGTAATATCAAAATGCTGACTCATAAAATCGTGACTGCCGGTGCACAAATAGCACTTCTGTGAAACCACCGAATTTGCACCAATCGTAATATCGCCAAGGGTATATAACACCGCGTCATCCCCTACCCACGCATAATCCCCAAGCGTTAATTTCCACGGGTAGGTAATTTTTACCGACGGGCGAATGACTACGTTTTTTCCGATTTTTGCGCCAAACAGACGCAATAAAAAAGCTCGCCAGCGGTAAAGTATTTGCGGTGACCAGGCAAATAAGGTGGCCTGTACTGCCCACCACAACTGCACTTTAATACCGCTCCCGCCCCGAAAGCCTTTCGGCACGGAGAAACCTTTAAGATCCTGCATTACGTTTCCTTATATTCAGGCTTTGTTATATAAGGTTTTCGTTTTACCCGTGGTACGCAGACGTAATAAATAAGATAATTCCGCCCAGAACCCCGGCACGCCTAATATTTTACGCTGCACATTTCTGGCATCCTGGCACAGTTCCAGATTATTAGACGTTGACACGCCGCCCATTGAAAATTCAGATACCAGCCCTTTAATTCGACGGAACGGGTAACCTGATTTATACAGGCTGGCGGTCAGCGCATAATCTGAAGAAACTTTATACTGCAGATCGTAAGGCTGTTTTTTCAGACCTTTTACCGGGAAGAAAATGGCCTGATGGCTGGCAGGCAAACTGTGGTAGATATACCAGCCGGGTTTCGCACTGCGGCAAACTTTATGGCCATCGCCAAAATCGAGCAGCGCGTCGCCAATGTACATCGCATCCTCTTTCTGGCGCGCCAGCTGACGGGCAAATAACGCCACATCCTCATGGAATACGTCACCGGAATTCAGGAAGATGGCATAACGGCCTTGCGCCATGTCGATGCCTTTATTCATCGCATCGTAGATGCCTTTATCTTTCTCGCTGATGAAACGTAAGTTGAACTCACCGTTGAGTTTTTCCAGAAACTCCGCCGTACCATCGTTCGAGCCGCCATCGACCACAATCCACTCAAAGGTGAGGCTTGGATCGCGCGCCAGGTTGCGCAGCGAGCGCCAGGTTTTTACCACCCCTTCGTAATTACGAAAAGCGACAGTAATGACGCTAAGAAACATAAATCACCTCATTTCGTCATACGTTCGTAATATTAAGCGCTTTGCGCAGAATAAACGGACAGACAATCAAGAAAGCATATTCCGGGCTAAATATTGACCCGGTAAAAAACAACGACACCGGTGTAAACAGATAAAGCTGCACGCGAAAGTTCTGGTTATCACCAAACGCGTTAATCATCATTTTGAAAACTTTAAACAGATACCACAGTGTCAACAGTACGGCGAACCACGAAAAATAGATAATTAACAGATACAGGCCATTGTCTATGGTTTTACCGACATCCGCACCGTTAAAGATTCCGAATGATGCAACATATTCGTAAAGTGAGCCGAATCTTACTACACCATCGATATGGGTTAAGGAATAACCCACCATCACCAGTGGACCAATGATACGATAATAGGATGACGAGCCTTCGGTTCCCAAATCTCCCAGGCGTTCTGAGATGTATGGGAAGGCAAATATCACGCCAACCATAAATACTGTCAGAGAGATAATCGCCAGCGGCAGTTTTTTCTTAATCGCATCTTTGTTCAGGTACTGGAACGCCCACTCCAGCAGGTAAAACAGGATAAATGTCATTACCCCTGAGAACGATCCTGACAGAACAATTCCTGCAAGAATCATAGCATCGGTCTTAGGGGTTTTGATACCAAACTGTTTGATGCTGAGCCAAATTGAGATTAGTGCCAGAGCAAAAAACGCCGGTTCAAAATAGAGGGCTGTCGTACGCTTTCCGCCAAACTTGATGAAGTTCAATACATAGCTGTTACTGTAAATGAGATATTTCGAAATTATCTCCATCAGGCTACTGCCACCGGTCAAAATAATTTGCGCCATTTCCAGTGCAGCAAGCATAACAATTAACGCAACGGCAATATAAAAGAACCTAAGGATTTTCCGATAATTGTGTGGCGAAATAACCTTGAAACGAATACTCCAGACCATGCCAATAATAATGACGATATAAACAAACAGCATGGTGGAGGTGACGTATTTACTGGCATCCAGAGACTGACCAAAGATGTAGTTAAATAGCGTCAGACCCACGCCCAGCCCTAAGGCCATCATCAGCTTCTTGAGGTTGATTTTGTCGACATACAGCAGAAGCAGAACGGGCAAGAAGGTCACTATGGTTATCGGGAAGCTTTCGCCAAGCTGGGCAATTTTGACGTTGACCAGCAGGTAAATCAGCGGCAGCAGCAGATAACTACAGACTCTGATAGAACGAGACATATTCCTCCAGCATCTGTTGTCCACTGTAGGCCTTGCGGCTGCGGTTGCGGAACGATTCCAGGTCGGTACCAAAAACGGCCTGCGCGATCTGCGCCTTCGGCAGTTGCACCAGAGGCAGCACCTCATGCTCCGCAAACGTGGTCCCGCCCGATTTTTCCAGCACTTCACGTGCCGCATCGCTGTGGGTGGCAATCACCGGCACACCGATGGAGAGCGCTTCGCACAGGATCAGCGGGTAGTTATCCACGCGCGAACTGAATACCAGCGCATCCATCCCATTGAGGGCGCTCATCAGTTTGCGCTTGTCTGTTTCAAACCCGTGATTCACCACGTTAGCCCCTTCGAACGGCGAGAACTTGCCGAAGGTGTGCAGTTCAATCTTGTCACCCAGCGCCATCATGTCGCGCACCAGCTGCTGATTGGTTTTGCCGTCGTAACGCAGGTCATGCGCAACGATAGCGATTTTTGGTTTACCCGGGGTTTCTGCAACCGGGGTAAGTTCGGCCAGAATCGCTTCCGTCGCCACGTCGATACCGTTATTGATGATCTGACAGCGCCCTGCCCCATACAGACTGTTAAAGGCATCGGCCACGTGCTGGCTTGGGGAGATGAACGTACAGCCGAGCGAGAGCATGTCGCGGAACAGCTGGCGCTTTCCGGCCACCAGCTGATGGGCACGATCCACTTTCACCGGCGGGTAGTTGCTCAGCGTCGGGCACTTCTGGCAGTTGCTTTTCCAGCCTTCACACCCGTCGGTAAAGGCGCAGCGACCGGTCACGCTCCAGTGATCGTGCAGCGTCCAGACGAAGCGGGTATCCGGTTTGTGGGCCTGCACCTTCTGGCAAAACGCCACCACCTCTTCCAGGTTCAGCCAGTAGCTGTGAAGCACATGGAAATGCAGTACAACCGGCCCCTGGGAGCGCGTCACGGTGCGATAAAGGGTATTAAGATTGCCAAACAGATCGCGGTTAAACAGGCGGAACAAGGCAATGTTGGCCACGGAAGTCAGGCGCGGCGTGTGCTTATGCACCTGCGGGTAGTTATCGTGGCTGACGCTTTTCTTACCGCCTTTGCCATAACCGTAAATAAAACGAGACTGAAGTCCTTTTTGCAGCGCGCGCTGATGAAGATCCAACGCCACACCGGCCGCCCCGCCCTCTGCGAGACGGACGTTAAATTGCAGAATGTTCATTTGATCACCTTCACGCGGGCTTTCTCACCCACCACCAGCGCGTTATCCGGAATACTGTCCAGCACCACGCTCCCTGCGCCTATCGTGACGTTGTTACCAATCGTGATGTCGCCAATGATGACCACGTTCGCGCCCAGCTCGACGTTATTGCCAATCACCGGGCAGGCCAGGCTGTCGGGCCCACGGTTACCGATGGTGACCGCGTGGCGAATAGTGAAATCATCACCGGCTACAACGAATTTGTTGATCACCACGGCATAACCGTGATGAATGGTAAAACGGCGACCAATGGTGGCAGCGGCCTGAATTTCATAACCAAAAAAACATTCAGTAATGATGCGGTACAGCACCAGCACCGGTGCTGCCCAGAGATTGTTTAAAACATTTTTCTTGCGCCACACCGAGCAAAAATGCGCGATGCGGTACGCCAGAACCATGCAGCACGGGCGCAGGCTCCAGCTGTTAGCGCGGCAATCTTCCAGAAACATTATTTCCCCCGAAGTCCATCAGCCAGACGCTTGCCGTTACGCACGGACAACAACGTGAGCAACGTGCGCCAGTTCATGCGCTTATTGCGGATCTGATAGAGGGTAAACAGCTGATACTTCCGGCTGGCACGGTCGAACTTGTCCTTGTGCTTGCGGTAAAAGTGGAAGTAACCAGAGAATTTCTTCGGCGACGAGGTGATTTGCATCTCCCCGTGATTGATATGCAGGATCTGCGTCGCCTCTTCCACCTTCCACGGCTCGCCATACTCCATCACCATGCGCAGGAAGATGTCGTAATCCTGCGCAGCCTTCAGCTCGGTATCGAACAGGCACTCCTTAAAGCGCCACGCCCAGGTAAAGACCTGATTACCAATGATGTTGCGTTTATAGAACAGGCGGCGTGAGTAAGGCGATTTCGGATACAACGGCAGGCTGGCAGGCTGCGAGTAAACTTCACCCTGACAGACATAGTCGTTGGCATACAAAAACGCATGCGTCACCAGCTGTGCTTTGTGCGACAGGAAGATCGACAGACGGTTCGGCGTCCATTCGTCATCGTCGTCGATGCCGGTCAGATACTGGCCTTTAGCCTGCATAATCGCCTGGTTACGCACCGCGCACGCACCGGAGTTAATCTCGTTGTGCGTGTAAACCACGCGCGGGTCGTTAAGGTCAGTCACAAACTTTTGCAGCTGTTCGTACGAGGAAGAACAGTCATCAACGATGATCAGTTCCCAGTTATCGTAATCCTGTCGCAGCACAGATTTTATTGCGCGGATCGCCAGCTGCTGACGATTCCATGTCGGCATATAAATAGAAACTAAAGGGCGTTGTGTAGTCATGGTCTTCCCCGAAAGCTAACGATTAGTGACTGTCAGACTTGTATTCGTACTCGTAGTAACCGTAGTCCTGGTAACCGGTCGCACGACGGAAGATGGAGTTCAGGATCACCCCTTTCACTTCAATTCCGTTTTGCTCGAAGCGGCTCAGGCTGGTTTCCACTTCCTTCAGCGTGTTCACCGCGTAACGCGCCACCATCAGCGTGGTGCCGGCATGGCGGCCCACAATGGCGGCATCGGTCACCGCCAGAATTGGTGGGGTATCAATCAACACCAGGTCATAGTTTTTGCTCGCCCACTCCACCAGCTCGCTAAAACGTTCACTCATCAGCAGCTCTGATGGATTCGGCGGCACCTGACCACGCGGAATAAGGTCAAACTTCGGCACCGTCGTCGGTTTTGCACTCTGGCTAATCTCACCTTTGCCCAGCAGGATTTCCGACAGCCCGTTGACGTTATTGGTACCCAGCAGTTCGTGGGTATAGCCCTTACGCATATCACAGTCGATCAGCAGCACCCGTTTATTGGTCTGGCTCACCACCGCCGCCAGGTTGGCACAGACAAAGGTCTTACCAATTGACGGGCTGACACCGGTCAGCATCAGAACATTGTTTTTGGCCTGCATCATGGCGAAGTGCAGACTGGTACGCAGACTACGAATCGCTTCGATGGCCAGATCGGTTGGGTTACCCACTGCCAGCAGCTGACTTTGTTTGTAACGCTTAACGCCTTTGGTGGTTTTGACGCTGTCACGCGATTTTTGCCACTCCGACAGCGGGATGCTGGCGTAGACGTTGATACCGCTCTCTTCCAGTGCCTGCGGGCTTTCGATTCCACGGTTGAACAGCGAGCGAAGCAGCACGCCAACGATGGAGAGGATAAGACCCAGAATAATGCTGCCGAGAATGATGAGGGCTTTCTTCGGCTTCAGCACCCCAGGCTGGGTGATGGCCGGGTCAACGATGCGCACATCACCAACGGTACTGGCTTCGGTGATTTTCAGCTCCTGCTGTTTATTCAGCAGCTGCATGTACACCTGCTGTCCGGATTCCACATCGCGGGTCAGACGTACGATTTCCTGCTGCGTTTTAGGCATCGCAGTGACGCGGTCGTTGAGTTTCGCTTTCTCTTCTTCCAGCGTGCGGCGTTTCTCGAGCAGCGTACGGTAAGCCGGGTGACGCTTGGTATAAAGCTTGGAAATTTCCGCCTCTTTGAAGGTCAGCTCGTTAAGCTGCGCATCAATGTTAACCATCGAGTCGAGAACGGATTTCGCTTCCAGCGGCAGGTCGACAGAGTCTTTATCCTGACGATAGGCGTTAAGCTTGTTCTCGGCATCATCCAGACGGGCGCGGACTTCCGGAAGCTGTTTAGCGAGGAATGCCAGGCTTTTCGCTGCTTCAGCCGATTTACGCTCAACGTTCTGCTCAAGATAGTTACGGGTGATGCTGTTGAGGATGTCGCGGATCTGATCCTTATCTTCACCGGTAAAGGTCATGCTCAGGACACCGGTGTCCTTGCCGTTTTCGGTGACGGTCAGGTTGTTCTGCAGATTGTTAATCATTCCCAGCGTGGAGAATTTGGTCACGGTAAATTCACCGCCCTCCTGGGCGTGGATCGCGCTGACCATCATGCTGACACCCTGTTTCGTCAGCATCTGCCCCACCTCACCGCGCGCGCTAAAGCCCGCATCGCTGGTTAACTGGTACTGTTTTGGGCCTAACACCGTCAGGGTAAAGGTCTGATCCGCGCTTCCTTTTGGCAGCACAAAGTCAGTCACTTTGACCGTGTCGTTGCTGCGTCCCATCAGACGGTCCCAGCCGGCACCAAAGATCGGGAAGGTATTTTTGGTGACGGAGATATCAAGGCCGAGGTCGTGAACGGTTTTACCCAGAACCAGGCGCGACTGGATCAGCTGAATTTCCGCATCGGAGGCCGGCGGTTTGTTCGCCAGTGCGGAGCCAATGTCCTGCACCAGCGAGTTACCGGTATTCTGCTCAATCTGCACCAGCGCATCGGCACTGTAGATGGGCGTCGCAAACAGCGTATAGACGACGGCCGCCGCGGCAAACACGGCGGTGATCCCAAGCACCCACCACTTTGCCTCTACGACGGTGCCGACCAGGCGACCAATATCGATTTCATCACTGCCCGAAGTCGGGGCGGCAGAAGGTTTTGTTTTTTCTGTCATTGTTATCCCTGCTGAGCTTTCAGTGCCTGCGCCCACTGACGGGCAGACTGGTCAAGTAAGGTGTATACCGCCTCGAAGGCCTCATGGCTTTTGCGATATGGATCGGGGATTTCGCGTTCATTGTCCCAGTGACCAAACAGCATCACCTTGCCGCGCATCTCCGGTGCGATATCACACAGCGCATGGATATGGCGTTTTTCCATCGTCAGGATCAGGTCATACTCCCGGCACATACGGCCGGTGACCTGACGGGCGATGTGCCCGTCGAGAGAAAGGTTATGATCGCGGGCCACGCTCGTTGCGCGCTCATCGGCACCTTTACCGACCAGCGCACCCAGCCCTGCGGATTCAACGGTCAGTTCGGGCTGGTAGAGTTTCAGCAGCCGTTCAGCCGTGGGGGAACGGCAAATGTTCCCCACGCATACCACCAGAATTTTGTTAAACATCGCGGATTACCAGGTATGAATGTCGCGCGCCGTATCCGTCATGTAGCGAACGCCACTGATGGTTGGCAGCAACTGGTTGATCAGACGGTTCCAGCGGGCAACCGGTGCGGTGGTGACATACACCACATCGTATGGCTGGAGACGGAACTCCGTTGCCATCACCAGAGACGTCGCATCGGACATATCCAGCTGGTAGATGTTGGCAATCTTGCCTTTCACACTGCCCTCACCTTTCAGCGGACGGATCACGAAGATACCGGTGGCGTTGGAGGTGGTCAGATCAATACCCTCTGCATTACCCAGCGCTTCGGTCAGGGTCATGCCGCTGAAGTCCATTTTGAGGGTGCTCTGTTTCTTAACTTCGCCCATCACGAACACTTTCAGATCGTCATTGCGCGGTACGTAGAGAATGTCGCCCGGATAGAGCAGACGGTTCTGAGTCAGGTCACCGTTTTGCATCAGCGCCTGCAGCGAAATGCGCTGCTCTTTGCCGTTGTGTGTCAGAACCACGTTGCGCCAGTCGGCACCGTCGGTTAAACCGCCGGCGGCGTTAATGGCATCCAGAACGGTCAGCGGTACGTTGGTGATGGCCTGTTGACCGGATTTATTCACCTGTCCGGAGATATAGGCTTTTTGCGAGCGGAATGCGGCGATATTAACGTCCACCTGCGGATCGGCGATGTACTGCGCTAAGCGGCCGGTAATATCACTGCGGATTTCGGCGAGCGTTTTCCCGGCAACGTGTACCTTGCCAATATAGGGATAGAACATGGTGCCGTCTGACTGTACCCAGTTACCGGTGTCGCTTGAGCTACGGTACTGGCCCGCTGGTGTGGTCAGTTCAGGGTGGTCCCAGACGGTGACGTTGATGACATCACCCGGCCCCACGCGGTACTGGTAGGAGGCAATCTCCTGATCCAGAGACATATTTGGCTGAGCAACATTCGGACGTGGACGTAATTGTTCGACCAGACGTGGCGTGAGTGGATAAACATTCACCATTTTGTCGAGATCAAAATCGGCATCCTGCTGCTTGATCACATCCTTACCCATTGTTGACATATTGCTGCCGGGAAAGACCGTACAACCACTCATCAAGGTCACAGACACCAATAATGGCATCAATTTCATTTTGGATTTCATCATTGATTATTTATCACTTTGGCAGAGTAATTATCCTGTGCAATTTAAAATAAGCCGGGTCGTATTGGGTTTCAGCATGCAGTTAATCAAATAGAAATATAACTGGCATCAGTCCTAAAAAAAGCTTATTCATCCATTGGCTATTGACAGAATAATCGAGGCTGATTCACACGCTTTCAGGCACGCTACCGCCCTTGGCTTTCAGTTACCAATCCACTGACTAAACAATGTGTTATGGATAGACACCCTCTTGAACAAGGTCTTCTGGAAATATATCAGCCGCAAAAACGCCCGACGGATAATCAATAACCATTCCTGAAGACCGAAACAATAATAGCAACAAGGAGATTTAACATTTGATGCTGGAGGAATTGTTGCAGCTAACCTAATAGCAGGCAAGGAGACAACTGTCCTAATAACTGTTTTTAAGATTAATATTAAGAGCAAAGTTTTGACCTTTTAGGATTTTCTTTATATTGACAAAGCAACAATAAAAACCATTAATTGCGATATATCCTAAAATGTACTGTGCGTAATAAAATATACGTAATTACCTTATTTACAGCGCCAGCGTAATGCTCTCTTTTTGTTCGGCCTTATTAAGAGAAATCTCAGCCCGGCATTGCAATTTCCCGCCGCTTTATCCATGATCGAAGTGTGACATTCGTCATATAACAGAAGGTATTGCTATTACTATGGAATGGATTGCCGATCCATCAATCTGGGCCGGACTGGTGACGCTGGTTGTCATCGAATTGGTGCTCGGTATTGATAATCTGGTCTTTATCGCCATCCTCGCCGAAAAACTGCCCCCTTCTCAGCGTGACCGCGCTCGCGTAACGGGCCTGCTTTTGGCGATGGTGATGCGGTTGCTGCTGCTGGCCTCTATCTCCTGGCTGGTCACGCTGACACAGCCTCTGTTCTCCGTTCACGGCCTGAGCTTCAGCGCCCGTGACCTGATCATGCTCTTCGGTGGGTTGTTCCTGCTGTTTAAAGCGACGGTTGAACTTAATGAGCGGCTCGAAGGCAAAGACAGTGAAAACCCGACCCAGCGACGCGGGGCAAAATTCTGGCCTGTGGTGGCGCAAATCGTGGTGCTGGACGCCGTCTTCTCACTGGACTCGGTGATCACCGCCGTCGGGATGGTTGACCACCTGGCCGTGATGATGGCCGCAGTGATCATTGCCATTACGCTGATGGTGATGGCAAGTAAAGCTCTGACCCGGTTCGTTAACAGCCACCCGACCATTGTTATTCTCTGCCTGAGTTTCCTGCTGATGATTGGCTTTAGCCTGGTGGCAGACGGGTTTGGATTCCACATTCCGAAAGGCTATCTGTATGCCGCCATTGGTTTCTCAGTAATGATTGAAGCGCTGAACCAGCTGGCGATATTCAACCGTCGCCGCTTCCTCTCAGCAAATCAGACGTTACGTCAACGCACGGCCGACACGGTCATGCGCCTGCTGAGCGGGAAAAAAGAGGATGCAGAACTGGATGCGGAATCCGCCGCGATGCTTGCCGATCACAGTGACGGGCTGATCTTTAATCCGCAGGAACGACTGATGATTGAGCGGGTGCTCAATCTGAATCAGCGGACGGTCAGCAGCATCATGACATCACGGCATGACATCGAGCATATCGACCTGACGGCACCGGAGGAGCACATTCGCGCCCTGCTGGATAAAAACCAGCACACCCGCGTGGTTGTCACCGGCGGTGAAGAGGAAGAGGAGTTGCTCGGCGTGGTGCACGTCATCGACCTGCTGCAACAGCAGCTGCACGGTGAAGCACTTAATCTGCGTGCCCTGGTACGCCAGCCGCTGGTCTTCCCTGAAGGACTGCAGCTGCTTTCTGCCCTTGAGCAGTTTCGTAACGCGCGCACTCACTTTGCCTTTGTGGTGGATGAATTCGGTTCCGTTGAAGGACTGGTCACGCTCAGCGACGTCATGGAAACCATCGCCGGTAATTTGCCCAACGAGGTGGATGAGATTGATGCGCGCCACGACATCCAGAAAAATGCCGACGGGTCGTGGACGGCGAACGGCCATATGCCGCTGGAAGACCTGGTGCAATATGTGCCGCTACCGCTTGATGAAAAACGCGAGTATCACACTATTGCCGGTCTGCTGATGGAATATTTGCAGCGTATCCCGCAACCGGGAGAAGAGGTTCAGGTGGGCGACTATCTGCTTAAAACGTTGCAGGTTGAGAGCCACCGTGTACAGAAGGTGCAGCTCATTCCACTGCGGGATGAAGAAGAACTGGACTATGAGGTTTAGTGAGTTGTTTTGCCCGGTAGCATGTGCGCTACCGGGCGCTCGGGCATCAAAGCTTATCTAACAGCTTCTTCACATCCTTCCCTGACTGAGAATCTTTATTCCGATCCGCCCAGTCGTTCAGACGACGTTTCGCTTCGTCCTGCAGATGTTTGCGCAGGATCTGATCCACCTGAAGGCTGTAATTCAGCGCCTGCCATTTGCCATAGACAGTGAGTGGAACCGGCGTCTCTTTAAGGAAGTCGATCAGTTTACTTTCACCCTGCCAGCCGGAAAGTACCCGCACGTTAAATCGGGTATCCGCCGTCTCTTTCACCAGATCCAGCTTACCTTCACCGGTTAACGACAGGAGTGAAGAGGTCCCCTGCATTCCGTCGAGAGTGAGCTGCCCGTTGTCCAGCGTCAGGTCAGTGGTAAAGCTGTCGAGGCGCGTTGCGCTGTCGTAGTTTTCCTGGGCTTTAACATCACTGCTGCGCTCCACCGCCTGCTGCACCAGCTGCTGGAAGTTAAGCCCTTCCATACGGGAATCTTTCAGGTCAAGATGAGCCTGCCCCTGCCATTCGCGGCGGAAAGCCTCAGCATCAATCTTCGTCCCCGAGAAGTCACCCGCCAGCGTCAATTGGCCCGTTAAGGAGATCGGGTAATTAAAGGCTTTAAGGATGGTACCAATCTCAACGTTGTCGAGACGCGGCTGGAATTCGGCGCTGGCCGTCTCTTTACGCACGTCCAGCGTGCCCGGCAGAGAAAGATGTCCGGCGCCCATTTTGCCGCTCAGTTCGGAGATCACCAGCAAACCGTTATGGTTAAACATCTGGCTGCTCACGTCGGTAAAATCGATACCGCGCCAGCGCAGGCTGTTAGCTTTCAGTAAGATATCAGCCGTGAATCCACGCAGACCGTTATAGTCTGGCTGATCAAGACTCGAGGAGATGACCGGACGCGGCTTGGACGGCTGGCTTTGCCCATTCTGAGCGGCGTTCCCGTCGGTTGCACCCGCTGGCTGAGGCGGAAGTAAGTTCTCCAGATTGAGCTTGTCAAACTGCAGATTCATTACCCACTTCGGCTTCTCCTCAAGCGTGACGCTCGCCTGCCCTGTCAGACTGCTGTCGTTCGCCTGCAGATTGAGGTTATCCAGCTCAAGCTGTTTTTGCTCTTCGCGCCACACGGCCTGCAGCGTTCCCTGACCGGTGATCCCCTGGGCAGGAAGATCGGCTCCCGTCAGTTGCCAGTTCAGCTGCTGAATATCCGCCGTGAGCTGATGGGGGTAATCTGAGGCATTCACGTTGGCGTTCAGCGACAGATTCAGATCGCGCTGATCGCGGTTCAGCCTTCCGCTAAACTCCAGCGAGGCAATATGGTGAGCGTCCTGCTCCATCTTCAGGTTGATGTTACGGACGGTTACCTGCTCGTCGGACTCATGCTGGAAAACCAGCACGCTGTCGGCGACTTTCAGTTTGGCTATATCAAATGACCAGCCCGTATCCGTCGGCTCGTCGGGCAGCGTATTTTCCCGCGGGGCGACCGGCGCATCCGAGTCACGCACGGCTTCAGTTTGCGGCGTCAGCTGAATCACCGCCCCTTTCAGCATCACCTGGTCGACCTGCAACTGGTGTGAAAAGAGCGGGATCAACGCCACATCAAGACGCATGTTATCGGCAGAGACCAGCGGCTGGGAGGCACCCGGCGCGGTTAACGACATGCGGCCTGAGAGAATGCTGAGTTGCGGCCAGACGTGCCAGCGCAGCGGCCCATCAAGCTTCAGTTGATAACCACTACGCGCTTCGACCTGCCGCACCATGTAAGCACGGAAATCATTAGGGTTAACAAGCAGGACTAACGCCGAAAGGCCAGCAACCAGAACCACCAGCAAAATCATCAGCGTTGTCAGAACTCTTCTCATAGCATCCTCAGTGGACTAACGATCAGTCTTTATCAATACGGCTCGCGACCGCACCCTGCTGGTCGCGATATTTAGCGTCCTGACGGCGGTTATAAGGACGATCTGCCGGACCGGTTAGCGGTTCAAAACTCAGCGCACCGATCATCATCCCCGGACGCAGTGCCAGAGGCAGTTTACCGGCATTGAAGAACTCGAGCACGATACGGCCCGACCAGCCTGGATCGATACGGTGCGCGGTCACGTGAACCATCAGCCCCAGTCGCGCCAGAGAAGAACGGCCATCGAGCCAGCCGACCAGGTCCGCAGGCAGCGTCACGGATTCATAGGTCACCGCCAGCGCCAGTTCACCCGGATGCAGATAAAAGGCTTCGCCCTCGTCAATAACGATTTCATCACTCATCACGCGATCAAGTGCGGCGCTGACTTCATCCTTCGGCCCGCTAAGGTCGATGAACGGTGCGGTATGGCCGCTAAAGGTGCGGAATTTATTTCCCAGACGCACATCAACAGTTACACCATTGATACGCTCCACGGGTGGACGTGGTGTAATAGACAGACGGCCTTCATCCAGCCAGGCTTCAATATCGCGATCACAAAGACGCATCGCACTTTCTCCTTTCATGCATCGTACCCTGAAGCCATAAAGACTCAGGGCAAAACCAGGTTATCCCTGAACGGTACACAATTCGCGCGGCTTATTCAAAAAACTGGCTGATTTTCGCTTTTAAGATATCAATGGCTATGCGGTTTTTACCGCCGCGAGGCACGATGATATCGGCGTATTGCTTGGATGGTTCAATGAATTGCAGGAACATCGGGCGGACAGTTTTCTGGTATTGCGCCATCACGGAGTCCATCGAACGTCCACGCTCATTGACGTCACGCTTAATGCGGCGCATCAGGCAGATATCCAGCGGCGTATCGACGAAAATCGAGAAGTTCATTGATTCACGCAGACGGGAGTCGGTCAGAAGCAAAATACCTTCAAGGATAATGACCTTCTTCGGTTCGATACGGATCGTTTCCTGCGTACGGGTATGTTCTACATAACTATAGACGGGAAGTTCAATTGCCTGGCCGCTTTTAAGTGCTTCTAAATGCTGGAACAGTAAGCTGTGATCCATCGCATTAGGATGGTCATAGTTAGTTTTTACGCGTTCTTCCATCGACAGATGGGATTGATCTTTGTAATAGCTGTCTTCGGGAATGACGCCGATATGCTCATCACCAACTTGTTCACGCAGTTCGCGGTAAAGCGTACTGGCAATAAGACTTTTACCTGAAGCCGATGCGCCGGCGATGCCTATAATGACGCACTGATGAGACTTATCAGTCATAAATTTAGCGACCTGATTAACCTGGATGTTAAGGAAGGACGACGCCGGAGCGTCAAACGCGGCAATTATAGGGATTTCGCGGGCATGATACCAGTCGAAAGCGCAGGTTCTGCGAGACAGGGTGAAAAGCGACGAAATGATCCCTTTGTGAAATTTAAACGCACGTTTTTTCAGCGTTTGCCGGGGATTTTTTACCGAGTAACTATTTAATAAGTCTATGATGTCAAATTATGAGCAGTCGCCATATGAATTGTAAATTGTTTGTACTAGCATAAACCAAATTATCAAATTCACTCGTCCGGACTTCTCTCCTGACGGCATGGCGTCTCTGGATAAAGCGGTAATGAATAAACAATACCAGCGGGTTTTGGTTACCACCCCACATCCTTTATTGCGACTTGTCTGTCTGGGCCTGGTCACCTTTATCTTTACCTTATTTTCGCTGGAGCTGACCCGCTTCGGCACCCTGCTCGCCCCGCTCTGGTTCCCTACCGCCATCATGATGGTGGCCTTCTACCGTCATGCGGGAAAGATGTGGCCGGGTATCGCTCTGGCCTGCTCGTTTGGCAATATCCTGGCCGCGTGGATGCTTTTCTCCTGGTCGTCGATCAACCCGACCTTTACCGCTATCAACGTGGTTGAAGCCGTGATTGGCGCGGTGTTACTGCGTAAACTGCTCCCGTGGTATAACCCCCTGCAGAATCTGAATGACTGGATCCGTCTGTCCATCGGCAGTGCGCTGGTGCCACCGCTGGTTGGCGGGGTGCTGGTGTATCTTCTGGTGCCGGGTCCGGAGCCGCTGCGTAATTTCCTCGTCTGGGTGTTATCAGAAGCCATTGGTGCGCTGGCGCTGGTGCCGTTAGGGTTACTGTTTAAACCACATTATCTGCTGCGTCACCGCAACCCAAAATTGCTGCTGGAAACGCTGGCCACCATGGCCGTGACGCTGGCTCTCAGTTGGATGGCGATTACCTGGCTGCCGTGGCCCTTCACCTGCGTTATCGTTCTGCTTATGTGGAGCGCCGTGCGCCTGCCGCGAATGGAGGCGTTTTTGGTATTTCTGGTCACCGTGATGATGGTCTCGCTGATCATGACGCGTAACCCTGCATCCATGACGCCGCAAAACCTGCAGGTAACGCTAAACGCGCCCTGGCTGCCCTTTTTGATGATGCTGTTGCCGGCCAATATTATGACCATGGTGATGTATGCCTTTCGCGCCGAACGCAAACATATCACCGAAAGTGAAGCGCGTTTTCGTAACGCGATGGAATATTCCGCCATCGGCATGGCGCTGGTCAGCATTGAGGGGCAGTGGCTTCAGGCAAATAAAGCCCTGTGTAACTTCCTGGGATACAGCCAGACGGAGCTTCAGGCCCTCACCTTCCAGCAGTTAACCTGGCCGGAAGATTTGAATACCGATCTCGAACAGCTGGAGCAGCTGGTCAACGGCGACATCAACACCTACACCCTTGAGAAGCGTTACTACACCCGCAACGGTGAAGTGGTCTGGGCCCTGCTTGCCGTCTCCGTGGTGCGCCACACCGACGGTTCACCGCTCTATTTTATCGCCCAGATTGAAGATATTAACGACCTGAAGCAGACCGAGTGGGTCAATAAACGCCTGATGGAGCGCATCACCCTCGCCAACGAAGCGGGCGGTATCGGCATCTGGGAGTGGGATCTGGAGCCGGACATTATCAGCTGGGATAAGCGGATGTTTGAGCTGTATGAGATCCCGCCGCACATCAAGCCCACCTGGCAGCTCTGGCACGAAACGATGCTCCCGGAAGACCGCGCTCACGCTGAAAAGGTGCTCCGGGATTCCCTCATTTCACGTTTGCCGTTTAAGCTTGAGTTCCGCATTCGTGTTAAAGAAGGCGTGCGCCATATACGCTCTCTGGCGAACCGGGTACTGAACAAACAGGGTGAAGTCGAACGCCTGCTCGGCATCAACATGGACATGACCGAGGTGAAGCAGCTCAACGAAGCGCTGTTCCAGGAAAAAGAGCGTTTGCACATTACCCTCGATTCCATCGGCGAAGCGGTGTTGTGTACCGATATCGACATGAATGTCACCTTTATGAACCCGGTTGCCGAGAAAATGAGCGGCTGGCTGCAGACCGAGGCTATCGGGCAGCCTGTCCTGAAAGTGTTGCACATCACCTTTGGTGAAAAGGGACCGCTGATGGAGAATATTCACAGCGGCGATATGTCCCGTTCCGATATAGACCAGGACGTGGTGCTGAACTGCCGTACCGGCGGCAACTATGATATCCACTACAGCATTACCCCGCTCAGTACGCTGGACGGGCAAAACATTGGCTCCGTGATCGTGATTCAGGACGTGACGGAATCGCGCAAAATGCTGCGTCAGCTCAGTTACAGTGCCTCGCACGATGCCCTCACCCACCTCGCAAACCGGGTCAGTTTCGAAAACCACCTCAAACGGCTCTTACAGACCGTACAGGAGACACGCCAGCGTCATGCGCTGGTGTTTATCGATCTCGATCGTTTTAAAGCCGTCAACGACACCGCAGGCCATGCGGCGGGTGATGCTCTGCTGCGGGAGCTTTCGTCATTAATGTTGACCATGCTCCGCTCCAGCGACGTGCTGGCTCGTCTCGGCGGGGACGAATTCGGGTTGTTGCTCCCGGACTGCAATATCGAAAGCGCGCGTTATATTACTGGCCGCCTGATTAACACCATCAATGACTATCACTTTATGTGGGAAGGACGTCTGCACCGGATCGGCGCCAGCGCGGGTATCACTCTGATTGATGAAAATAACCATCAGGCTTCAGAAATCATGTCGCAGGCGGATATCGCCTGTTACGCCTCGAAAAACAGCGGACGCGGTGTCGTCACGGTTTACGAACCCCAGCAGGAACGGGACCACGGCATGCGCAGCATGATGTCGCTTGATGAGCAGTGGCACATGATTAAAGACAATCACCTGATGATGATTGCCCGCAGCGTCGCGTCTCCACGGATACCGGAAAGCTGCAACTTCTGGCTGATTTCATTACGCCTGTGGACCAGCCAGGGCGAAGTGCAGGAAGAGCATGCGTTCCGCTCCGGACTTGCGGAGCCTGAACTGTTGCACGCCCTTGACAGACGTATCTTCAACGAGTTTTTCCGCACCTCCGCCGCACAGGTCGCCCACAAAGGCATGGGGGTCGCGCTTCCGCTGTCTGAAGCAGGTTTAGCAAGCGTCACGCTGGTTGATGAACTTGTCGACCTGCTGGAGAAGAGCCCCATGCCAGGCCGTCTGCTGCATCTGGTTATCGCTGCCGACGTGGTATGTAATCCGGATGAGAACCTGCAGCAGGGCCTGCAAAAGCTTCGCCATGCTGGCTGCCGCGTCGTGCTCAGCCAGGTGGGACGCGATATGAACGTCTTTAGCCACCTCAGCGCCAATATGGCCGATTATCTGATGCTTGATACGGAAATGGTGACGAATGTTTATGGCAACCTGATGGATGAGATGATGGTGACGATCGTTCAGGGGCACGCCCAGCGCCTGGGCATGAAAACCATCGCCGGTCCGTGTAACCAGCCTATCATGATGGACACGCTCTCCGGCATCGGCATTGATTTTATTTACGGCGACACCATCGCCGAGCCGCAGCCGTTGGATCTACTGCTTAATACCAGCTATTTCGCCATCAACTGATGGCGCCCAGCCGTCGGTATACCAGATGTGCAGCAACGCATACGAGCGCCAGGGCTGCCAGCGCTGAGCGTAGCACCGAATTTGCGCAGGCGTCATCCCGGCAAATCGTTGCTTAATCAGATAATCATCCGGCAGAAAAACGTCCTTCGCCTGCCAGCCGCGCAGGGCCAGGTAGTTTGCCGTCCAGCGTCCTATCCCGGGCCGCTGCTGTAAGGCCTTCATTCCCACCTCAATATCCGCAGGAGGGGAAAGCGGAAACGTCCCGTCCACCACAGACTGAGCCAGATGAACGATCGACTCCGCCCGCTTTACCGGCATTCCAAGCGCTTTCAACGCCAGCGGGTCCGCTGCGGCCAGCGCGTGCGGGGTCGGGAAGCAGAGATAACCCGGGGCGTCTTCAACCGGCTCCCCGCACAGGGCGACAACGCGGGAAGCCAATTTTGCCGCCATCGCCACGCTAACCAGTTGCCCGAGTATCGCCCGCACACCCTGCTCCCAGGCATCCATCGCCCCCGGCAACCGTAAGCCTGGCCGTGCGGCCCCCAGATCCCCCAGTGTCGAGCGGATCGCCTGAGGATCGCAGTCAAGATCGAAAAGTCGCCCGATACGCTCAAGACAGCTCTGCGCAACCGGAATCAAGCCCGGGCTGAGCGTCACGGTAAGCGTAGGGGTTTGGCTGTCAGGCGTAACGCGAAATATCCCCTGATGCCCCTTGCAAGCGAAACTGCGCTCGTAATAGTGGTCCGTGACGGTCTCTACGCCCGCTACCGCACGTGCGCCAAGGAAACCAAACATCCATTGCCAGTCGTAAGGGGGTTGCCAGGTCAGGGTATACATCATCGCTCCTTTTTTGTTCCCCTCAGCATAAACCGAAAGGCCTTGTTTCGCCTTGCTTTCATATTCCTGTTGTCGCCAGGCAGACATTTCGCTAAAGTCTCGCCCCTTCTCACTGGCATGGGGACTAATCGTGTTTATTGGATTTGACTACGGTACGGCAAACTGTTCGGTTGCCATTATGCAAAACGGGCAACCACAGCTCCTGAAGATGGAAAAAGAGAGCACGCTGCTGCCATCAATGCTCTGCGCACCCACTCGCGAAGCGGTCAGTGAATGGCTGTTCCGTCATCATCAGGTTCCCGCTACCGCGGCGGAAACCCAGGCGCTGCTGCGCCGGGCGGTCAGTTTTAACCGCGACGAAGATATCGACGTGACCCCTTCCAGCGTGCAGTTTGGCCTCTCATCGCTGGGCCATTATATTGACGATCCGGAAGAGGTTTACTTCGTTAAATCCCCGAAGTCGTTTCTGGGCGCCAGCGGATTAAAACCACAGCAGGTGGCGATGTTCGAAGACCTGGTGTGCGCCATGATGCTGCACATCCGTAACCAGGCGCAGACCCAGGTACCCGATCCCATCACGCAGGCCGTTATTGGTCGCCCGATCAACTTCCAGGGTCTGGGCGGTGAAGAGGCTAACCAGCAAGCGCAGGGGATCCTCGAGCGCGCCGCACACCGAGCCGGTTTCCGTGACGTGGTCTTCCAGTATGAGCCGGTAGCGGCAGGGCTGGATTTTGAAGCCACATTAACGCAAGAGCAACGCGTGCTCGTTGTGGATATTGGCGGGGGCACCACCGACTGCTCTTTACTGCTGATGGGGCCACAATGGCATCAGCGTCGTGACCGCGAAACCAGCCTGTTGGGCCACAGCGGCTGCCGCGTAGGCGGTAACGACCTGGACATTGCTCTGGCATTTAAAAGCCTGATGCCGCTGCTCGGCATGGGCGGACAAACCGAAAAAGGCATTGCCCTGCCAATTCTGCCCTGGTGGAACGCCATCGCCATCAACGACGTTCCGGCGCAGAGTGATTTTTACAGCACCGCGAACGGGCGCTTCCTGAACGATCTGGTACGCGACGCGCAGGACGCGGATAAAGTCGCCCTGCTCTATAAAGTGTGGCGTCAGCGTCTCAGCTATCGCGTAGTGCGTACCGCTGAAGAGAGCAAAATCGCCCTCTCTGACCGTGCTGAACACGCTGTCTCATTACCTTTTATCAGTGATGAGCTGGCGACCGCGATATCGCAGGAAGGGCTGGAAACGGCACTCGCCCAGCCGCTGCAGCGGATCCTCGAGCAGGTGCAACTGGCGCTGGAGAATGGCAAAGAGAAGCCGGATGTGATTTACCTGACCGGCGGTAGCGCCCGTTCACCGCTTATCAAGAAAGCGCTGGCGGAACAGCTTCCGGGTATTCCGATTGCCGGTGGCGATGACTTTGGCTCCGTAACGGCAGGTCTGGCCCGCTGGGCACAGGTGATGTTCCGTTAAGCCCCGACGGAAGCCCTCGAAATGCGCAGGGCTTCCGTCGTTTACAGCGCGTTAAAACGCAGATTTTCCTTTTTACCTGGCAGCACGCTGCCCTTTTTGCATGCCGCTTCTCTTGTCGTCGGCTGGCTTTGCTCGACAAATCGCCGGAAATCAGCGAACGGCACCGGGGGCAGGAAATGATACCCCTGCAGGTAATCCACCTGTTTGCTGATAAGCCACTCTCGCTGATAAGCGTACTCCACCCCTTCCGCCACGGTACGCAGCCCAAGAATCATCGCCAGATTAATAATCGATTCCAGCATCGGCAGCGGTTGGTTATCAGCCTGGATAGCGTTGATAAAGGTCTTATCAATTTTTATGACATCCAGTTCGAGTTCATTCAGATAGCATAAATTCGCGTATCCTGTACCAAAGTCATCCAGCGCAAACATCACCCCGCGATTACGCAGTGAACGTATCAGTTCTTTTATTGCAGGCGTCACGGCCAGCGTTTGATTTTCGGTGATCTCAATCATGAGCTTCACCGGTAACGATTCTGTCAGCTCTAAAAAATTGAGGCACTCCCAATAAAACACCGGGTTACTTAACGTGGTTGGACTGACATTAAACGCCACAAACAGCGGTGTATTTAACCCGTTATTCTTTTGCTTTAAGTCACTGGCAACTTTATGCATTAAATAGCTGGTGAGTTCGTTAATCAGGCCACAGCTTTCTGCCAGCGGAATAAATTCTCGCTGCGAAATCGTGTAATTATGCCCTAATGGCCAGCGGGCCAAAATCTCTATACCACACAGCTCACCACCTGCACCGACAACGGGTTGATAATAAGGTAAAATTTCATCATTTTTGAGTGCCAGACTCAGACGCCCCGCATCATTATTATCATAACTACGCCCGGTGGATTTGCGCATTAACGTACTGTTCTGCCCCACATCTCTTTCAGTCAGGAAACCATTGCGGATAAGAAAAATAATAGATTCAATAAAATTTTTAAAACCAAGCCTGTGCGTTATTTTATCCCGGTAGCGATACAGGGATTTTGTGGTCAATGAATTTGCCCGGCAGAATTCGGCCTGCCCCTCTTTCGTCATCATGGCATTAAGCATGTCTGCCTCAAATTCGGTTAACGCGAAAACGTCCAGCTCATCTGATTTTACGCGTGATTCCGGTTGCGGGGTGGTCATCAGTATACGCGTGAGTATATCGATGACGGTCGTATAATGCAGTGTTACATCAATTGAGGTACTGTATTCATAGCCTCGATTAATACACTCATTTTCGCTCAACCTGAGAACAACGCTGTTTACCATGATAAACTGGCTACTGTTACGATGTAGCCATTTCTTCACCAGGAAAAAGGGCATCCGGTTATCAACAATTAACAGACAGGAGTTGTATTGCTGAAAAGAAAGGTCTGACTCTGATATAAATGTCTGACTGTCGACCAGTACCAGATTAGGCAAAAAAGCCCTAAGCCCGGCGAAAAGATAAATGTCATAACTGAGCAGGAAGACCTTTTTCTTATTCATAATAATCACCATCACGTTTTCATTGTAAAACGCAGCCTTCCCGAACAGGAAAGTGTATTCACAATTGACCTGGTATTCACATAGACTTAAGGTAAAACAAATAAAATGCCTTTAGATTGCATAGTGTGTAGTAGCTCATCCCCCTTGCAATAAAACTGAGCGCAGGGGAAATGATAAGAATATTCTTGCTGTATCGGTAGCGAATTCTGAGGTCCGAAATGAGTACAAACTTATGCGCTTATATTCACATTCGGACAAACTTTAGTGATAATAAACACTATTTTAACAGAATAAAAAACCATAAATGATGCGACACATAGGTTATTATTTCAGAATAAGACGATACCCTATTCTGAGGATTACGCTGCCCGACACACCAACAGGGTGCGTCGCAAATCGCGTATACCGTACACATTGTGCGCAATATGCATTATTTTATAATAGAAGTTGTGTTGCTTAGACATAATTAATCCCGTGATCTCATCAGGCAAATCATCATTATCATTTTTGATCACAGAAACCCGTTGGGTACGTATGTAGCCGTCACTATCATTACCTAAAAATTTAAGCATCGTGGAACGGTTAATGGCGTAGCTTTTCCCATTAACATTAATCACGCCCACTTGTGACAATACCCCCTCTTCAGCAGATGATATCCTGAAAACCAGCAATACCTCCCCTTCGATGTGCATACCTGTTTTTTGCGTATTGAGCACAAGATGGTTCTTCGCTGAGCATACCAGCGCTGCCGGAACCTCATGACGTTTAAATAAAAACAAAAAAATGATAACAAGCGCTACGGCAAGACTAAAATACATAATTTTCGCACGCATGTGCAACTCCCCGGGAGCCTAACGTACAAATACTGAAAAATGATTCCTTTAGTTTATTACCTGCAGACAATCCATTGTCATCATAAAACACAATGACCTTATTTCTTCCCTTACAGATAGATTTGAATTGCTGCCATCGGGATGAATTCAAAAAAGTGGATATTTTCTCAACTGAATTATCATCTGTCGTAAATATTTCACAGGAACCGGATTTTTGTACATGCACGACACCATCGGTATCTCGTAATAATTTTGGCAGAAGGACAAAGCCAGATATCACCAGGCTGATGCCTAACATTCCACCAACGATCGTTTTACCGTATCGCCTTAACCCGGGTTTGGTGGCGGAGGTTAATGCAGTGATGCTATGCGGCAACGCATCTTCTTTTACGTTTTCGATCTGCGCCTGAAAAACAAATCCTTCTCGGGGGATAGTTGCGATCAGATTATCCATTCCCAGTTCTGCTAACGTTTTGCGCAAAATACTGACATTTTTATTCAGACTGTGACCTGATGGGATCAACCCATACCTTCCCCACACTTCTTCTATAATCAGATCCCGATGTAATTGTTTGCGGTTATTCGCAATAAAGAGCTCCAGTAATCTTGCCGTTGCAGCGGACAAAACCACTCTTTCTCCCTGTACACTTAGCGCTCTGGTCTCTGAATCGTATACAATATGATCATTGATTATCTTTTTCATCCGGGAACTCTTTTATTATCGGCGGCAATGCCAGCACGCAGTACAGAATATATTCCCAGAGTTCAGTTAGCAATATAAGAACTGTTTCTTTAAACTTTAACTGTTATTTTTAAAACAACCATCGCCTATCGGTATATATTTTTTCAACGCAACGATGAATTTTTTATTTTTAGTGTTTAACGCGCTGCTTCGGTAGGTCTCTCCAGGCAGCAGATAGCGCATCGTCGCCTCGTCATCGGTTGACTGGCATCCCTTGTGTACGATGATCCTGAAAAACGTATTGCCGGTATTTGTCAGCGCCCCTTTTTGCTCATCCAGAGTATAACCTAGCGTCAGCTTTCTGGGCCTGACCACCAGTATCGTATCCAATGCAATAGCGGGCACAGCTTCACTTGCTTTGCCTGAATGACGTTCAGCAAACAGCGTTACCGGCATCTCGCGAAACTGAATCCGGTAGTAACGCTCTTTGTCATCCTCGGGCCCGCGATAGAAGATCTTAAAATACTCCCCGGCGTCCGGGGCGAGCGAAAACGTGAGCGGTGTAAACAGCAACTCCCCGTCCTCTATTGGCAGACGCTTTTCCCCACCCGGGCCTGGACGGTCGATTTTAATCGCCGAAATGCTGTACACATTCTGTTTGTGGCTGTCGTTGTAAATACGTTTGCTAATGAACGACCGCTCTGCGGGGATATCATAGATCGTGGAGTCCAGATACAGCGCGTGGGCAGAAAGCGTGTAAAGCGCAATGCAGAGTCCCACCACACCCTCCGCGACCTTCCGCCAGCGCATCATTTTGTTACTCCCAGCCAGTTCGCGGTGACTTTGATTTCACCACTGGCGCTGACCACGCCTTCCCAGTCAGCGCCAGCCACCGTCAGTGCTGAGCGGGAATCATTCATCGGGAACAGCAGCGTTAAGTTGGTGCTGAAAAAGCTGCCATCATCCGTGTTGTTGGCATCCCATGGCACCTGTTGCCATAACGCATCGTTCAGACTAATGGCATTTTCACTGCAGCTGTTCCTCACCTGAGTAGGGCTTCCCGACGCGGTGTTGTATTGCAGATAGGCAGGGACAGGCACGTTTATCCCCCCCTGGGCCGACGTAAACAGGCAGTAAGGGGTATCGTTGATTGTCGTGCTGTCCCCGATAACCTGGGCCGTAATACTGTCAGCCTGACGGGGTCCCGATACGGTGACGACGTAATCCATCTCGATCGGCGCGTCATCTCCGATGGTGCCGCTTCCACTGGCAGAGGCCGTATTATTCGATGAGACAATGCTAATCCCATACTCCTTCGGCACAATATTGAGCTGCAAAGAGGGGGTAAACTGGTAATAGCCTGACTCCGGGGTTAATGCATTCGTAAACGCAAACGTAAAGGGCTGGCTGTTGGTAATACTGACGCCTGCATCCACCAGATTCTTAAGGAATGTTTTCGACAAAAAGACATAGATATACTGGCCAGATGTCGAAAAGACGTTGTAATACGCCGTCGAGGCGCTGAAGTTATACCATGTCGAGCCATTTCCTGAATATTTCACGGTGGTTGCGGAAGGGGTAAAACCCAACGCAGCAGAATCGATATACGCTCTAAACGTCAACGATGCCGTCAAATTTTGTGTCTGCTCAAGGTTGTATTTGACCATTTTACAAATTACGCCATCAACGTTACTGACAACACCCAGCTCACAGGATCCGGAATCATTTGTGATGCTTGGGGTTCCATCACTGGCGATCCACAGCTCCTGAAAGGCACTTGTTGATTCCAGCGCCAGATGTCCCCGCTTGTTTAACGTGTAATTGATGTAATTCCAGCGACCAGTTGTCTGATCCTTACAGCGTTGTCCTGAGGCGTAATCATAGTTAACCGAGGTATAGCAGCGGTTAAAAACATAGGTTTCGCTGCCACCCGTCGGCATATTACGAAAATACTCATAGGCTGAGTTGCTCAGCGAAGCAAAGCCATACGCTCCGCCAATAACCCCCGCCACGGATCCAACCTGCGCGTGGTAAAAACCATTGTTATCCACCCCCTGCCCGGCAATGTAGCCCGTCGTCGGACACTGCGAACCTCGGTAGCAGCGTATTCCTGTGAAAGGAGCATCAATGGGCGAATTATCAATCCACATATCCTGATAATTATTGGCCGGCGCAGTCCAAATGACATAACCCAGATAACCGAGGCTGACCTGGGATGTGCCGTATTTAACCCAGGTATTTGACCCGCTGAAACGGGGATCTAACGCGGACGGCGTAATGAAATACTCACCGTCAATGTCGTTCTCGATAAATAAAAACGTGTTGTTGATCGCCCCTGACGATGAGGCAGTCAGTGCCCTTGCGGAGAAGGGAATTAACCCCGCCAAAAACAGGAGCGAAATAAAAACGGAAGCACTTTTTTTCATAGCATTATCTCTGCGCCATCGTGGTTTGCGGTGCACATTTAACATCCCCTACCCACGCAGCGCCCCTGGCTTTTTCCAGATCTAAATCCGCTTCGCAGATATTACCGTTGGCGGACACCAGGGTAATAACGGGATACTTCTTATCAATATCAATGGCGAACTCACCTTTCGCGTCGGTGCGCGTTTTGCCGATGTGGTTATGAATGTCCGTATTTGACGCCAGTTCACCATTCGGATATCGCACCCGGCCAAACACGGTCACCATGCTTTTCACCTCAGGTGACACCACGCCGACGTTACCGGGATAAAGGTTAAGCGCCTGTTTACGGCCCGAGACAATGTCAAAACTGTCTTCAGAGTTTTTATCATTCATAATTTCCAGCTTGTATTGCGCATAAGGCGGGAGTGCAATAAAGCTCGATTTGCCGCTAAGAATATAATTTCGGTTATTTATTTTTGCGGCCAGCTTTCCGTCACCCACAAGATCGGTTTTCACAATAATGCCCGAGCGCTGTCGCTCTTTGCTCAGACCAAAATCCCCACCCGCCCAGGCAACGGAACCCTGAGAGGAGAAGTTCATATTGGTCGAGTTGTCCGCTGAACGGGTCACCGAAACCGTACCGCCGTTATAGCGGGTGTCATAACTCAGGTTGCCATTTACAGCGTAATTGTTGTCGTAGTTCTGCTCTCCACTCAGGCGAGTCGAGGCGGAAATGCCTGCAGACGTAATGACGCTATCCTCAAATTGTTTACGCGCGCTGATATTGCCCTGTGTTGCGCCGTAACGATCGCGTGAAACCCCGACACTCATCCACGAGGCCAGCGGCAGCGATAAATCCAGGCTGACATAGCGTTCCTGACGTCCGTCATCATTCGTATTGTTGTAGTAATAGCGCTGTACCCCGGCCCGTAACCCCACTGTGGCGTACCGTCCCGCATAGAGGGTGGTACTGTAATCCAGGTTTCGGTATGTATTACCGGAATAGCGGTTTTCGGTCTGGCTGACCGTTAACGTGCCACCGTGCGGAATAAACCGGCTCAGGTTCAATGTTGCGCCAACCGAATAGTTATCCCGCTCCTGCACCGGCAGACGGTTACCGATTTTGCTGTCTTCCCGCGACGCCCACAGCGATCCAAACCCGCCTGGAGCATTAAGACTGGCGCTGCTGACGTTGCGCCATGTTCCGTCGTTCGCCACCAGCGTTTGTGTCCCGACGCTGGCATATTCGTTGACGTTAAGAGTAATGTCCGTTTCATTGACGGCATTGTCATCAAACCCATAGCCTGTCGTTTTCAGGGTGAGCCCGGAGAGCATTGCCAGGGTTAACGAGGCCGCACCACCCGCAATCCAGGTCTGTTCACTGCCGGCATCACGGTAATGATTGCGCTTATAACTCACGCGGTCGTAATCAAGTGAACCGCCAAAAATTTGCCATGCGACTTCATGCAGGCCTGCGGCCTGCTGGCGGGCAAAAATTTTATTCACCCGACTGACGCGGGTGTTCACCGTCCGGCCATTTACCACGACATCCACCGTGACGTCATACACACCGTAAGGGAACCGGCTGGTGTCAATTTCGTAGCTGCCCATGTTGAAGTTCTGAACGCTTAACAAGCGCCCATCACGAAACACATGCACTTCACCGGCAGACGGTAAAAATATGGTTATTGGGATCAAGGACAGGGAGGTGTTTTCAACCACCGTACTGCCTTTATTGCCGTAGCTGACGCCGTAGATCTTGCCGCCATTCAGCGCATTGAGGCTGGCGATCGACTGAACGTTCCAGGTGTCGAGCATGCCCAACGCCAGACGATAACCCTCATAATCGCGCTCATACATGGCACGATACAGTTTGCTGGAGCGGTTACTCTCGCCAATACCATAGACCGAGCCATTGATATTGAGGTGGTGCTCTCTCAACGAGGTGGTGTTATCGAGTGTTAAATAACTGCGAGAGCTGCTGCCATTGCGGTAGTCATTGTAATAGGTACCAAAGTTGTAATTCAGCACAGTAGACAGTCGGTCAACGCTGGACGGTCCCAGCAATGAACTGCGGGCGACCACCGCTTCAGTCAGGGCATCCCGGCTGACAATCATCTCCAGATGAAAAGAGGAGACGTTTAATTTCAGGCGTGCGTCTCGCGAAAGAGCAAGAGAGGTATTGTCGATAAATTTCGCATCGCCTATTTTTTCCACCATCTCGCGCGTTTTCTCTGAAAGCACCGCGTTATTGGGCAGATCGGCAACCATAATGGATTTTACAACGATATTTCCCTCAACCAGCGAGATGACCGCATCAGCAATTTTTTGTTGGCTTTTTGTATCCGTCTCCTGGTAGCGGATATAAACGGGGACCGTCATCCCCTGTTCAAGAGAACGCGCGAATGCCCCTGGAATAACATAATTACCAATCTTAACCGGTGCAGAATGCGCAACCCCTGATGTTAGCGCATAAGAGAGTAATAAACTCCCTCCTATAAGATATTTAAAAGACATACGCATCCTTACTTTTCGGTATTTTTATTACTGGTACCGGAAATGACGCCGTGTATTACTTCACTGTAATAAATTGCTTGCCATGCCAAATCCCAATGCGGGTGCGACTGTTTGACACATCGCTTTTCTGCAATCTTATTTTTGTACCTGGCATGGCGTAATAACGCTCGCGACACCCGCGTCCCCGATCCTGTGACGCCTCTTTGCAGGCTCCGTAAGCAATGACCCGAAACGAGACGTTGCCTTTGTTGGTGATGACATCCCCGTCACGACCGTATTCAAATCGTTCCTTGCGTGGCGCCACGACCAGAATTGTCCCGATTTCTGCCGACGCCGTCGCAATCGCGGCTTTGCCAGCCTTAGTCGATGCGCTTTCGCTTACGGGTTCGTCAACCCACTGCAGCCGGTAATAACGTTCTTTATCATCTTCTGGCCCTTTATAGAAAAAGCGAAAAACATCTTTTGCATCACCGGGTAAAATAAGGCTCGCCGGTGTAGAAAGTAATTCTCCCGACGTTTCAAATTGCATTTCTGTTCCGTCAGGCAGCGGTGAAGAGAGCCTTTTTACGGTAACGCTCACATAGCGGGCGGAATCAGTGGTGTTAATAATTTCTTTTGATAACGCGTTTTGATCGGCCGTCATTATTGACGTGATATCACCCACATTAATCGCCAGACTGGAAAAGGATATAGCCATCCCTGCCAGCGCTGCGAGTGGCAAATATTTCTTCATCAGTGCATTCCTGAGAAATTCGGGAGAGAGCCTCTCCCGAATTAATATTCATTACGCTGGAGTGGTCCAGGTTGCATTGAACTGAACTTTTACGTCACCCGTCCAGTAACCATCCGGCAGCGCAGAATAGTCAGTTACAGCAGTCGAACCGTCAGAAGTCGCTGAAGCGATGGAGAATTTGAAGCTGGACTGATCGCTTACACGCTCAGCGCCGTTATAGGCGCCATCGGCCAGCAGGCTTTCCAGACCTGAAGTGGAAGCCGCATTCACCAGAACGGTTTCGGCAGAGTTAGACAGCGCCTGACCATTCCATGCCACGCCCACATTCAGGGTAGATGCATCACCGCTTGCATTGGTCAGCGTATTGCTGATGACCTGAGCAGTCAGTTCAAAATCGGTTGCACTTTCCTGTCCCTGAATCGTCACATCAAAAGCGCCATCCTGAGTGTTAAACCCATTCAGGCCCTCTGCATACTGGAACGTCAGCGAGTTCAATGGGGTCACGACCAGCAGGCTGGTTGTATCTTTCGTTGCCGTTGCATCCCATGATGCGGTGGCAGATGCCGTAACATCAGCCATAGCATTTGCAGCAGCAAATACAGAAACCAGAGAGGCCACCAGTAATAATTTTTTCATTTTCATCTCCTGAGAACAAACGTACTGCCAGGTGCCATTTAATAAATAACCTGGAAGCTCCATTTAAATGCGAACGGGATTTACCGCGCCGAAAAAGTATTATTTGAATTATGTTTCAGGACAACCAATCGAATGACGAAAAAACCCTCCGTCGTTAGGATTTTTCTCATAATCATTCATGACGAGATCGCTTAAATAAAAACATAAAACCATTTAAATAACATTTTTGAAATAAAAATCTATAATTATCGCAATTTTAGGTAATTTAAACTGTTTTAGCTTTTTGATACAAATCAAAAGTGGTGCATTGAAGGGAATAACAAAAACATATTTCAAATCAAATAAATACGTCACATTGCAAAAAATCATTAGTTTGTTAATGATTTGATAACAAGATGAAAAATATTGGTATATCAGAGAATATTCCGATCCTTACATGATGAATAATGAAATTTTCCTAAAGACAAATTAAATAATAAAACCAATTGTTATCTTTCTCCGTTTCTCACCCGGCAGATAAATAATAAGAATATTTCAGGTGGCAGGGAATATTCCTGGTAAATTATGCACTGGCAATTGATCCGATTTGAAGGCCGTCTCACGCCGCGCCCCTCCCCCTGCCAATCAGACAAATCCAGACAGTCTTCCATATTTCCTCCATTTTTCTGCCGTGTTGCCTGACTAAACTAGTATCATTCCCCGAAGTATTCAGGATGAGAACGTATAACGATGAAAGGCAGTAACAAATCCCGCTGGGCAATCGCCGCTGGCATCATTGTGGTGGCTCTTGCCGCCGCCTGGTTCTGGCACAATGACTCTTCTGACACTTCCGCAGGTGCCAGCAGCCCATCACAGCGTCCCGCGAGTGGCGGACGTCACGGCATGCGCGGCGGTGCGCTGGCTCCCGTTCAGGCGGCTACTGCGGTAAATAAAGCGGTGCCCCGTTATCTCTCCGGGCTGGGAACCATTACCGCCGCCAACACCGTTACGGTTCGCAGCCGTGTGGACGGGCAGCTGATGGCGCTTCACTTCCAGGAAGGCCAGCAGGTTAAAGCCGGGGACTTACTGGCAGAAATTGACCCAAGCCAGTTTAAAGTCACCCTCGCGCAGGCGCAGGGCCAGCTCGCGAAAGACAAGGCCACGCTCGCGAACGCCCAACGCGATTTGGCACGCTACCAGCAACTGGTGAAAACCAACCTGGTATCGCGTCAGGAACTGGATACGCAGCAGTCTCTGGTCAGCGAAGCGCTGGGCACCCTTAAAGCTGACGAAGCCGCCGTGGCCAGCGCACAGTTACAGCTCGACTGGAGCCGCATCACCGCCCCGATTGACGGCCGCGTCGGTCTGAAGCAGGTTGATATTGGCAACCAGATTTCCAGCGGCGATACCACCGGTATCGTGGTCATCACCCAGACGCATCCTGTCGATTTAGTCTTTACCCTGCCGGAGAGCGACATCGCAACCGTGGTTCAGGCGCAAAAAGCCGGCAAAGGGCTGGTTGTGGAAGCCTGGGATCGCACCAACAAGCAAAAATTGAGCGAAGGCACCCTGCTCAGTCTGGATAACCAGATTGACACCACCACCGGCACCATCAAGTTAAAAGCCCGCTTTAACAATCAGGATGATGCACTTTTCCCAAATCAGTTCGTGAATGCGCGGATGCTGGTCGCGACACAAGAAAATGCGGTCGTTATCCCGACGGCGGCGCTGCAGATGGGCAACGAAGGGAATTTTGTCTGGGTGCTTAACAGCGAGAATAACGTCAGCAAGCATCTGGTGAAAACCGGCATTCAGGACAGCCAGACGGTGGTGATCAGCGCCGGCCTTTCCGCAGGTGACCGCGTGGTTACCGACGGCATTGATCGTCTCACCGAGGGGGCGAAAGTCGAAGTGGTTGAAGGCCAGCAACAGCCTGCTAAGCAGGGAGCGACGTCCTGATGCAGGTTATGCCCCCGAGCTCTACAGGTGGGCCTTCACGCCTGTTTATTCTGCGCCCTGTTGCCACCACGCTGTTAATGGTGGCAATTCTGCTGGCCGGGATTATTGGCTATCGCTTCCTGCCCGTCTCGGCGCTGCCGGAAGTGGATTATCCCACCATCCAGGTGGTCACCCTTTATCCGGGTGCGAGCCCGGATGTGGTGACGTCGGCCATCACCGCGCCGCTGGAGCGCCAGTTTGGTCAGATGTCTGGCCTGAAGCAAATGTCCTCGCAAAGCTCCGGCGGAGCATCCGTGGTGACGCTGCAGTTCCAGCTTACACTCTCACTCGACGTTGCCGAACAGGAAGTACAGGCCGCGATTAACGCAGCCACCAACCTGCTGCCATCGGACCTGCCCAACCCACCGGTCTACAGCAAAGTAAACCCGGCGGATCCGCCGATCATGACGCTCGCTGTCACCTCCTCCGCTATGCCGATGACTCAGGTCGAAGACATGGTCGAAACGCGCGTGGCGCAGAAAATTTCACAGGTCTCTGGCGTGGGGCTGGTTACGCTTGCCGGCGGTCAACGTCCGGCGGTGCGCGTGAAGCTCAATGCCCAGGCCATTGCCGCGCTGGGCCTCACCAGCGAAACCATCCGCAGCGCCATCAGTAACGCCAACGTCAACTCGGCGAAAGGCTCGCTTGATGGCCCAACCCGGGCCGTCACCCTCTCGGCGAACGATCAAATGCAGTCCGCGGATGAATATCGACAGCTGATCGTCGCGTACCAGAACGGTGCGCCGGTGCGTCTGGGCGATGTGGCAACCGTTGAGCAAGGTGCGGAAAACAGCTGGCTCGGCGCCTGGGCCAACAAACAGCAGGCGATCGTGATGAACGTCCAGCGCCAGCCGGGTGCCAATATCATTGAAACCGCAGACAGCATTCGCACTATGCTGCCGCAGCTGATTGAAAGCCTGCCCAGGTCAGTTAGCGTGAAAGTACTGTCTGACCGGACCACCAATATTCGCGCGTCCGTGACTGACACCCAGTTTGAACTGATGCTGGCGATTGCGCTGGTGGTGATGATCATCTATCTGTTCCTGCGTAACGTCCCGGCGACCCTCATTCCTGCCGTCGCCGTGCCGCTCTCACTGGTGGGAACATTTGCCGTCATGGTGTTCCTCGATTTTTCGATAAATAACCTGACGCTGATGGCCCTTACCATTGCCACCGGCTTTGTGGTCGATGACGCTATCGTTGTTATCGAGAACATCTCGCGCTATATCGAAAAAGGTGAAAAACCGTTAGCCGCGGCGCTGAAAGGGGCGGGCGAGATCGGCTTTACCATTATCTCCCTCACCTTCTCACTGATTGCGGTACTGATCCCGCTGCTGTTTATGGGCGATATCGTCGGGCGTTTGTTCCGCGAATTTGCCGTGACGCTGGCCGTCGCCATTCTGATTTCCGCCGTGGTGTCACTGACCCTCACGCCGATGATGTGCGCCCGTATGCTGAGCCACGCCTCCCTGCGCAAGCAAAACCGCTTCTCGCGCGCCTCTGAGCGGATGTTCGAACGCATTATTGCCGCTTACGGACGGGTGCTGGCGAAAGTGCTTAACCATCCATGGGCAACCCTTGGCGTGGCGCTTGGTACGCTGGCGCTCAGCGTTATGCTGTGGATTTTCATCCCGAAAGGCTTCTTCCCGATTCAGGACAACGGCATTATCCAGGGCACGCTTCAGGCACCGCAGACGGTCTCCTTCGCTAACATGGCGCAGCGTCAGCAGCAGGTGTCAGAGATCATCATGAAAGATCCGGCAGTAGAGAGCCTGACCTCGTATGTCGGTGTCGATGGCACCAACCCGTCGCTAAACAGTGCCCGCCTGCAGATCAACCTTAAACCGCTTGACGATCGCGACGACCGCGTGCAGACGGTAATCGACCGCCTGCAAACTGCCGTGGCGCGCGTCCCGGGTATTGAGCTGTACCTCCAGCCGATTCAGGATTTAACCATCGATACCCAGGTGAGCCGTACCCAGTACCAGTTCACGCTGCAGGCCACCACCCTTGATGCACTCAGCACCTGGGTACCGCAACTGGTGGATAAACTCAACGCCCTGCCGCAGCTCTCTGACGTCAGCAGCGACTGGCAGGACAAAGGGCTGGCGGCGTATGTGAACGTCAACCGTGATACCGCCAGTCGGCTTGGGATCACCATGGCCGACGTGGATAACGCGCTGTATAACGCATTCGGTCAGCGTCTGATCTCCACCATCTATACCCAGGCGAATCAGTATCGCGTGGTGCTGGAACACAACACGGAAAACACGCCCGGCCTGGCCGCGCTCGATTCGGTGCGCCTGACCAGCAAAGACGGGGGCATCGTGCCCCTCAGCGCCATCGCGACGGTGGAAGAGCGCTACACACCGCTGTCGATTAACCATCTGGATCAGTTCCCGTCCACCACCATCTCGTTTAACGTACCGGACGGTTATTCGCTGGGCGAAGCGGTGGAGTCCATTCTGGCCGCAGAGAAGACGCTGAACTTCCCGTCCGATATTCAGACCCAGTTCCAGGGCAGCACGCTGGCGTTCCAGGCCGCGCTGGGCAACACCATCTGGCTGATTGTCGCGGCCGTGGTGGCGATGTATATCGTGCTCGGTGTGCTGTATGAAAGCTTTATTCACCCTATTACCATCCTCTCCACCCTGCCAACGGCGGGCGTGGGGGCGCTGCTGGCATTGATGCTGGCGGGGAGCGAGCTGGACGTGATTGCCATCATTGGGATCATCCTGCTTATCGGGATCGTGAAGAAAAACGCCATCATGATGATCGACTTTGCCCTTGCCGCCGAGCGCGAGCAGGGGATGTCGCCGCGCGAGGCAATTTTCCAGGCCTGCCTGCTGCGTTTTCGCCCGATCCTGATGACCACGCTCGCCGCCCTGCTAGGTGCCCTGCCGCTGATGCTCAGTACCGGCGTCGGGGCCGAGCTGCGTCGTCCGCTGGGGATTGGTATGGTCGGTGGCCTGCTGGTAAGCCAGGTCCTGACCCTGTTCACCACGCCGGTCATTTATCTGCTGTTTGACCGTCTGGCGCTGTGGACGAAAAGCCGCTTCCCGAAACGTGAAGAGGAGGCGTAAATGAAGTTTTTCGCCCTCTTCATTTATCGCCCGGTGGCGACGATTTTACTCTCACTCGCCATCACCCTGTGCGGCGTCCTGGGCTTCCGGCTGCTGCCGGTGGCCCCGCTGCCGCAGGTGGATTTCCCGGTGATCATGGTCAGCGCCTCGCTGCCCGGTGCATCACCGGAAACCATGGCCTCGTCGGTTGCCACACCGCTGGAACGTTCACTCGGGCGAATTGCCGGGGTCAACGAGATGACCTCCAGCAGCTCGCTTGGCAGCACGCGCATCATTCTGGAATTCAGCTTCGACCGGGATATTAACGGCGCCGCGCGCGATGTGCAGGCGGCGATCAACGCCGCGCAGAACCTGCTACCGAGCGGGATGCCGGGCCGTCCGACATACCGTAAAGCGAACCCGTCCGATGCGCCGATCATGATCCTGACGCTTACCTCGGACACCTATTCGCAGGGGCAGCTGTACGATTTCGCCTCCACCCAACTGGCGCAGACTCTTGCCCAGATTAACGGCGTGGGTGATGTCAGCGTTGGCGGAAGCTCTCTGCCCGCCGTGCGCGTGGGCTTAAACCCGCAGGCGCTGTTTAACCAGGGTGTTTCACTGGACGATGTGCGCTCCGCCATCAGCAATGCAAACGTGCGCAAACCGCAGGGGGCCATTGAGGACAGTAGCCACCGCTGGCAGATCCAGACTAACGATGAGCTGAAAACCGCTGCGGAATACCAGCCGCTGATCATTCACTACAACAACGGTGCGGCGGTGCGCCTGAGCGATGTCGCGAGCGTCACCGACTCGGTGCAGGACGTGCGCAACGCAGGGATGACCAACGCCAAACCGGCCATTTTGCTGATGATCCGCAAGCTGCCGGAAGCCAATATTATTGAGACGGTGAGCGGTATCCGCGCGAGATTGCCGGAACTCCAGCAGACCATCCCGGCGGCGATCGATCTGCAGATTGCCCAGGATCGCTCCCCCACCATTCGCGCCTCGCTTGAAGAGGTAGAGCAGACGCTTGTGATCTCCGTTGCGCTGGTGATTCTGGTGGTCTTCCTGTTTCTGCGTTCAGGCCGGGCCACGCTGATCCCTGCGGTGGCAGTGCCTGTCTCGCTGATCGGGACCTTCGCGGCGATGTACCTGTGCGGATTTAGCCTTAACAACCTGTCGCTGATGGCGCTGACGATTGCCACCGGCTTCGTGGTGGATGACGCCATTGTGGTGCTGGAGAACATCTCGCGCCATCTGGAGGCGGGGATGAAACCGCTGCAGGCCGCGCTGCAGGGAACGCGAGAAGTGGGCTTTACGGTACTGTCGATGAGCCTGTCGCTGGTGGCGGTGTTCATGCCGTTACTGCTGATGGGCGGCCTGCCTGGCCGGCTGTTACGGGAATTTGCCGTCACGCTCTCGGTCGCCATCGGTATTTCATTGATTGTTTCCCTCACGCTCACGCCGATGATGTGCGGCTGGATGTTAAAACGCAGCAAGCCCCACTCTCAGCCGCGCCGTAAGGGATTTGGTCGCTTCCTGCTGGCGATGCAGGAGAGCTATGGCAAGTCCCTGAAGTGGGTGCTGAGACATACGCGCATTGTCGGCCTGGTGCTGATTGGCACCATCGTGCTCAACGTCTGGATGTACATTACTATCCCGAAAACCTTCTTCCCGGAGCAGGACACCGGGGTGCTGATGGGCGGGATCCAGGCAGACCAGAGTATTTCGTTTCAGGCCATGCGCGGCAAGCTGCAGGACTTTATGAAGATCATCCGCGAAGATAAAGCGGTAGATAACGTAACCGGCTTTACCGGCGGTTCGCGGGTGAACAGCGGGATGATGTTTATCACCCTGAAGCCGCGTGACGAGCGCAATGAAACCGCCCAGCAGGTTATCGACCGCCTGCGCGTGAAGCTCGCCAAAGAGCCGGGCGCTAATCTGTTTTTGATGGCCGTTCAGGATATCCGCGTCGGCGGGCGTCAGGCTAACGCCAGCTATCAGTACACGTTACTCTCTGACGATTTAGCCGCCCTGCGCGAGTGGGAGCCTAAGATCCGCAAGGCGCTGGCCGCCCTGCCACAGCTGGCGGACGTTAACTCCGATCAGCAGGACAACGGCGCAGAAATGGCGCTAACCTACAATCGTGAAACCATGTCACGTCTGGGGATTAACGTCGATGCCGCCAACAGCCTGCTGAACAATGCCTTCGGCCAGCGTGAGATTTCCACCATCTACCAGCCCATGAACCAATACAAGGTGGTGATGGAGGTGGACCCACGTTACACCCAGGACATCAGCGCGCTGGACAAAATGTTTGTGATTAATAACGACGGTAAGGCGATCCCGCTCTCTTACTTTGCCAGTTGGCAGCCGGCGAACGCGCCGTTGTCGGTGAACCACCAGGGCCTTTCGGCGGCGTCGACCATCTCCTTTAACCTGCCAGCCGGTTCGTCCCTCTCTGAGGCCAGCGATGCGATCAACCGTGCGATGACCCAGCTTGGCGTGCCGTCCACGGTACGCGGCAGTTTTGCCGGTACCGCGCAGGTGTTCCAGGAGACGATGAATTCGCAGGTGATTTTGATTCTGGCCGCCATTGCGACGGTCTATATCGTGCTGGGCGTGCTTTATGAAAGCTACGTCCATCCGCTGACCATTCTCTCCACGCTGCCGTCGGCGGGCGTCGGGGCGCTGCTGGCGCTGGAGCTGTTCGGCGCGCCCTTCAGCCTGATTGCGCTGATTGGTATCATGCTGTTAATTGGCATCGTGAAGAAAAACGCCATCATGATGGTGGACTTCGCGCTGGACGCCCAGCGAAATGGCAACCTGACGCCAGAAGAGGCCATATTCCAGGCCTGTCTGCTGCGTTTTCGTCCGATCATGATGACCACGCTGGCGGCGCTGTTTGGCGCGCTGCCGCTGGTGATTTCCAGCGGTGACGGCTCAGAATTGCGCCAGCCGCTGGGGATCACCATTGTCGGGGGGCTGGTGATGAGCCAGCTGCTGACGCTCTACACCACGCCGGTGGTCTATCTGTTCTTTGACCGTCTGCGGGTGCGTTTTTCGCGTAAAAACAGAACGACGGTAACCGAATAAATGACCGACCTCCCACGTCACGTGCGCTGGCAGCTGTGGATTGTCGCCTTCGGCTTCTTTATGCAGTCGCTGGATACAACCATCGTCAATACCGCCCTCCCCTCGATGGCAAAAAGCCTGGGGGAGAGTCCGCTGCATATGCATATGGTGATTGTCTCCTATGTATTAACGGTGGCCGTTATGCTTCCGGCCAGCGGCTGGCTGGCGGACAAAGTGGGCGTGCGGAATATCTTTTTCACCGCCATCGTGCTGTTTACCACAGGCTCGCTGTTTTGCGCCCAAGCGAATACGCTGGATCAACTGGTGATGGCCCGCGCGTTACAGGGCATTGGCGGGGCGATGATGGTGCCTGTCGGGCGGCTGACGGTGATGAAGATTGTGCCCCGCGAGCAATACATGGCCGCAATGACCTTCGTCACCCTGCCCGGCCAGGTCGGCCCGCTGCTTGGCCCGGCGCTGGGCGGAGTGCTGGTGGAGTATGCCTCCTGGCACTGGATCTTCTTAATCAACCTGCCGGTGGGCATCATCGGCGCGATTGCCACCCTGATGCTGATGCCTAACTACACCATGCAGACCCGGCGCTTTGATTTCCTGGGTTTTATCCTGCTGGCGGCGGGGATGGCGATGCTCACCCTCGCGCTTGATGGCCAAAAAGGCCTCGGGATTTCCGCCCTGACGCTTGGCCTTCTGGTGGCGCTCGGCATTACCGCTATCCTGTGGTATCTCTGGCATGCCAGAGGTAACGAGAGCGCGTTGTTTACGCTCGATCTGTTTAAAAACCCCACCTATCGTCTGGGCCTGTTCGGGAGCTTTGCCGGGCGCGTCGGCAGCGGCATGTTGCCCTTTATGACGCCGGTCTTTTTGCAGATTGGAATGGGATTTTCACCGTTTCACGCCGGCTTGATGATGATCCCGATGGTACTTGGCAGCATGGGAATGAAACGCATCGTGGTGCAGGTGGTTAACCGTTTCGGTTATCGCCACGTTCTGGTTGCCGCGACGCTTGGGCTGGCCCTGGTGAGCCTGCTGTTTATGGCCGTGGCGCTGCTGGGCTGGTACTACGCGCTGCCGCTGGTGTTGTTCTGCCAGGGCATAATTAACTCTGTGCGCTTTTCATCAATGAATACCCTGACGTTAAAAGCACTCCCGGATGACCTGGCGAGCAGCGGAAACAGCCTGCTGTCGATGATCATGCAGCTCTCCATGAGCGTAGGGGTGACCCTTGCCGGTTTACTGCTCGGCATGTACGGACAGCATCATCTTAGCGTCGACACGCCGGTCGCCCATCAGGTCTTTTTGTATACCTATCTCAGCATGGCGGTGATTATCGCCCTGCCCGCGTTCATCTTCGCCAGAGTGCCGGATGATACCCGTAAGAACGTCGTTATCCGACACGGCAAAAGGAGTGCACCATGAAATTCTGGCGTCCGGGCATTACCGGTAAACTCTTTGTGGCGATATTTGCCACCTGTATCGTGCTGCTGGTCACCATGCACTGGGCCGTGCGGGTCAGTTTCGAACGGGGTTTTATTGATTACATCAAGCATGGAAATGAACAGCGTTTACAGGGGCTAAGCGATGCGCTGAGCGATCAGTATGCCCTGCACGGTAACTGGCGTTTTCTGCGCAATAACGACCGCTTCGTATTCCAGATCCTGCGCTCGCTTGAGCATGATACCGGTGACGATCGCCCGGGCCCCGGGATGCCGCCGCACGGCTGGCGCACCCAGTTCTGGGTGATAGACCAGGATATGCGCGTACTGGTTGGCCCGCGCGCGCCCATTCCACCGGATGGCACAAAGCGGGCGATCACAGTGAATAACGCCACCGTAGGCTGGGTGATCGCCTCGCCGGTTGAACGCCTGACGCG
This sequence comes from Enterobacter sp. 198, assembly GCF_009025585.1. NCBI lineage: Bacteria > Pseudomonadati > Pseudomonadota > Gammaproteobacteria > Enterobacterales > Enterobacteriaceae > Enterobacter > Enterobacter sp. 198. The sequence goes on along the minus strand of NZ_WCIM01000030.1, from coordinate 426,888 downwards.
CAACACCGATATCAACTTTGATCGCCAGCAGCGCCGCACCAGCTGGTTGATTGTCGCGCTCTCCACCCTGCTGGCCGCGCTCGCGACCTTCCCGCTGGCCCGCGGTCTGCTCGCGCCGGTTAAACGGCTGGTGGAAGGGACCCATAAGCTGGCCGCCGGGGATTTCTCCACCCGCGTCGATACCCGTAGCCAGGACGAACTCGGCAAGCTGGCGCAGGACTTTAACCAGCTCGCCAGCACCCTGGAAAAAAACCAGCAGATGCGACGCGATTTTATGGCCGATATTTCCCATGAACTCCGCACGCCGCTGGCGGTGCTGCGCGGCGAACTGGAGGCTATCCAGGACGGCGTGCGTCAGTTCACTCCCGAATCGGTGGCCTCGCTGCAGGCGGAAGTGGGCACGCTGACCAAACTGGTCGATGACCTCCACCAGCTCTCCATGTCGGACGAAGGCGCGCTGGCCTATCAGAAAGCGCCCGTCGATGTGATAAACGTGCTGGAGGTGGTAAGCGGTGCCTTCCGCGAACGTTTCGCCAGCCGCAACCTGAAAATCGATCTCTCACTGCCTGACAGCGCCGTGGTGTTTGGCGACAAAGACCGCCTGATGCAGCTGTTCAACAATCTGCTGGAAAATAGCCTGCGCTACACCGACAGCGGCGGTGGCCTGCATATTTCCGGCAAACAAGAAAACGTGCATTTTGCCCTGACCTTTGCCGATTCCGCCCCCGGCGTGCAGGATGCACAGCTGGAAAAACTGTTTGAGCGATTTTATCGCACCGAAGGCTCCCGCAATCGCGCCAGCGGCGGGTCCGGTCTGGGACTGGCGATTTGCGTAAACATCGTCGAGGCCCATAATGGCACGATCCGCGCCGCCCATTCGCCTTTTGGCGGGGTAAGCATTACAGTAGAGTTACCTCTGGAACGGGATTTATCGAGAGAAGCATGACCGAGTTACCGATTGACGAAAACACGCCACGCATTTTGATTGTCGAAGACGAGCCGAAGCTCGGGCAGTTACTGATCGACTATTTACGCGCGGCAAGCTATGCCCCCACGCTTATCAGCCATGGCGATCAGGTGCTGCCTTATGTGCGCCAGACGCCGCCGGACCTGATCCTGCTGGATCTGATGCTCCCCGGAACCGATGGCCTGACCCTGTGCCGGGAAATTCGTCGCTTCTCGGACGTGCCGGTGGTGATGGTGACGGCGAAAATCGAAGAGATCGACCGCCTGCTGGGCCTCGAAATTGGCGCGGATGATTACATCTGCAAGCCATACAGCCCACGTGAAGTGGTCGCGCGCGTAAAAACCATTCTGCGCCGCTGTAAGCCCCATCGTGAACTGCAGGTACTGGACGCGGAAAGCCCACTTATCGTCGATGAAAGCCGCTTCCAGGCGAGCTGGCGCGGCAAGCTGCTGGATCTCACCCCCGCCGAATTCCGCCTGTTGAAAACCCTCTCCCACGAGCCGGGGAAGGTCTTCTCCCGCGAGCAACTGCTGAACCGTCTGTATGATGATTACCGCGTCGTGACTGACCGTACCATCGACAGCCATATTAAAAACCTGCGCCGCAAGCTGGAAGCGCTCGACGCGGAGCAGTCATTTATCCGCGCGGTGTATGGCGTGGGCTACCGATGGGAAGCGGATGCGTGCAGGATAGCCTGAGCATTTAGCTTACCGAACCCGCCTGCTGGCGGGTTTTTCATTTCTGGAAAGCAACGAAGAATCAACCATACTCACATTACCGGTTCGCTTATTGATAACTGGTGCAGATAATTCCACTTCGTTCAAGGAGTTCCTATGTCTGGTTGGTTCGAGTTAAACAAAAGCAGTGATGGGCAGTTCAGGTTTGTTCTCAAAGCAGGAAACGGAGAAACGATCCTGACCAGTGAGCTTTACACCACCAAAAATTCCGCCGAAAACGGTATCGCCTCCGTTCGCACCAATAGCCCTTCTGATGAACGTTATGAGAAGAAAGTGGCCACCAACGGTAAATTCCACTTCAATCTGAAGGCCGGGAATCATCAGGTTATTGGCAGCAGCCAGATGTATGCCTCGGAACAGTCGCGAGATAAAGGCATCGCGTCGGTCAAAACTAACGGTTCAAGCCAGACGGTAAAAGACAATACCTGACGACACGCCTCCGGCCGGGTTAGCGATGGTACGACCCGGCGCTTTACCTCCCTGTCCCGCAGCGCTACAATGCCCGCCCTTAAAGTGGGGGATCTCCCCTTACCGCTGCACCTGGTGCATGCGGATCTGACCTGTCATCAGAACGAGAACAAACATGTCTAAACCGGAACTCCTTTCCCCGGCGGGAACGCTGCAAAATATGCGTTACGCTTTCGCCTATGGCGCTGACGCCGTCTATGCTGGCCAGCCGCGCTACTCACTGCGCGTGCGTAACAATGAATTCAACCATGAGAACCTGCAACTCGGCATTAACGAAGCACATGCCCTGGGCAAAAAATTCTACGTGGTGGTCAACATTGCGCCGCATAACGCCAAGTTGAAAACGTTCATCCGCGATCTGAAGCCGGTGGTTGATATGGGACCGGACGCGCTGATCATGTCGGACCCGGGTTTAATCATGCTGGTTCGGGAGAACTTCCCGGAGATGGATATTCACCTCTCCGTTCAGGCCAACGCCGTTAACTGGGCAACGGTGAAATTCTGGAAACAGATGGGGCTGACCCGCGTCATTCTGTCTCGTGAACTTTCGCTGGAAGAGATTGAAGAGATCCGCACGCAGGTGCCGGATATGGAAATCGAAATCTTCGTTCACGGCGCGCTGTGCATGGCCTACTCCGGTCGCTGCCTGCTCTCGGGGTACATCAACAAGCGTGACCCGAACCAGGGTACCTGCACCAACGCCTGCCGCTGGGAATATAACGTTCAGGAAGGCAAAGAAGACGACATTGGCAATATCGTCCACAAACATGAGCCGATCCCGGTGACCAACGTGGAGCCAACCTTAGGCATCGGCGCGCCAACTGACAGCGTGTTCATGATTGAAGAAGCCAAACGTCCGGGTGAGTACATGACCGCCTTTGAAGACGAGCATGGCACTTACATCATGAACTCCAAAGACCTGCGTGCGATTGCGCACGTTGAGCGTCTGACGCAGATGGGCGTGCATTCCCTGAAAATTGAAGGCCGTACCAAGTCCTACTACTACTGCGCGCGTACTGCTCAGGTGTACCGTAAAGCCATCGACGATGCCGCTGCCGGCAAACCGTTCGATACCAGCCTGCTGGAAACCCTGGAAGGCCTGGCGCATCGCGGTTATACCGAAGGCTTCCTGCGTCGTCACACCCATGACGATTACCAGAACTACGAACACGGCTATTCCGTTTCCGAGCGCCAGCAGTTTGTCGGTGATTTTACCGGTGAGCGCAAAGGTGCGCTGGCCGCCGTGGCGGTGAAGAACAAATTCACCAAAGGCGACAGCCTGGAGTTGATGACCCCGCAGGGCAACATGAACTTCACCCTGGAACATCTGGAAAACGGTAAAGGCGAAGCAATTGACGTGGCGCCAGGCAACGGCCATACCGTCTGGCTGCCGGTACCCGAAGAAGTGGAGCTGGAGTTTGCGCTGCTGATGCGTAATTTCAACGGTGAAAGTACCCGTAACCCGCACAGTAAATAGTCAAGCAGGGAAATTTTTTCGCGCTGGGATAATTCTTAGAATCGGATCACATACCGCTTCGTTCAATACGGGTATTATCCCCCCGCTGAAAAACATAACCCATAAATGCTAGCTGTACCAGGAACCACCTCCTTAGCCTGCGTAATCTCCCTTACGCGGGCTTATTTTTTCCCTTTCATCCTGTTCTTACCCGCTTTTTTCCTCCCTGCTATACACTCTTACTAACGCTAAAAAAGGGAGCAGCGCGGATGGCAATCTATCCAGACAGTTTATTGATTCTCAATGGCAAAAGTGCGGGCAACGATTTGTTGCGCCAGGCAGTGACGGATTTGCGTGAAGACGGTGCGCGTCTACACGTGCGAGTGACGTGGGAAAAAGGTGATGCGGCACGCTATATCGACGAAGGTCTGAAGCTCGGGGTCGAAACCATTATTTCTGGCGGGGGCGATGGCACCATTAATGAAATTGCCGGCGCTCTGATAGATCTCCCCGCAACCGACCGCCCGGTGATGGGCATTTTGCCGCTCGGTACGGCCAACGATTTCGCCACCAGCGCCGGAATCCCCGAAGAACTTGGAAAAGCCCTGCAGCTGGCTATCCTTGGCAAAGCCACCGCCGTGGATATTGCTCAGGTGAATGAAAAAACCTGTTTTATCAATATGGCGACCGGTGGATTCGGGACGCGCATTACCAGCGAAACCCCTGAAAAGCTGAAGGCAGCGTTGGGCGGCGTCTCGTATCTGATCCATGGCCTGATGCGCATGGATACCCTGAAGCCGGACCGCTGTGAGATTCACGGCGAGAACTTTCAGTGGCAGGGTGATGCGCTGGTGATTGGTATCGGCAATGGCCGTCAGGCCGGTGGCGGACAGCAGTTATGCCCGGAGGCGCTGATCAATGATGGTCAGTTACAGCTGCGTATTTTCACGGGTGATGGCCTGCTGCCTGCGCTATTTACCACCCTGACCCAGCCAGAGGAGAGCCCGAATATTATTGCCGGTAAATCCGCGTGGTTTGAAGTGAATGCCCCACACGGCATGACGTTTAATCTTGACGGAGAGCCGCTGAGCGGAAAGCAGTTCCGCATTGAGGTGTTACCGGGCGCGCTACAGTGCCGGCTGCCACCGGACTGCCAGCTTCTGCGTTGACAGTGTGGCCGGGCGGCGGTAATGCCTGACCCGGCCAGCGTTTTACAAAAAGTCTTAAGCGATAGTCACTTTGCTGTCCAGGTACACATCCTGCACGGCATTGATCAGCTTCACGCCGTCCGCCATCGATTTTTTAAACGCCTTACGTCCCAGGATCAGCCCCATACCGCCCGCGCGCTTATTGATAACCGCCGTGCGCACCGCGTCGGAGAGATCGGTGTCGCCACCCGCCGCACCACCGGAGTTAATTAACCCGGCACGTCCCATATAGCAGTTCGCCAGCTGATAACGCACCAGGTCGATAGGGTTTTCACTGGTCAGTTTGCTGTAGACCCGGTCATCGGTGTAACCGAAGTTTACCGCTTTATAACCGCCGTTATTTTCCGCCATCTTCTGCTTCACAATATCCGCGCCAATGGTTGCCGCCAGATGGTTCGCCTGGCCGGTCAGGTCGGCAGAAACGTGGTAGTCCACTCCGTCTTTCTTGAATGCGGAGTTACGCAGATACGCCCACAGAACGGTGACCATACCCAGCTCATGCGCGCGTTCGAAGGCAGCAGAAATTTCTTCAATCTGGCGACGCGACTGCTCAGAACCAAAGTAGATCGTCGCCCCAACCGCGACCGCACCCATATTGAACGCCTGCTCTACGCTGGCGTAAAGCGTCTGATCGTATTCGGTCGGGTAACTCAGGGTTTCGTTGTGATTCAGTTTGACGAGGAATGGAATGCGGTGGGCATAGCGACGCGATACGGAGGCCAGTACGCCATAGGTGGATGCCACGCAGTTACAGCCCGCTTCTATCGCCAGTTCGACGATGTTCTTCGGATCGAAATACAGCGGGTTCGCCGCAAAGGAGGCGCCCGCGGAGTGCTCAACGCCCTGGTCAACCGGCAGAATAGAAAGATACCCGGTTCCCCCCAGTCGGCCGGTATTATAGAGGGTCTGCATATTTCGCAGTACCGCAGGCGGACGGTTGTTATCAACCATCACGCGGTCGACGTAATCATGGCCAGGCAGATAAAGCTGGTCGGCTGGAATGGTCATACAACGATGCTGTAAAAGGCTGTCGGCGTCTTTGCCAAGCAACTGCGCAATATCAGTCATGTGATGCTCCCGTAAGCCCGACGTGATGTCGGTGAGTGTTTATCCAGGCCCATAGCGTTATGGGCAGACTAAGCCTGGTACCGACTTAACAGATTTTCCACCATTTGCATTTTTTTTCAGCACAATCTGCTGGCTCGATTCGTGTACAACAAAACTGTTACATTGATCAAACAATCACCGCAAAGGTATTTAAAAGGTATTATTAAGTGGTATGTTAAAGGCGTACCCTCTCTGACATGCAGGATTAAACAATGAAAACGAAAGTCCAACTGTCATTCATGATGTTTGTTGAATGGTTTATCTGGGGCGCGTGGTTTGTACCGCTGTGGTTATGGCTGAGCAAAAGCGGTTTTACCGCCGGGGAAATTGGCTGGTCTTATGCCTGTACCGCGATTGCCGCGATCCTCTCCCCCATTCTGGTGGGTTCATTGACCGACCGCTTTTTCGCTGCGCAGAAAGTACTGGCCGTACTGATGTTCGCCGGTGCCATCGTGATGTACTTCGCCGCACAGCAAACCCAGTTCAGCACCTTTTTCCCGCTGCTGCTGATTTACTCCCTGACCTATATGCCGACCATTGCGCTGACCAACAGTATTGCCTTCGCCAATGTGGATGATGTGGAGGCTGATTTCCCGCGTATCCGCGTGATGGGCACCCTCGGCTGGATCGCCTCGGGACTGGCATGCGGTTTCCTCCCGCAGATGATGGGCTATAACGACATTTCCGATACCAATATTCCGCTGCTGATGACGGCGGGCAGCTCCGCCCTGCTCGGTGTCTTTGCGCTGTTCCTGCCGAACACCCCGCCGAAGAGTACCGGCAAGATGGATTTCAAAGTCATGCTGGGGCTGGATGCGCTGATCCTGCTGCGCGATAAAAACTTCCTGGTGTTCTTCTTCTGCTCATTCCTGTTCGCGATGCCGCTGGCCTTTTATTACATCTTTGCCAACGGCTATCTCACCGAAGTGGGGATGAAAAACGCCACCGGCTGGATGACGCTCGGCCAGTTCTCCGAAATCTTCTTTATGCTGGCGCTGCCGTTCTTCACCAAACGCTTTGGTATTAAGAAGGTCTTGCTGCTGGGCCTGCTCACCGCCGCCATCCGCTATGGCTTCTTTGTTTACGGTGGTGCCGACCAGTACTTCACCTATGCCCTGCTGTTCCTCGGCATTTTGCTGCATGGCGTGAGTTACGACTTCTACTATGTGACCGCGTATATCTACGTGGATAAAAAAGCGCCGGTGCATATGCGCACCGCCGCACAAGGCCTGATTACGCTGTGCTGTCAGGGGTTTGGTAGCCTGTTAGGTTACCGCCTGGGCGGCGTGATGATGGAAAAAATGTTCGCATACAAAGAGCCGGTGAATGGGTTGACCTTCAACTGGGCCGGAATGTGGGCATTCGGAGGGATCATGATTGCCGTGATCGCCGTGCTGTTTATGCTGTTTTTCCGCGAATCGGACAAAGAGATCACCGCAATTGAGGTGGTTGAAAGCGATACCGCGCTGACACGAGGGGAAGTTAAATGAAACAAGAACGTGTTCTCGGTGCCCTTTACGGGCAAGCGTTAGGGGATGCGATGGGCATGCCGTCGGAGCTTTGGCCGAGAAAGCGCGTCAAAGCGCACTTCGGCTGGATCGACCGTTTTTTACCCGGACCGGCTGAAAATAACGCCGCCTGCTATTTTAAGCAGGCAGAATTCACCGACGATACGTCAATGGCGTTATGCCTGGCGGATGCGATTATCGAATGCGACGGGCAGATCAACGCAGATGTTATCGGCAAACATATTCTGCACTGGGCTGAATCGTTCGATGCGTTTAACAAGAATGTGTTAGGTCCGACATCGAAGATTGCGCTTAACGCTATTCGTGACGGCAAGCCGGTCAGTGAACTGGAAAACAACGGCGTCACCAACGGTGCGGCGATGCGCGCCTCTCCGCTGGGCTGCCTGCTGCCGGCCACGCGTCTGGAGCACTTTGTCGCAGAGGTGGCGCTGGCCTCCAGCCCGACCCATAAATCCGACCTCGCGATTGCCGGCGCGGTGGTGATAGCCTGGGCAGTGTCGCGTGCCATTGACGGTGAACGCTGGCAGAACATCGTCGATGCCCTGCCAGGCATTGCCCGCTACGCACAGGAAGCGAAAACAACCACCTTCAGCGCATCGCTGGCGGCACGGATTGAGCTCGCCCTTAAGACCGTGCGTGAAGCCAACGGCATCGATTCCGCCAGCGAGCAGGTTTACCAGCTTATTGGCGCGGGCACCAGCACGCTTGAGTCGGTTCCAGCGGCGATTGCGATGGTCGAACTGGCAGGCACCGACCCGAACCGCTGCGCCATTTTGTGCGCCAACCTCGGCGGTGATACGGACACCATCGGCGCGATGGCGACGGCAATCTGCGGTGCGCTTCACGGCGTACAGGCGATTGACCCGGCGTACAAGGAGGAACTCGACGCCGTAAACCGCCTCGACTTTAACCACTACTGTGAAAAACTGCTGCACTTCCGGGAGCAAAGGGAGGGCGTATGAGTGCTTTTGCTGCACGCCTTGAAACACTGCACGCCACTCGCCCGGTCACGGTGTTGGGTGCCGCGGTCATCGACGTGATCGCCGACGCCTATGCCCTGCCCTGGCGCGGGTGTGATATCGAACTTAAACAACAGGGTGTCAATATCGGCGGCTGTGCGCTGAATATTGCTATTGCGCTGAAACGGCTCGGGATCGCGGCGCAAAACGCGCTCCCTGTCGGTCACGGAGTGTGGGCAGACATCATCCGTAACGCCATGGCCAAACAGGATCTGCACAGCGTCGTCGAAGTAGAAACGGGCGACAACGGCTGGTGTCTGGCGCTGGTCGAACCGGACGGTGAGCGGACCTTTATGTCGTTTAGCGGCGTGGAGAACCAGTGGCAACAGCGCTGGCTGGATGCGCTGCACGTACCGCCTGAAAGCCTGGTCTACCTCTCAGGCTATCAGCTGGCGTCACCGTGCGGAGAGCGTCTGACGGCCTGGCTGGAGGGCCTGGAAAACGTTACCGCGTTTATCGACTTTGGGCCGCGCATTGCCGATATTCCTGATGCGCTGATGGCGCGGATCATGGCCTGTAAGCCGATGGTATCGCTTAATCGCCAGGAAGCGGAGATGGCAGCGGGACGATTTGGCATGGAAGCTGAAACACTCGGTCCGCAGTGGCTACAGCGTTTTGGTTCGGCGCTGATTATTCGCCACGATAAAGACGGTGCCGCCTGGTTTGAGGGTGATAAATCGGGCTACGTTCCGGCGTTTCCCGCAACCGTCGTCGACACGATCGGTGCGGGCGACAGCCACGCCGGTGGCACGCTTGCCGGGCTGGCGGCAGGATGGTCGCTGGCTGATGCCGTTACGCTTGGCAATGCAGTGGCGGCCTGGGTCGTTAGCCACCGCGGCGGCGACTGTGCGCCAGGGCGCGAGGCGTTACTCCTCGCACACAAAGACGTATAAATCGCTACGGCAGTAGCTGATGCTGAACTCAATGGGCCGGTTCTGCTGATCAAGTGCAACCTGCTTGATCACCAGCACCGGGATTTTGTCATCCATGCGGATATGCGTCTGAAACTCGCTGTCCGGCATGCGGGCACTGACGCGTGAACGGGTGCGCTGCGGGAAGATATTCTGGCTACGGAAGTACTCATACAGGGAAATCCCAATTGCATCCGGATCGTGAATCAACCCTACCGGCACCCAGGACTCCTCAATCGATACGGCGTCATCATCCACATAGCGGATGCGCTTAAGCAAAAAGACCTCGCTCTCCGGCGGCACTGACAGCTGGCTGGCCACCTCTTCCGGGCATTTCACCACCCGTTTATTCACCCACAGCGTGTTGGGCTTTTTGCCGCGCAGCACCACCTGCTGAGAAAAACCGCGCGCTTCCTTGAGCGAGTATTCAAAGATGTTATTGATTTGCGTCCCGTAGCCGCGGGCACGCGTCACTACGCCCTCGGCTTCCAGAGCCTGCATCGCTTTGCGCACGGTAATGCGCGACACGCCGGTTAACTGACTGAGATCGCGCTCGCCGGGCAGTATATTCCCATGCTCCAGCACCCCGTTGCGTACCGCGTTTTTTACCGTTTCGGCAAATTTCAGATACAGCGGCGTGTTGTCCGGGGCGGCAATGCGTTCATTCAGTTGGTCGATTAACCGGGTATGCGCTTGTTCCATCTCTGTTTTTCTCAGGCCTGGTGTGTGTTGCCAGTATACGGCTTACCACCAGGCATGAAAATGGTGTACCGGACCAATACCGTGACCAACCTCGAGAGTATCGGCTTTTGCCAGCGCTTCGGAGAGCCAGATTTTAGCGTCGCGGACCGTATCCCCCCAGTTGTCACGACGGGGGCGCAAAGCCGCCAGCGCGGCAGAGAGCGTGCAGCCGGTCCCGTGGGTGTTTTTGGTCTGTACCCGCGGGGCCGTGAAACGCAGCGCACCGTCGTGGGTAAACAACCAGTCAGGGCTTTCTTCATCATCAAGATGACCGCCTTTCATCAGCACGGCGCCGCAGCCCATCGCCAGGAGCGTATTCCCCTGCTCTTTCATTTCGCGCTCATTCTGCGCGTGCGGCGCATCCAGCAGCGCAGCGGCTTCAGGCAGATTAGGCGTGATAAGCGCAACCTGCGGCAGCAGCTTATTTCGCAGCGTCTCGACGGCGGAGGCGGACAGCAGCGGGTCACCGCTTTTTGCCAGCATCACGGTATCCAGCACCACGTTTTGCACCTGGTAACGTTTAAGCCGTTCTGCCACCGCTTCAACAATGTCGGTCTCGGCCAGCATCCCAATCTTGGTGGTATCGATTCGCACATCGCTGAAAACCGAATCCAGCTGTGCGGCGACAAAGTCCGGCTCAATGCGGTAAACCGACTGCACGCCACGCGTATTTTGCGCCACCAGCGCGGTAATCACCGAGCAGCCGTATGCGCCGAGTGCGGAGAATGTTTTCAAATCAGCCTGAATGCCCGCGCCGCCGCTTGGGTCGGTACCGGCAATGGTAAGTGCGTTAATCCGTTTCATGCCCGTTCCTCCAGAGTGTAGAGCGCGTCGAGGAACGCGCTGGCAAAACTGCCGGGACCACCGGACCGGGCGACGGCTGCCGATCCGGCACGTTTCATCCATCCGCAAGCGGCGGCGATGTTATCCAGCCGGTCACCGGGAAGCGAGCAGCTCGCCGCCACGACTGCCGAGAGCGCGCATCCCGTTCCCACCACGCGGGTCATTATCGGGTCACCGCCCACGACCGTGCGGGTGCGCTGCCCGTCGGTGACGTAATCCCGTTCACCGGTGACCACCACAATGGCATTCGTCTGGCGAGCCAGCGCCTGCGCGGCAGGCAGCGCAGTTGCCGCCGTGTCGGTGGTATCGACGCCGCGCCCGCCCGCACTCATCCCGGCAAGGGCGAGAATTTCCGAGGCATTGCCGCGAATGGCCGCCGGTTTCAGGGCGAGGATTTGGTGGCAAAAACGGGTGCGGAACGTCAGCGCCCCTACGGCAACCGGGTCAAGCGTCCAGGGTTTCCCTGCTGCCACTGCACGCTTAATCGCCCGGCGCATCGACTGGGCGCGCGGCGCCGTCAGCGTCCCGACGTTAATCAGCAGGGCATCTGCGAGCGCGGAAAACTGCTCGGCCTCTTCAGCTTCAATCACCATAGCCGGAGAAGCGCCAAGCGCCAGTAATACATTGGCCGTAAAGGTCTGTACCACATCGTTGGTCATACAGTGGGTAAGCGGGGAACGGGTTCGAAACTGATGTAAAACGTGTAAATCGAGCAGGTCAGGCTGCATGGTATCGCTCCTGCCGTGCGTGAAGAAGCGATGACCGGGAAGGCATCTGACTTCCCTACGCTGGCATTATCCAGATCAGGTAATACGGGTATTTCTCAGCCTTCACAAAGAAGGGCACCCCGAGTCATTTGAATCAAAATCAAAAGCTTGCGATTAATGCTCCTCATTAATCCCTGATCAGGATAGTAATGCCAGCGGGAAGTCTTGTAAACGGCAAAAGCGGCCCTTTTGGTCTATGTGTGACAGGTTGAGTGACACAATGTGTGCCATGTAGAATGCTCTTAAGTCGTCAACTACCGCATAAAAAAAGAGGTCATGATGGATTTACAAGTATGGGATAATGCTATTTCTATCGCTTCAAATGGCGTAACGGCAGTCGGAGTGATTATTGGTTTATTGTACGGTAGACGTAAAGTTAATGAGTTAATCAGTGCGAAGTTACACGAGGCATCATTTTCCTCTGCATTATCTTTATATAATGAAATATTAGATCTCCGTGATAAATATGCAAAAATAAGATTATTGCTAAATTTCACTTTAAGTACGGTTAATAATTTAAACAGAGATAATCGACTGATCGACTTGGAAACCCATTTAAATCTTCAACGCTCCGGAATTGAAGCCTTTGAAGTCTCGATGATACTATCAAAATGTTTCACACGTGTTTATAACCATAACGTTACAATCAAAAAAGATGCAATGCAAATAATCCAAAAAGCACTGGATGTGGCTAACCAACTTACAAATGAGATTAATGTATTCTTCAGTTACGCCACAAAAATAAATGATGACAAAATACCTACCCTTCAGGATGTTGAATCGATGAGATTACATTACGAGAACATTACAAAGCTCCAACTCTCCTATATACAGGCAAGCTCAGAATTTCAAAAAATATCATTTAAAAATACTTTTATTTTTGAATGACTATATAACACTAAATAATTAAGGCTGGGTCACCCAGCCTTAATGTTTCAGTTTGGTCTTTCGCTGCTGCTCATAATGAGCTAATGCTGACTCCCAGCCATAATCATTCACCCGCTGCAAAAAAGTGCTGCGTGGGACGTCGAAATATCTCGCAATAGCTGACAGGTTCAACCAATTATCGGAACGGTTATCCAGGCTCATTGCCAGAAGTGGCAGACCTTTAGAATTGAACAGTTTCATGTGCATGTGTAAATCTCCTTTCCTTTGACTCGCCTAGCAGCAGGAGCAATGCGCTCCCGCAAACCGCTTTTATGCTGTTGGTAATAGCGTCATCTTACAGACCAGATCCGGCCTGAAGTTGTATGCCATAAGGCTGTATTCACTATATAAATTACGGTTTCGTAACTCGTCGAAAGCCCTGTATGCGTACCAGTCTTCAACATCCCCAGAAGCGGAGATTTCAAGATGGCGAGCACATGGACCAACGAAGCGGCCCATAGGCAAACTTTGCTCAACCGGAGCATTGCCAAAGACCGGAACAAGGAAAGCCTCGTTTGACTTGATACCACTGAATGCTGAATCGCTGACTTCGATCAGACGCACAGAACCCAGCATAAACGAACTAAAGCCTGGCAGAACATCAGACGGGAACAGCACATCAGAACCAACCAGACCGTTTGAATAGACTAGGAGTTCGCGGATTTGTGGATGATATCTCACAGCACGGTAGGCATCAGATCCACACAGCAGAACCCAGCCACGCAGGTATTGAGTTAGACCACCCATCAGTGCTTTTGTGGCACTAACCTGATCATCAATGTCGCGCATCGGATCATCACTAACCCCCTGATGAAGGTCAGAGGTTTGCTGGTTCAGTGAGAACTCTACAGACCAGTTTATTTCTGGTTGCTGAGTGCCGAATGCATCGACCTTGTTAAAAATCAGCGCCTGCCAGTAAGCATATTCGCGAGAGCGTTCGAATTTAGCACGCATCTGAAGAAACTTGTTGGCCTCAATCTCATCAAGAGACTGCTCCAACGTACTCCCGGCACGTCTGAATCCTTTGATGTCTGCTGAGGTCACTCGGTCAGTGACACCCGCCCAAGGCAACTCATACAGATACGATCCTGCTGTCGGCTTCTCGATCGTCCCCCACTGTCGGCTCTGCGATATTTCTGAAAGAAGATAAGAAATTATTGAGGGATCGTCTGTCACGCCAGGCACATGGTCCAGAGAGTCGTAGGATATTTTCAGCATGAGCATGTAAGCTGGATCGTCAAATAGCAGGGACCCCCACGAGGTGGGGTGGATGAGTTGCCGGGAATTTTACCCGGCAGACCGTATGACAGATTAGTTAAAGGTGCAGTCACCGCCAGACGGTGCACCGATGAAAAACTGCATCTTTTCGCAAGTTGCGGTGATCTTTTGGCCTTTTTTCAATTTCGACGCCTGCGCTTTCTCTGAATCCGACATACTCAGGCTGACAGGCATGAAGCGATTACCGCTTTCAAGTTTAAGAACTACATCATTCGCGAAATTTTTTGTTGTGTCCTGAACAGTTCCGGTTACTTCCACCTTACGACCACCAATTTTGTCATCGGCTGCAACTTCGTTAGCTTTATACAGTTCTGCTAGGTCTTTCGCCGTAGTCCGATACACGCTTTCGTCAGAAGATGCCGCCTTTGGTTTTACGGCACCAGCTTGAGATTGCTCTGATGTTGTCATCTCATCAACTACAATTTTCATAAAATCTTTTTGCATCGAGATATAGGCTGCGACCCCACCACAGCTATCAATGGCGATCTTATCTTTCGTTATTAACCTCCCTTTTGCTTTAAGCGCAGTACCAGCACCAACGCCCTCAACGACAGAATTGTAAACAGCGTAGTAGCTAGGCGTATCTTTCTTCATACCTTTTGTTGCCTGCTTTATCAGTGCATCCTCAGAACCGCCTTTCAGCGCCTGTTCACACCCGGCAGTAACAAGCGTTTTGACATAGGCCGCTAGGTACTCAGGATAAGGCTGTACATCTGTAGACGGAACGCCTTCAGAGAAGGACGAGAAGGAAAAGAACATAAGAGGTAATGCAAGAATCTTTTTCAAAACAGCCTCCTTAGCTGAATAGATTAAGTACACCATCGGCAGGTGCCTTAACATCTATAATTACTTTAATCGATCGAAATTGTAAAATCAATCGGTAAAATTGATCAAAATTGTTACTATAATGGCTAGAGGATGCTTACCAAGATTGCAACTTAGCATTGAGGGAGCCTGATCATTCAAGGGGAGATATGAGAGGTATTCTATTGATTTGCAGTACATTGCTGGTTTTTAATGCTACGGCAGGCAAAATCACCATGAACAACCCCGACGAAAAGGAGTTGCAGGGCGGGAAACGGCTTTGCACTTACGAAAACAGCATTTACTTGTTCACGTTGGTGACTGGCTCGCAATCCTGCCCTTTCTCAAAAACGTTCGATACAAATGATAATGAAATGTGAAACGTAATTTTAACACTTCACTGACTGGTTACAGTAAGGATGTGTCAACTGTACATTGTCAGAGCTACCATCTCCACCTTCACGGACACGTACGATATGATCATAAGAAACTGATTTTTCAGTATCAAGGTAACCTTGGCAAATCGGACATTTCAAAGCGTTACGCAGAGCCACGTCAATGAACACCTTACTTTTTTGTTCATCGCTGATTTTTGCAGATGTTCTCTTAAAATCCCCAGAGAGTATTCTCCCCTCCAATTCGGCCAGCTCGATGAGCTTACTCTCATCAATATTCTCTCCCTGCTTTAGTGATTTGATCACCGCATTTAAAAAATCACAGTAGCGAGTCACTCGGACATTACTGCCTGGCTTTTGTACTATCATTGCGATCAAGTCCTTAAATTCGATCATTATTTTCTCAAGCCTAGACCTGATTGTTATGAAGTCTTTAAAGAATTGACCGTTATTGTTGGAGAGTTGTTTTGCTACCAGTAGCACGGTTCCTAAAAACATTGGCGTTGAGTGGATTCCAGTCGGACCATAAAAATAAATCGCTGGATGAAGCCCCAGGCTACCATCCCCATTGCCTGTGATTCTATTGCTCAATGTTGTGGCTTTGGAAAGGATTCTTAATGTATCGGTACCCGACACATCATCAGGGTAATCTTCGATTTTTTTCAAAACACCATTCTGGTTGCAATCAGTGATCAGTAAGAAATCTTTCAAAACTTGGATTGCTGTCCTGACCCCTCGAGAACCGCCTAATGGAAGATCAAGAGTTTTAATCGGGCGATCAACCTCAGGTTCGAAGAGCAAACGATGCAGCTTCGCAGATTTATCTTCAAGTTGAAGGGCAATGCCCTGATCAAACTCCGACCAGTAGCGATGACCTTTACCAGCACGAATAATTGCTCGGGTTGCTATTGGAATACTTTTCTTGCGATTCTTTAGAAGCATCTCTTCGATAGCATCAAGAGGAGTACCCTTCATATTGATGTTAAAAAAAGAGGTTTCAGCCTTATCTACATCACCGACAACCCATTGGACTGAGATTCCACGGGATGTTAGTACACTGATTCTTCTCTGTTGTTCCTCGGTCAATGAAGCATCATCGGCAAGCAGCTTCTGATAATATTCCCAACTGCCGACTCTGTCCTTCACAAGCTTTCTCGTTCTATCAGCAGCGCGGCGTTGCTCACGAGGAATATCATGCCCAAAAAGTTGATGAGATATATGACCGTCTCCATAATCATCTTCAACCCAGGCACGTAACGCACTTAAACGGTGGCCACCATCGATCACAAAAAGATTGGTTGATGATCGCCAAAGAATAACGGAAGGTATCAAATCACCATTTATGTAGCATTCGAGCAGCGATACAACCTGCTCAGGCCCCCAATGATTTGTTTCACGCTGGAAATCTGGTTTCCTCAGAAGCGCAGCAATTCCATTACCTGATTTCAATTCTCTTGCAGGAATACTGTTTAGAGTTTCAAATGAAGAATTATCTTGGATCTTTAAACCTAAATCAGCACGCTTAATCAGTGCATCTAAATTTACAAGGTTAGAACGAGCAGCCATGCTTATGTTCCTCAAGATGACAATATGGTCATTATATCTCCAGACAATGAGGTAACAACATGATTTTCTCTATTTGTTCAACTCTCTCACGAATATCATCTCAATTTAACCAGCCCAAACCGTCAATAACGTAACAAACTGAATGTAAAGGAAAAGTGTGCAAATAGCGTCTGGTAATCCCTGAGCCACTTTTCTCATGTCCTACCACCTGTTGCAAGTGCGCCAAGTTACCAACTCAGCCAGCTAAACAGGTTGAAATCATGGTATGCCGGAAACTGTGAACTAGCCGCCGCTGCCCATAATCGTCAAGGTACGGAATACCAAGCTGATCACGGACATCAGCCAAGACCTTGCCGATTTTTGGCATGTTCTTACCTGACACAGGCGAGAAAATCTTCTCTTTCCATTGTCGGTTTACAAAATCGAGGAACCCCCACTCGATCAGTTTGGGGTGGATCGCTACCTGCCTTGTAGCGTTCTCGGTTTAAGAAGAGCACCCCGAGTCATTGGTAAGAATTCACTTACATTTGGCAGATTAGGGGAAGAGTACCAGTGATGCAAGACCTGTTGATTTCTCGCTTTCACGATTTTGTTATACCAATCAGATGTAATGAGTAGCCTGTAACCGCTATGTCCGGGAATAAAAACAACCTGTCGTGACCCCGGTATTTTGCAGGTAATGTCGAGATAATGCGCTTAAAGGGGCTATCTGCCCCCCTTAACGTCCCTCAATGGCACGATTTGTCACACACTTTTCTCTCTTTTTACAGTCCTGTCAAAATACGCGTAACCGGCTGTTTTTGTTTGGCATAAAGCGCAATTTTTATTCTTAAAATGAGGATATTCCCTCCCCCGTACCGCATGTCATAAAACAGTAAACAAATTAACCATTGAGCCTCGTGACAAAAGGCTCTATATTGGCGGCGTTTTTTTCAGGCCCCCATCTGTTTTTTAACTTTTTATTCAATCGTTGCTCATAACGAAGCGGCGGTTGTAGGAGTGATATGATGACGGATAAAGTCCGTATTGACACCGTAGATGCCCACAAAAGCAACGAAACCTATCTGGCCCGTCAGGCCGAGTTTGAATCTAACGTCAGGAGTTATCCGCGCAAACTGCCTTTAGCAATCACTAAAGCAGAAGGCGTGTGGATCACCGATGCAGACAATAAAGAATACCTTGACTGTTTAGCAGGCGCAGGGACCCTTGCGCTTGGACATAACCATCCTGATGTGCTGAAAAGCATCCAAAATGTCATTACCAGCGGCTTGCCGTTACATACTCTGGATCTGACTACGCCTCTGAAAGACGCGTTCTCAGAATATCTGCTCTCTCTGTTGCCTGGTCAGGGCAAAGAGTACTGCCTGCAGTTCACCGGTCCATCCGGTGCTGATGCCGTTGAAGCAGCGCTGAAACTGGCGAAAAAAGTGACCGGTCGTAGCGGTATCATCAGCTTCTCTGGTGGTTACCACGGTATGACTCACGGCGCACTGGCCGTTACCGGCAACCTGTCTCCGAAAGAAGCGGTTAACGGTATGATGCCAGAAGTGCAGTTCATGCCTTACCCACACCAGTACCGTTGCCCACTGGGTATCGGCGGTGAGGCGGGTGTGAAAGCGCTGACCTACTATTTCGAAAACCTGATCAACGACGTTGAAAGCGGCGTGCGTAAACCTGCGGCAGTGATCCTTGAAGCCGTTCAGGGTGAAGGCGGCGTGAACCCGGCTCCGGTTGAGTGGCTGCAGCGCATCCGTAAAGTGACTCAGGAACACGGCATTCTGCTGATCCTCGACGAAGTTCAGGCTGGCTTTGCCCGTACCGGTAAATTCTTCGCCTTCGAACACGCGGGCATTGAGCCAGACATCATCGTGATGTCTAAAGCGGTTGGCGGCGGTCTGCCACTGGCGGTACTCGGCATCAAAAAACAGTTTGACGCGTGGGCACCAGGCCACCACACCGGTACCTTCCGCGGCAACCAGCTGGCAATGGCAACCGGTCTGACAACGCTGAAAATCCTGAAAGACCAGAACATCGCGGGCAAAGTGGCCGCACAGGGCGAATGGCTGAAAGGCCAGCTGAACGAGATGGCGAAACGCTATCCGGTTATCGGTCACGTTCGCGGCCTGGGCATGATGATCGGGATTGAGATCGTTAAGCCACACGAAGCGGCAGACCACATGGGTTGCTACCCGGGTGATGGCGAGCTGTCTGCACTGATTCAGAAGAAGTGCTTCGAAGCCGGCCTGATTCTGGAGCGCGGTGGTCGCAACGGTATTGTTCTGCGTCTGCTGCCTTCCCTGCTGATCAGCGATGATGAGCTGAAAGTCTTCCTGGATAAATTCGAGCAGGCGCTGCTTGCTGCGGGCGTTCGCCCGGCGTAACCGGAGTTGTTGAACACGATGTCAGATTCAAACCCAATTTTGTTCTCCTCTGCACAGAGCATTGAAGCTTACCAGCAGGCGATTGAACAAAGCACTCAGGCTGTGATGCAGTGGCTGAAACAGCCTGAGATGTATCAGGGCAAAACGGTCGCGGAATTGCGCGACCGTATTAAGCTGGATTTCAACCCGAAAGGGCTGGGCAACGAAGCGGCGATTGAACGCGCCGTGGAGTTCTTCCTGAAAGACAGCCTGTCCGTTCATCACCCGCAGTGTGTGGCGCACCTGCACTGCCCAAGCCTGGTGGTTAGCCAGGCGGCGGAAGTGCTGATTAACGCCACTAACCAGAGCATGGACTCCTGGGATCAAAGCCCGTCCGCAACCATCATTGAGATCAAGCTGATCGAATGGCTGCGTACCCGCGTGGGTTATCAGGCTGGCGACGCTGGTGTGTTCACCAGCGGCGGCACGCAGAGCAACCTGATGGGTCTGATGCTGGCCCGTGATGCGTTCTTCGCGCGTCAGGGTCATTCCGTTCAGCAGGACGGCCTGGTTGGCGATCTGCGTAAAATCCGCGTGCTGTGCTCTGAAAACGCACACTTCTCCGTGCAGAAGAACATGGCGCTGATGGGTCTGGGCTACCAGTCCGTCGTGCAGGTGAAAACGGATGAATTCTCGCGCATGGATCTCAACGATCTGGCAGCGAAAATTGAGCAGTGCAATGCTAACGGCGAGCAGATCCTGGCGATTGTTGCCACTGCCGGTACTACCGATGCAGGTGCAATCGATCCGCTGCGTGCCATTGCTGAACTGGCGGCGAAACAGAATATCTGGGTACACGTTGATGCGGCCTGGGGCGGCGCGCTGCTGATGTCTGAGCAGTATCGTCACTACCTGGACGGTATCGAGCTGGTGGATTCCGTTACTCTGGACTTCCACAAGCAGTTCTTCCAGACCATCAGCTGCGGTGCGTTCCTGCTCAAAGAAGCGCGCCACTATGAGCTGATGCGCTATCAGGCGGCCTATCTGAACTCTGAGTTCGATGAAGAAGCTGGCGTGCCTAATCTGGTGTCCAAATCTCTGCAGACGACCCGTCGTTTCGACGCGCTGAAGCTGTGGATGAGCCTGGAAGCGCTGGGTCAGGAACAATACGCGGCGATCATCGATCACGGTGTTACGCTGGCACAGCAGGTTGCGGCTTACGTGAAAGAGCAGCCTGCTCTGGAACTGGTTATGCAGCCGCAGCTGGCAAGCGTACTGTTCCGCTTCCGTGGACAGGTACAGATGGACGACGCGGGTATCGCCCTGCTGAACCAGAAAATTGGTGATGCGCTGCTGGAATCCGGCCGTGCTAACGTCGGCGTGACCGAGCATAACGGCGTCACCTGCCTGAAGCTGACTCTGCTGAACCCAACCGTGACCCTGGAGGACATTAAAGTCCTGCTGTCGCTGGTTGAGCGTACCGCACAGGAAGTTCTGGCGAAGTAATATCCAGCCCCTCTTCCGCCGGAAGAGGGGCTCTCTTTACAGCCCTGCCCACCACAGTCTGAGCTTCATTCCCCAGTAACTTGTCCACCCCGTAGTAGTACTGACCACTTTCCCCTTCGACACGATCACCAGCGTCGGTGTTACGCTCACCTGCCACGCCTGTGACAGCGCACCGTTGGTATCGTTGACCACCGGCATGACCAGCTGTTTCTTGTCGACCCAGCGCGCCAGCTTTGCATCGTCGCCGGAACGCATGGCGATACTCACGACGTTGCCACCCTGTTCTGCCAGCGTATTGACCGAGGGCGTCGTAAACCGGCAGATGCTGCACCAGGTTGCCCATACGTATATCAGCAGCGGGCGTTCCTGGCTGAGTGCCGTTATATCGTGGCTCTTTCCGTCGATGCTGTGCATCGGTGCAGCGCTAAAGCTGGCGGGGAGTGTGGGCTTGCGGTATTGATCCACGCCCCACATGACGGCCAGCGCGAGCAGAAAGAAGATGATCCCTTCCCGCGCCCAGCGGCGCAGTCGCCTGAATTTGCGGTTTTCCATTGTGACCTCTTGATGAATCGACGGTCATCTTAGCGAGCAATGCGCCCTCACGCTGTAAAGAAGTGTCGGGTCATTTCGTTCGCAACGTGTCGGCCATCAGCGTAAAGCAGGTTTCGATAAGCGGAGGAAGCGGCTGCGGGGCGCGCATTAACGCCACCGTGCGGGCCAGGGCCGGTTGTTGAAGATGTACCACCCTGAGCTGCGGGTCCTGCAGGTGCGTGGTATAGAGCTGCGGTAAAATCGCCACGGCGAGTTTCGAGCGCACCAGACCGTACAAAGTTTCGATGTAGTCCACCTGATAACGTGTCGGCAACGACAAACGGTGGCTTTCCGCGAGCGCCGCAACCAGACGCTGAATATTACCTTTTGAGAACACGGCGATATCCCGCCCTGCCAGTTGCTTCCAGGGCAGGTGCGCCGACGCGGCCAGCGGATCGTCGCTGTGAATGACCGCGACAAACGGGTCATCCTGTAAGGGAAACACGTTCAGCTGGTCGGGAACAGAGTTATCGAGCGCACCAATGCCGAAATCAATCTGCCCTTTCAGCAGCTGGGCCACCAGCGCATCGTTGGTTTGATCGTGAAATTCCACCCTGAGGCGGGGAAAAGCCTGCGCGAGCGTCCGGGGCAACAAGGGGAACAGCAGCGAACTCACAGAAGGGATCAGCCCGATACGCACCGTACCTTCTCCGCCCGCCTGAACAATGTGCTGCATGTCGTCAAACGCAAGCTGCGCCACGCTGAGCACCCGCTGCGCGTGCGGCAGGATGGCATTGCCAAGCTCCGTCAACGTCACGGCCGAGGCGGTCCGGTTAACCAGTTTGCCCCCAAGCACCGTCTCGATTTGCCGCAACGCACTGCTGAGGGCCGGCTGGCTGATAGCCAGTTTGCTGGCGGTATCAGTAAAATGACGCAGCTGCGCCAGAGTGACAAAATACTGTAGCTGTCGAAGAGAGAGCGCGGGCAAGCGCTGCCAGGGTTCCGTCATGATTATCCATTACACGCGTCACAGAATAACCCGGGGTTATCGGGCGATAAATTTTATCAGCTGGGCAAACGTTTGCCGTGTGCATAGAGTAGCGTCATTATTTTGATGCTGGAACTGTTAATTGCATGACTGCTGAAACCCGACGCCGCGCCGTTCAGGCTGCACGAGGCGAAATGCCCTTTGACCTGCTGCTCACCGATACCCGTATTGTGGATATGGTCACCGGTGAGATCCGCGAAGCGGATGTTGGTATCGTGGGATCACTGATTGCCAGTGTCCATCCGCGCGGCAGCCGCAACGACGCACATGAGACCCACGCGCTGAACAACCAGTTTCTGTCGCCAGGGCTGATGGATACCCACGTCCACCTTGAAAGCTCCCATCTTATGCCCGCCCGCTACGCGGAGATTGTGCTTGCACAGGGCACCACGGCGGTCTTCTGGGATCCGCATGAACTGGCCAACGTGCTGGGCATTGACGGCGTCCGTTTTGCCATTGAGGCCAGCCGCAATCTGCCGCTGCAGGTGATGGTCGCCGCGCCTTCAAGCGTGCCCTCAACGCCCGGCCTGGAAATGTCCGGGGCGGATTTTGCCGGAGACGAGATGAACACCCTGCTCGGCTGGCCGGAAGTGCGCGGTGTGGCTGAAGTGATGGACATGCACGGGGTGCTTAATGGCAGCCAGCGTATGCTTGAAATTATGCAGGCCGGGCTCGACAGCGGAAAGCTGATTGAAGGCCATGCCCGCGGTCTCAGCGGTGCGGATTTACAGGCTTATCTGGCAGCAGGCGTGACTTCTGACCATGAGTTAACGTCAGCTGACGATGCGCTGGAAAAACTGCGTGCCGGGCTGACGCTGGAGATCCGCGGTTCGCATCCTTATCTGCTGCCCGATATTGTCAGCGCCCTGAAAACGCTCCCCCATCTTTCGTCTCACATCACGGTTTGTACCGATGATGTTCCGCCAGACATCCTCATGGAAAAAGGCGGGATCATCGCGCTGCTGAACCTGCTGATTGAACATGGATTAGCGGCCACCGACGCACTGCGTTTTGCAACGCTCAATGCGGCCATACGCCTGCAGCGTAACGACCTGGGGCTGATTGCCGCCGGGCGTCGCGCGGATCTGGTGGTGTTTGACTCGCTGGATAAACTGACGGCGCGCCAGGTCTACGTCGCCGGAAAGCTGATTGCCCGGGACGGGGCAACGCTCGAACCTGTTGCTGATACGCCTCTTACGTTGCCGCGTGATACCGTACGGTTGTCTGCCCTGACCGCTGATGATTTTTGCATGCGCATTGACAACGCGAACCATGGCGTGGCTCGCTTGCGCCACATCCGCGGCGCGCGCTTTACCCGCTGGGGTGAAACAGATGTGCAGGTGCGCAACGGGTGCGTGCAGATCCCGGACGGTTTTAGCCTGATCTGGGTTCAGCATCGCCATGCCCGTCATGCAGCAAAACCGCAAATTGCCCTGCTTGAAGGCTGGGGGGAACTGCGTGGGGCGATTGCCACTAGCTACTCGCACGACTCTCACAACCTGGTGGTTCTGGGCCGCGATCCGAACGATATGGCGCTGGCTGCCAATACGCTTATCAACAGCGGTGGTGGCATGGCGCTGGCGCAACAGGGTGACGTGATTGCCCACGTTGCCATGCCGATTGCGGGCATGCTGTCGGAACTGCCACCTGCCGAGCTGGCGCTGCAGTTCAGGACGCTGCGCGATCGCAGCAGTCTGATTGCCGACTGGGAACCGCCGTATCGGGTCTTTAAGGCCATCGAAGGAACCTGCCTTGCCTGTAATGCCGGGCCACACTTGACCGATCTTGGACTGACCGATGGCAGCACGCGCCAGATTGTCGATCCGCTGATTTCTTACCGGGAAACCCCGGACAACACACAATAATACCGAAGGAGAGCCGGATAATGGCCGACAATACCGTTAATTCGCCAGCACCAGGGCGCTGGCTTGAACGTCGTTTTGCCCTCCGTGCACGCGGGAGCACCGTGCGCACCGAGTGCCTGGCGGGTATCACCGGTTTTCTCGCCGCCGCCTATTTGCTGGTGGTGATCCCGGGGCTGCTGGCCGTGGGAGGAATGGATAAAGGCGCCGCGACCACGGGCACCATTCTGGTCTTCGTTGCCGGGACGCTGCTGATGGCGTTTTACGCCAACCTGCCGTTTATCGTCGGGCCAGGAATTGGTGGCTCGGTGCTGGTCGGGGTGACGCTTGCGGGCAGTGAAGGCATTGGCTGGCAAATTGGTCTGGGTATCGCCTGCTGGTCGGGGATTTTATTCTTCCTGCTGACCCGGTTTGGCCTGCGTGAAGTGGTGACCCGCTCGGTGCCGCAGTCCATCAAGCTGGGGCTGACGGCCTCCATCGGGCTGTTTGTCGCCGTACTCGGTTTCCGCAACGCCGGGCTGGTGCTGGCGAATGCCAAAACGAACGCACTGATGCTGGGAGATTTTTTATCACCCGGTGCGCTGGTGGCGTTGCTCGGCCTGTTCCTGGCTATCGGCCTGCAGGCTCGTCGTATCCCGGGTGCGATCCTGTGGGCTATCCTGCTCGCGACCCTCGTGGGTATTCCGATGGGCGTCACGAAATTACCCGCCAGTTTTATCGATGTGCCCCACTCCATCGCTCCCGTCCTCGGGCATGTCGATATGCTGGGCGCGCTGAATATTGCCTTTCTGCCATTCCTGTTTGTCTTCTTCGCCTCCGAGTTTTTCTCCACCATGGGAACAACGCTGGCGGTGGGCGGGGAAGCAGGGCTGCTGGATGAAGAAGGCAATATGCCGAACATTAACCGCCCGTTTATGGTGGACTCCATTGCCGCCGCGATTGGCCCGTGGGTAGGCATTCCTGCCGCCACGGCGCTGATTGAATCGTCCGCAGCCGCGGAAGCCGGCGGCAAAACCGGCATGACCGCGCTGGCCGCGGCGGTAATGTTCCTGCTGATGCTGCTGTTTACCCCTGTGGCGCTGATGATCCCGAAAGAAGCCACGGCGCCCGCCCTGATCCTCATCGGGCTGAATATGTTTAGCGGTTTACGTAAGGTTGATCTGGCGAACTTCACCGACGGCTTGCCGGTGTTGATGATGGTGATGATTACGCTGATTGCCAACAGTTTCGGGACCGGTATTGCGGGCGGGCTGCTGTTTTATATCGTTATCAAAGCGATAGCCGGGAAATGGCGCGATATCCCCGTCGGTCTTTGGATCCTCGCCATTCCCCTGGTGTATTACTTCGCCACGCTGGTGAAGCACTAACCCTCACGCCGCTTTTCCTTCGGGGTATAGCCGTAATCGAAATGGCTATACCCCGCGCTGTAATACAGCGCCGCAGATTTCACGATATCATTGAGAATGGCACCGTTCACCTGCACCCCCATCTGCTGCAGACGCTTTACACAGTTTTCCGTCTCTTTCACGTTGGTTTTACCAAAGCGGGCAACCAGTAACGTGGTTGCAGCCACTCTGGCAATCAGCACCGCATCGGTCACGGCCAGCACCGGCGGTGTATCAACGATAACAACGTCATAGTGTGCATTCATCCCCGACATCACCTCCTGGAAGCGTTCTCCCATGAGCAGCTCCACGGGACGTAATGGCTGGGGACCGCAGGTCAGAACATCAAATCCCGCCTTATCAACGCGCTGGATCGCCTCCTGCCATGCCACATTTCCCTCAAGGACAGCGGATAATCCGTGATGGTTGTTCAGCTTAAAGAGATTATGCACATAGCCTTTACGCATATCCGCATCGATAAAGAGCACCCGCTTTCCGGCCTGAGCCGCTATTGATGCCAGTGACGTGCTGACCAGCGTTTTGCCGCAATTCTGCGTGGGGCCCGTAATCACCACGATCTGGTTTGAGGCATCCATCATCGTGAAATGCAGGCTGGTACGCAGTCCGCGCATCGCTTCAACAAACATATCCGCTGGCCGGTCTGTGGGCAGGAAGGGGATATCCGAGGTTTTGTGTTTCCCGTGGGGCGCCAAAAAGTGCTTTCGGCGCAAATGCGTTTTTTTCCACAGCCAGACCGAGCGCGGCAGCGTCGCCAGAACCGGCATCCCTTGCTCTTCTATTTGCTCTGACGAGGTGATCCCTCGCCGACAGGCAGTACGAACCAACACCCAGCCCATGGAGACCATCAGCCCTAACAGCACGCCAGGCAGAATAATGAGCGCTTTACGGGGTTTTATTGGCTCAGGTTGCGTAACCGCGGTATCAATGATCCGCACGTTGCCGATGGCGCTGGAGCGTGAAATGTTCAGTTCCTGTTGGCGTGTCAGCAGCTGCAGGTAAATGGTACGCCCGGACTCGACATCACGGCTCAGGCGCAACACTTCCTGCTGGGTAGAAGGCATAGATGAAACCCGGCTGTTCAGGCGCGCGCGTCCCTCTTCGAGCGTTTGTCGCTTCTCCCGTAATGCGCGATAGGTCGGGTGATCCTTTTTGAAAAGCTGAGAAACCTCTGCCTCACGAAAGGTCAGTTCGTTGAGTTGATTTTCCACGTTAACGACCTGATCCAGTACGGACTTCGCCTCAAGGGATAAGTCGACGGAATCGCGCTGCGCCCGATAGGCATTCAGTCGTGCTTCGGCCTCATCCAGTTCGTGACGGACCTTAGGCAACTGCTCCTGTAAAAACGCCAGACTTCGGGCATCCTGTGCCTCCTGGCGCGCAATATTCTGGCTGAGATAATTTTCTGCAATCGTATTGAGCACCACCGCTATCCTGTCCGGGTCTTCACCCGTCAGCGTCAGGGTGATCATACCGCTCTGTTTACCGGATTCCGCGACAAAGAGTCTCTTCTGCAGCGCGTTAATTGCCTCAAGCCTGGTAAAGGCTTGAAGGGTAAATTGGGTCCCTGGCTCCGCGCTGAGCGAGTTCACCAGAAGCGTGATCCCGTCTTTCACCAGCCGTTTGCCAACCCTACCGTCAGCCTTAAGCGTCTCCCCTTCCAGACGATACCGGCCCTGCCCCAGCACGGTCAGGACAACCGCTTGCGGTTTCCCCTCCTGCTGGGGCAGGTTAAGCTCACCTATCGTCATGTTGCCCGGTTTGCTGCCGCGTAGACGTTCCCAGAGGCGCCCCACAACCGGGAGAACGCGCTGTTTTACCTGATATGTCAGCCCCAGATTATCAACGGTTCCCCCCAGGATCATGCGCGATTTAAGCAGCAACAGTTCAGGTTCAGCGTCGGGTGAAAGGTCAGACCCAAACTGGCTTAAGCTTTTAAGCAACGAGTTGTCCTGCTTTGCTTCTATCTGTACCAGGGCATCCGCCTGGTAGACCGGCGTGGCGCTAAACGCGTAGAGCCCCGCGCACACCGTAAACAGGAGCGTGACCAGCCCGATTAGCATGCGGTGATCAATCATCTCAGCAAGTAGCTGCATAAGATCGATTTCATTACTGTGCGGTGCGGCAGCACCGTATTTGTCTGATGTATGAGAAGACATTAACGCTTAATTCCTTTTTGACCCACACGACGAGCCCATTCCTGACTGGCTTTTACCAGTTGCCCGAAAATATATTCAAACGCTTCACGACTTTTGCGGTAAGGATCGGGAATGTCCTTGTTTTCCAGCCATTGGCCAAACAGCAGCGATTTTCCACGACATTCGGGTGACACGGCGGCAATAAAACGCAGGTGCTCCGGCTCCATCACCAGAATCAAATCGGAGGTTTGCAACATGCTGCGCGTCATCTTGCGTGCCACGTGCCCCTCCAGCGAAACGCCATAACACCGGGCCACCTCCCGTGCAGTTGCATCCGCCGGGCGTCCTTCAAATCCGTAAATCCCAGCCGATGTCACGAGTCTGCCGGGCAGCTGTTGTCGCAACAGCCGTTCCCCCATCGGCGAACGGCAAATATTGCCGGTGCAAACCACTAAAATTGAGTTGAACATTATTGCGGCCATGAACGGATGAAGCGGACGGTTTCGGTCAGGTCATGGACACCGCTGATGGTGGGTACCAGCTGTGTGATCACGCGATTCCAGCGTGACAACGGCGCAGTGGTGACGTAGACAATGTCATACGGTTCAAGCTGGAATTCCGTCCCCAGCACCATCGCGGAGGCATCCTTGGCATTGAGCTGATAGATATTGGCAATTTTGTCCGTCGCCCCTTTTTTCGCTACCGAGCGAATAACAAAAATCCCGGTTGCATCGGCCATATTCTGATCCAGCCCGCCTGCATTCCCCAGGGCTTCCGCCAGAGTCATTCCGCTACGATCCATCTTCAACGTGCTCTGCTTCACCACCTCGCCCATCACGAACACTTTTAAGGCATCGTTACGCGGAACAAAGAGGATATCGCCCGGATACAGCAGCTTATTCTGGCTTAAATCACCATGCTGCATCAGCGCATAGAGCGAAAGGCGCGCGTCCTGGCCATTATGCGTGAGGACCACATTACGCCAGTCGGCATCCGCGGAAAGCCCACCTGCGGCGTTGACCGCGTCCATTACCGTCAACGGAATATTGGTTATCGGTTGCTGGCCTGATTTTGCCACCTCTCCCGTCACATAGGCTTTTTGTGAGCGGAAAGACGCCACGCTGACATCCACCTGCGGACTCTCAATGACCTTCTCCAGTTGCGCGGTGATTGCTTCACGCACCTGCGCGACCGTTTTGCCTGCAACATGCAGTTTTCCGACGTAGGGATAGAAGAGCGTTCCATCCGCATTCACCCAGTTACCCGCGTCACTCGCGGTACGATACTGCCCTGCGGGAGTGGTTAATTCCGGATGATCCCAGACGGTGACCGTCAGGATGTCGCCGGTGCCTATGCGGTATTCCCAGTTTTTGACCTGCTCATCCAGAGTAGGATTTGCCTGAGATTTGAGGACAGGCGGTCGCAATCTTTCAACAAGCGCCGGGGTCAGGGGATAAATTTCCACGTGTTGATCGAGCTGATAATTCGCTTCTCCGTCAGTCATGACTTTTTTCCCGGTAATGCTGAGATCCTGACCTGGCGAAAATACGCAACCAGTTAACTGGCCGACTGAAAGAAATAAAAGTGAAAATAGCGTTGTATTTTTCATTTATATAAAAAGTTCTTTTATTGTTGTGTTTGTTGTTAAACAGATAAAAAATAAATTCATTTACATTAAAATTTTCAACGGGTTATTGTTTTAGCGGACGTATTACAAAAAACAGACAACGTTTCCCTTCCTGGCGATAAAAAAAGCAAAATCGTTCCCATTCTTTTGAAAAAAATGGAAAGAGATTGATGTCATACGGAGGCAATATTAAATGTTCTTACGTGGGAAAGCATGCGTTGAACAGTCCATTTGCGAAGTGAGAAGGTATTTTCAGAATTGATTAATGAAATAATAAATATTGGAAATATCAAATTCGGGAGATATTGACTGTAGTGATACTGCGCGCGTCATTACGACTACACAAAACCGTCCACTTTTGTTACATTTTTTTTCAAACACACCATGCTTTGGTACTTAAAATGGACTGTCTGCCTCGCGTTCCATGAACCCGCAGACGAAAAGTATCTGTAACGATATCACTGGAGAAAAAATGGCTAAGCGTAAATTGCTGCTTCTGGGTGTATTACTGTCTCTGGCGGGTTCCGCGTTTTCTGCCCCGCAAACCGCCGCTGCGCCATCAGGCATTAAAGCCTATGAGGAACAAGAGTTCATCGCTGATTTCACCAAATTCAAGATTGGCGACACCGCACCGGCGCAGTATCAAACGCCTGAGTACACCATTAAACAGTACCAGCTGCGTAACCTGCCGGCCCCGGATGCGGGTACCCACTGGACCTATATGGGCGAGAACTACGTCCTGATTGGCGATGCAGATGGCAAAATCTACAAAGCCTACAATGGAGATATCTTCTATCACCGCTAATGACATTTTAATCCGGCCCTGGCAGGAGAGCGATCGCCCCTTTTTGCGAACACTCTATCTCCACGTACGGCGCGAGGCCTGGCCATGGCTGGACGGTTCCGAGTGGCAGCTTGAAGACTTTGACGCGGCAACCCGCGACGAAGTGATTTGGGTGGCCGTTCAGGACGGGCATCGACTGGGTTTTGCGTCGGTGTGGACGAACGACAATTTCCTGCATAATCTGTTTGTCGATCCGCAGTATCAAGGTCTGGGCGTCGGTCATTTGCTCCTTGAACAAGTGCAAAACGCGTTCACCAGTACGGGTTCGCTGAAGTGTTTGGTAAAGAATGACAGGGCTGTTGCCTTTTACCAGCGCCACGGCTGGCATATTGAAGCGAAGGGTGACTCGCCGGAAGGCGAGTACTTTTTAATGCATTACGTACAGCGTTAAACGCGGGTGACGCTTCGCTGAGCCGGCCTACAACACGTTATCTCCGTAGGCCGGGTCAGGCGCAAACGCCGCCCGGCAATTCAGACTAAAGCACTCACACCGCGCGAAACGCAATTTCACTCGGGATGACTTCGCCCTGCCAGTAAAGCTGCGCCGCAACGCGCCCCGCCAGCTGTCGATACATCTCTGCAAATTCACTGTCCGGACGGCTGACGACCGTCGGCTTCCCGCTGTCCAGATCTTCACGCAGCGAGATGTGCAGCGGCATCTGCCCAAGCAGTTGGGTGTGATACTGCGCAGCCAGTTTTTCTGCCCCACCGGTGCCAAAGATAGGCTCATGGTGTCCGCAGTTGCTGCAGATATGCATGCTCATGTTCTCGACAATACCCAGCACCGGCACGTCCACTTTCTCGAACATCACGATGCCTTTTTTGGCGTCGATCAGCGCAATGTCCTGCGGGGTGGTCACCACGACCGCTCCCGTAACCGGAATGTTTTGCGCCAGCGTCAGCTGAATGTCACCGGTGCCCGGCGGCATATCCAGCACCAGATAATCCAGATCGGGCCACATTGTCTCCTGCAGCATCTGCATCAGCGCTTTGCTGGCCATCGGGCCACGCCACACCATGGCGTTATCGTCAGTCACCAGATAACCAATGGAGTTGGTTGCCAGACCGTGGGCCATGATCGGCGCCATGTGCGTGCCATCCGGCGAGGTTGGGCGCTGGTTTTCCGCGCCCAGCATGTTAGGCACAGACGGTCCGTAAATATCGGCGTCCAGAATACCGACTTTCGCCCCTTCGGCTGCCAGCGCGAGCGCCAGGTTTACCGCCGTGGAGGATTTACCCACCCCACCCTTGCCTGAACTGACGGCAATGATGTTTTTCACGCCGTTCACGCCCGGGTGGTTTTTCACACGCTTGAGGGTGGCGATGCTGTGGGTCAGCTTCCAGTCAATGGCTTTCGCGCCGGTAATGCGCAGCAGCTCAGAGCTGGTTTGCTCTTTCAGCGCGTCGAACGCGCTGGTCCAGACGAAGGGCATCTGCAGCTCGATGTGCAGCGTATCGTCCAGCCATGCGACATGGTGTAACGCTTTCAGCGTGGTGAGATTGTGCTTCAGGGTTGGATGCTGAAAGTTAGCCAGCGTCCCGGCGACCATTGCTCTTAAGGCTTCCGGTGATTTGGCCTGGGATTGAGAACTCATCCCGACTCCTTTGTTCTTGTGAATAAGACCTTAGATGAACAAGTTTACCTGAAAGGCCGTGGTTTGTGCTTACTTAATAATGCCCCTTTTGGTAATATCAAAAACCCTTTTCACAGTTAAAAGAAGTAATGCCTACTATGACTCAAGTCGCGAAGAAAATTCTGGTAACGTGCGCACTGCCGTACGCCAACGGCTCAATCCACCTCGGCCACATGCTGGAGCATATCCAGGCTGATGTCTGGGTCCGTTACCAGCGAATGCGCGGCCACGAGGTTAACTTCATCTGCGCGGACGATGCCCACGGCACGCCGATCATGCTGAAAGCGCAGCAGTTGGGGATCTCCCCAGAGCAGATGATTGCCGAAATGAGTCAGGAGCATCAGACCGATTTTGCGGGCTTTGACATCAGCTATGACAACTATCACTCCACGCACGGCGACGAAAACCGTGAGCTGTCGGAGCTGATCTACTCTCGCCTGAAAGAGAACGGTTTTATTAAAAACCGCACCATCTCTCAGCTGTACGATCCGGAAAAAGGCATGTTCCTGCCGGACCGCTTTGTCAAAGGTACCTGCCCAAAATGTAAATCACCGGATCAGTATGGCGATAACTGCGAAGTGTGCGGCGCAACCTACAGCCCGACCGAGCTTATCGATCCGAAATCTGTTGTTTCGGGTGCCACACCGGTAATGCGTGATTCCGAGCACTTCTTCTTCGACCTGCCGTCCTTCAGCGAAATGCTGCAGGCGTGGACCCGCAGCGGTGCGCTACAGGAGCAGGTCGCGAATAAAATGCAGGAGTGGTTCGAATCCGGTCTGCAGCAGTGGGATATCTCCCGCGATGCACCGTACTTCGGTTTCGAAATTCCGAACGCACCGGGTAAATACTTCTACGTCTGGCTGGATGCGCCAATCGGATACATGGGTTCCTTCAAGAACCTGTGCGACAAGCGCGGCGACACCGTCAGCTTTGACGAATACTGGAAGAAAGATTCCGACGCCGAGCTGTATCACTTTATCGGCAAAGACATTGTTTACTTCCACAGCCTGTTCTGGCCGGCGATGCTGGAAGGCAGTAACTTCCGTAAACCAACCAACCTGTTTGTGCACGGCTATGTGACGGTCAACGGCGCGAAGATGTCCAAATCTCGCGGTACGTTCATCAAAGCCAGCACCTGGCTGAACCACTTCGACGCGGACAGCCTGCGTTATTACTACACGGCGAAGCTCTCTTCCCGCATCGACGATATCGACCTGAACCTGGAAGATTTCGTGCAGCGCGTGAACGCCGACATCGTCAACAAAGTCGTCAACCTGGCTTCCCGTAACGCGGGCTTTATCGCCAAGCGTTTCGACGGCGTGCTGTCTGCCGAACTGGCCGATCCTGAGCTGTACAAAACCTTCACCGACGCCGCCGCGGCGGTTGGCGAAGCCTGGGAAAGCCGTGAGTTCGGTAAAGCGATTCGTGAAATCATGGCGCTGGCTGACGTGGCTAACCGCTACGTTGACGAGCAGGCACCGTGGGTTGTCGCGAAACAGGAAGGCCGTGACGCCGACCTGCAGGCGATCTGCACCATGGGCCTGAACATGTTCCGCGTGCTGATGACCTGGCTGAAGCCGGTACTGCCACAGCTGGCCTCCCGCGCTGAAGCGTTCCTCAACACCGAGCTGACCTGGGATGCTATCCAGCAGCCGCTGCTCGGTCACAAGGTGAATACCTTCAAGGCGCTGTACAACCGCATCGAGATGAAGCAGGTAGAATCCCTGGTGGAAGCGTCTAAAGAAGAGGTGAAGGCTGCCGCTGCGCCGGTGACTGGCCCGCTGGCAGACGATCCGATTCAGGAGACCATTACCTTTGATGATTTCGCCAAAGTCGATCTGCGTGTCGCGCTGATTGAAAACGCGGAATTTGTCGAAGGCTCGGACAAACTGCTGCGCCTGACGCTGGATCTGGGCGGTGAGAAGCGTAACGTCTTCTCCGGAATCCGTTCTGCCTATCCTGATCCGCAGGTGCTGATTGGTCGTCAGACCGTGATGGTCGCCAACCTGGCACCGCGCAAAATGCGCTTCGGCATCTCGGAAGGCATGGTGATGGCGGCAGGTCCTGGCGGGAAAGATATCTTCCTGTTAAGCCCTGATGAAGGCGCCAAACCAGGTCAGCAGGTGAAATAATAAAAAAGCCGGAGATAATCTCCGGCTTTTTTTTGCCTCTTCATCCTTCACGCCCTGGTACCACTCACGGCTTAGCGTGATGCACCCGGTGAGTCAGTCCGCGTAAAAAATAACGCAAAAACTGGTCGCCGCACTCGCGGTAGTTCTTATGGTCCGGCGCACGCATCATGGCGGTGATCTCCGGCATCGACACGCGGTGCTTCTGCTCTGTCATAATCGCCAGAATGTCGTCTGTTTTCAGTGAAAACGCGATACGCAGCTTTTTCAGCACCGTGTTGTTATTCACCCGACGCTCAAGCGCCAGTTCTGGTGCTGAGTCATCTTTCCCGCGCTTGTCGTAGATGAGGCCGTTCAGGAAGCCAGACAGGATAATGTCAGGGCAGCGAACAAACCCCTCTTCATCCTCTTTTGTCATCCAGGTGTCGAAACCGGCAGAGGTGGACTCCATGCCAGCAAGCGCAAGAATGCGCACCATATCATTATTGTTTGCTTTCAGGGTGTAGCGCAGGCTACGGAGAATATCATTACTGAGCATGGGTGCCTTTAACTTAACTGTCGATGATGCAATGGGGCGCAGTGTACCAGTTTTACAGGCCGATCGCCTCTTTCAAACTCTTAAGGTAGCGGCGACTGACGGGGACGGTTTGCCCGGCACGCAGCACCAGCTCTGCCTGTCCGTTGTCTTCCAGCCGGATCTCTTTCAGGTGCGCCATGTTCACCAGATACTGGCGATGGCAACGAACGAGCGGCGTTCGGCTCTCCAGCGTCCGCAGCGTCAGCTCGGTAAAGCCTTCGTTCCCCTCCGCGCTGGTAACAAATACGCCGCTCAAACGGCTGCTGACAAACGCCACATCGTCCATCTGCAGAAGGTAAATCCGACTGTGGCCGGTGCAGGGGATAAATTTCAGCGGCTGCTGGTTTTCCGGCAACAGCGTGACATCCTGCACGGTGCGCTCCTGGCGCAAACGGCTGAGGGTCTTTTCAAGACGCTTCTCTTCAATCGGTTTCAGTAAATAATCGAATGCGTGCTCCTCAAAGGCTTTGACGGCGTACTCATCGAAGGCGGTCAAAAACACAATGTAGGGGCGATGCTCCGGGTCGAGCATTCCGACCATCTCCAGTCCGCTAATTCGGGGCATCTGAATGTCGAGGAACAGCACGTCCGGGCGCAGTTTGTGCACGGCGCCAATAGCCTCAATGGCGTTTGCGCACTCCCCCACAATCTCAATGTCAGGCTGCTCCTGCAACAGAACGCGCAGGTTTTCCCGTGCTAACGGCTCATCATCCACAATCAGCACTCTTAGCATGCGTTTTCCTCCAGCGGCAGTCGTAACGTAATACGGGTGAATCGGTCGGGCTCACAGGCAACGGTAATGCCACAGTCATCACCAAAGTGCGCGCGCAGGCGTTTATCCACCAGGCTCATCCCTAATCCGCCTGAGGTGGAAGGCACGTAAAGCCCGGCGTTATCTTCAATATCCAGCACCAGATGATGGTTAAAGCGGCTGGCGGAAATGGTGATCTCCCCAATCCCCAACAGCTGTGACGTACCGTGTTTAATGGCGTTTTCCACAATAGGCTGCAGGGTAAAGGCCGGAAGATGCTGATACGCCAGCTCATCCGGGACGGATAACGACACCTGCAGACGAGTCTGGAAGCGGGCCTGCTCAATCTGCAGGTAGGCATTAACATGTTCTATTTCATCGGCCAGGGTCACAATCTCGGACGGACGTTTAAGGTTTTTGCGGAAAAACGTCGACAGGAACTGAACCAGCTGCGCGGCCTGATCGCTGTCGCGGCGGATCACCGCTTTGAGCGTATTAAGCGCATTGAACAGGAAATGCGGATTCACCTGAGCGTGCAGGAGTTTAATTTCGGATTGCGTCAGCAACGCTTTCTGACGCTCATACTGCCCGGCGAGGATCTGCGCGGAGAGCAGCTGAGCGATGCCCTCTCCCAGCGTACGGTTGATAGAGCTGAACAGACGGTTTTTCGCTTCATAAAGCTTGATGGTGCCCATTACCCGCTGGTTTTCCCCGCGCAGCGGAATGACCAGCGTGGAGCCCAGTTTGCACTGCGGGTGCAGCGAACAGCGGTAAGGAACTTCGTTGCCGTCGGCATACACCACTTCGCCGGTTTCAATGGCGCGCAGCGTATAGGCGGAGGAGATCGGTTTCCCGGGCAGATGGTGGTCGTCGCCCGTGCCGGTAAAAGCCAGCAACCGTTCACGGTCGGTTATCGCCACCGCGCCGATATCCAGCTCCTTATAAAGCACCTGCGCCACCTTCATGCTGTTCTCTTCGTTAAAGCCCTGACGCAGGATCCCCTCCGTCGAAGCGGCGACCTTCAGGGCCGTCGCGGAAAACGCCGAGGTGTACTTCTCAAACATGGCGCGCTTGTCGAGCAGAATACGCATAAACAGCGCAGCACCCACGGTATTCGTCACCATCATCGGGGCAGCGATATTGCTCACCAGATGGAGCGCATCGTCAAACGGTCGGGCAATCAGCAAGATGATGGCCATTTGCGCCATTTCAGCGACAAAGGTGATCGCCCCGGCGGTGAGCGGGCTAAAGACTTTATCCGGACGACCGCGCTTAATCATATAGCTGTGAACCAGGCCGCCGAGCAGCCCTTCGACGATCGTTGAGATCATACAGCTCAGCGCCGTCATGCCGCCCATCGAATACCGATGCAGGCCACCAGTTAACCCGACCAGCCCACCGACCACAGGGCCGCCAAGCAGCCCGCCCATCACGGCACCGATGGCTCGCGTATTGGCAATGGAGTCTTCGATATGGAGACCAAAATAGGTTCCCATAATGCAGAAAATAGAGAAGGTCACGTAGCAGAGCAGCTTGTGCGGCAGGCGTACGGTAACTTGCATCAGCGGAATGAACAGACGCGTTTTACTCATCAACCAGGCGATGACAAGAAACACGCACATCTGCTGAAGCAACAGCAGCACCAGATTAAACTCGTACATACTCAAAACCGCACACCCTCAAAACGCGTAACATACACTGTTGGCGGTAAACTTTCTTTGAAGCGCGGCAAAAAAGCTGCAATTCGTGCCCGGCATCACACCTTTTGCCGAACCTAACGCCTGCTTCGCATTATTCGTGCAAAAAACAACCATTTCTTCCTGGTTCAGTAAACAGGGACTACAGTTAAGCTGGGGACGCGTAAGCCAGGGGGCGAATATGGCGCTTTACACAATCGGTGAAGTGGCACTCCTTTGTGATATCAATCCCGTCACGCTACGGGCATGGCAGCGACGGTATGGATTACTCAAACCGCAGAGAACGGACGGAGGCCATCGTCTCTTCAACGATGCCGATATCGACCGGATCCGCGAGATCAAAAGCTGGATCGATAACGGTGTGCAGGTTGGCAAAGTGAAATCCCTGCTCAGCCATGACGATCCAGACACGCAGCTTCTCTGGCGCGAACAACAGGAAACGTTGCTGCGCCTTCTGCAGGCGGGCAATCTGCAGCGCCTGCGCGCATGGATAAAAGAGCAAGGGCGCGATTATCCTGCGCAAACGCTGATTACGCATCTTTTCATCCCGCTCCGTCGACGCCTGCAGTGTCAGCAGACCACCCTGCAGGCGCTGCTGAGTATGCTCGACGGCGTCCTGATCAACTATATTGCCGTCTGCCTTGCCTCGGCGAAGAACAAGCACGGAAAAGACGCGCTGGTGGTCGGCTGGAACGTGCACGATACTACTCGCCTGTGGCTGGAGGCCTGGATTGCCACCCAGAATGGCTGGCGCGTTGACGTCCTTGTGCACTCGCTGGCGCAATTTCGCCCTGAATTGTTCGACGGCCAGACCCTGCTGGTCTGGTGCGGAGAAGTGCCTTCCGCCTCGCAGCAACAGCTGATGACGGAATGGCGTGAACATGGCTACCCGGTTTACTCGCTTGGCCCGGAAGAGCCGTAACGGCATTTAATGGTTCATTAACAGCTGCGCTTCACCGTATAATTGTTCCGTTAACAACAGGAGCACATGATGAAGGCAACCAAACTGGCCGTAATTACCCTTTTTGTTCTGATGGCCGTAAGCGGTATCGGCGGCGTGATGCTGGCCGGGTATTCGTTTATTGTTCGTGGCGGTGTCGGCTGAGATACTGCGCCAGACGCTCAAAAACGCGATCGACGACGATTGCCGCCAGCGCCACCAGCAACGCCCCCTGCACAATATAGGCCGTATTGAACCCGCTTAAGCCGATGATAATCGGCGTTCCCAGGGTGTTGGCCCCCACCGTCGACGCAATGGTCGCCGTCCCGATATTGATGATCACCGACGTGCGGATCCCCGCAAGGATGACCGGTGCCGCCAGGGGGAGTTCAACTTTGCGCAGCCGCTCTGCGCGACTCATCCCCATCCCTTCAGCAACGCTCAGTACCGACGCAGGTACCGCCGCAATACCGGCCAGCGTACCCTGCAGAATGGGCAACACACCGTATAAAATCAGCGCAATGATGGCAGGTTGCTGACCAAAGCCCATCACCGGCACTGCAATCGCCAGCACCGCCACCGGCGGAAACGTCTGGCCAATCGCCGCAATGGTCTCCACCAGCGGGCGAAACTCCCGTCCCGCGGGGCGCGTGACCGCGATGCCCGCCCCCACGCCCAGTACAATAGCGATGGCACTTGAGAGCACCACCAGCCAGAGATGGGCCAGGGCGAGATTAATAAAACTCTCCTGCTGATACACCGGGCGCGGCAAGTCGGGAAAAAGCGTGCTAAACAGCGCCGCGCTGTGCGGCATCAGAAACAGCAAAGCGACAAAGAGCACGACCAGCCAGAGCAGCGGATCACGAAGTGCCTTCACGTGTCACCTCCCCTGCCAGCAGATCGCGAAAATGCAGGGTGCCACTTGGCGCGCCCCGGGCATCCGCAACGGGCAACACTTCACACTGACGGGCAACAAACGCCGAAAGCGCATCCCGCAAGCTCATCTGTTCCTGCAGAGGCTCGCCACTCACCGTCGCGTCCTGTCGACGCATATAGTCGCTGACCGTACGCAGCGAGAGCAGCCTGACGCCCAGCTCGCTGCGGCCAAAAAACTCACGCACAAAATCGTTTTTCGGCCAGGTCAGCAGCTCAAGCGGCGTCCCCTGCTGCACCACCTCGCCATGGTCCATCAGCACCAGATGGTCTGCCAGACGCAGCGCCTCATCAATATCGTGCGTCACAAGAATGATTGTTCGCCCCAGAATACGATGAATGCGGGTCATTTCCGCCTGCAGTGCGGCGCGCGTGACCGGATCCAGCGCGCCGAAGGGTTCATCCATCAATAACACCTGCGGATTGGCCGCCAGCGCACGCGCTACGCCCACCCGCTGCTGCTGGCCTCCGGAAAGCTGGTGCGGGTAGCGTTCACGCAGCGCAGGTTCTAACCCGAGCAGAGACATCAGTTCATCAACCCGGTCGGCAGTTTTTGCCCGCGACCATTTCTCCAGCTGCAGCACGGTGGCGATGTTCTGCGCGACCGTCCAGTGCGGAAACAGGCCGATGGACTGGATGGCATACCCCATACGACGACGCAGCTCCAGCACAGGCAGGCTGCGGATCTCTTCTCCGGCAAAGCGGATCAGACCGCTGTCATGCTCAACCAGGCGGTTAATCATCTTCAGGGTGGTGGATTTTCCCGACCCCGAAGTGCCAATCAGCACGGAAAATGCGCCCTCGGCAAAATTCAGGTTGAGATGGCTTGCCGCCGGACGACCCGCAAAGGTTTTACTGACATCGTGAAATTCAATCATTGGCTCTTCTCCTGAGCAGCGCGAGCCATAAGGCAAACAGCGCGTCGATGACAACCGCCAGCGCAATCGTGGGCACCACGCCCAATAACACCAGGTCCAGGGCGCTACTCAACAGCCCCTGGAAAACCAGCGCGCCAAATCCGCCCGCGCCAATCAGCGCCGCAATCACCGCCATGCCAACGGTTTGCACCGCCACCACCCGCAGGCTGCGCAGCAGCAGGGGCAAAGCCAGCGGCAGCTGGATCTTCCAGAAACATTGTCTCGCGCTCATCCCCATTGCATGGGCACTTTCCAGCACGTCCGGCGCGACCTGGCTCAGCCCGGCCACCACGCCGCGCACCAGCGGCAGCAGCGCATAGAGCACCAGCGCGATAAGGGCTGGCGTTAAACCGGTTCCGGCGATCCCCATCGTTCCCAGCACCGGGAACGACGTCACCAGCCCGGCCAGCGGAGCAATCAACAGGCCAAACAGAGCGACGGACGGGATGGTCTGAATCACATTCAGTACGGCAAACACCCCACCCTGACGTGAAGGATGGCGATAGCACCACATACCCAGCGGTATGCCGAGCAGTAAGGCCGGGATCAGGGTACCGAAGAGGATCGTGAGGTGTTGCGCCAGCGCGTCATTAAACACCTCCTGACGGTTGGCGTACTCTTTTAACAGCGAGAGATTATTCAGCTCACCGCTAAACAGCAGCAGCAATGGAATACACCATATCTGGGCATTGAGTATCCAGCGCCAGACGGATGTTGAGATAAGACGGCGAATAGCATCGCTGCAGGCCAGCAGACACAGCGCCAGCCAGAGCCACAAACCGCTACCCACAGAGGTTCTTGCCAGCGGACTTTCCGCCGAGGTCATGTGCGTTGCCGCAAGCCCGCCTCCCCAGAATAAGGCGATAAACAGCCCTTCACAAAGCAGCAGCGTCAGCCACTGAGCCGTGCGTCCTTGCCAGAGCGACAACGCAACCCATGCGCCCAGCGCCGCCACCAGCAACCACGGCGTAAATGACCAGACCTGCCAGAGCGAGCGACTCTCCCCCGACATCAGGCGATTCGGGGCCACATTCACAAACGGTAACGCGACCGCCGCTATGGCCACACAGGCCAACAGCAGCAGTACGCGGTTATGACATTTTATTGGCACAGCCCTGTCCTGTTACTTCACAAGCCCTTGTTGTTTCAGGAAATCGGCGGCCACTTTTTTGGCATCCAGTCCCTCAACGGCAATGCTGGCATTCAGCTGTTGCAGCGTTTTTGCATCCAGCTTTTCGAAGACCGGTTTGAGCCATTCAGCAATATCCGGGTACGCTTTAAGTACCGCTTCCCGCACGACAGGTGCCGGGGCGTAAATCGGCTGGACGCCTTTTGGATCGGTTAAGGTTTGCAGGCCAAGCGCCGCGACCGGGCCGTCGGTGCCGTAAGCCATCGCCGCATTAACGCCCGACGTTTGCTGCGCAGCGGCTTTGATGGTCACCGCGGTATCACCGCCCGCCAGAGAGAGCAGCTGGGCCTGATCCAGTTTGAAATCATAGGCTTTTTCAAACGCCGGCAGCGCATCCGGACGCTCAATAAACTCAGCGGAAGCCGCAAGCTTAAAGTCACCCTTCTCTTTCAGGTAGCGACTCAAATCCGCAAGCGAGGTCAGCTTTCCTTTCTCCGCCACGTCCTTGCGCACTGCGATGGTCCAGGTATTGTTGGCCGGCGCCGGCGTCAGCCAGACCAGCTTATTTTGCTCAGCGTCGAGTTTTTTGACTTTTTCATACCCGGCTTTGGCATTTTTCCACGCCGGATCGTTTTCATCTTTGAAGAAGAACGCGCCGTTGCCGGTGTATTCCGGGTAGATATCCAGTTCGCCGGAGGTAATCGCGCCGCGTACCACAGGCGTGGTTCCCAGCTGGACTTTATTGACGGTTTTAACACCGTGGCTTTCCAGTACCTGCAGAATAATGTTACCGAGCAGCGCACCTTCGGTATCTATCTTGGAACCCACTTTTACCGGTTCTGCCGCCTGTAATGGCAGACTCAGCGCCGCCAGTAACACCGCTGAACCCAACATCCCCTTTGCAATCGTCATTCCACTGTCCTCATTTTTTTGCTGCCTTTTTCAGAGGCTTGAGAGAAAAGCGTAGCTTAAAACGGCGGAATTAACCGTCAAAATGCCTTTTTAACATAAGGTAAGACGCATCCCCCGCAAAGCGGGGGATGCAAGGGAGGGAAACGTCAGAGCAGCTCGAACTCGCCTTTATTTACTCGGGCGGAATCGACCCCGATAAAGACGTTAAACTTGCCTGGCTCCGCATCATATTTCATCTGCTGGTTCCAGAACTTCAGCGCATCCACGTCGATGGGGAAGCTGATGGTTTTGGTTTCGCCCGGCTTCAGGTTGACCTTCTCGAAGCCACGCAGCTGTTTCACCGGACGGCTCATGGAGGCGGTCACATCCTGGACGTACATCTGAATGACCGTTGCCCCTTCGCGTTTACCGGTGTTGCTCACCTCGACGCTTGCGGTAACTTTGCCGTCACGCTTCAGGGTCGGCGCAGACATTTTGACGTCAGAAACCTTGAAGGTGGTGTAGCTCAGACCGTAACCAAACGGATACAGCGGGCCGTTCGCTTCATCGAAGTAACGGGAGGTGTACTTATTCGGTTTGTCGGCGTTGTACGGCCGGCCGGTATTCAGGTGGCTGTAGTAAACCGGGATCTGCCCGACCGAGCGCGGGAAGGACATTGGCAGCTTGCCTGACGGGTTGTAATCGCCAAACAGCACGTCGGCAATCGCGTTACCGCCTTCAGTACCGGCGAACCAGGTTTCCAGGATCGCGTCGGCCTGCTGGTCTTCTTTGACCAGCGCCAGCGGACGACCGTTCATCAACACCAGCACCAGCGGCTTGCCGGTCGCCTTCAGGGCGGCAATCAGATCGCGCTGGCTTTGCGGAATGGTGATGTCGGTACGGCTGGAGGCTTCATGCGCCATTCCCTGCGCTTCCCCCACTACCGCAACAACCACGTCAGATTGCTTAGCGGTGTTCACCGCTTCATCAATCATCTCTTTCGGCGAACGCGGATCGACCTTCACCGCCTCTTCGTACTGATTGAGGAAGGTGACAATGTCTTTATCGTTGGTGACGTTCGCCCCTTTGGCGTAAACCACTTTCGCATTCTCACCCACGGCGTTCTTGATACCGGTCAGCACCGTGACGGACTGATCGGCCACCCCTGCTGCAGACCAGCTCCCCATCACGTCGCGCTTGCTGTCAGCCAGCGGGCCCACCACGGCAATGGTACCGGATTTCTTCAGCGGCAGCGTGTCGAGGCGGTTTTTCAGCAGCACCAGGCTTTCGCGTGCCACATCGCGGGCCTCTTTGCGGTGCAGACGGCTTTCCGCGTTGGTGTCTACCGGGTCAGAATCTTTCGGCCCCAGGTGGCTGTACGGGTCGTTAAACAGCCCCATATCATATTTCACGTTCAGCACGTGGCGCGTGGCGTCATCCAGCTCCGCCATGGTCACCTTACCGCTCTTCACCAGCCCCGGCAGGTATTTGCTGTAGTACTCGTCGCTCATGCTCATGTTAATGCCGGACTTGAGCGCCACGCGTACCGCGTCTTCCGGATCGGAGGCGGTACCGTGCTTAATGAGCTCTTTAATGGCGCCGTGGTCAGAGACGGTAATGCCCTTAAAGCCCCACTGGTCACGCAGAACGTCTTTCAGCAGCCACGAATCGGAGGTCGCCGGCGTGCCGTTGAGGGAGTTCAGCGCCACCATCACCGCGCCGCTGCCGGCATCCAGCCCCGCTTTGTACGGTGGCATGTAGTCGTTGAACAGCCGCTGCGGGCTCATATCCACGGTGTTATACTCTTTACCCCCTTCAACGGCGCCATAGGCCGCGAAGTGTTTGACGCTGGTCATCACCGCGTAGCGATCTGCCGGGCTCTTACCCTGCATCGCTTCCACCATGGTTTTCCCCATCGTGGCTGTTAAATAGGTATCTTCACCGAACCCTTCTGAGCCGCGGCCCCAGCGCGGATCGCGGGAGACGTCCACCATCGGTGCCCAGGTCATATTCAGGCCATCATCCGCCGCTTCATAGGCGGAAACGCGCCCCACGGTTTTCACCGCATCAAGGTTAAAGGACGATGCCAGACCAAGGCTAATCGGGAAGACGGTACGCTGACCGTGCACCACGTCATAGGCGAAGAACAGCGGAATTTTCAGACGGCTGAGTTCCATCACCTGATCCTGCATTTTGCGGATATCCGGGCGGGTGACGGTGTTAAAAATAGCCCCGACCTGCCCGTCTTTGATCATCTCGCGGATGGCCTCTTTCGGGTTATCCGGGCCGACGCTGATAAGACGCAACTGGCCAATTTTCTCATCGACCGTCATTTTCTTGAGCAATTCCGTGACAAACGCGTCCCGGGCTTCAGGCGTGAGCGGGTGATTGCCAAACAAATCCTCTGCCAGCGCAGGTTGCAGCGCCAGGCTGACGGCGACACCTACAGAACATAGCCATTTCATGTCGTTTTACTCTCTCATCAATAACCGCCGGAAGAACTCGGCCAGACCGTGCGAAAAGCGCAGTGTGCCACAAACCCTCAGAACGTTGCAGGGTTATTCTCTGATTTTTCTCGTGAATACTCGACCGCTTAACAGTTAATCGCGCTATGCTTTAC
Organism: Enterobacter sp. 198; assembly: GCF_009025585.1. NCBI lineage: Bacteria > Pseudomonadati > Pseudomonadota > Gammaproteobacteria > Enterobacterales > Enterobacteriaceae > Enterobacter > Enterobacter sp. 198. Next base: position 382,628 of record NZ_WCIM01000030.1, on the reverse strand, counting down.
AGCGAGAAATTTGCCCCACCACAAGGAGTGGAAGATGTCTTCTGTTCGAACTCACGATAACACGACGTTTATTAACGAACTGTCGCGCCTGGTTGGCTCCTCTCACCTGCTTACCGACCCGGCAAAAACCGCCCGCTACCGTAAGGGCTTTCGTTCCGGTCAGGGCGAGGCGCTGGCGGTGGTGTTTCCCGGCACGCTGCTTGAACTCTGGCGCGTCCTGAGCGCCTGCGTGGCCGCCGACAAAATTATTCTCATGCAGGCGGCTAACACCGGCCTGACTGAAGGCTCAACGCCGAACGGCAACGATTACGATCGTGACATTGTGATCATCAGCACCCTGCGTCTCGACAAACTGCATCTGCTGGATAAAGGCGAGCAGGTGCTCGCGTTCCCTGGCACGACGCTCTACTCCCTTGAAAAAGCGCTTAAGCCGCTGGGACGCGAACCGCATTCGGTCATTGGCTCATCCTGTATTGGCGCCTCCGTGATCGGCGGGATATGCAATAACTCCGGCGGTTCGCTGGTGCAGCGCGGCCCGGCTTACACCGAGATGTCACTTTTTGCCCGTATCGACGAAAATGGCAAGCTGACCCTGGTCAACCATCTGGGCATTGATCTTGGCGTTACGCCGGAGCAGATCCTGAGTAAGCTCGACGACGATCGGGTGAAAGATGAAGACGTCCAGCACGATGGTCGTCATGCTCACGACCACGATTACATCACCCGCGTGCGGGATATCGAAGCGGATACCCCGGCACGTTACAACGCCGACCCTGACCGCCTTTTTGAATCTTCGGGCTGTGCGGGCAAGCTGGCTGTTTTTGCCGTGCGCCTCGACACCTTCCCGGCCGAGAAAAAACAGCAGGTGTTCTACATCGGCACCAATCAGCCGGACGTGCTGACCGAGATCCGTCGTCATATTCTGGGCGAGTTCGCTCACCTTCCGGTGGCGGGCGAGTACATGCACCGTGATATTTACGACATCGCGGAACGCTACGGCAAAGATACGTTCCTGATGATCGACAAGCTCGGCACCGATAAAATGCCGTTCTTCTTCACCATGAAGGGCCGTACCGACGCGATGCTGGAAAAAGTGCCGCTGTTTAAACCCCACTTTACCGACCGCTTTATGCAGAAACTGGGCAACGTCTTCCCGTCACATCTGCCGGAGCGGATGAAAACCTGGCGCGATAAGTACGAGCATCACCTGCTGCTGAAAATGGCCGGGGACGGAATTGCCGAAGCGCAAACCTGGCTCAGTGAATTCTTCAAAACTGCCGAAGGCGATTTCTTTGCCTGTACCCCTGAAGAGGGCAGCAAAGCCTTCCTGCACCGTTTCGCCGCTGCGGGTGCCGCCATTCGTTATCAGGCGGTGCATTCAGACGAGGTGGAAGACATTCTGGCGCTGGATATCGCCCTTCGCCGCAACGATACCGAGTGGTTTGAACACCTGCCGCCGGAAATTGACAGCAAGCTGGTCCACAAGCTCTATTACGGCCACTTTATGTGCTACGTCTTCCACCAGGATTACATCGTTAAGAAAGGGGTGGATGCGCACGCGCTGAAAGAGCAGATGCTCGCGCTGCTGCACGCGCGAGGCGCACAATATCCTGCGGAACATAACGTGGGGCATCTTTATAAGGCTCCTGACGCACTTAAGCAGTTTTATCGCGAGAATGACCCCACAAACAGCATGAACCCCGGCATTGGTAAAACAACGCGGAATAAATACTGGAAAGAGAGTCCTGACGCGGAGCAGCCCGTGACGCAAGCGTCTGATTAATTCCCACAGCCAAATTTGAGAGATTGTTAAGCGCGCCTTAATCGTACTAGAGTAGCGTTCTGTCGCCGGAGAAACGTTTCTCCGGCATCTGTTACGAGGAGCAGGCACATCATGTCGGCTGTTGATATTTTATCCGAAACCGAAGTGGAAGTGCGCGATGCCCTTCCCGACGATGTGCATGCTATCGCCGCTATCTACGCCTGGCATGTGCTTCACGGGCGCGCATCCTTTGAAGAAGTTCCCCCCACCATTGATGAAATGCGTCAGCGAATGAAAAGCGTGGCCGAGAATGGCTTACCGTGGCTTGTCGCGCTGTATCGCGGCATCGTCGTAGGCTACTGCTACGCGACGCCTTACCGTCCGCGCCATGCCTATCGCTACACTCTGGAAGAGTCGATTTACGTGGATGCGAGTACTACCGGTCGTGGTTTTGGCTCCGTCCTGATGGATGCGCTGATCGCCCGCTGCGAGCAAGGTCCGTGGCGGCAGATGATTGCCGTTGTGGGGGATGGCAACAACAATGCCGGCTCGTTACGGTTGCATAAGAAATACGGCTTCGAAATCGTCGGTCAGTTACGCAGCGTCGGGTATAAGAAAGGTGACTGGCGGGATACGGTGATCATGCAGCGCTCACTCAATGACGGAGACTGGACGCTGCCGGAGTAAGGCGCAGCGAGGTCTGTTGCCCTCTCCCGCGGGAGAGGGCGAAAACACAGTCATCAGCAATCCGGCTCAGTCGTTCTGGGCGGTTGCCATCTGCTCTGCTTTCTGCTTTTTGTAGGTCAACGCCGCGGCCGGTACCGGCTGCACTTTCCCCGTCTCAATCCAGGTACGAAGTCGGCTTGCATCCGCGAAGTGGGTGTATTTACCAAAGGCATCCATCACCACCAGCGCCACCGGTTTACCGTTGAATACGGTACGCATCACCAGGCAGTGGCCCGCCGCGTTGGTAAACCCGGTTTTCGTTAACTGAATATTCCAGTTATCCCGGTACACCAGATGGTTAGTATTACGGAACGGCAGCGAATAGGCCGGGTTCGCAAAGGTCGCCATCTCTTCACGGGTCGTACTGAGCTGACCAATCAGCGGGTACTGTTTGCTGGCAATCAGCAGTTTTGTCAGGTCGCGGGCCGTGGAGACGTTGTGAATCGACAGGCCAGTCGGCTCGACGTAACGGGTATTGGTCATCCCCAGCGATTTGGCTTTTGCGTTCATCGCACGAATAAATGCGTCGTAGCCACCCGGATAGTGGTGGGCCAGGCTCGCCGCCGCGCGGTTTTCAGAAGACATCAGCGCCAGCAGCAGCATGTTTTTACGGCTGATTTCGCTGTTCAGTCGCACGCGGGAGTAGATCCCTTTCATCTCCGGCGTATGGCTGATATCCACTTTCAGTTTTTCGTCCAGCGGCAGATGTGCATCAAGCACCACCATCGCGGTCATTAATTTGGTAATCGAGGCGATCGGGCGTACCAGATCCGGATGGCTGGCGTAAATCACCTTATTGGTGTTGAGATCAACAATCATCGCACTGCCGGAAGCGATTTGCGGCTGGGCAGCAGCGGTGGTCACGGCGGGCGTTTTGGCGATCGCTGGCGCGGCAGCGGACGCTCCCAGCAACAGGGCCAGGCTAAGTAAAGAGACTCGGAATTTCAGCATGGTGAGACTTCTGATAATTATTCACGCACGTTATGACGTACACCGCCTGTGTCGATGGAGAAACGCAGGCTGGCTTCGGCATCATAGCGGTCACCGGGCTTTGTCGCCAGAGGATAATCGTGAACAGATGCTGCATTGCTGGCATTTACGCCAGCAATGCAGTGAGCCTAGAAGAGACGGTATCCATAACCCCACAGAATAACCGTCAGAGCCAGTAGCGCTTCCAGCACCAGCACGCCGATGGCGAGCGTTGAACTGGAGAAGCTCAGGCCCTCTTCTTTATTGATATTGAGGAAGGTTGGTACCCCCAGATACAGCAGATAACCGGTGTAAAAGAGGGCAATAGTACCGATCAGCGCGCACAACCAGACCAGTGGGTACAGCGCCACAATACCGCTTAAGAACAGCGGCGTCGCGACATACCCGGCGAAAACCATACAGTGTGCCAGCGAAGGACGTTGCGGATAGTTACGCGCCATCCAGTGAATGACACGCCCCATGACAGCCACACCCGCCAGCATCAGGCCATAAAAGAGAATGGCCAGTGAAAGACCGGTAAACCAGGAAAGCTGAACCACGGTGCCATCACCAAAGTTCCAGCCGATTTGTGTTGTGCCAATAAACGCGCAGATTACAGGCACCGCTGCCATCAGCAGCACATGATGCGTGTAATGATGCGAGACCGTTTCGTTCTCCGTTTTGATGACATGCATTTCACGATCGGGATGGGAGAAAAGTCCCCAGACATGGTTCATAACGCCCCCTTGTTGTCGGCCCGTCAGCAATATCTTAAGTATAATGCAGGCCAGAGATTATTTTATGTACAGTGGGAAATTTCCGTTGATTGCCCCGTTATTGATTCATGGGGTATATGATTAAACGAGGCATAATAAGGGAGATGACATTGACGTAATGGATATCAACAGTCTTATTGAACAATATGGATACGCTGCACTGGTCGTTGGCAGCGTGGCGGAAGGAGAAACCATCACGCTGCTCGGCGGGGTGGCCGCGCATCAGGGGTTACTCAAATTCCCACTTGTTGTTGCCGCAGTCGCACTCGGCGGGATGATTGGCGATCAGCTGCTCTACTTTCTGGGACTGCGCTTTGGCCCCACGCTTTTGAAGCGCTTTTCAAAGCACCGCAAGAAAATTCACCGTGCCCAACGGCTTATCCAGCGTCACCCTTACCTGTTCGTGATTGGCACCCGTTTTATGTACGGCTTTCGGATTATCGGCCCAATACTGATTGGCGCCAGCCATTTACCGCCGAAAATTTTCCTGCCGCTGAACATTCTTGGCGCGATTGCCTGGGCCCTGATCTTTACCACGCTCGGTTATGTGGGTGGAGAAGTGATTGGTCCGTGGCTGCATAATGTTGACCAGCATCTGAAGCACTGGGCATGGGTTATCCTGATTGTCGTGGTGGTAATTGCGGTCCGGCTGTGGCTGAAGCATCGGGAAAAGACGCGGGATGAAGAGTAAGTGCAATGGCGCCCTCTCGCAGAAAGAGAGGGCGAAAAGTTTCTACCCGGCGGGTTTAAATTGCGGATTCGCCAGCATAAAACCGCCGTCGACAATAAATGATTGTCCGGTAGCATAGCTGGCGTCACCGTCACACAGCCACGCCACCAGGCTGGCAATCTCTTTGGTATGCCCCGGCCGCGCGAGCGGGATCGCGGGCATCGAACCGGCCTTCACTTCACTGTCGTCCATATCATTCATTGGCGTGGCAATGGCACCTGGCGCAACGGCATTCACCAGAATGTTATGCTCGACCAGCTCCAGCGCCATGGATTTGGTTAATCCGCCCAGGGCATGCTTGGCCGCCGTATACGCACTGGCATCCGGTAAAGGCGTGTGTTCATGCACCGAGGTAATGTTCACAATTCGCCCCCCTTCTCCCTGCTTGACCATCTGACGCGCAGCGATCTGTGAACAGAGAAACGCGCCATCCACGTCAACGGTAAAAATCCCCCGCCACTCCTCAAACGGCATGTCGAGAAACGGCGCTTTGGTCATCGCCCCGGCATTGTTGACCAGCACGTCCAGCCGACCAAAGCGCGTAATTAACGTTTCAATGGCCTGCGCCCCCTGCGGGAGAGTGCTTAAATCAAGTTGAACCGCCTCTGCACGCCGCCCCTTCGCCTCGACTTCGCGGCAGGTTCCCAGCGCACCTTTTTCGTCGGAATGCCAGGTGACGCCGATATCAAACCCTCGTTCAGCCAGCATCAGGGCCGTGGTTTTCCCAATCCCGGAATCCGATGCGGTAACAATCGCGACTTTGGTCATACTCACCTCCAGAAAAGCTGCAAAGAGGTAAGTATAGATAATCGCGCTTTTTAGCCCTGATGATAGCCGCCACCCAGCGCCGAGGTCAGCTGCAGCGTGGCGTCAACGTACTGGCCTTTGAGCATCACCCCGGTGAGCTGCTCCCTGAGGGCCGGTATTCTGGCCTCACTTACGCGGGAGCCGGCGATAATGCCGGCGCGAAAGCGGGCCTGAGCCAGTGCAACAACGCGGGCAGCCTCTTTTTCGACACTCTGCTGGTGCTGGTTTTTTGCGGTCAGTGTTTCGACTTCGCTGGCCGTGCGCGCCACCTGATTCACCGCATCCACCACCGCTTTGTTATAACGCGCGACGGAGAGATTGTTCTGCGCCTGGGCAATATCCAGCTCGGCGTTTAGCCTGCCGCTGTCGAAAATGGGCAACGTCAGCCCGGCGGTGACGCCCATCTGCTGCGCAGAAGAGCGGAACAAATCGCTCAGATGCAGGGCATCCTGCTGTAAGAAAGCCATCAGATTCACATCGGGATAGAAGGCTGCTCTGGCGGCCTCAACGTCACTCATGGAGGCCTCGATATACCAGCGAGCCTCCTGCAAATCCGGTCGACGTGCCAGCAGTTCATACCCCAGCGTGGCCGGGAGCGAGGCTTCTACTGTGGGTAAGGCGTGGTGTGTAAGCGTCACTGAGGAGGTGTTCGTCAGGGCGCTCAGACGCGCCTCAATGGCTTTCATTTTTCCGTTCACTTCTGCCAGCTGCTCGTCAGTTTTGCTGGCGTTGATGTCGGTCTCGACGCCCTCTACGGAAGAGGTGATCCCATGCTGATACAGTTCGCGGTCGGCTGCAATAATCGTGTCCTGCTGGTGTTTAATCTCCGTGAGGACATCCCCCACCGCGGCCTGGGTTTGCCACGCCCAGTAAAGACGTGCGACGCTGCTGGCAAGCAGTTGTCGGGTTTGCTCAAGCTCCGCTTTTTGCGCGTTTACCCGGCCAATTCGGGCTTCAACCCGTGCACGATTTTTCCCCCACAAATCGAGATCCCAGCCCGCGCTCAGACCAAAAGTACCGTTGGTGTACCACGGTCCGGTGGTTCCCGCCGCCGGATCGGTTATCGCAAAGGGCCCCATCAACCCTTCGGCCGACATTTTTTGCCGTTCAGCATCCGCTGCGAAATCAATTTCCGGCCCCCCGGCGGCCAGGGTGGCTTTTGCCTGCGCTTCCGCCAGCGTGATGCGCTGACGGGCAATTTGCATATCCGGCGCATCGTTCAGCGCCTTCGCAATCAGCGAATTGAGTTCAGGATCGTTATACGTTTTCCACCATGCATCTTTCGGCCACGCGGTATGGCTCAGCGTAGTATTCACCGCAGCCATTGTTGATTGCATATTTACAGGGGAAACCGAGGCATGTTCCGGCGCGCAGGCCACCAGAATAAAAACCAGGGGAATACTCAGAGATAAAGGTTTCATTACGCCATTCACGCGAAAAATAAAGGCGCAACTTACGCCAGACGTCGCTCTTTTTTTTAGTAACGCGTGGCAACCCGCAATTTGTCATACATTTTCATACTCAGAAAATTATTCATCATAAGAATGAATTAAATGAGTGAATTCATCTTCATTATAAATTCACTGCTACACTTACTTTCGACAAACAGACGCAGGAGAAACGAATGAAAATATTACTGTGGGTTATTTTAATTATATTTCTGATAGGGCTGCTGGTGGTAACCGGTGTATTCAAGATGATTTTCTGATTTCATTGCCCGGCTCAGCGCCGGGCAAATTCCGTTACCTGGACTGAATCACCCGTGCAATATCAGCGGAAGTCTGCAGCGTGCGGATCTCCTGAAATAACTCCAGCGCTTCACTGTACTCTTTGCGTAAATAACTGAGCCACTGCTTAATTCGCGCGACGTGATATAACCCAGTATCACCCTGTTTTTCGAGGCGGCTGTACTTTTTCAGTAGCGTGACCACATCAGCCCACGGCATACGTGGTTCGTTATATTTAATCACCCGGCTGAGGTTTGGTACGTTAAGCGCGCCGCGGCCAATCATCACCGCATCGCAGCCAGTCTCTTTCAGGCACGCCTGCGCGCTTTCGTAATCCCAGATTTCGCCGTTGGCAATAACGGGAATGGTGAGTCTTTTGCGGATCTCGCCAATCGCCTGCCAGTTAATACGTTCGGCTTTATAGCCATCTTCTTTGGTGCGGCCATGCACCACCAGCTCAGTGGCCCCGGCCTGCTGCACGGCATCGGCAATCTCAAATTGCCGCGCGTCGCTGTCCCATCCCAGACGCACCTTTACCGTCACCGGCAGATGCGACGGTACAGCCTCACGCATGGCTTTTGCGCCACGGTAAATCAGCTCCGGATCTTTCAGCAAGGTGGCGCCGCCGCCGCTGCCATTCACCAGTTTTGATGGGCAACCGCAGTTGAGGTCAACCCCAAAGGAACCAAGCTCTACGGCACGGGCCGCGTTCTCCGCCAGCCATTCGGGATACTGACCCAATAGCTGAATGCGCACCAGCGTGCCGGAAGAGGTGCGGCTCTGATGATGCAGTTCCGGGCAAAGGCGATAGAATGATTTTACTGGCAACAACATATCGACCACGCGCAAAAACTCCGTCACGCAGAGATCGTAGTCGTTCACCTCGGTCAGAAGCTCGCGCACGAGAGAGTCGAGCACGCCTTCCATTGGGGCCAGTAAAACACGCATAGCAGTACCTGTGAAAAAAGACGCGCTATAGTAGCCGCTCTCCCGGCATGAGGAAAGCCCGGCGGTTAACCCGGTGAGGTTATACCAGACGTTCCATTTCGGAATGTCTGGTATGCTCAAAATTCATGATGTGATCCGTGGCACATTTTTAGGTTTAATTGTATGATGAATGCGTTTCATCAAGGACTTTCACCATGAGAAAATCATTGAACATTATCTGGCAATATCTTCGCGCATTCGTCCTGATTTACGCCTGCCTGTATGCCGGAATCTTTATCGCATCCCTGCTTCCCATCACCATTCCTGGCAGCATCATCGGAATGTTGATCCTCTTTGTTTTGCTGGCGTTGCAAATTTTGCCTGCCAGATGGGTTAACCCTGGCTGCTTTGTCCTTATTCGCTATATGGCGCTGCTGTTCGTGCCTATCGGCGTCGGGGTTATGCAGTATTTTGATTTGCTCCAGGCGCAATTCGGACCCATTGTGGTGTCCTGCGCGGTCAGTACGCTGGTGGTTTTCCTGGTAGTAAGCTGGAGTTCGCATCTGGTGCATGGCGAACGTAAAGTGGTTGGGCAGAAAGGAACAAAACAATGATGGCCAATATCTGGTGGTCGCTGCCGTTAACGCTGGCAGTGTTCTTCGCCGCACGCAAACTCGCCGCGCGTTTCAAAATGCCGTTACTTAATCCGCTGCTGGTGGCGATGGTGGTGATTATCCCGTTCCTGCTTCTCACCGGCATTCCTTATGAACGCTACTTTGCCGGCAGCAAAATTTTGAACGACCTTCTGCAGCCCGCCGTGGTGGCGCTCGCCTTTCCTTTATATGAGCAATTGCACCAGATCCGCGCCCGCTGGAAATCCATCATTACCATCTGTTTTGTCGGGAGCCTGGTGGCGATGATCACCGGCACCTCGGTGGCGCTGCTGATGGGCGCGTCCCCGCAAATTGCGGCCTCTATTCTGCCTAAGTCGGTCACCACGCCTATTGCGATGGCCGTGGGCGGCAGCCTGGGGGGGATTCCGGCCATCAGCGCCATGTGTGTGATATTCGTGGGGATCCTCGGCGCGGTCTTTGGACATACCCTGCTGAATGCGATGCGTATCCACACCAAAGCGGCACGAGGTCTGGCGATGGGTACCGCGTCGCACGCCCTGGGCACCGCGCGCTGCGCTGAACTGGATTATCAGGAAGGGGCGTTTAGCTCACTCGCACTGGTGATCTGCGGGATTATCACCTCCCTGCTCGCACCGTTTATTTTCCCGCTGATTGTGGCGGTCATGGGTTAAGATTTGCGATGCGTCGCGCAAATTTCATTTTGTTTTCATAAGTTGCATACATAATGAGAAGTGGATCACATATAAAGCCCCAGCGGCTCCGTAAACTACCGATCCATTAACCTTTATGAGGCAAACGCCATGCATCCACGTTTTCAAGCTGCTTTCGCCCAGCTTGCAGAGAATGTGCAATCAGCTCTGGCCCCGATTCTGGCGGATGAGCATTTCCCGGCCCTGCTGACGGCTGAACACGTCACGGCACTGAAAGAAGCCACAGGGCTGGACGACGACGCGCTGGCCTTCGCGCTGCTGCCGCTGGCGGCAGCCTGCGCCCGCGCCGATCTCTCTCATTTCAACGTCGGTGCGATTGCACGCGGCGTAAGTGGAACCTGGTACTTCGGTGGCAACATGGAGTTCCTGGGCGCGACCATGCAGCAGACCGTTCACGCGGAACAAAGCGCCATCAGCCACGCCTGGCTGCGCGGTGAACAAGCGCTGAGCGCCATTACCGTTAACTACACCCCTTGCGGCCACTGCCGCCAGTTCATGAACGAGCTGAACAGCGGGCTGGAGTTACGCATCAATCTGCCAGGCCGTGCGCCGCATACCCTCGGGGATTACCTGCCTGACGCGTTTGGTCCGAAAGATCTCGACATCAAAACGCTGCTGATGGATGAACAGGATCACGGTTTTGCCCTTTCCGGCGATGCGCTGAGCGAAGCCGCGATTCGCGCGGCGAACAAGAGCCACACGCCATACAGTCACTCCCCAAGCGGTGTGGCGCTGCAGTGTCGTGATGGTCGCATCTTCACCGGAAGCTATGCCGAAAACGCCGCCTTTAACCCGACGCTGCCACCGCTTCAGGGCGCCCTGAATTTGCTGAGCCTCAATGGCTATGACTACCCGGACATTCAGCGCGCTATTCTGGCAGAGAAAGCCGACGCGCCGTTGATCCAGTGGGATGCCACCGCCGCAACGCTGAAAGCGCTCGGTTGCTCAACTATTGACCGTGTTTTGCTTGCGTAATGCCTCCGGCGGGCAGAAATGCCCGCCGCTTTGCTGAAAAACCCCTCAGTTGATTCGCTGTTTCTTGCGCTAACCAGGCGGGTAAAGTAGCCTGAGTTAAATTTCACCTTCGGTACGAGCCATCTGCATGTTAAAGCGCGCTTTTTACAGCCTGTCTGTCCTGGTCGGCATACTGCTGTTGATCGTGCTGGGTCTTGATCGCTGGATGAGCTGGAAAACGGCTCCGTATATCTTTGACGACCTGCAGGACCTGCCCTATCGTCAGGTCGGCGTTGTGCTGGGTACCGCCAAGTATTACCGCACCGGGGTAATTAATCAGTATTACCGTTACCGCATTCAGGGCGCGCTGAACGCGTATAACAGCGGCAAAGTGAATTACCTGCTGCTGAGCGGCGATAATGCGCTGCAAAGCTATAACGAACCGGTCACCATGCGCAAAGACCTGATTGCCGCTGGCGTCGATCCGGCCGATATCGTGCTCGACTACGCCGGGTTCCGCACTCTGGATTCCATCGTGCGTACGCGCAAGGTGTTCGATACCAACGATTTCATCATCATCACCCAACGCTTCCACTGCGAACGGGCGCTGTTTATCGCACTGCATATGGGTATCCAGGCGCAGTGCTACGCCGTGCCGTCGCCTAAAGATATGCTGAGCGTCCGCGTACGTGAGTTTGGCGCGCGTTTTGGCGCTCTGGCCGATCTGTACATCTTCAAACGTGAACCGCGCTTTTTAGGTCCGCTGGTACCCATTCCGGCGATGCATGAAGTGCCGGAAGATGCGCAGGGCTACCCGGCCGTCACGCCAGAACAACTGCTTGATATGCAGAAAAAAGAGAAAAAATAGCCTCGCCTTTATACTTTCTTTATACCGGGCGTAACGCTTTTTATCCCGCCTTTACGCCGCCCCTTTTAAGCTGAGTTCACTGCCGCTACGGCTTCATTGAAGAATGACTATGAACTCAATAATGAATGCGTTTTTCCTGAAAAATATCCGCCCCTATTTTAACTTCCCGGGTTTATCACTCCCGACGGCACTCAATGCTGGCCTCTGGCTTGATGACAAACTTGATGCCATGCAGCACAACGTCTCGCTGGAAGTGGCGGATTACCTGGAACGTTACCCGCAGACAAAACATATTGACGTTTACCTGAACGACATCAATGGCATTATGCGCGGCAAGCGGCTCTCGGTGGAAAGCATGCTGAATCTGGAAAAAGGCTGTTACTTCCCCCTCTCCGTCTACTCCATGGACCATAAAGGCAAAATAGCCGCCCCGCTTGATGATGAGCCCGACCGGCTCTGCGTTCCCGTCGGCGGTTCCCTGCGCCCCTGTTCGCAAGACCCTCAGCATAACGCGCAGATCCTGCTGACCATGAAAGAGAGCGACGGCAAACCGTGCCCGCTTGAGCCAAGGGTGATATTGCAAAACGTTCTGGCTCGTTTCCATCAGCACGGGCTCTTCCCGGTGATTGCCCCGGAAATTGAGTTTTATCTGACCGGACGCGGCACGCAGGATCCACAAAATCAGGGCTGCTTTCATATGGATACCTCAACGGCACACGCGGCGCTGTTTGACGAGCTGGAACAGCTGGCGCACCTGCAGCGTATCCCCCTGACCGGGATCGTGGCCGAGGCCGAATCCGGCCAGTTTGAGTTAAACCTGAAGCATAGCCATCGCGTCGTTGAAGTCTGCGATAACGTGCTGGCCCTGCGACGCCTGACCCGCTACGTTGCGGAGAAACAGGGTCTGCAGGCCAGCTTTATGGCCAAACCGTTCAGCCAGCAGTCCGGCAGCGGTTTGCACTTCCATTTCAGCCTGAACGATATTCATGGCGAAAACGTATTCGCGTCTCCGGTGGAAGCGCTGAACAGCATGATGCGCCTCTGCATCGCTGGCCAGCTGGCGCTGATGCCCGCCTCCATCGCCATTCTCGCCCCTGGCGTTAACGCATTCCGCCGCCTGCGTAAAAACCTCACGGAACCGCTATTTAACTCCTGGGGCTATAACACCCGCTCCGCCGCGCTGCGTATTCCCTGCTCTGATGACCATAACCGGCGTATTGAGTACCGGCTGGCCGGGGCTGATGCAAACCCGTATCTGGTGGCGGCAACGCTTCTGAGCGGAATGCTGTACGGGCTGGAAAATTTTGACGAGCAGGATTTACCTGAACCTCAGCAGGACGGGCCGGATCTGCCGCTGTTTCAGCAGGAGGCGATCGAGACATTTGCACGCTGTCAGTATCTTACCGACAGCCTGGGAGAGGCTTTTTCTCAACAGTGGGTTGCCTGCAAACTCTCCGAACTCGACTGGTTCGAGAGCATTGTCACCCGGGAGGAGTCGAGTCTGGCGTGAAGCACAAAAAAGCCCGCTCGATGAGCGGGCCAGGTAATGCCAGAGGCGATTATTTTTTACGCGCGTATTTGAGTGAATCCAGGGCGACCGCAAAGATGATGATGCCGCCTTTGATGATGTACTGCCAGTACGGGTTCACACCGATGTAGGTCAGACCGTAGTTGATTACGGTAAAGATGATGACACCGGTTACCACGCCGAACACGGTACCCACGCCGCCGCTAAAGGAGACGCCGCCGACCACACAGGCTGCGATCGCATCCAGTTCGTACATGAAGCCCAGGTTGTTCGTTGCAGAGCCGATACGGCCCGCTTCCAGCATCCCACCAAAGGCGTAGAACACACCTGACAGGGCATAAATCATCAGCAGGTTCAGGGCAACGTTGACGCCGGACACTTTCGCCGCTTCCGGGTTACCGCCGATAGCGAAGATGTTTTTACCGAAGCGGGTTTTGTTCCACAGGATCCAGACAAAAGCGACGGCAATCAGGGCGTAGAAGGTAATGTACGACAGGCGGAAACTGCCCAGCGCGATAAACCCTTGCGTAAAGGTCGAGAACCCGCTGTCGAAGCCAGAGATTGGCGACGCCCCCACGAAGTCGTAGTACAGGGAGTTGATACCGTAAACGATGATCATCGTACCTAAGGTGGTGATAAATGGCGTCACGTTCAGGTAAGCGATAATGATGCCGTTAATCAGACCAATCACTGCGCCGATCGCACAGACAATCAGGATCACCACGAAAATGGGCATGGTCGCCATTTCCGGGAACACCTTGTTGGCGTTTTCCATCGACTGTAGCAGCGTTGCCGCGATAACCGCCGCGAGGCCAACCTGACGTCCCGCTGACAGGTCAGTCCCCTGCGTCACGATAAGTCCCGCCACGCCCAGCGCGATAATAATACGCACGGAGGACTGGGTCAGGATGTTACTGAGGTTCAACAGGCTTAAGAACGTAGGGTCCTGGAAAATGATGATAGCCAGCAGTACTAAAAGAACAACGTAAATACCGCCTTCTTTCAGGTAAGTGAGAAAACTTTTTTTATTTAACGCACTCATGAGGAGCCCCTGATCTTAAAGGTGCAAAGACGCAAGACGCAAAATTTCGTTTTGCGTTGTCGTTTTGGTGTCAACAATACCGGCAACGAGACCATTGCTCATAACCAGAATACGATCTGTGATCCCTAACAATTCCGGCATTTCGGAAGAAATAATAATGATCCCTTTATTCTTTTTCGCCAGTTCGGCAATCAGCTGATAAATCTCAAACTTCGCGCCGACGTCAATACCGCGGGTCGGTTCATCCAGCATCAGGATTTCTGGCTGGGTTAATAACCAACGGCCAATAATGACCTTCTGCTGGTTACCGCCTGACAGCGAACCAATTTGCGTGCGGTGACCTGGCGTTTTGACGCGCATGGAGTCAATCACCCACTGGGTATCGCTCTTCATGCGGGAGTTATCCAGCAGCCCGACTTTATTTTTATAGTTGCGAATATTGGAAATTAACGAGTTAAAGTTAATATCCAGATACGCATAAATACCGGTCGAACGACGCTCTTCCGTGACCAGCGCAAAACCATTATTAATGGCTTCGTTAGCGCTGTGGTTATTGATTTTCTTACCGTGCAGCGTGATGGTGCCCGCGGCTTTCTCACGAATACCGAACAGGGTTTCGACAATATCAGTACGTTTTGCCCCAACCAGACCTGCGATACCGAGAATTTCGCCCTTATGTAGGTCAAAAGAGACGTCGCGAATAGACGGCTGGCGCAGCGAGGTGAGATTGCGAACCTCAAGGATCACTTCACCCGGCTTGTTCTCTTTGTCCGGGAAGCGCTGGTTCAGAGAGCGCCCTACCATCATGGAGATGATCTTGTCCATATCCAGCCCTTCGAGAGGCTGGGTGGCAATCCACTGGCCGTCGCGCAGGATGGTAATCTCATCACACAGCTGGAAGATCTCTTCCATTTTGTGAGAGATATAAACAATGCCGCAGCCGCGGTCTTTGAGCTTACGAATAATGGTAAAAAGGTGGTTAACCTCTTTTTCCGTTAATGACGATGTCGGTTCGTCCATGATGACGATTTTCGCATCATAGGAGAACGCTTTGGCAATTTCGATCATCTGCATTTGAGACACGGACAACGTTCCCACGCGGGCGCGCGGATCGATATCAATATCCAGTTCATCGAAAATCGCTTTGGTGTCGCGATACATTTTATCCTGATCGACAAAGACACCTTTGGTCGGATAACGGCCCAACCACATGTTATCCATAACAGAACGCTGCAGCACCAGGTTTAATTCCTGGTGAACCATTGAGATACCGTTTTCCAGTGCTTCTTTTGCTGAATGGAAATCGATCTCTTTCCCCTGAAAAAGAATGCTGCCAGAATCTTTTTGATAGATCCCAAAAAGACATTTTAATAATGTTGATTTACCTGCGCCGTTCTCACCCATTAATGCGTGAATAGAGTGAGGACGAACTTTTAAATTAACATTATCGAGTGCCTTAACCCCGGGAAATGACTTGTTGATAGCGCTCATTTCCAACAAGTATTCACCAGATGACTGAGTATTTGTGCTGACCATAATTATACCTTGTTGGCCTCGCATATCGCGTTATAAAAGGGCGCAACAAGTTGCGCCCAGTGAAGACAATTCAAATAACTTATTTACCGATAAACTCAGCCAGGTTGGACTGGTCTACGCCAACGTAAGGTACGCGAACGATTTTGTTTTCAATTTTCCAGGTCGTACCGTCTGCCGCACCTTTGCCATCGGCCAGGTTTTTCGCCAGATCGAAGGTTGCTTTCGCCTGGTTGTTGGCATCGTTCAGCACGGTCCCGGCCATTGCACCGGATTTCACCAGGGCCAGAGCTTCTGGCAGTGCATCCACACCGAACACAGGAATGGCTGATTTGTTGTGCGCTTTCAGCGCTTCTACCGCACCCATAGCCATCGCATCGTTGTTGGCAATTACCACTTCGATTTTGTTAGCGTTCGGGCCGGACAGCCACGCGTCCATCTTATCTTTCGCCTGAGCGGTATCCCACATCGCGGTATCTAATGCCAGCTGCTGGGTTTTCAGGCCCTTATCATTCAGCTCTTTGATAACGTAAGTGGTACGGGCTTCAGCATCCGGATGGCCTGGTTCGCCTTTCAGCAGCACGAACTGGATCTGGCCGTCTTTGTTCAGGTCCCAGTTCGGGTTCGCCGCCCAGTGTTTAGCGATCAGATCGCCCTGAATAATGCCGGACTCTTTGGAGTCAGTACCGACGTAAAACGCTTTGTCATAGCTGTCCAGCGCTTTACGGGAAGGTTCTTTGTTGAAGAAGACAATCGGCACATTCTGGCCGCGCGCTTTTTCAATGACCGTGCCTGCCGCAGCGGGGTCAACTAGGTTGATGGCCAGTGCCTTCACGCCTTTTGCCAGCAGAACGTCGATCTGGTCGTTCTGTTTGGACTGGTCGTTCTGGGAGTCATTCATCAGCAGCTGAACATCTGGCGCTGCTTTAGCATCTTTCTCGATAGCTTTACGGACAACAGACATGAAGTTGTCGTCGTATTTATAGATGGTCACACCAATACGGGTATCCGCAGCGTGCGCTGCTGCACCAAAAAGCATGCTTGCCATTACAGCAGACAGGGTCAACACCTTCTTATTCATGGTATCTCCGGTTTTTTTTATGCAGGGTAGTTCTTGTGAATAACGATCGGCAGGCAGGTGTTAATGAAACGTTACTGACAGCCGAAGTTCACTTATAAAATTTCTATCTTCCGTGTTCGGTAACGCTCCAGAAATGCGTTTTATTCGTTGTTTGCGGCACATTGGCTATGGTGAAAGTGATTAATCACTGTTACATAGCGTTTCAGCCCCTAAAACGCTGACATCATAGTCAGCGCCTTGTTAAGATACTGTGAATTTACTCACAGATTGAAAACGGTTACATCAGCTGATGTAATCAGTTAGTGATCGGAACCACAATTTGCCGGGCAGCGACAGAATGTCGACGCACTAAAGTCGGCATGAAACAGTGTGTTGCGCCCGGATCCAGCAGCCCTGCCGCCCCCTGTAACGCCAGCTCAGTGGCCAGTTTGGCCATAGAGGCAATGGGGTAACGCACGGTGGTCAGCTGCGGGTCGGTGTAACGGGCAATGGGAATATCATCAAAACCAATCAACGATAAATGCTGTGGCACCGCAATGCCGTTATCCTTCAGCGCAGTCAGCGCCCCGGCCGCCATGTTATCGTTATAGGCAAACACGGCAGACAGCTGCAGATTACGGCCCAGCAACTCCACCATCGCCGCCTCCCCGCCCTGCATATCCGGCGTTCCGGTTCCGACCCAGCTTTCAGACGGCGTAATACCCTGTTCTTTAAGGGCGTTTTGCCAGCCTTCGCGCCGCAGCTCATCATCTTCAATATGATGGCTGGAGGCCAAAAAACCGATCCGCTGATGCCCGTTGTTGATGAGCATTTTGGTGGCCATCATCGCCCCGCTGACGTTATCCAGCCCGACGCAGCGGTGGGCATACCCTGGCACAATACGGTTGATCAGCACCATGCCCGGGATTTGCTCCATAAACCCGGAAATCTCGTCATCGCTTAAGGCTTTTGAGTGCACAATCAGTGCGTTACAACGCTGGCGGATCAGCACTTCAATCGCATGACGCTCTTTTTCAGCCTCGTGATAGCTGTTGCCAATCAGCACGTATTTCTGATGCTGCTGAGCGACAACGTCTACCGCTTTAACCAACGCACCGAAAAAGGCATCAGAGACATCCATCACCACCACGCCAATGGTATCGCTGACCTGCGTGGCAAGCGCCTGCGCATTGGCATTAGGGCGATAACCCAGCTGGGTCACGGCTTTCATTACGGTTTCGCGGGTGTCAGGGCTGACCAGCGCGCTGTTGTTCAGCACGCGTGAGACGGTAGCCACGGAAACACCCGCCTGACGGGCGACGTCACGAATGGTGATCATATTCACCATCCTTCAAAGGATTGCAGCAACTCACAGACACCCCCTGTGTTTAGCAAGGTGGCTATTTTGGCAGCGAGAGAAAGGGGACTACGTGAAGAAGCTCACACAGATGAAAACGTTTACATCCGTTTTGTTAATGATTGTGATCCAGATCGTTATCTGGATGTATTTCTCAATGATACCCCTGAAGCATGTGCGGTTAACTGACGCCACACCCACTCCAGCGGCCCCTGGCGGAAATAACGCAGCCAGAGAACAGAAAACGCCAGGTTAGCCATCCAGACCGGGATAACAAACGCCAGCAGCGAAAGCCGGTCGAATTTCATAAACAGGCCAAACCGATAGAAAAGCGTGGTGCATATCAGCGTCTGCAGAATGTAATTGCTGAGGGCCATACGGCCTACGCAGGCAATGGCACTGACAATCCATGCGCGACACATTTGTGGCCAGAAGCCGTAAATGAGTGCCGCATAGCCAATCGTCTGGAAGGGCGCGCTCAGCTCGCGCGGGACCTGAAGCAGAAACGCACACCAGCGGTAGTTCCAGTACAGATGCCACTGCATGATCACGGCCGGCAGATTAATCAGCACGCCGAGAAGAATTAACCCGGCTCCCGTCAGGCGATAGTGGCGAAGGGAAAACTCCCCTTTCAGCCAGCCGGTGCGCATCAGTGATGCCCCCATCAGCATCATCCCTGCCAGCTGCCAGCCATACTGCGCCCCCAGCGCCAGCAGGTTATCGCCAAGCATATCCGCACGGTTGCTTATCGCTTCCGTGCCTCCTTTCAGCTTCCAGAACTGCTCGTACTGAAGGTTGGCGGCATCGGGGATCCATGAACGGTTTGCCGCATCACCGGAGATTATCCCCAGCAGTAACAGCACGCCAAGGCCCATGACGTAAAGCATCACGCCCGTGTTAAACAGGCTTTTTACGCTGTGCGCATCGCGAATGAGCCGCCAGCAAATCAGCCCGACTAAGCCATAGGCGAGAAGAATGTCGCCATCCCAGAAGAACAGCCCGTGAATAAAGCCGAGGATCACCAGCAATGTCAGACGCGACTGGATCCAGCGCGTGCCGCGCCTGAGCAGTAGCTGCAGGCCCGCGCCAAACAGCAGGGCAAACAGGGTGAGGAATTTGACCTGGGCAAAGAGATCGAGGATGGCCCACGTCCAGGCATCGCTGCGGGTGATGTCGCCATACCACGCAGGATTGAGATACGCCGCCTTCGGCAAGCCGAAGGCGCTGATGTTAAGCAGCAGGATACCGAGAATGGCGACGCCTCGAACAAAATCGAGCGTGACGTTTCGCTCCATGTAGCCTGCCCTGTCAGATTAGTTGTGGTGACGCACGGCGCGCAGAAACTCCTGGCGGGTGTTCTGGCTGGATTTAAACAGACCGCCCAGCGACGTTGTGGTGGTCGCACTAGTGGCATCACGCACGCCGCGCGCTTTCACACAGTAGTGAACGGCGTCGATAGAGACTGCCACGTTATTGGTGCCCAGCAGCGTTTGCAGCGCGGTCAGGATCTGCTGCGTCAGACGCTCCTGCACCTGTGGACGCTGAGCAAAGAACTGCACGATGCGGTTGATCTTCGACAGACCAATCACCGTATCTTTAGGAATATAAGCCACGGTCGCTTTACCGTCGATGGTCACGAAGTGGTGTTCGCAGGTACTGGTTAACGTAATATCACGTACCGTTACCATCTCATCGACCTTCATCTTGTTTTCAATGACGGTGATTTTCGGGAAATTGGCGTAATCCAGGCCGGAGAAAATTTCGTCAACGTACATTTTTGCGATACGGTGCGGCGTCTCCATCAGACTGTCGTCGCTCAGATCGAGATTCAGCAGTTGCATGATCTCGGTCATATGCCCAGCAATCAGATGCTTACGGGTTTCATTGTCCAGTTCCTGAACGGGTGGACGCAGTGGCGTTTCAAGACCACGCGCAACCAGAGCTTCGTGAACCAGGGCTGCTTCTTTACTGAGTGATGGCATTCTTTTCTCCTGCAGGTGTGGCGTCTTTTGCCCTCGTTGTGGCAAAAGTGTGCGCTCATTGTGCGTGAGGCGGCGCACATAATCCAGTATTCACGACGATAATTATTGCAATTGCTGTTGCCTTTCGGCCTGACGATCCCAGACCAGTGCGCCGCCGATGAACAACGCGACGCCCGCCAGCCCCAGCGCAGGCTCCAGTCGGTGCGTGAGCCACGTCGACAACGCCGACGTTACCGGGCCAATCAACTGACCGATGGCATAACCGGTAGTAAGCAGTCCCGCCATATAACGCGTGTGATCTGGTGCCAGCTCGCGCCCATAAAGTAAAGAGAGCTGAACGGCACACAAGAACCCGCCCCCAACGAGCAAGCCGCCGGTCAGTAACCCGCCGATCCCCGGCAGCAGCCAGGCTGCCAGTACGCCTGCCCCCTGCAACCACAATACGATAGCTAGCCTGCGGTTTGAGGTTGAGGTGTGGCGTAAAACGATGCTGAGCGCAATGCCCGCCACGGCGGCAATACCGAATATCGGCCAGACAAACTGGGCAAACAGACTGCCGGGAAAACGCACGGCCGCCATTTGCGATAAAAAGGTCGCCGGAAGGATATAGCCAAACCCGGCCAGGCTGTAGCTCCAGACCAGGCGCTTTAAATTCTTAGTCAGGACGAGCGGTTCCGGTGCGCTGCCCGGCCGGTGAAGTTGACCCGCCCGCGGCAGATACCGGGCCACCAGTGCGATAAGCACCAGTGCCAGCACGCCGTAGATTTGCCATGCTGCACCGGCGGAAAGCGCCTTAGCCTGGATATAGACGGCAAGCAGCCCGCTGAGCGCAATACCTGCACCTGGCCCGGCAAATACCGCGGCGCTGAGACCCGGTTTCCCCAGTTGTCCCAGCCGCTCGTTGGTCCAGGCGGCAATCAGCACCATCGACCAGCCGCTCATGCAGCCAATCACAAAGCGCAGCAGGCCATGTACCACGGCGTTATCAGCCGCAGCGGAAAGCAGCGTCAGCGCAACTGCACCAAAAATACCCAACCAGAGGCGTGTTTCAACGAAGCGGTGCGCACGCATTGCATCCCATGCTCCCACCAGATAGCCCAGATAGTTCATCGCCGCCACCAGGCCCGCGCTGGTGAGCGTGAGTTGCCCGGCGGCAATCATTAGCGGCACCTGAGGGGTAAAAGCAAAGCGCCCTATCCCCATCGCTACCACCAGAACCACAAACCCACTGAGCGCGATACGCAGCGCCATGACCGCTCCAATTGTTAAAGAAAAGTTAATTTATGATGCCGCATCTTACCGTCCTGCGAAAGTGAAAGTTACTCACAGGTAAATGAAAACTCTGTATTATGGGCCGAGTGAATAGCAATTCGTATTAAGGAGCCCTGCATGGAACTGCTCGAAGAGCATCGTTGTTTTGAAGGTCGACAGCAGCGCTGGCGGCACGACTCCAGCGTACTGAACTGTGCCATGACGTTCAGCATTTTTTTGCCGCCAACTGAAACGGGCGTAAAGCCACCCGTGCTGTTCTGGCTGTCCGGTTTAACCTGTACCGACGAAAACTTCACCACCAAAGCGGGCGCGCAGCGTATTGCGGCTGAACTGGGGATTGCGCTGGTCATGCCTGATACCAGCCCGCGTGGCGATGATGTCGCCGATGATGCCGGGTACGATCTGGGCAAAGGCGCCGGATTCTACCTGAACGCGACAGAGCAGCCCTGGGCACGTCATTACCGCATGTATGATTACATTCGTGACGAACTGCCTGCGCTGGTTCAGGCCGAATTTGAGGTAAGCGACCGCTGCGCCATTAGCGGACACTCCATGGGTGGACACGGCGCGTTGATAATGGCGCTGAAAAATCCGGGAAAATACACCAGCGTGTCGGCATTCGCCCCGATTGTGAACCCCACTCAGGTGCCATGGGGTCAGAAAGCCTTCACCCATTATTTGGGCAGTGACACAGATAAATGGCAGGCGTGGGACAGCTGTGCGCTGATGCTGGCCAGCAACACGGGGGACGCCATCCCGACGCTGATCGATCAGGGCGATGCGGATCAGTTCCTCGCCGGTCAGCTACAACCTGCGGTTCTGGCCGAAGCGGCACGCCAGAAGGACTGGCCGCTGACGCTGCGTATCCAGCCAGGGTATGACCACAGCTATTACTTTATGGCGTCATTTATTGAAGATCATCTCCGCTTCCATGCGGCGCATCTGTTTAAGTAAGTTCCTCCCTTCTTGCCCGGAGGCGCTCCGTCTGCCGGGCCTCAAAACCCTATCCCTTTGAATAAAAGCCAGTTTCACCAACCAACATCAAAACACAAATGATTTCGATTATCATTTGTGTTTACAATTTCACATTCTTTTGTACAATTCCAGGCTCTTCTCCATCACAAAGAGTTCTTACAAGACAAATACATACAGTTCTCAGGGTTACCCGATGGAGTGTTTTTCTTTTTGATATGGAATGTTCAAATGACAATACCACGCGTTACGTTACTGGCTGTTGCCATCAGCGCCGCCATGCTCTCCCCTCTTGCTCACGCAGCCGACCCGGATACCCTGGTGGTGACCGCCACGGGTTTTGAGCAAAAAATCCAGAATGCCCCGGCTTCTATCTCCGTCATTTCAAAGCAGCAGATTGAAGACAAGGCTTACCGCGATGTGACCGATGCGCTAAAAGATGTCCCGGGCGTCGTCGTCACGGGCGGCGGAAGCAGCAGCGATATCAGCATTCGCGGCATGGCGTCCCAGTACACCTTGTTCCTGGTCAATGGCAAGCGCGTCAGTACGCGCAGCACGCGCCCGAACAGCGATAACTCGGGCATTGAGCAAGGCTGGCTACCGCCGCTGGAGTCTATCGAGCGCATCGAAGTGATCCGCGGGCCCATGTCATCGCTCTATGGCTCAGATGCAATGGGCGGCGTAATCAACATCATTACCAAAAAAGTCTCGAATACCAAAGCCTGGACCGGATCGTTACACGGCGATGCCACGTTCCAGGAGAACCATGATTCCGGGGATATCTTCCAGACCAACGCCTACGCTTCCGGCCCGTTAATTGACGGACTGCTCGGTGCAAAAGTGACAGGCCTGCTCTCACGTCGCGCGGAAGATCAGATCCTGAACGGTTTCAATGAGCAGAAAATGCGTAACGGCGGGATCACGCTGAACTTTACCCCGGACGAGCAGAACGATTTTGACCTCGATTTTGCCCGCGAACTTCAGGACCGAAACAGCACGCCGGGCAAGTCGAAAGCGACTGAAACCTGCCGCGGGACAACCTGCACGCCAAACAGCAAAAGCGAAACCCGCTACGAACATACGACCTATTCCCTTACCCACAGCGGTTACTACAGCGACTTCAACACTACCAGCTACATCCAGCAGGAAGAGACCAATAACCCGGTTCGCAAAATGCGTTCGTATAACACCACTTTCAACAACCAGAACCAGATCTTCCTCGGCGACCATACCCTGACCCTCGGTGGCCAGTATCGCTATGAGAAGCTGCGTGACAACGGTAACCAGCTTGAGGCGGCGGACGGGCTCAACAAACTGACGCGCTGGAGCTGGGCGCTGTTTGCTGAAGATGAGTGGGCGATGACCGACAGCTTCACGGCGACCGGTGGTCTGCGTATGGATAAAGACCAGAACTATGGCACCAACTGGACGCCTCGCGGTTATGGGGTGTGGCACCTTGCAGAACAGTGGACGTTAAAAGGGGGCGTTTCTGCCGGCTACCGTGCACCGGATCTGCGTCAGTCTTCCGCCAGCTGGGGTCAGGCAACGGGCGGCGGTCGGCTGGATGGCATGATCGTGGGTAACCCGGACCTCAAGCCGGAGAAGAGCCTGAGCGAAGAGATCGCCCTGCTCTGGGATAACAATGACAGTCTTAACGCTGGCATTACGCTGTTCAATACCGACTTCAAAAACAAAATCACTGAAGTACGCCGCTGTAACAGCAGTGCCGACCCTGCCTGTACGATTGGCGGCCATGCCTACGATTTTGTCAGCGACCGGGTCAACGTCGACAAAGCCAACATGCGCGGTGTGGAATCCACCTTCGGCTGGAAAATCACCCAGGATGTTAACTGGACGGCTAACTACACCTATACCGAATCCGAGCAGAAGAGCGGTCAGTTCTCTGGTAAGCCTCTGAATAAAATGCCTAAGCATATGTTCAACACCACGCTGGACTGGCAGGCCACGCAGGATGTGGGCTTCTGGAGCCGTCTGAACTTCCGCGGCAAATCTTCTGAGTATCTCAGCCGGACCTCAATGTCACAGGGCACACCGTCTTACACGCAGGTTGATGTGGGTCTGCGTTATAACGCCAACAAGAACCTGCTGGTAACCGCAGGCGTGTATAACGTGCTGGATAAACAGATTGATTATGAGACTTACGATACCGTACTTGATGGCCGCCGTTACACTGTCGGCATGACCTACAGCTTCTGATCGCCAATAAAAAAGCCCGCTCAACCGAGCGGCTAAAAGAGAGGAAGTGCGGTTATTGTTTTACGCGTCCCGGAAATTCCATTTCACTGTAGCGAACAAAGCGCGTCCCCTTCGTCAGTTTGTAACCAAACCAGATTATCAGGAACAGCGGAATACCGATGTAGGTCGCTGTTACACCACCCCAGTCGATACGGTCCGCAAGGAACGCTTCATAGTTCTGTCCCAGCGTAATAATCAGGCACAGAATGAAGGCGAAAATAGGCCCCAGCGGGAAGAACCCTGAGCGATACGGCAGGTCATTGATGTCATGACCTTGCATAACGTAACCGCGACGGAAGCGATAGTGGCTGATAGCAATCCCGAGCCAGGCGATAAAGCCCGTCATACCGGACGTATTGAGCAGCCACAGGTACACCGTCTGGTTGCCAAACATGGAGGTCAGGAAGCACAGACCGGCAATCACCGTTGTGGCATACAGGGCGTTACGCGGTACGCCGCCACGGGACAGCTTAGAAAAGATGCGTGGCGCTTTGCCGTCGCATGCCAGGGTATAGAGCATACGGGTAGACGCGTACATGCCGGAGTTACCCGCTGAGAGCACGGCGGTCAGGATAACGGCGTTCATCACCGCCGCGGCGGAGAGCAGACCGGCATGCTGGAAGACCAGCGTGAACGGGCTAACGCTGATGTCTTTCACATCATTGCGCAGCAGGCTTGGATCGGTGTAAGGAATGATCAGGCTGATAATCAAAATCGCAAACACATAGAACAGCAGGATACGCCAGAATACCTGACGCACCGCGCGTGGAATGTTCTTCTCCGGGTTCTCGGATTCACCGGCAGCAATCCCGATCAGCTCGGTTCCCTGGAAGGAGAAGCCGACAATCATCGCCACGCCAATCATGGCCGAGAATCCACCCGCAAATGGCGCATCGCCAATGCTCCAGTTACTCCATCCTGCAGGTTGAGCGCCTTTGAAAATACCAACGATCATCGCCACACCGACGACGATAAAGATGATGACGGTTGCCACTTTGATCAAAGAGAACCAGTATTCCGCTTCGCCAAAACCACGCACGGAGATGTAGTTGAGCAGGAAGATCACCGCCAGGAACAGCGCACTCCAGATCCAGCCTGGCGTGTCCGGGAACCACCAGTTCATCACCAGCTGTGCGGCGACCAGGTCAACGGCGATAGTAACGGCCCAGTTGTACCAGTAGTTCCAGCCCAGCGCGAAGCCGAAGCCTTCTTCAACGTATTTTTGACCGTAGGTCGAAAACGAACCGGATACCGGCATGTACGCCGCCAGTTCGCCCAGACTGGTCATCAGGAAGTACACCATCAGGCCAATCAGGATATAAGAGAAAAGTGCCCCACCTGGGCCGGCTGCCGAAATTGTTGCGCCAGAGGCAACAAAAAGACCTGTACCGATTGAACCGCCGATAGCGATCATCGTCAGGTGACGCGCCTTAAGTTCGCGACGTAGCGCGGGCGCTTCTGTGGTTTTAATTTCTGAAACCATGTGAAAATGCTGTCCCTTCAACAAATGAGGCGCGATTGTAGCAGACGATACGCGTTCCTTCCGGCAGAAATGCTCAGTTATAAGAGAGCTTCATGACTCGGCCAGGATTATAAGTAAAGCACGCATCTGCATCTCCCCTCTCCCAACGGAGAGAGGATCCGCATTGCGGGTTTACATGTCGCAATAGCGCAGAAAACGCTGCAGCGAGCTGGAAAGGTGTTTCTGACGATGATGAATGCACCACAGCGTGCGCACCAGTTTAGGCAACGGGAGCGGTATTTCGACCAGCGTGCCGGCCTCAAGCTGTTCAGCAATCACCCGCCGGGAGAGACAGCTGATGCCCAGCCCATGACGGACCGCGTGTTTGATGGCTTCCGAGTTGCCCAGCTCCATACTCAGCCGGAAATGCGGCAGGTGAGAGAGCAGCAGGTAATCGACAATTTCACGGGTACCGGAGCCCTGTTCCCGGAGGATCCACTGCGCCTGAGCCAGCCGTTCCAGCGTCACTTCACCCTGTAATAAAGAAGAGGCTGGCGAGGCGAACACCACCAGCTCATCTTCCAGCCAGGGTTCAGCAATGATATCGACATTGTGACACGGCCCTTCAATCAAACCGATGTCCACGCGGAAATCGATCACCGCATTGATGACATCCTGGCTATTGCCAACGCTCATCTCCAGCGGCAGGGTCGGGAAATCCCGGCGATAGCGGGCAATCACTTCCGGCAGAATGTAATTGCCAATCGTACTGCTGGCGTAAACGCGGATGGCCCCGTTCTCTTCGCGGAACAATTGTTCGATTTCAGTCGCCTGCTCCAGCAATGCCAGCGCGCGCGGGTACAGCAGGCGGCCATGTTCATTGACGACCAGCCGTTTCCCCACTCTGTCGAAAAGCTGAACCCCCAGTTGCCCTTCCAGATCGGTCAGGGCCGCGCTGACCGCGGACTGGGACAACGCCAGCATTTGCGAGGCCTGCGTCGTCGACCCGCTTTTCAGCACTTCGGCAAAAACTTCCAGCTGACGCAACGTAATGTGCATGGTCACTTACCACTTATATAGATTGATTATAAGTATATAATCAATTTTATTTTTAAGCCACAACGCCGTAACCTTTTAGCCAGATAAAGGAGAAGGTTATGTCAGAACACACCTTACAGCATCAACGTACATTGTGGCACTTCGTGCCAGGTCTTGCGCTCAGCGCGGTGATAACTGGCGTAGCGTTATGGGGCGGCAGCATTCCGGCCGTCGCCGGGGCAGGTTTTAGTGCCTTAACGCTGGCAATATTGCTCGGCATGGTGGTGGGAAATACCGTTTACCCCCCTATCTGGAAGTCCTGTGATGGCGGGGTTATTTTCGCCAAACAGCATCTGCTGCGCCTCGGGATTATCCTTTACGGCTTCCGCCTGACCTTTTCACAGATTGCGGATGTCGGCGTCAGCGGGATCGCTATTGACGTCCTGACCCTGACCAGCACCTTTTTACTGGCCTGCTTTATTGGCCAGAAAGTGTTTGGGCTGGATAAACAAACCAGCTGGCTGATTGGTGCCGGCAGCAGCATCTGCGGTGCCGCCGCGGTACTGGCAACCGAACCTGTCGTTAAGGCAGAATCCAGCAAAGTGACGGTTGCCGTCGCGACCGTCGTCATTTTCGGTACGCTGGCGATTTTCCTCTACCCGGCCATGTACCCGCTGGTTGCGCACTGGTTTAGTCCGGAGACCTACGGCATTTATATTGGTTCAACCATGCATGAAGTGGCTCAGGTGGTGGCGGCGGGTCACGCCATTAATCCGGATGCGGAAAATGCCGCGGTCATTGCCAAAATGCTGCGTGTCATGATGCTGGCTCCGTTCCTGATTATCCTGGCCGCTCGCGTAAAACAACTCGCGCCGGCAGGCAGTAGCCAGAAGAGTAAAATCACCATTCCGTGGTTTGCGATTCTTTTCATCGTGGTGGCGGTATTTAACTCCTTCCACCTGCTGCCGAAAGCCGTGGTGGATATGCTGGTCACGCTTGATACCGTCCTGCTGGCGATGGCGATGGCGGCGCTCGGGGTCACGACACACGTTAGCGCGCTGAAAAAAGCAGGTGCAAAACCGCTGCTGATGGCGCTGGTACTCTTCATCTGGCTGATCGTTGGCGGCGGTGCGATTAACCTCGCGGTACATAGCCTGATGGCATAAACCACTTCATCCTTCTCCTGTTAACCCGCTATCATACGTATTTCGGGTTAACAGGAGTCCCTTTATGAAATATGTTGGAGCGCACGTCAGCGCTGCAGGTGGCCTTGCGAATGCCGCCATTCGCGCCGCCGAAATTGAGGCGACCGCTTTCGCCCTGTTCACCAAGAACCAGCGCCAGTGGCGCGCCGCCCCGCTCACCTCTGAAGTGATTGATGATTTCAAAGCCGCCTGTGAGAAATACCACTACGGGCCGGGTCAAATCCTTCCCCACGACAGCTATCTCATTAACCTCGGCCATCCCGTGCAGGAGGCGCTGGAGAAATCCCGCAAGGCTTTTCTTGATGAAGTGCAGCGCTGCGAGCAGCTTGGGCTGACGCTGTTGAACTTCCATCCGGGAAGTCATCTGATGCAGATTGACGAAGATGCCTGTCTGGCGCGCATTGCCGAATCCATCAACATCACGCTGGATAAAACCCAGGGCGTGACGGCGGTCATCGAGAACACCGCCGGTCAGGGCAGTAACCTCGGCTTTAAGTTCGAACATCTGGCGGCCATTATTGACGACGTGGAGGATAAATCCCGCGTGGGCGTATGTATTGATACCTGCCATGCCTTTGCCGCGGGTTACGATCTGCGAACGCTTGATGAGACGAAAAAGACCTTCGATGAGTTTGAACGCATTGTGGGCTTCAAGTATCTGCGCGGAATGCACTTGAACGATGCGAAAAGCGCGTTTGGCAGCCGCGTGGACCGCCATCACAGCCTCGGTGAAGGCAATATTGGCCACGATGCGTTCCGCTTTATTATGCAGGATGCCCGTTTCGACGGTATCCCGATGGTGCTGGAAACCATTAATCCGGACATCTGGGCAGAAGAGATTGCCTGGCTGAAGGCGCAGCAAACCGCTGAACAGGCGGCATAAAAAAAGCCGGGTCGCATAAGCACCCGGCTTTTTTATTGTTTACCGCTTACGCCGCTTTCGCGACCCCTTCCGCTTCCGGACGTTTCAGCACCGCGTAAGAAAGACCTGCCACCAGCGTACCGGCCACAATCGCCAGCAGATAACCCAGCACTGGCGTGATTGCACCTGGGATCAGCAGCACGAACAGACCGCCGTGTGGTGCCATCAGTTTCGCGCCAACCGCCATGGAGATAGCACCGGTTACCGCGCCCCCCACGATACAGCATGGCAGCACGCGCATTGGGTCACGCGCCGCGAACGGAATTGCCCCTTCGGTGATAAAGCACAGGCCAAGTACCAGGGCGGCTTTCCCCCCTTCCTGCTGCGCTTTGTCGAATTTACGACGTGCAATGATGGTTGCCAGGCCAAGAGCCAATGGTGGCACCATACCGGCCGCCATAATCGCTGCCATTGGCGCGTAGGTCTGGGTACTCAGCAGGCCAACACCGAATGCGTATGCTGCTTTGTTCACCGGACCACCCATGTCGGTACACATCATGCCACCGAGAATAGCTCCCAGCAGTACCGCATTCGCAGTACCCATGGTTTGCAGCCAGTGGGTCAGACCCGCCAGGATACCCGCTACAGGTTTACCGATGAGGTAAATCATCGCCAGGCCCACCACCAGGCTGGAAATCAACGGGATGATCAGGATCGGTTTCAGCGCTTCCATACTCTGCGGCAGTTTCAGCTTCGAGCTGATAAGCTTCGCAACGTAACCCGCCAGGAAACCGGCAATGATACCGCCGATAAAGCCAGAACCGGTGCTGACCGCCAGCATACCGCCGATAAGACCCGGCGTCAGGCCCGGACGGTCAGCGATGGAGAAGGCGATAAAACCTGCCAGCACCGGCACCATCAGGGCAAACGCGGAACCACCACCAATCTGCATCAGGGCAGCAGCCAGCGTGCCTTCTTCTTTAAACGCGGTAATACCAAACGCGAACGAGAGGGCAATACACAGACCGCCCGCCACCACCATCGGCAGCATATAAGACACGCCGGTCAGCAGATGGCGATAGGCGCCAGCTGACTCTTTCTTACCTTCCGTCGCAGTTTGCGTGGACCCCGTTGCCTGATACGGCTTCGCTTCCACCAGCGCTTTATCAAACTCCTGAGCGGTCTTTTTTAGCGCCAGGCCCGTTGACGTGCGGTACATCGGCTTACCGGCAAATTTCGCCAGGTCCACTTCGATGTCAGCCGCAACCATCACCAGATCGGCTTCAGCCACCTCTTCAGGGGTGATTGCGTTGCCCGCACCAACGGATCCACGTGTTTCAACTTTTACCCACCAGCCGCGTTTTTTCGCTTCGGTTTCAATGGCTTCAGCCGCCATAAAGGTATGAGCCACGCCCGTCGGGCAGGCCGTGATCGCCACAATACGTTTTGGTCCGGACGCGGCAACCGGCGCCGCGACCGGTGCGCTGTAAACAGACGCATGACCTTTCGCTTCGCTCAGGAACAGTTCCGGGTGTGCCACCGCGCGATTGATGTCGCCCAGCCACACTTTTTTGCCATTCAGCGCACTGTCAGCGGGAATGTTATCACCCAGAACAATCACCATTTCGGCGTCGCCCGGGTTATCCGTCATCTCGAGATGTGCTTTGTTCGCCGCCGCTCCCAGCAAGGTCTTCGCCATATAGGCGCGAGCCTGTCCGAGACCGGAGTCAATGATCAGCAGCGTTTTCATTATTCCTCTCCTGCTGTTAGTTAAAAGGTTTTAAGTCAACGCGCGCCATCATCGCGGCTAACTGGGTACGATCGGTAATACCGACATTGCTCTGGCTAACGGCCAGGGCAGCAACGGCGGTGGCAAGACGTAAAGTATGTTCACTGGATTCACGCATCAGCAGGCCATAAATCAGACCGCCAACCATTGAATCCCCTGCGCCAACGGTGCTGACAACGTCAACCGATGGCGGTTTGGCGATCCATTCGCCAGAAGCGTTAACCCACAGCGCCCCTTCTGCACCAAGAGAGATAACCACGTGAGCGATACCCTGCTCGCGCAGCGCATGGGCAGCGTCAATCACATCTTTTAATTCTGGCAGCTTACGGCCAGCCCAGATCTCCAGTTCGCGGCGATTCGGCTTCACCAGCCACGGCGAGGCTTTCAGGCCGGCGACCAGCGCGTCACGGCTGCTGTCAAAAATAATGCATGGGCACTGGCTTCGCAGACGCGTCATCCAGTCGGTGAACGCTTCCGGACTCACGCCGGACGGCAGGCTGCCGCTGACGCACACCATGTCGAACTGACCAAGCCAGGTCAGAGAGTCGTTCACGAAGCGCTCCCAGTCTGACGGAGTCACCTCGAAGCCTGAGAAGTTCAGATCGGTCACTTCGCCGTCTTTCTCCGTCAGCTTGACGTTGATACGGGTACGGCCCTGAACAACCTGAAAACGGTTAGCAATCCCCAGTTCGCTGAACAGCTGCTGGAAACCATCCTGGTTATCTTTACCGAGGAATCCGCCCACGGTGACATCGATACCGAGATCCTTGAGCACTTTCGCGACGTTAATCCCTTTACCTGCAGCATGCAGGCCAGTGGTACGCACGAGGTTTACTTCGCCGCGCTCAATCTCCGGGCAAAACCCCACCAGGTCATATGCCGGGTTCAGCGTAATAGTCGCAACACGTCTGCTCATTATGCGCCCTCCCCCAGACCTGCCGCGATGGCGTCGCCAATCGCTTTCAGCGCCTGTTCAGCATCAGCACCCTGTGCGGTAAAGCGCAGACGGTGACCTTTCTTCACGCCCAGCGCGACAACTTTCATCAGGCTACGGCCGTTGGCCGGTTTGCCCGTGCCATCAAGGTTAGTCACGGTAATCTCACTTTCGAATTGTTTAATGGTATTCACCAGCATGGTGCCAGGACGGGCATGCAGGCCGTGCTCGTTACGCACTACAAACTCAGCGGTCAGCACGTCATCAGTCAGCACATCATCGCTGGTCAGCAGCGCCAGCAGCGTGCTTGCGTCAGCGTTCAGCAGTTTTTCAGCCTTGTCATTCAGCAGCAGATCGCCAAGACGTTTTAGCGCGGAAACCGGCTGTTCATCGGTCATCGCGACGGTGACCAGCATCGCAGCGTTCGCGCCCTCAACGTCAAACGCGTTGACCGCGCGGCTCACCGCGATAGCGCTGCGCAGGTTGCCTTCAGCACTGTCGTTCAGCCAGATACCTTGTCCCAGGTTCAGCGGCTTCTCATTGATAACGCGCGTGATAAAGGACGCGTCTACCGCACCGGCTTCTTTCAGGCGGCCTGCGTTCAGCGCCTGCAGCGTGACCAGATCGCTCGCCACAACATCCAGGGTCAATGTTTCATTATCCAGTTTCAGCGCTTCACTCTGTTTTTCGCCCATCAGCAACGCGCGCAGCTCTTCCGCCGTCGTCGCGGACTTCAGCTGTTCAGCCACCGAATCATCGCTCAGCACATGCGTCAGCTGACGCAGCAGGCCCAGGTGCTCGTCGCTGCTGGCAGCGATACCGATTGCCACGTAAGCAACCTGACCGTCGCCCCACACCACACCCTGAGGGAACTGATAAACCTGAACACCGGTTTTCAGCACCTGATCGCGGGTGTCCGTTGTACCGTGCGGAATGGCAATGCCATTGCCGAGGAAAGTGGAGGTCTGCTGCTCGCGCGCCAGCATGCCGTTAACGTAGCCGTCCGCGACATTACCCGCCTGCACAAGGGCAGCGGCAACCTGGCGAATGGCCTCTTCTTTGTTCCCGGCCTGAGCGCCCGGGTGGATATCCTGAACAGATAACTGGAACATGGTTCTCCTCTCCTGCTGAACTTGAATCGTTTCAGCTTAAATGAGAAAAAATGCGCTAGCCTGCTCCGTTTGTTAAAACAAGATAGCGCTGAAACGTTTCAAAAAGTCTTGCGCTTTCTGCTTAACCTTGCAAGAAAAGTTACAAATGGCGATGCAGAATTTAGAGATACAGCACATTTCTTCTTCGCTCAGCTGAATCTTGCTGACGTTCAGCAAGTCAGTTTCAGCTAAGTTCAGCCCGAGCCTGTTAATTGAAATGGCATTTTGATTTTTCGTGGCGAAATTGACCGCAGTACCTGTTTATTTTCTGACAAGCGTCGTACACTCCGCGTCTCTTTATGACTTGCTGATACTGAAAGTATGCATAACACCCCTGCCGCCGCCTCGCCAAAACCCTTTGATTTGACGTCCACGGCGTTTTTGATTGTTGCCTTCCTTACCGGCATTGCCGGGGCGTTACAGACGCCCACGCTGAGCCTGTTTCTGACCAATGAAGTCCACGCCCGTCCGGCAATGGTTGGCTTCTTTTTTACCGGCAGTGCCATCATCGGCATTCTGGTGAGTCAGTTTCTGGCGGGACGTTCCGACAGAAAAGGCGATCGTAAAAGTCTGATCGTCTTTTGCTGCCTTCTCGGGGTGTTTGCCTGCGTGTTGTTTGCTTTTAACCGCAACTATTTCATCCTGCTGTTCGTGGGGGTGTTCCTGAGCAGCTTCGGTTCCACGGCGAACCCGCAGATGTTCGCCCTCGCCCGCGAGCACGCCGACCATACCGGTCGTGAAGCGGTGATGTTCAGCTCTATTCTGCGTGCCCAGGTGTCGCTGGCATGGGTCATTGGCCCGCCGCTGGCGTATGCCCTGGCGATGGGATTTGGCTTTACGGTGATGTACCTGAGTGCGGCTGTCGCCTTTGTGGTGTGCGGCACCATGGTGTGGTTCTTCCTGCCGTCAATGCGCAAAGAGCCCAAAGTGGCTTCAGGCGTACTGGAAGCCCCGCGCCGTAACCGTCGTGATGCGCTGCTCCTGTTTGTTATCTGTACGTTGATGTGGGGAACAAACAGCCTTTATATTATCAACATGCCGCTGTTTATTATTGATGAGCTGCATCTGCCAGAGAAGCTGGCGGGCATTATGATGGGAACCGCGGCTGGGCTTGAGATCCCGACCATGCTGATCGCGGGCTATTACGCGAAGCGTTTCGGAAAGCGTTTTTTAATGCGCATCGCGGCTGTCGCAGGACTGCTGTTCTATATCGGTATGCTGACGGTGCACACGCCGGGACTCTTGCTGGCATTGCAGCTTCTCAACGCCATTTATATCGGCATACTCGCCGGGATTGGCATGCTCTACTTCCAGGACCTGATGCCAGGCCAGGCAGGCTCAGCCACCACCCTTTATACCAATACCACTCGCGTGGGCTGGATTATTGCAGGCTCAATGGCCGGCATCGTGGCCGAGATCTGGAGCTATCACACGGTATTCTGGATTGCGCTGGTGATGTGTACGCTGACGATAGGGTGTCTGGCGCGAATTAAGGACGTTTAAGGGGCGGTGAGCGCTTCCAGCTCAAGAAGGTAAGTGATCGCCTGCGCGCGCGTGCTGCCGCACATCTCCGCGGACGGCTGAAGGCCGGAACAGACTTTCGGGCGCAGCGGGGAACCAAAGATCATGCACAGGTTATTTTCAGCAAGCTGCACGCAGCGGGTATTGGCAGGTTTGCCGTCCGGCATGCCAGGAATGGGGCTTGAAATGGACGGTGCGGTACAACACGCGCCACAATCGGGACGACAATCCATACAGGCTCTCTTTCGCTGAAGAACGCCCGCGCAGTCGGGCATTGCGCGCACAGTAACACCTTTTGTGTATTGATAGCAAAAGCCACGAATTCCGCTTGCCTGAAAGGCCGAGCACGAGTAATTTGGCGCGATATTTTTTACCACCCGTAAACAGGATTACTGCAATGCCAAGAGCGAACGAAATTAAGAAAGGTATGGTACTGAATTACAACGGCAAGCTGCTGATTGTGAAAGATATCGATATTCAGGCCCCGAGCGCCCGTGGTGCAGCAACGCTGTACAAAATGCGTTTCGCCGATGTGCGTACCGGTCTGAAAGTGGAAGAACGTTTTAAAGGTGACGATATCGTTGATACCGTGACCCTGACCCGCCGCTATGTTGATTTTTCCTACATTGATGGCAACGAATACGTGTTCATGGATAAAGAAGATTACACCCCGTATATCTTCACCAAAGATCAGATTGAAGAAGAACTCCTCTTCATTCCTGAAGGCGGGATGCCTGACATGCAGGTTCTGACCTGGGATGGCGTGCTGCTGGCGCTGGAACTGCCGCAGACCGTGGATCTGGAAATCGTGGAAACGGCTCCGGGCATCAAAGGTGCATCCGCAAGTGCCCGCAACAAACCAGCAACCCTGACGACCGGTCTGGTGGTGCAGGTGCCAGAATACCTCTCCGCGGGCGAGAAAATCCGCATCCATATCGAAGAAAAACGCTATATGGGTCGCGCAGACTAATGCGATATTCGCCCGGTGGCACAACGCCACCGGGCAACAGACGTTAGAGCAGTTCCGGGTATTTCGTCATCTTCAGCGCCAGCTCAACGCCCCGCACTTCCGCCATGCCTTTCAGACGACCAATCGCCGAATAACCTGGGTTCGTTTTCTTACGCAGATCGTCCAGCATCTGGTGACCATGATCGGGACGGAACGGGATAGGACGAACGTCACCCGCGTGCTTACGACGTACCTCTTCCGCCAGAATCGCATCCACTACCGCGACCATATTCACATCGCCGCCCAGGTGCGCTGCTTCATGGAAGGTTTTTGGATTATCCTCACGACAGGTCGCACGCAGATGCGTGAAGTGAATACGATCGCCGAAGGTTTTAATCATCTGCACCAGATCGTTATCCGCACGCACGCCGTAAGAGCCGGTACACATGGTGAATCCGTTATAGATACTGTCCACGGTCTCTTTCAGCCACTGCATATCTTCAATCGTGGACACGATGCGCGGTAAACCGAGAATAGGACGCGGTGGATCGTCCGGGTGCACAGCCAGACGTACGCCCGCTTCTTCCGCTACCGGTACGATAGCGCGCAGGAAAAACGCCATGTTTTCACGCAGCTGGTTTTTATCAATATTCCCGTATTCCGCCAGTCGCGCGCGGAACTGATCCAGCGTATAGCCCTCTTCAGCGCCCGGCAGGCCAGCAATAATATTGCGGGTCAGCTTTTCAATCTCGGCGTCACTGGCTGCGTTAAACCACGCGAGCGCCTGCTGCTGCTCTTCAGCCGTGTAATCGGCTTCTGCACCAGGACGTTTCAGGATGTGCAGCTCAAATGCGGCAAAGGCAATCTGATCGAAACGCAGCGCTTTTGAGCCGTCCGGCAACGTGTACTCAAGATCGGTTCGCGTCCAGTCAAGAATGGGCATGAAGTTATAGCAAACAGTATCAATACCGCAGGCCGCCAGGTGACGAATGCTCTGCTGGTAGTTGGCAATCCAGGTCTGATAATCACCTGAATGGGTTTTGATATCTTCGTGAACCGGGATGCTTTCCACCACAGACCAGGTCAGGCCTTTTTCCGCCAGCAGCGCCTGACGCTTTTTGATTTCTTCAATCGGCCATACCTGACCATTAGGAATGTGATGCAGCGCCGTCACGACACCCGTTGCGCCAGCCTGACGCACATCATCAAGAGAAACCGGATCGTTCGGCCCGTACCAACGCCAGGTCTGTTCCATTGCCTCACCTCTAAAGTTGTTATACCAATATGGATGACTACGATGACGACTACCATACATGTTTGCCGTAAAGGGTCAACACACCGCCACACATTGATTGATCAAACTCACACTTCGGGGATATTTACGGCTCACCAATTTTATTTGCTGTCATATAACTTTACACTGGCGTTGTTAATTAATGGTTAATCAGGTGTGTATTTCATGAAGACAATTGCCTCCACCTCGCTTCCTGCCCATGTCCAGCTCCCTCGCTACGATCGTAAGCAGTTACGCTCTCGCATCGTCCATTTTGGCTTCGGCGCATTTCACCGCGCGCATCAGGCCTTGTTAACAAACCGGGTGCTGAATGAGAAAGGCGGCGACTGGGGTATTTGTGAGATTAGCCTCTTCAGCGGCGACGTGCTGATGAGCCAGTTGCGCGCACAGGATCATCTCTTCACCGTGCTGGAAAAAGGGGCGGAGGGAAACCAGCCGATTATCGTCGGTGCCGTCCATGAATGTCTGAACGCAAAACTGGATTCTCTGCCTGCCATCATTGAGAAATTTTGTGAACCTCAGGTCGCCATTGTGTCGCTCACCATCACAGAGAAAGGTTATTGCATCGATCCCGCCACCGGTAATCTGGATTTGCACAACTCCCGGATCGTTCACGATCTGGAGAACCCGTCTGAACCGCACTCCGCGCCCGGGATCCTGGTCGAGGCGCTCCACCGCCGCCGTGAACGCGGTTTGTCCGCTTTTACCGTCCTCTCCTGCGACAACATCCCTGATAACGGCCATGTGGTGAAAAACGCGGTACTGGGGATGGCCCAGAAACGCGACCCGGCGCTGGCAGAGTGGATTGATTCACATGTGAGCTTTCCGGGGACCATGGTCGACCGAATTGTTCCCGCCGCGACCGAGGCGTCGCTGGCAGAAATCACGCAGGAGCTTGGAGTAGAAGATCCTTGTGCCATCAGCTGCGAACCGTTTATTCAGTGGGTAGTGGAAGACAATTTTGTTGCCGGACGCCCGGCATGGGAAGTGGCTGGCGTACAAATGGTGCAGGACGTGCTGCCGTGGGAACAGATGAAATTGCGCATGCTCAACGGCAGCCACTCTTTCCTCGCGTATCTGGGCTACCTCGCCGGGTATGCGCACATTAACGAATGTATGGAAGACACCGCTTTTCGCGAAGCCGCACGTCGGTTAATGCTGAATGAGCAGGCTCCTACGCTGCGTATTAAGGATGTCGACCTCACGGCTTATGCCGATAGCCTGCTTGAACGCTTTGCCAATCCGGCACTGCAGCACCGGACCTGGCAAATTGCGATGGACGGAAGCCAGAAATTGCCGCAACGCATGCTGGATGGGATCCGCATCCATCTTGAACGTAAAACCGCGTGGCCGCTGCTGGCCCTGGGCGTTGCAGGCTGGATCCGCTACGTCAGCGGTACCGACGAGCGTGGCGACGCGATTGATGTGCGCGATCCGCTGAGTGATAAAATCCGCACCCTTGTTGCAGCCAGCAGCGACGCTGAGCGCGTCAACGCCCTGCTGGGGCTGAGTGAAATCTTTGGTCACGATCTCGCACAAAATAGCCTATTCGTGGAGGCCATCAGCCAGGCCTATCAGCGCATCGCCCGCCATGGCGCGCGTCAGGCTGTTATCGAAACGTTAAATATTTAGCGATTATTGCGCTTAAGGCGAACGGCGATTGCCTCCGTTCGCCCTCCCCCTTCTCATTGCGCCCGTTTTTCGCCAGGATGATGGATAATTGTTATAGCATCACAATTATCGACTGGAGCGCACGTGACCAAAACCAACCTCATTACCGGTTTTCTCGGCAGCGGTAAAACCACCTCAATTCTCCACCTGCTAGCCAATAAGGATCCGGCAGAAAAATGGGCCGTACTGGTCAATGAATTTGGCGAAGTGGGTATTGATGGCGCATTACTGGCAGACAGCGGCGCGATGATCAAAGAGATCCCCGGTGGCTGCATGTGCTGCGTAAATGGTCTGCCGATGCAGGTCGGGCTGAATACGCTGCTGCGTCAGGGCAAACCAGACCGTCTGCTGATTGAACCGACCGGGCTGGGTCATCCGAAGCAAATTCTCGATTTACTGACCGCGCCGGTCTACGAGCCGTGGATCGATCTGCGTGCCACGCTGTGCCTGCTGGACCCCCGTCAGTTGCTGGACGAAAAAGCCGTGACCAACGAGAACTTCCGCGACCAGCTCGCCTCGGCAGATATTATCGTCGCCAATAAAGAGGATCGCGCAACGGCGGAAAGCCAGTCCGCGCTGGAGACATGGTGGCAGCACTTCGGTGGCAACCGTCAGCGGGTGCTGACCACCCAGGGGAAAATTGATAACGCCCTGCTTGACCTGCCTCGCCTGAACCTGGCGGCGCTCCCGGCAAGCGCGGAACATGCCCACAGCCATCCGCAAAAACAGGGTCTGGCTGCCCTGAGTCTGCCGGAACACCAGCGCTGGCGTCGTAACCTTAACAGCGGCCAGGGCTATCAGGCCTGCGGATGGATTTTCGATGCGGATACCGTATTCGACACCATCGGCATACTCGAATGGGCCAGACTGGCTCCGGTCGATCGTGTTAAAGGGATCATGCGCACCCCGGACGGGCTGGTGCGGATCAACCGTCAGGGCGAAGATTTCTTTATCGAAACGCAAAATGTGGCGCCACCTGATAGCCGAATAGAGTTAATTAGTGCGGTTAACGCCGACTGGAATGCCCTGCAGTCCAGCCTGTTGAAGCTTCGTTTAAGTTTGGGCGGCTAACGTTGCCCCAGATTTCACTCTATGCTGAATGTTATGACGACTCGACTTCCCCTGATATTACTGCTTAATGTCGCCGGTCTGGCGCTCTTTTTCTCCTGGTATATCCCGGCGAATCATGGTGTCTGGTTTCCGCTGGATTCTGCCATTTTTCACTTCTTCAACCAGGAACTGGTGAAGAGTGAAGCCTTCCTGTGGCTGGTTGCTATCACGAATAACCGCGCCTTTGACGGCTGTTCGCTGCTGGCGATGGGCGGCCTGATGCTCTCTTTCTGGCTGAAAGAGGACAAAACAGGACGCCGCCGTATTCTGATTATTGGTTTGATGATGTTGCTGCTTGCAGTGGTAATTAACCAGCTGGCAACGGCCATTATTCCGGTTAAGCGTTCCAGCCCAACGCTCTTCTTCCCCGATATTTATCGCGTCAGCGAGCTGCTGCATATTCCAACGAAAGATGCGTCGAAGGCCAGTTTCCCGGGCGATCACGGAATGATGCTGCTTATTTTTTCCGGCGTGATGCTCCGCTATTTCGGCCGAAAAGCCTTTGCGATAGCCCTGATTATTTTTGTGGTTTTTGCCTTCCCACGGGTAATGATTGGCGCTCACTGGTTCACTGATATTGCAGTCGGTTCGCTCTCTTCTGTGCTGGTTGCGCTGCCGTGGTGTCTGATGACACCGCTGAGCGACAAGATAATAGCCGTGTTCGATCGCTACCTCCCCGGCAAAACGCAACAAATCAGAAACCAATAATTAACCTTAATTAACACTATGCATCAGGGATCGTTTTGATCCTTGATGCGCTTTTCTCCCCTTTCACCCCCTCCCGTCATCATTTCGTCACAATATTCGTGATAAAAATGAATGTGTTGCACGGTTTTTAACCTTGATCGTGCGCTTTTTGAACAATTATCAATTTTTACTTTCTGTATCACAATTTCTTATAAAAAAAAGGCTTTTTTTGCTCGCAATACCCCAGGCAATCGGTTAATCTCGAACTCGTTTTGCCCCATAGAGATAATTATTTCGCTGGTGAATAAATTTGTGCGCTACGCCACAAATGTGATCAGAAAGAATTGTCTCATTGTGAACAGATAATTAGTCTCGTCACGTTTGGCATTTTTTATAACGATATTTGTCGTTAAGGACTTCAAGGGATAATAAACAAAATGGTCAAATCTCAACCGATTTTGAGATATATCTTACGGGGGATCCCGGCGATAGCAGTGGCGGTACTGTTATCTGCATGTAGTACATCGAACACCGCAAAGAATATGCATCCTGAGACGCGTGTTGTGGGAATGGAAGATTCCTCGTCACTGCAAGCCTCTCAGGATGAATTTGAAAATATGGTACGTAATCTGGACGTGAAGTCCCGTATTATGGACCAGTATGCTGACTGGAAAGGCGTGCGTTATCGTCTTGGCGGCAGCACCAAAAAAGGCATTGATTGTTCCGGTTTCGTACAGCGTACTTTCCGTGAGCAGTTTGGGTTAGACCTTCCGCGTTCAACTTACGAACAGCAGGAGATGGGCAAGTCGATTTCACGCACTAAACTGCGCACCGGGGATTTAGTCCTGTTCCGTGCGGGTTCGACAGGTCGACATGTTGGCATCTACATTGGCAATGACCAGTTTGTACATGCCTCCACCAGCAGCGGTGTGACCATTTCCAGCATGAACGAACCTTACTGGAAGAAGCGCTATAACGAAGCGCGCCGCGTACTGACCCGCAGTTAAAATAATCATTGTATCGTTGGTTATCCCTTGGCCGGCGATATGATAAAAAAAGCACTGCTTCGGCGGTGTTTTTTTTTGCCCGTTACACTGAATACATTCAGCGGCAATCCAGGAACCACGACGTCTATGTTCACCCGCTACTTCTCCAGTAATCGCAAGATACTTTTCCTCAGCCTTATCACCGGCCTGATCACAGCCCTGCTCCTGGGTTCATTGCAATTTTTCTGGAGCTACCACAAGCGGGAAGTCAGATTCGACACCCTGATTGACGACGTGAGCATCTACATGGAAAGCTACTTCGATGAGTTAAAAAGCTCTATCGATCTCCTTCAGCCGCTCACGCTGAACAGCTGCCACGACGTCAACGCTGAGCTGACCTCTCGCGCGGCCTTTAGCCTTAACGTGCGCGCCTTTTTGCTGGTCAGGGATAAACTGGCGTACTGCTCTTCAGCCACCGGTCCGATGAACGTCCCGATGGAAGAACTGATACCCGAGCTGCACATCGATAAACAAATTGATATGGCGTTACTGCCGGGCACACCGATGATGCCGCACAGACCCGCGATTGCCATCTGGTATCGAAATCCGCTGGTGAAGGACGGCGGCGTGTTTACTTCGGTAAACATCAAC
This sequence comes from Enterobacter sp. 198, assembly GCF_009025585.1. NCBI lineage: Bacteria > Pseudomonadati > Pseudomonadota > Gammaproteobacteria > Enterobacterales > Enterobacteriaceae > Enterobacter > Enterobacter sp. 198. Next base: position 340,725 of record NZ_WCIM01000030.1, on the reverse strand, counting down.
CTGACTCCGTACATGCTTTATACCGCACGCCAGAACGAGTTCGCGGGCATTGCCATCATCATTGGCGACAATGCGTTGTCGACAAGGTCCGCCACACTGGTTAAGGCACAGGATTTACATGAAACGCCGGCGCGTACCGCGACCCTAAAAGAGGTTCCGCTGACGATCAAACTGTACGCCGAAGAGTGGACGAGCGATGAAATCCTGTTCGCGGTGTTCTTTGGACTGGTCTGCGGGATCGCGGCCGGCTCGCTTAATTTCTATATCCTCACCACGCGTCTTAACCCAGGCAAAGAGATCCTGAGCGCCATTAAACGCGGTCAGTTTTATGTGGTGTATCAGCCTGTTGTGGATGCAGAGACGCTGCAAATGCGTGGTGTCGAAGTCCTGATGCGCTGGAAACACCCGACGATGGGGGAAATTCCGCCTGATGCCTTTATCAACTTCGCCGAAGCGCAGAAGCTGATTGTGCCGCTGACGCTGCACCTCTTTGACCTCATCATCCGCGACGCGCCGGCATTACAGACCCTTCTGCCACCGGGCGCAAAACTGGGCATTAACATTGCGCCGGGGCATCTGCATGCAGAAAGCTTCAAAGAGGATATGCGCACTTTCCTGGACTTAATGCCGCCGGATCATTTCCAGATCGTGCTGGAAATCACCGAGCGCGACATGGTTAACCATCGGGAAGCCAACAATCTTTTCGAATGGCTGCACAATGAAGGCTTTGAAATTGCGATTGATGATTTTGGTACCGGCCACAGTGCGCTGATTTACCTTGAGCGTTTCACCATGGATTACATCAAAATTGACCGGGGTTTTGTCAACGCGATCGGGACGGAAACCGTGACCTCCCCGGTGCTTGATGCCGTACTCACCCTGGCAAGACGACTGAATATGTCGACCGTCGCCGAAGGGGTGGAGACGCCGGAGCAGGCAGCCTGGCTGCGCGAACATGGCGTTGTTTTCCTTCAGGGTTACTGGATTAGCCGCCCGATGCCGCTGGAGCAGTTCCGCCAATGGCAGCCTGAACGTTGAATGATTTCACATTGCCCGTGACGTCACTTATTATTCAGCTTAACTGAGCCGGTCAGTCGAAAGGGAGCCGCCGCGAGATGCTTATGCGCTTTATGTTGCTGCTGTTGGCGTTAACGAGCCTGTCCAGCCAGGCGCAAACCATCACAGAGAACATCGCGTTCTCCGTGATTGGTGAGCCAAAGTACGCGGTCAATTTTACGCACTTTGATTACGTCAACCCTGCCGCGCCAAAAGGCGGGAACGTGACCCTCTCCGCCACGGGGACGTTCGACAACTTCAACCGCTTCGCCCTGCGCGGCGTGGCGGCAGCGCGAACAGAATCGCTCTACGATACGCTGTTTGTTACGTCTGATGATGAACCCGGCAGTTACTACCCGCTGATTGCTGACAACGTGCGTTACGCGGATAACTTTGCGTGGGCGGAAATTTCGATTAACCCACGGGCGCGTTTTCACGATGGGACGCCGGTCAAAGCCAGCGACATTGCCTTCACATTTCACAAATTTATGACTGAGGGCGTTCCCCAGTTCCGCATTGTCTACAAAGGCGTTACGGTCAAAGCCATTGCCCCGCTCACGGTGCGTATTGAGCTAAGTGAGCCGAATAAAGAGAACATGCTCAGCCTGTTCTCCCTGCCCGTGATGCCTGAATCGTTCTGGAAAGATCACAAACTTAGCGACCCGCTCTCCACACCCCCGCTCGCGGGTGGCCCATACCGTATAACCGACTGGCGCATGGGGCAGTATGTTGTCTATTCCCGGGTCAAAGACTACTGGGCGGCAAACCTGCCGGTAAACCGGGGCCGCTGGAATTTCGATACCCTTCGCTACGATTACTACCTTGACGATAACGTCGCATTTGAAGCATTTAAAGCCGGTGCGTTCGATATGCGCGTGGAGAGCAGCGCTAAAAACTGGGCGACACGGTATATCGGCAAAAACTTCGCTAACGGGTATATCGTTAAAGACGAGCATAAAAATGCGTCCGCTCAGGATACGCGCTGGCTGGCGTTTAATATTCAGCGTCCGGTATTTACTGACCGTCGGGTGCGGGAAGCCATTACCCTGGCCTTTGATTTTGAATGGATGAACAAAGCGCTATTTTACGGTGCTTACAGCCGGGCAAATAGCTATTTCCAGAACACTGAATATGCCGCTCGCGATTACCCAAAAGCGGACGAACTTGTCCTGCTGGCACCGCTGAAAGCAGAACTGCCGCCGGAGGTGTTCACGACGGTATTTCAGCCTCCGGCGTCAAAGGGTGACGGCTACGATCGCGACAACCTGCTTAAAGCCAGCAAGCTGCTGGATGATGCAGGCTGGCCACTGAAGAATCAAAAACGCGTCGATTCCAGAACGGGCAAACCGTTAAGCTTTGAGCTGCTGCTTGCGTCCGGAAGCAACGATCAGTGGGTGCTGCCGTTTAAGCACAATCTTGAACGGCTGGGGATTACCATGAACATTCGCCAGGTCGACAACGCGCAGCTCACCAACCGCAAACGCAGCCGTGATTACGACATGATGCAAACCCTGTGGCCCGCGCAGCCGTGGCCCAGCTCAGATCTGCAAATCTCCTGGGCATCCAGCTATATCGACTCCTCCTATAATGCGCCGGGGGTGAAAAGCCCGGCGATTGATGCCTTGATTGCGAAAATTGTGGCGGCGCAGGGTGATAAAGAAAAACTCCTGCCGCTGGGACGCGCCCTCGACAGGGTCTTAACCTGGAATTACTACATGCTGCCAATGTGGTATATGGGCGAAGACCGGCTTGCGCGCTGGGACAAGTTCTCCGAGCCTGCCGTACGCCCTGTCTATTCACTGGGCTTCGACACCTGGTGGTATGACGTTAACAAAGCCGCCAGACTTCCCGCTGAGCGGCGATAAGGAATCATCATGGGTGCGTATCTGATCCGCCGTCTCCTGCTGATTATCCCGACCCTCTGGGCAATCATCACGATTAACTTTTTTATTGTGCAAATCGCGCCCGGCGGCCCGGTCGACCAGGCTATTGCAGCCATTGAATTTGGCAACAGCAGCGGTATGCCTGGCGGCGGTGGCGAAGGAATGGGCGCGAGCCATGCCCGCACCGGCCTGGGAAATATCAGCGAAAGCCATTATCGCGGCGGACGTGGCCTGGATCCGGAAGTCATCGCCGAGATCACCCATCGTTATGGCTTCGACAAACCGCTTCACGAGCGGTATTTCAACATGCTCTGGGACTACCTCCGCTTTGATTTTGGCGACAGCCTGTTTCGCAGCGCGTCAGTTTTAACATTGATTAAGCAAAGTCTGCCGGTGTCGATTACCCTGGGGCTGTGGGGAACGTTGATTATTTATCTCGTCTCTATTCCCCTGGGGATCCGTAAAGCGGTTCACAACGGCAGCCGCTTCGATGTCTGGAGCAGCACGTTTATCATCATCGGCTATGCCATTCCGGCGTTTCTGTTTGCCGTTCTGTTGATTGTCTTTTTTGCCGGTGGCAGCTATTTCGATATCTTTCCGTTGCGGGGGCTGGTGTCAGCGGATTTCAGCACCCTGCCCTGGTACAAGAAGATCACCGATTATTTCTGGCACATCACGCTGCCGGTGCTTGCGACCGTCATTGGCGGCTTTGCGGCCCTGACCATGCTGACCAAAAACGCCTTTCTCGATGAAATCCGTAAACAGTACGTTGTGACTGCCCGTGCGAAGGGCGTGGGCGAAAAGCAGATCATGTGGAAACATGTCTTTCGCAACGCCATGCTGCTGGTGATTGCCGGATTTCCTGCCACGTTCATCAGTATGTTTTTTACCGGCTCGCTGCTGATAGAGGTGATGTTCTCCCTCAACGGACTGGGCTTGCTGGGATATGAAGCCACCGTGTCGCGCGATTATCCGGTCATGTTTGGCACACTTTATATCTTCACCCTGATTGGCCTGCTGCTGAATATCATCAGCGATATCAGCTATACGCTGGTTGATCCCCGAATTGATTTTGAGGGCCGCTGATGCCGCGTTTAAGCCCCGTCAACCAGGCCCGATGGGCCCGTTTTCGCCACAACCGCCGCGGCTACTGGTCGCTGTGGATCTTTGCCGTCCTGTTTGTCTTAAGCATGTGTTCGGAACTGATTGCCAACGATAAACCGCTGCTGGTGCACTTTAACGACCGCTGGTATGTGCCCGTTCTCACCCAATACAGCGAAAGCGATTTTGGTGGCCCGTTTGCGACGCCCGCTGAATATCAGGATCCGTGGCTTCGCCAGCAAATTGAACAGCACGGCTGGGCGCTCTGGGCGCCGGTGCGTTTTGGCGCAAACAGCATTAACTTTGCGACCACCACCCCCTTCCCTTCCCCGCCTTCCGCGCAAAACTGGCTGGGAACGGATGCCAACGGTGGCGATGTGCTGGCACGCATCCTCTACGGCACGCGGATCTCGATCCTCTTTGGGCTGATGCTGACCGTCTTTTCCAGCGTGATGGGCGTAGTAGCAGGTGCCGTTCAGGGCTACTACGGCGGGAAAATCGACCTGTGGGGTCAACGTTTTATTGAAGTCTGGTCAGGCATGCCGACGCTGTTTCTGATCATTCTGCTTTCAAGCGTGGTACAGCCAAACTTCTGGTGGCTGTTAGGCATTACCGTCATCTTCGGCTGGATGGCGCTGGTAGGCGTGGTGCGGGCGGAATTCCTGCGCACCCGTAATTACGATTACATTCGCGCTGCCCAGGTGCTGGGGGTGAGCGACCGCGGGATCATTTTCCGCCATATGCTTCCTAACGCCGTGGTAGCGACCCTCACCTTCCTGCCGTTTATTCTGTGCAGTTCCATCACTACCCTCACCTCGCTTGATTTCCTTGGCTTCGGGCTCCCTCTCGGTTCCCCGTCGCTCGGCGAGCTACTGCTGCAGGGCAAGAACAACCTGCAGGCACCGTGGTTAGGCATCACCGCCTTTCTTGCCGTGGCCGTGCTGCTTTCACTGCTGATTTTTATTGGCGAAGCCGTGCGCGATGCTTTTGATCCCAACAAGGCGGTATAAGATGACGCAGCCCCTTCTCAGTATTGATAACCTGTCGATTGCCTTTTCAAAACAGGGTGAGGCGCGTACCGTGGTCACGGAGTTGTCGCTGCAGATCCAGCGCGGCGAAACGCTGGCGCTGGTAGGCGAGTCAGGCTCTGGCAAGAGCGTATCGGCACTGTCGATCCTGCGCCTGCTTCCGTCTCCGCCCGTCAGCTATCCGCAAGGCGACATTCTGTTTCACGGTCACTCGCTGCTGCATGCTGATGAAAAAACCCTGCGCGGGATTCGCGGCAATAACATTGCCATGATTTTCCAGGAGCCGATGGTCTCTCTTAACCCGCTGCACACGCTGGAAAAACAGCTCTATGAAGTACTGTCCCTGCACCGGGGCATGCGCAAAGAGGCGGCGCGGGGGGAGATTCTGGATTGTCTTGAACGAACCGGCATTCGCAATGCCGCAAAACGGCTGAACGATTTCCCCCATCAGCTTTCCGGCGGCGAACGTCAGCGGGTGATGATTGCGATGGCCCTGCTCACGCGACCCGAACTGTTGATTGCCGATGAGCCCACCACCGCGCTGGACGTGACGGTGCAGGCGCAAATTCTGCGGCTGCTGCGGGAGTTGCGTGACGAACTGAACATGAGCCTGCTGTTTATCACCCATAACCTCAGCATTGTGAGAAAGCTCGCCGACAGCGTCGCCGTGATGCAAAACGGACGCTGTGTCGAGCAGAACACCGCAGCCACCCTGCTGAAAGCGCCTCAGCACCCCTATACGCAGCGTCTGCTTGATAGCGAGCCCACGGGTGACCCGGTTCCCCTGCCGGCTGACAGCGCGCCGTTGCTGCGCGTTGAGGGGCTGGGCGTGTCGTTTCCTGTTCGCAAAGGGATTCTGCGGCGCATCGTCGACCAGAATCCGGTATTGAAAAATATCCATTTTTCCCTGCGTCCGGGCGAATCGCTGGGGCTGGTGGGCGAGTCCGGTTCGGGAAAAAGCACCACCGGCCTGGCACTGCTGCGCTTAATCGCCTCGCAGGGTGAGATCCTCTTTGACGGTATGCCGCTGCACAACTGGAACCGTCGCCAGATGCTGCCCGTTCGTCCCCGCATGCAGGTTGTGTTTCAGGATCCAAACTCCTCGCTTAACCCACGGCTGAACGTATTACAGATTGTCGAAGAGGGTCTGCGCGTTCATCAGCCAGCATTGACCGTCCGGCAGCGGGAAGAAGAAGTGATACGCGTTATGGCAGAAGTTGGCTTAGATCCGGATACCCGGCACCGCTACCCGGCTGAATTTTCCGGCGGTCAGCGCCAGCGTATCGCCATTGCCCGCGCGCTGATCCTCAAACCGGAGCTGATCATTCTGGATGAACCGACATCGTCGCTGGACAGAACCGTTCAGGCTCAGATCCTGGCATTACTGAAAGGATTGCAGGAAAAGCACAGGCTGGCCTATATCTTTATCAGCCATGATTTACAGGTTGTGCGGGCGTTATGCCATCAGGTGATTGTGTTGCGACAGGGAGAAGTGGTCGAGCAGGGAGAGTGCCAGCGCGTATTTGCTGCGCCAACGCAGAGCTACACGCGCCAGCTGTTGTCCGCAGACTAGCGCTCAGAAAGGATACTGGCCCGAGAAAGGCTCAGCGATAGCAACACCAAAGTTTTTCAGACGGCAGGTCGCGGCAAATTCATCCTGGCTTTTCACGAACAGGCAGGGTTCACCTTCACACTCCAGTACGGAGCTGTCCACTTCAATATCCGTCAGGGCCTCGCTGAGACGCTCCATGACTCGCCATGCATTTTCGTCGCTCGGGCTCAGCAGCTTAAGTGCAACCAGACAATTCTCGCAACCCGCGACGCTTTGCGGAATCGGTTCAACTTTCGATCCTGCAAAACCCGCCGACCAGCGATAGCTCTGGGGCAAGCGATGGACTATGGAGAGTTGTAATGTATTCACGTTCGTTCCCCGGAAGCAAAATTTACTTCACAATTTATTTACATTTATAGTAACACATCATCGCCAGCCTGCACTATTCGGCGCTTTTTTATAGGTGTTCAGGCTCGCGTCGGCGCTATATGTACCCGTTTCTGCGATCTAACTCAACCTTTTTAAATACAATGATGTGACTTTTTACACAAATAGATTTTACATAAAAGAAACAAACACAGGGTAAACGAACGCAGCTTTGGTTGATGTGTGTCAACAAAAAAGGCCCTGACTGGGCCTTATTTGCGCGTTAGCTGGCCACCTTTCGCGGCCGACTGGCGTAGAGATAGAAAAGAATGGAGCTGGTTGCACAAAACGCCATCGCCCACAGCATCGGCCAGGCCGTATTAAACGTGGCCATCGACAGTAACGCCCCGACGATGGCGCCGATGCCAAAGCGGAATGTTCCGGCCAGCGACGAGGCGGTGCCTGCCATATGCGGGAATTCGTCGAGGATCACCGCCATCGCATTGGAGGAAACCATCGACACGCAGCCGACGAAGGCCGCAACCCCCACCACCAGCGCCCAGAAGCCCACGCCTGTAAAAGCACTCAGCACCAGCCAGATAGCCATCACAAACTGGATCCAAAGCCCGGCGCGGAACATGTTCAACGCCCCGACTCGGCGGACAAAGCGGCTGTTAATGATGGTCATAATGAACAGGAAGACGATGTTGAGCGCAAAGTAATAACCGAAGTGCTGCGGAGAAACATGGTTCAGTTCGATATAGACAAACGGCCCGGCACTCAGGAATGAGAACATCCCGGCGAAGCTGAAACCGCTCGCCAGCATATAGCTCAGCACGCGCTTATGGCGAAACAGTGAGGCGAAATTCCCCATTGTGGTTCGGATGTGGAACTTCTGTCGGCGCTCCGCGGGTAGCGTTTCATCAATAAAGAAGAAGATCATTGCCGAGGCCAGCAGCGCGGCAAGTGCCAGGATCCAGAAAATCACATGCCAGCTGAACCATACCAGCACCGCACCGCCGGCCATAGGGGCCACCAGCGGTGCAATCGTCGTCACCAGCATCACGAACGACATCATCCGGGAGAACTCTTCTTTCGGGTAGATATCGCGCATCAGGGCATTGATCACCACACTTGCCGCTGCCGCCGCCAGACCGTGGAAAAAGCGCATGACAATCAGTTGATCGATGGTTTGCGCCTGCGCACAGGCCACCGCCGCCCCTGCAAAAATCAGGGTCCCGCCAAGGATAACGGGCTTGCGGCCAAAGCTGTCCGCCATCGGACCATAAAACAGCTGACCGAGGGCAAAACCGAGAATATAGGTGCTGAGCGTCATCTGCGCACTGCCTGCCGGTACGCCAAACTGCGCGGAAATAACCGGCAGCGCAGGCAGATACATATCAATAGACAGCGGCATCAGCATGGCCAGCAGGCCAAGAATGAAGACAATTTTGAACGACGAGTGTGGCCTGGTGGTCACAGAGTTCTCCTGAAATTAATGCGAAGGCAGACCAACGCTGGCGATCTCTTCTTCCGTTAACGGGCGATATTCGCCGGGCGCCAGCTCAGGATCGAGTTCAATTGCGCCAATACGTTCACGATGCAGACCGACAACGTGGTTACCCACCGCGGCAAACATACGCTTCACCTGATGGTAGCGCCCTTCACTGATGGTCAGACGAACCTCGGTAGGCGCGATCACTTCAAGCACGGCAGGCCGGGTCAGATCTTTTTCATTATGCAACTGAACGCCGTTGGCAAATTGTTCTGCCGTGTCATCCGCGACCGGAGACTCCAGCGTCACCCGATACGTCTTCTCACAGTGATGGCGCGGAGACGTGATACGGTGTGACCACTGCCCGTCGTCGGTCATCAGCACCAGCCCGGTGGTGTCGATATCGAGACGGCCAGCGGCATGCAGCTTGTGCGCGACCGGTTCGTCGAGGAAATAAAGCACCGTTGGATGATCCGGATCGTCCGTGGAACAGACATAGCCTTCCGGCTTATTGAGCATGAAATAGCGCGGCCCGTGCTGTTGGGTCAGCGGGTTGCCGTCATATTCAACCTGATGGTCAGGCTGGAGTTTGAACGCAGTGTCTTTCACAATGTCGCCATCCACGGTAACGCGGCTGGCGCGAATTTCACGCCCGGCAATAGCGCGGCTTACGCCGAGTTGCTGAGCGATAAACTTATCAAGTCGCATGAAATCTTTTTAGCCTTAATGGTGCTGGAAGTCGGACAACAGGTCCGAAAAAGAAGCAGTCTGGAATGGCTCAGTATAATGGTCTGGTTGCGCCACTCAAGGGAAAAAGTTTCGTGGCATACTATATGCGAAATAACTAAACCGAGACCCCATGACTTTTACACTTCGTCCTTATCAGCAGGAAGCCGTTGACGCCACTCTCGCCTGGTTTCGTAAACACCAGGCACCGGCGGCCATTGTGCTTCCCACCGGTGCTGGCAAAAGCCTGGTGATCGCCGAACTGGCGCGTCTGGCACGCGGACGCGTGCTGGTGCTGGCCCACGTCAAAGAGCTGGTGGCGCAAAACCATGCCAAGTATTGCGCGCTCGGGCTGGAAGCTGACATTTTCGCTGCCGGGCTAAAGCGTAAAGAGAGCCACGGCAAAGTGGTCTTTGGCAGCGTACAGTCGGTGGCCCGCAACCTTGATCTGTTTCGCAGTGAATTTTCGCTGCTGATTGTCGACGAGTGTCACCGCATCAGCGATGACGACGACAGCCAGTATCAGCAAATCCTCACTCACCTGAAAGAGGTGAACCCGCACCTTCGCCTGCTTGGCCTGACGGCGACCCCGTTTCGCTTGGGTAAAGGCTGGATCTATCGCTACCATTATCACGGCATGGTGCGCGGCGATGAGAAAGCGCTGTTCAGCGACTGTATCTATGAACTTCCTTTGCGCTACATGATCAAGCATGGCTACCTGACGCCGCCCGAGCGGCTGGACATGCCGGTGGTGCAGTACGATTTCAGCCGGTTACAGGCGCAGAGCAACGGGTTATTCAGCGAAGCGGAGTTGAACCAGGCGCTGAAAAAGCAAAAGCGCATTACCCCGCATATCATTAGCCAGATAGAAGAGTTCGCCGCGACACGCAAAGGGGTCATGATCTTTGCCGCCACCGTGGAGCATGCGCGAGAAATTACCGGGCTGCTGCCCGCCGAGGACGCGGCCTTAATCACCGGCGAGACGCCCGGGCCGGAGCGCGACCGCCTGATCGACGCCTTCAAAGCGCAACAATTCCGCTATCTGGTGAACGTGTCGGTGTTAACCACCGGGTTTGATGCCCCGCATGTCGATCTGATTGCCATTTTACGTCCGACCGAATCGGTCAGTCTTTATCAGCAGATTGTGGGGCGCGGCCTGCGCCTGGCGCCCGGGAAAACCGACTGTCTTATTCTGGATTACGCCGGTAACCCGCACGATCTCTACTCTCCGGAAGTCGGCACGCCAAAAGGCAAAAGCGACAACGTCCCCGTTCAGGTCTTTTGCCCTGCCTGTGGTTTTGCCAATACCTTCTGGGGTAAAACCACCGCAGACGGCACGCTGATTGAACATTTTGGCCGCCGCTGTCAGGGCTGGTTTGAAGATGACGAAGGACATCGCGAACAGTGCGATTTCCGTTTCCGCTTTAAAAACTGCCCGCAGTGCAATGCGGAAAACGATATTGCCGCCCGTCGCTGTCGCGAATGCGATACGGTTCTGGTCGATCCTGATGACATGCTAAAAGCAGCGCTGAAGTTAAAAGATGCGCTGGTGCTGCGCTGTTCCGGTATGGCACTGCAACCCGGCGCGGATGACAAAGGCGAGTGGCTGAAAATCACCTATTACGATGAAGACGGCGCAGACGTCAGCGAGCGCTTCAGGGTACATACGCCTGCCCAGCGTATGGCCTTCGAACAACTCTTTATTCGCCCGCACACCCGTACGCCCGGTGTACCGCTGCGCTGGATTACCGTGGCCGATATCGTGCGCCAGCAGGTGTTACTGCGCCACCCGGATTTTGTTGTGGCTCGTATGAAAGGACAGTTCTGGCAGGTTCGGGAAAAGGTGTTTGATTACGAAGGCCGTTTTCGTCGCGCCAACGAATTGCGCGGTTAAGGGGACTTTTCATTGATGTGCGGGGCGTTTGAGTATAAAATGCCGCCCGCTTCATATCCGTGAAGCAGAACACTCACCTGCTGCTGGGTCGCCTGTAGTAGGGTTTAAAATACAGAGAGAAATCAATGTTTACTATCGAAGCAGAAGTACGTAACGTGCAGGGTAAGGGTGCGAGCCGCCGCCTGCGTAACGCTAACAAGTTCCCGGCTATCGTTTACGGTGGCGAAGCTGCTCCAGTTGCAATCGAACTGGATCACGACAAAGTGTGGAACCTGCAGAACAAACCTGAATTCTACAGCGAAGTTCTGACCATCGTTGTTGGCGGTAAAGAAGAAAAAGTGAAAGTTCAGGCTGTTCAGCGTCACGCGTTCAAGCCAAAAGTCACTCACATCGACTTCGTTCGCGCGTAATCGCAAACACGTCGAAAAAAAGCCCCGCTTCTGCGGGGCTTTTTTTATGCCTGTTATTTCCCGCCAGAGGTGCGGCGCTGAAGCTGATCGCGCAGGTTCGGCGGCGTGCCTTTAATGGTCAGCGTATCGGTGGCCGGATCCCAGAAGATGCGTTCACCCAACAGCATGGCATCAAAGTTGATGGTCAACCCACCGCCGCTACCGGCAAATTTAGTGAGCTGTCGCAGCGTACTGCGATCCGCCGGGAAGCTCTCTTCGAGCTCATAGCCTTTATCAGCAGTAAATTCCTGGAAGCTGACTTCACTGACGCCCGCCAGCTCTTTTGACAGCGACTCCAGCTCAATCTCTTCTCCCGCCTGCAGCTGTTCGTTGCAGTAACTGTACACCTGCTGGCGCACGGTCTGACGCTCAGATTTATCGAGCTGCGCTTCGGCGGTAAAGTCGTCAACCGCCTGCAGCAGCCCTTTGTTCTGCGCTTTGGCGTTAAGACCTTCGCTGGCGCCGAGGAAGTCCATAAAGAAATCAGCCACTTTACGGCCGACGCGGCCTTTCAGGAAGGTCAGGTAGCGGGTCGATTCCGGGTTCGTTTCCCACTCGGTTAAATCGATACGCGCCACGATATCCGCATGGTTGATATCAAGATAATGGGTAGAGCTGATATCCAGCTGCTCATTCACGCGCATGCTGCTTAAATTGTTCAGCACGGTGACCAGCAGATACTCTACTGCCAGGTAACGATAGTGACAGAACAGGACGATACCGCCGTCTGCGAACGGGTATTTTGCCAGTTCGTCACGCAGACGTCCGGTGGCGGCGCGGCTAAACGCCAGGAAATCCTCTTCGCCCTGACGCTGCAGACGAAGACTATCAGCCAGTTCGCTCTCTTCGCTGAACAGACCATAGGCTTTATTTTTAGCACTGTAGACGCGGTGCAACTCCGCCATCATTTCCACAACGGTCGCCGTGGGTTCCAGTAACGAATCGCGAAGCACCACTTCAAGGGTTTGCTCATCACGCTTGATAAGCTGGTGCAAGGCAATCTGGTTGATTTCCAGACTCATGATAAACTCTCCTTTTAGACCGGGCGGTATTCAACCACCACCAGGTCATGTGTGCAACAACAGATAAAAAAGGGGAAAAAAAGCTGTCGCTACGGTAATATGTTGCCCTTTCATCAACAAACTGATTTTGATTTATGCCACAACATTCCCGCTACAGTGATGAACACGTTGAACAACTGCTCAGTGAGCTGGTCAACGTACTGGAAAAACATAAAACGCCGACCGATCTCTCCCTGATGGTTTTGGGAAATATGGTCACCAACCTTATCAATACCAGCGTTGCTCCGGCTCAGCGTCAGGCGATCGCCAAATCTTTCGCCCAGGCGTTACAGTCCTCCGTCAGCGACGACCAGGCCCATTAAGGGAAACGAACAACAGTTTATGGTGACGAATCGTCAGCGCTACCGTGAAAAAGTCTCCCAGATGGTCAGCTGGGGACACTGGTTTGCCCTGTTCAACATTCTGTTAGCGTCGGTCATTGGCTGTCGTTATCTGTTTGTCGCAGACTGGCCGACAACGCTAACCGGGCGTATTTACTCCTGGATGAGCGTTGTGGGTCACTTTAGCTTTTTGGTTTTCGCCACCTATCTGCTGATCCTGTTCCCCCTGACGTTTATCGTCATGTCGCAGCGGCTCATGCGTTTCTTGTCCGCTATCCTCGCGACGGCGGGGATAACGCTGCTGCTTATCGACAGCGAAGTCTTTACCCGTTTTCACCTGCATCTCAACCCCATCGTCTGGGAACTGGTGATCAACCCGGATCAAAACGAAACGGCCCGTGACTGGCAGCTGATGTTTATCAGCGTTCCGGTGATCCTGCTTATTGAGATGCTGTTTGCCACCTGGAGCTGGCAAAAGCTGCGCAGCCTGACCCGGCGCCGCCATTACGCGAAGCCCGTTGCGACGCTCTTTTTCGTCTCCTTTATTAGCTCGCACATCATGTATATCTGGGCGGATGCGAACTTCTATCGCCCTATTACCATGCAGCGCGCTAACCTGCCGCTCTCTTATCCGATGACGGCCCGCCGTTTCCTCGAAAAACACGGCCTGCTGGATGCGCAGGAGTATCAGCGCCGTCTGGTCGAACAGGGTAATCCGGAAGCGGTCAGCGTCCAGTATCCGCTGAGCGAACTACGCTATCGCGATATGGGCCGCGGGCAAAACGTCCTGTTAATCACCGTCGATGGCCTGAATTATTCACGTTACGAGAAGCAGATGCCTGCTCTGGCTGATTTCGCCAGTAAGAACGTGACGTTTACACAGCATATGAGTTCCGGTAATTCAACCGACGCGGGTATCTTTGGTCTCTTCTACGGCATTTCAGCCGGATACATGGACGGCGTGCTGTCCGCCCGTATTCCTGCGGCACTGATCACCGGGCTTAATCAGCAGGGTTATCAGTTAGGGCTATTCTCATCGGATGGCTTTAACAGCGCGCTCTATCGCCAGGCGCTGCTGTCAGACTTCTCACTGCCGGCGGCACAGAGCCAGACAGATGAACAGACCGCCAGTCAGTGGATAAGCTGGCTGCAACGCTACGCCCAGGAAGATAACCGCTGGTTCTCGTGGGTTGCCTTAAACGGCACCAACCTTGAGGACACGAATCAGAAAGGCTTTGCGCGCCGCTACAGCCGCGCTGCCGGTGATGTTGATGCACAGATTGGCCGCGTGCTCGACGCGTTGCGCGAGTCTGGCAAGCTGGATAACACCGTCGTGATCGTCACGGCCGGTCATGGTATCCCGTTGGGTGACGAAACGAAGAGCATGGAGTGGTCGCGTCCAAATCTGCATGTTCCGCTGGTGATCCACTGGCCGGGAACGCCGGCGCAGCGCATCAATATGCTGACTGAACATAAAGATGTGATGACGACCCTGATGCAACGTCTGCTGCACGTCAGCACGCCAGCAAACGAATATTCACAGGGGCAGGATCTCTTCAGTGCCACCCGCCGCCATAACTGGGTGACGGCTGCCGGAGAGAGCACGCTGGTGGTGACTACGCCAGCGTTGACGCTGGTGCTGAACAATAATGGGAAGTATCAGACGTATAATCTGCAGGGTGAGCGGTTGAAAGACCAAAAACCGCAGCTGAGCCTGCTGCTGCAGGTTCTGACGGATGAGAAGCGCTTTATCGCTAACTGATTAATTATAAACCAGTTAGCAACAGATTCCCTTGCATTCAAAACGGAATCGAGTAGTATTCTTTTTATGCGTCGGCACGTAGCGCAGCCTGGTAGCGCACCGTCATGGGGTGTCGGGGGTCGGAGGTTCAAATCCTCTCGTGCCGACCAAAAATACTCTTTAAAACCAGTCACCTATGGCTGGTTTTTTTATTGCTTCATTTCTGCTGGGAATCATTACCTGTAGTTTCAGCACCAACGGTCGACAACCCCCCTTAAAACACTCCGCCACGCTTGACGCTGTATATTTTTACAGTAAAAATACCTCCCCCACTTGAAGTTATTACGGAGGTTTTATGTTTGTTGAATTGGTTTACGATAAGCGAAATGTTCAGGGTCTGGATGGAGCCAGAGAAATTATATTGGCCGAGCTTACGAAGCGAGTGCATAACATCTTCCCTGATGCTGAAGTGAAGGTTAAGCCTATGCAAGCTAACGGACTCAATAGCGATGCCAGCAAAAGCGATCGTGAAAAGTTGAACCGCATGCTGGAGGATATGTTTGAAGAGTCTGATATGTGGCTTACAAATGAATAAATTTCTTTGAAGCCCTCATATCGAATGTACTGGCGCGGACTTTAGCTGATAATTTTCCTTTGTGTAACACAATAACATTGGACAATCGACTTAGTGCGATACACCAACGTCTGGAGCAGTGATGATGAAAACAGTCGAGATACTGCAATACAATTTACACAAAGGCACCGGAGCAGTTTTTCATAACGTCATGGCAGAAATTAGCGTTCCCCTACATCAACGCCACGGCATCGATGTGGTGTCGTTTGGTAACTCTCTGCACGATCTTGATTGCTACTATCTCATTCGAGCCTTTGAAAGTATTGAAAATATGAATACAGTGCTTAATTCTTTCTACGCGAGCGCAGACTGGCGCTGCGGGCCTCGTGAGTCCATCATTGACTGCATCGAAACAAGCATTAAGACAGTAATTGATCTGCCACGAGTAAGTGTGGATGGGCTACGAGTGTAAGTCCAAATCTGTTACGTCGCGATTGAGCGTTTACTGCCATATTAGGTTTGGTTCGGTGCATTGAGACAGCCAAAACAAGTCTGAGCTGATACATATCTAACCCTGCCCTGATCCCCATTGATTAACACACCGCGATGTTTGTAATGTCTTCATAAGCCACATGAGGACATCCCCAAGAAGCGTTTTTCCGACCAACATATTCTTGAAAACCAACCCTTCCGGGTTGTTTTTTTATTTCTGCAAAGGGAAATGGGTGTGATGTAACTCACTGGAAAAAAAGGGGCCCGTTTAGGCCCCCTGATGCGTTACTGTTTCACTTTGGCCTTTTCCTCATTGATGACGTTTAGCGCTGCTGCGGTGCAATCACCCTGAGCGATCCTGAGCGTGCCCGCCTGTTGGCGTTGCTCCAACAATGCGGAAAGCGTGTTGTAAACTTTCGTTTCGTGGCGGGCCTGTGCATAGCCCAACGCCTCGCAGATTTGAAAATCTGACATTGCCGCAACATGTTTACCATTTCCCCCCATGAAAGGCCGGGTGCTTAATGCATCCGTTTCGGGTTGAGAAGCAATGCTACATGCTGTTGTAGTCACCGCTGCCAGAATGAAGAATATCCACTGAGCCTTTTTCATCAGTAACGCTTTTTTTAAAGGTTTCACTTAAAATACTTCCCAAATTCGACATGTTGTCGCCTGATTTCTTTCAGGTTTGCCACTATTCCAGCCATACACCAGCCACTGACAACCCCCAAAAACCACCCCATCAAGAGATTGACTATCACCAGTGACCCACGTTTCTGGAGCCAGACTGCGCGCTACCACCACCAATATGATTGCCACCGCCTAAGCCGTGGGCGCTGTTGCTGTTGGCTGCATTGTTGCTGCCGTTCCCCGTTCCATGCTCATGTCGTGAGTTATTACGGCTATGATCGCTTCCCTGACGCTGAGAGACGATCAACGCGTCTACATGCGGAACTGCGATTTGCACATTCGGATCGACTTTGGCGATCTCCCCTGCGGTGGTGGTAGTGGTGACACCGTTAACCGTGATATTCACAGGCGTCCCCGGCTTCATACTGGACACAGCAACGTTAATCGAGCCCGTGTCTTTTGTTATGGCAACACTTGTAACGTTATCAGGTGCTTTCGTGGTGGCTGGAGTATGAGTAAGCGAGGGCGCAGTAACCGCCTTGCCAGCGGGTAAGGCTGGACCTGTTGTCGCTTGCTGCATAGACACCACTGCGGCGCGGTAAGTTGTGCCTGTGATTTGTGGCGCAGCCACTGCAGACGTTTTGGTGGCGTCAGGGGTGTTAACGGCAGTTCCTGCAGGTAAGGCTGGCCCTGTTGTGACTTGCTGCATTGAAATCACAGCGTTCCGGTAAGTCATGCCCGTAATGTGTGGCGTTTTCTGCTGCAGGGGTTGCGGCGTTCTTTGTGTTACAGGTCGCGGCGCATCGGGAGCCGTTTCAGTTGCCTGTACTGCATTAATACGATCGCCTGCAGTGCGTAAGCTGTTTTCGATGTCCCCTAAACGGGCCATATTTTCAGGTGAACGGTCGGCATTGTAAGCCTTTAATGCAGCCTGCTTATCCTCCATGGCCTGATTGGCTTCATTGCGAATCGACTGAATAGCAGTGGCTTTTTCATCCATGGTCATGAAATTAGAAGCGAAGGCGTTCACACTTCCGCATGAAAGCGCAATTATTACGGATAAAGAAATGATAGAATGGCGGTTCATTACAATAATTACCTTTAATTTATGTTAAGGGAAAACAGAAACAACAATTAACTACCCCGGCACATGTCGGGGACTTTTTTCAATAAGCGAAACAAGCACTTCAAACCGCGCATAATAACGACTGTAAACGATTACACTTTTGATATTTATCAATATCCCTAATTCAAATCGTAGAAATAACAATCAACTCAGCCACTATATTTCCCTGTTAATTCACTTCAAAACATCTCTATTGTTATCGCAACAAATCATTTTTTTAGTGGATAACACTCAGATGGTGAATCTTTCCGGTTCATTATCCTGCATAAAAAAGTGAAATAATGTTTCAGTGCACGTGCATTGACGTAACGAAAGCATCCCTCCTCTGGATAAAGCGCCCTGTCCCTGCATAGCTCGTGTGGCCCCAAGCCAGACACCGTCAGCAATGCAGAGAGGAATACATGCCCGGATTTCACGCGATAAGAGGTGTGATAATTGAACAACGTGGCGGTATAGCAGGGGGGCTAATTACAGAGGCAGGAATTTATTGCAATTGATGACAGGGCTGGTTGAATCAGCATAAATGCTGTCCAGCCCTGATTCGTACGACTAAAAAAAGAAAAGCATTTTAATAACCGTATTCTTACCGCACTTCGGCAGGCGTTTTACGCAGATAAAGCAGTGTCAGCAAACAAATCACCGCGCCGGCATAAAAGGTATATTCTGCGCCCCACAGTTCCCAGATAGCACCGGCACCCACGCTGGCCATCAGTAACCCGACCCCGCTGACCAGACTGAAAAGACCAAACGCCGTACCGCGCAAATCCGCAGGTGCTGTTTTGGCCACCATCGCGGCCAGCAGCCCCTGAGTCATCCCCATATGCATGCCCCAGAGCGCAACTCCGACAATAATACCGGTCCAGTGGGTACTCAGGGCCAGAACGACATCAGCGGCAATCAATACGACTAGCCCCCACTGCAGAAGCCGGGTATGGCTCATGCCATCAGAGAGTTTGCCAAACGGATAGGCCGAGAAAGAATAGATCACGTTCATCACCACCATCACCAGCGGGATTAAGGCCAGGGGAACGCCAGACTGTTGCGCACGGAGGACAAGAAAAGCCTCGCTAAAACGTGCCAGTGTGAATACCGCCCCCAGGCCAATGACCCACCAGCACGATTTTCCCAGCCGCGTTAAATTCTCTCTTTTGATGGGATTAGTGCGTTTATGTTCGACAGGGGTTTTCGGCTCCTTCAGGCCGAAATACAGCAGCGCAACCGAAAGAAAGCCGGGGATCAGGGCTATCCAGAAAACCGCGCGGAAATCATTGTGTAGCAGCAGCATTAACCCCACGGCCAGTAGTGGCCCCAGAAATGCGCCGGTGGTATCCATAGACTGACGCAGGCCATATGCCGCCCCACGCAGTTCCGGCGGGGTGATATCTGCGACCAGCGCATCCCGTGGAGCACCGCGGATCCCCTTCCCCGCACGATCCATCAGGCGCGCGCCTAAAACCATCCCCGAAGAGGATGCCAGGGCGAAAAAGGGTTTGCTCAGCGCACCGAGGCCATACCCGAGTAGCGCCAGCCCTTTACGCTTGCCAAGATAGTCGCTAATCGCCCCCGAAAAGACTTTGATAAAGAGAGCGGTAGCCTCCGCGAGCCCTTCAATCAGGCCGATAACCAACACGCTCGTTCCAAGCGTAGTCACCATAAACAGTGGAAGCAGGCTGTGAATACTCTCTGACGAGATGTCCATCAACATACTGACGCCACCCACTACCCAGACCCCACGAGGGATCCGGCTGAGTACCGTAAATCTGGAAAGCATCTGTAACTCCTGCTCTGAAAATAGTGGCCTGACTGCTTACAGAATAGGATACGACGGATTAAAAACCTGAGGAAGAACAACGAGCCAATAAAAAAGCCAGCGCTCAGGCTGGCTTTTTTATCGCAGGAAAGGCGTTTAGTGTTTATCACGCCCACCCAGGAAGAAAATGCCCAGCGGAATGGCAAGCAGCACGGTGAACACCAGGCTATAAACAAAGATCATCGCTGATTGCAGGACATACATGCTGGTCGTCCAGGCAGAGAGAGGAATGTTGTACTGTTCAATAACGCCAACAATGGTTGCCCGCCCAACACACGCGGCAGCAATCATAAACACAACCAGTAGCGCCAACAGGAACTTGCGGCCTTCAGGTGTTTTCAGTTTTGCACGTACCATCTCTCTCTTCCCTTCACAGATGAATAACATTATGTGGCGCTTAAAATAACACGATCTGCCGCCAGACTCCAATGCAGTACAAACAACCACTCATTGCGCATTAATAGAGTTTTATACGCTGCCAATATTGAAAATGTAAGTAAATTACACTAACCATTCACGAACATTATGTTAACCTGTGCCTGATAGTTTGACATAAAGGAATGACTGTGAAAAAAGCACCTCAATTTGCCATTGCCCTGATTGCCGCCGCATGCGTTAGCACCAGCGCTTTCGCCAGCGACACCCCTAAAGCGCAGCCTCTGGAAAAAGTAGCGCCTTATCCGCAAGCGGAAAAAGGGATGAAGCGTCAGGTCATTCAGTTACCCGCTCAGCAGGATGAAGCGAATTTCAAAGTGGAACTGTTAATTGGCCAGACGCTGGAAGTGGACTGCAACCAGCACCGTCTGGGCGGTCAGCTGGAAAGCAAAACCCTGGAAGGTTGGGGCTACGACTATTACGTCTTTGATAAAGTGACGTCTCCGGTTTCGACCATGATGGCCTGCCCGGATGGCAAGAAAGAGAAAAAATTTGTTACCGCGTATCTGGGTGACAACAGTCTGCTGCGCTATAACAGCAAGCTGCCAATCGTCGTTTATACGCCTGCAAACGTGGAAGTGAAATATCGCGTGTGGAAGGCGGAAGAAGAGACGGGCACGGCAGAAGTCCGTTAAGGATAAGCCGGGTGGCGACTTCGCCTGACCCGGCCATGGTACTGTGCGGTTAAATAAGCCGGGTAAGCGCTAACGCTACCCGGCTTTTTCACATCAGAGTGCGATATCCGCGACCGGTTTGTTTTCCGCCTGAGGCTTCAGCTCTGCCTTCGGTGCTGCGTCAGCA
Source organism: Enterobacter sp. 198 (assembly GCF_009025585.1). Taxonomy (NCBI): domain Bacteria; kingdom Pseudomonadati; phylum Pseudomonadota; class Gammaproteobacteria; order Enterobacterales; family Enterobacteriaceae; genus Enterobacter; species Enterobacter sp. 198. The sequence continues at coordinate 320,167 of NZ_WCIM01000030.1, read as the reverse complement.
GCAGCTTGCGGCTTCACATATTGCAGCTGCAGAACGCGGCTGGTGTATTCCAGTTCCTGTTCCGTCGCGTCAACGTTACCGTTCAGCTTAGTGCCGTAAGAAGGAATAATGGTTTTCAGTTTTGCCTGCCATTCCGGGCTGGCAACTTTGTCTTTAAACACTTTTTCCATCAGATGCAGCATGATTGGCGCAGCGGTAGAAGCCCCCGGTGACGCACCCAGCAGCGCAGCAACAGTGCCTTCTTTGTCACTGACCACTTCGGTACCCAGACGCAGTACGCCGCCCTCTTTCGGATCGCGTTTGATGATCTGTACACGCTGACCCGCCTGCCACAAACGCCAGTCTTCTTTCTTCGCCTGCGGATAGTACTCTTTCAGCGCGTCAAAGCGTTCATCGTCAGAGAGCATCACCTGGCTAATCAGGTATTTCACCAGATCGAAGTTATCCAGACCGACGTCCATCATGGGCTTAACGTTAGAGGTGGTGGTCGCACTCAGCAGGTCCCACAGGGAACCGTTTTTCAGGAACTTCGTGGAGAAGGTCGCGAATGGCCCGAACAGCACCACACGTTTACCGTCAAGCACGCGGGTGTCGATGTGCGGAACGGACATGGGTGGCGCACCAACGGAAGCCTGACCGTAGACTTTTGCCAGGTGACGATTCACCACTTCCGGGTTTTCAGACACCAGGAACTGACCGCCCACCGGGAAGCCTGCGTAATCGTCCGCTTCCGGAATACCGGTTTCCTGCAGCAGTTTCAGCGCCGCGCCGCCCGCACCAATAAAGACAAACTTCGCCTTGATGACGTGCTCTTCTTCATTGTGTTTCAGATCGGCAACGGTCACGCTCCAGCTGTTATCCGCATTGCGCTTAAAGCCACGCACTTCGGTGCTGAGCTGCAGATTAAAGTTCTCTTTTTTCTGCAGGGAACCTACCAGCTGGCGGGTAATTTCGCCGTAGTTCACGTCAGTACCAATTTCAGTACGAGTCGCGGCGACTTTCTGGTTCGGGTCACGACCTTCCATGACCAGCGGAGCCCACTCTTTAATCTGCGCGTGATCTTCGGAGTATTTCATGCCGCGGAACAGCGTGCTCTGCTGCAGAGCCGCATAGCGCGCACGCAGGAAGTTAACGTTCTGCTCGCCCCACACAAAGCTCATGTGCGGCACGGTGTTGATGAAGGAGTGCGGATCGTGCATTACGCCGCTGTTCACCTGGTGAGACCAGAACTGGCGAGAAATCTGGAATGCTTCGTTGATCTCAACCGCCTTCTCGATACTAATGGAACCGTCCTTTTTCTGCGGTGTGTAGTTCAGTTCCATGAGTGCCGAATGGCCCGTACCGGCGTTGTTCCAGCCATTCGAGCTCTCCTGCGCCACGCCATCGAGGCGCTCGACCATGGTCATAGACCAGTCCGGCTGCAGTTCTTGCAGATAGGTTCCCAGCGTGGCGCTCATAATACCGCCACCAATTAAAAGGACGTCCGTTTCCTGCTCTTTTGGCGTGTCAGCTTTTGCCGCCATTGAGACGGTATTCAGCCCCACGGCCAGAGACAAGAGCATGGCAGTCATTTTTTTCATAATTTATGCCTTAGTGTAAAAGTGCGTGATGCGTGGAAATTGCAGGTGAAAAAAGCTGCGCGGGAACGGTAACAACTTTTAAATGGTGTTTAAAGGTTAAGAAATTATTGTAATTGTGAAATTTAATGATGGATTGTTTGTGAGGGATTACCTATGCGGCTGGCAAAAGGCGGCTTTTCTGGCTAGTATGTTGCGTTTTGTGATCGCGCGCACGGAAGCCTGCCCTAACCTGCGAAGTGTTATGTCATTACCCGATTCTTCTTTACCCCATGAAGGCCATGTCGCCTCGGTGTTACGCTCTCCCCGGCTGCTGATGCGTGAAACGCTGGCAGGCGTGATTACTGCCCTGGCGCTTATTCCTGAAGTGATTTCGTTTTCTGTCGTCGCAGGGGTTGATCCTAAAGTCAGCCTGATTGCTTCCGTGGTGCTGTGTCTTGCCCTGTCCGTGCTCGGCGGCCGCCCGGCAATGGTCACGGCGGCAGCGGGTTCCGTGGCGCTGGTGATTGGCCCGATGGTGCATCAGCATGGCGTGCAGTACATTTTGCCGGCCGTTCTGCTGGCCGGGGCGATCCAGATCCTCTTCGGCGTGCTCGGCATGGCGCGACTGATGCGCTTTATTCCGCAGTCGGTGATGACCGGGTTTGTTAACGCGCTCGGTATTTTGATCTTCTTCGCCCAGGTTCCCCATTTCTGGAGCCGAAGCCCGCTGATTGTGGGCCTGTTCGTGCTGACGCTGCTGATCGTCCTCTGGGTGCCCCGCTATATCAAAAGTATCCCCGCGCCGCTTATTGCCATTGTGGTGTTAACCCTGTTTACCGTGACCACCGGGCAAATCCTGCCGACCGTGGGTGACGAAGGCACCATGAGCGGTGGCCTGCCCGGGCTGACGCAGCTGCTTGTCCCGCTGAACACCGATACGCTGAGCATTATCTGGCCATGCGCATTAAGCATTGCATTTGTGGGTCTGCTGGAGTCGCTGCTGACGGCAAAACTGGTGGATGAGCTGACGGCGACCCCGTCCGGCAAGCGCCGCGAAAGCATTGGTCTGGGCATCGGTAACATTCTGGCCGGCTGGTATGGCGGTATCGCAGGCTGCGCCATGATTGGTCAAACCATCGTCAACGTGGAGATGGGCAAAGGCCGCAGCCGCATTTCCACTGTTGCGGCCGGTCTGGTGCTTCTGGTGCTGGTGACGGCGCTGAGTGAAGTGATGGCCCGCATCCCGATGGCCGTGCTGGCCGGGATTATGGCGATTGTCGCCGTCAAAACCTTCAGCTGGCATAGCCTGCAGCCCGCGACGGTGAAAAATGCCCCCCTTGCGGAAACGGTCGTGATGCTGGTGACCGTTGCAGCCACGGTTTCAACCGGCAACCTGGCCATTGGTGTGCTGGGCGGGATTATCGTGATGGCACTCCTTCCCGCCCGAATTAAGCGTCGGGTTAAAGAAGAAAAAGCGTTGCCAGCCCAAGAAAAATAAAGAAGCCGCCCGTATCGGTGATGGCAGTGATCATGACGCTCGACCCCACTGCGGGGTCGCGCCCGAGCTTTGTCATCGTCAACGGGATGATGACGCCCATCATCGACGCAACCAGCAGGTTCAGCACCATCGCCAGCATCATCACGCCGCCTAATGCCATATCGTCGTACAACCACCAGGTAATGCCGCCCATAATTCCGCCCCACACCAGGCCATTAATCAGCGCCACGCCCATCTCTCTGAAGATCAGGAAGGCAAAGTTACCCGGCTGAATGTTCTCCAGCGCCAGCGCGCGAACAATCATGGTGATGGTCTGGTTGCCGGTGTTGCCGCCTATCCCGGCCACAATCGGCATCAGCGAGGCTAACGCGACCAGCTGCGAAATGGTGTGTTCAAAGCCATCAATCACGCGGGAGGCGATAAACGCGGTACAGAGGTTAATGGCAAGCCAGGCCCAGCGGGTTTTGACCGCCTTGCCCACGGAGGCATGGACGTCATCTTCGGCGCTGATCCCCCCAAGCGCACGCAGATCGTTATCGGTCTCTTCGTAGACCACGTCAACGATCTCATCGATTGTCAGACGTCCCATCAGCTTGCCGACCGAGTCCACGACCGCCGCACTCACGAGGTCGTCACGTTCGAAGGTACGCGCGGCTTTTTCCGCGTCATCCTCCGGCGAGAAGACCATCGGCTCGTTTTCCATGACCTCGCTCACCCGCCGCTGAGTGCTGTTGAGCAGGATCGTTTTCAGCTCCAGCTCACCAAGCAAGGTTTTATCCCGCGAGGTCACGAACAGTTTATCGGTGTTGTCGGGCATACTGCCCAGGCGGCGTAAATAGCGCTGCACCGTGCCGAGCGTGACGTCCGGGCGCACCGTGATGACGCCAAACTCCATAATTGCGCCAACGCTGTGTTTATCGTAGTGCATCACCTGGCGCACGCGCGCCCGCTCATCGGCAGGCAACGAGGCCAGCAGTCGGCCGGTCAGGTTACGCGGCAGGTGTTGAACAAGGTAAATCTGCTCGTCGATATCCAGCGTTTGCAGGGCATCAAGAATAGCCCGGTCGCTCATCTCATCGATAAGATCATCCCAGACGTTTTCCGACGCCTCCAGCAGCACCTGCCCGCGCTCGTGATCCTGCACCAGACGCCACAGGGCGTGACGCTCTTCCGAGGGAAGTGCTTCGAGGGTATCCGCCAGGTCGGGCGGAGGCAAATGGGCAACCAGTGCACCTACCTCAGCAATATCGTCGGCTAAAGTGCCGACATCATATTGCTCAGCCAGGGTCAGTTTGCCCAGTAACGCAGACGTGACCGCTTTATCGGTCGTGAGAAGCCAGATGAGACGCGCACGTTCCTGGTCACGCTGCCGGGCGCTGTTTTTCTTTAATACCGACATCAATCATAAATCCATGAAATGAGATGGCATTAAGCATAGCGCGGGGATATGTAAATAAGAATAAACAACGGGACGGGATGCATAAAAAAGCGGCACATCGGCCGCGATTTTATCCCCTCTCCCGGTTGGAGAGGGGAAGACGAGACATCAGGCCGTGCGCGCTACCGCATCACGAGACGCCGCATCGCGCTCCTCGCCGGTCAACTCGCTGAGCTTACCGTCGCGCATCTCCAGCAGACGGTCGGCATGGATGAAGTAGTGATCGTCATGGCTGATGGCGAAAATAGTTTTGCCCATCGCCTTCATCAGCGGCAGTAACACCTGATAAAACTCGCGGCGGAAATGCGGGTCCTGATCTGCCGCCCACTCATCAAGCAGGATGATGTCGCGCTCTTCAGCCAGTGCCAACAGCAATGCCACGCGCTTTTTCTGCCCCTTCGAGAGTTTCAGGTTCAGGATTTTACCGTCCTGAAGCTCAAGCTTATGGGACATCTGCAGTTGCCCAAGCCATTTCTCCACCAGCGCAGGGTTAGCCTGCTGCCCTTCCGGCCCCAGCAGCTGATCAAAGAGCCAGACATCGGTGAAGACCGCCGAGAAGAGCTTGCGATAATCCTCTGGTTTCTCCGCGCTCAGCGCTTTACCATCCAGCAAAATCTCGCCCGATTGCGGCTGATATAAACCGGTGAGCAGCATCGCCAGCGTGGATTTCCCGCTACCGTTACCGCCAATCAGGAACAGCAGCTCGCCGCGATGAATCGTCAGGTTTACCGGTCCGACGGAAAAAGCGTTGTCCCGATAGCGGAACATGACGTTACGCAGCTCCAGGGTTTGCCAGTTCGGGAAGGCCTGCGGGCGTGGGAATTCGGCTTTAAACGGTGCGAGATCGAATTTATTGAGCTTGTTAAACGCCACCTGAGCGCTCAGCAACGTTGGCAATGCGCCCACGGCGGAGAGGAGCGGTGTACGCAAAAACAGCAGCGTCAGTGAATAGGTCGCCGCGACGTTGGTATCCGCCCATCCCAGACTGTTCGCCATCCAGAAGACCAGACCAATGGCGCCCAACATCATAATGTTCGACCAGTTCACCGCGCTCAGGTGGAAGGTATCGGCGCGAATGATGTGATGCCGGTATTCGCGGGCATCGGGAATATAGAGATGGTTAAAGATATGCTCGGCACGCTCGCGATTCAGGGTCAGCTCTTTACGCCCTTCCAGCACGGTCTGGTAATCGTTATAGAGCTTATCCTCGGTTTCACGCAGCACCGCCATGTGTTTATAGACGCGCGACACCAGCAGAAAACCGCCCCAGATGGTGATAACAATCCACAGCGCAGTGACCGCCAGCATTTTTGTGGAGAGCCAGGCGAGATACGCCGCCGAACCAAAGGTCAAAATAATGCCCTGCACCAGCTCCGGCAGACGAACGAAGGCAATGGTAATGGCGCGCACGTCGCTGGTCAGCCCTGCCAGCAGGGAGGCACTTCCAAGCTGCTCAACGCGTTCTACCTGCGTGTCCAGAATACGCTTAATAAATTCACTGCGCAGACGGAAAACGAAATGGTGTCCCAGCGCCGTCAGCGCCAGCTGCGAGCCGAGCGTCACCGCCATCAACAGCAGTAGCAGGCCAAGAAACTCCGGCAGGACGGCGAGTGAGGTATCGACCATTTCAATCAAGCGCACGTTAATAAACGCGATCAGGCCGATACCTAACGCGGCGCTGGCGAGGCTTAACGCCATGACGGCAATGAAGGGCCAGCGATACTGACGCCAGACGAGAAGAAGTAGTTGCATGCAGGCAATCCGGGCAATAAAAATCAGCCAGCAGTTTAAACTGCCGGACGGTTACATCAAGAATAATTCTTATTTTTATTGGCCACGGGATGCCTGCCGGAACGTCAGGTTAAGGCGGAACTCGCCGGTCTGAGGATGTACTCCCGGTTTGAGGGGCTGAATGCCGTGATAAAAAAGCCGCGATTCCCTGCCCCAAATCACCACATCACCGTGCTCCAGCATGAGCCGTTTCAGCGGATCGTTACGGCGTAATCCGCCAAACTGGAAGACCGCGGGCAGGCCTAAGGATACCGAGACGATCGGCGCGCGCAGATCGGGTTCATCCTTGTCCTGATGCAGCGAGAGCTTTGCCCCCACGGCGTAGCGGTTAATCAGACAGGCATTCGGGCGAAAGTCGGCATAGCCCGCTTCAACGGCGGCGTCATGGCAGAGCGCCCGAAAAACGTCAGGCATCGGCGGCCATGGCTGGCCGGTTACAGGATCGCCCGGGGCATATACATAGCCCTGCGCGTTTGTCGCCCAGCCCAGTTCCCCGCAGTTCGTCATCGCCACCGACATGGTGTACCCCCCGGGCGTCACCATGTGTCGAAACGGCGAGACCGCCGCCACCTCATCGATGCCGGCAAGCAGCGCCGCCGCGCGGGAAAGCGCAAAGCGGCGCAGGATCACCGCGCCGGGTGCAAGGGGCTCCTGCCAGGGTTCCGCATCCGCAAAAAGATCGAGCATTATCCCTCCGGGTTCTTTGCCTCACGTTTCAGTAACAACGCCTTTCGTTCTGGCCCCCAGCGGTAGCCCGAAAGCGCACCGTCGTGACGAACAACGCGGTGGCAGGGGATGATAACGGCCAGTTTATTTGCGGCACAGGCTCCCGCCACCGCACGCACAGCGCCTGGGCTACCGATCGTCTGCGCCACCTGGCGATAACTTGCCGTTTCACCGCGGGGAATGTCACGAAGCGCCTGCCACACACGCTGCTGGAAAGCGGTGCCCCGAATATCCAGCGGAAGTGCCAGCGGCACGGTATGGTCATCGATAGCGCTAATCACCCGCTCAATACGCCGGGCGAATTCTCCTTCCAGCGTTTCTCGCTCTGCTTTTGGAAACAGCGTCAAAAGCTCCTCGGTTAATGTCGCATCGTCGTCACCCAGCAGAATCGCGCAGATCCCGCGCTCGCTTTCACCCACCAGGCAACGGCCTAACGAACACTCACCAATCGCATAACGCACCGCCACATCCCCTTTCCGGTACTGCTTCGCCGTCATGCCCAGCGCAGCGTTGGCTTGACGATAATAGCTGCTGCTGTCAGGAAACCCGGCGGCCAGCACGGCATCGGTAATTTTGTCCCCCTGCGCAAGCGCGGTACGCAGGCGTTGTACCCGCGCCGCCTGTTGCCAGGCTTTAGGCGTCATACCGGTAACGGACTTAAACAAGCGGTGGAAGTGGAAAGGACTCATGGCGACCTGCTGCGCCAGCATTTCCAGCGTTAACGCGGGATCGCGCTCCAGCAGACGGCAGGCATGTTCAACTTTTGCCAGCGTCTGTTCCTGCGGATCGCGTTTGTCCGGCTGACAGCGTTTACACGGGCGAAACCCTGCCTGAAGGGCATGATCTACATCGGGGTAGAAGCGGACATTTTTACGTAACGCGTGGCGGGCACGGCAGGACGGACGACAGACGATCCCCGTCGTTTGCACGGCAAAGACAAACTGATCGTCAGCACGCGGATCGCGAGCCAGCACGGCCAGCCAGCGATCGTCATCGGTAGTAAAGGTCGGGTTTTTCATCATCAGCTCCTCTTACAAGCATACATACAGCGTGCCCGAGTGCCACTGATTAAAAACCCGCAACCTTGCTTTTTAATTCTTATCACTCACCAGGAAGCTGTCGAACTGCGGCGAACTCCAGGTTTTGAAGCCATCAGCCTCTTTGGTGATCATATAGACAGCCAGTCCTTCCTGGCGGACCACCTCTTTGGCTTTCTCCGGACCGAGGACCATTAAACCGGTATCCCAGGCATCGGCTTCCAGCGCGGTGGGGGCAATGACCGTCACCGAGACCAGATTATGCGCGATAGGGCGGCCGGTCTGCGGATCGATGACATGCGAAATCCGCTTCCCGTCGAGCTCATAATAGTTACGGTAACTCCCGGAGGTGCTGATACCGTGACCGTTGATATCCACAATCGCCTGTACGGCGTTTTGCTGGTCGGTCGGTTTTTGAATCGCCACCCGCCACGGATTACCGCTGGCATTCATGCCGCGGCTGACTAACGCACCGCCCACGGACACCAGGTAACGTGAAATACCTTCCTGGGCCATCAGCGCGGCCAGATGATCTGCCGCATACCCTTCCCCTACCGTCGACAGATCAACAAACAGATCGGGAATATCTTTTTGCAGGTACTGTTGTCCGTACTGGTTGATCACCGTCAGGTGCTGCAACCCTGTCCGGGCGCGGGCGTCATCTATCGCCGCCTGGTCAGGCGTGGTGACAGGCTGCTTGTTCGGGCCAAACCCCCACAGGTTAACCAGCGGCCCCACGGTCACGTCCATCGCGCCGTTGGTCTTGTAGCCCACGCGCATTGATTCGGTCACGATATCGGCCATTGCTTCGCTCACCGGCCACAGGGAAGTGCTGGTGGAGAGGTTAAAGCGCATCAGCGCAGAGTCATTTTTGTAGGTCGAAAGAAGCTGATCGTCGGCGTCCAGCTGCGACTGAATTTTGCTGCGAAGCTCTTCAGCGCGTGTCTTATCGAGATTCATCACGCTGACACGCCAGAATGTGCCCATCGTTTTGCCTTCCAGCACCGTCGCCGCGGGAGCATCCGTTTTGGCCACAGGCGTGGAAGAGTCACATGCTGTCAGGAAAAAAAGTATAGCCAGGAAGCTGGCGCGTAAAAAAGTCATGTCCATTCATTATTATCCTCATGCCAGGGCGGCAAGAGTACACCAAAAGGGTGAATTGTAAGAACCGAAAAGGCACGAAAAAGGGGCCATAAGGCCCCCTTTGTCACACGATGAAGCGATTAGAACTGGTAAACCAGACCCAGCGCTACGATATCATCAGTACCGATACCCGCCTGACGGGTGAATTCATTTTCATCAACCAGGTTGATTTTGTAATCAACGTAGGTGGACATGTTTTTGTTGAAGTAGTAAGTCGCGCCAACATCAACATATTTCAGCAGATCCTGATCGCCGTAACCTTCGATGTCTTTACCTTTGGACTGCAGGTAAGCCACGGATGGACGCAGACCGAAGTCGAACTGGTACTGAGCAACCACTTCGAAGTTCTGTGCTTTGTTAGCAAAGCCGTAAATGTCGCTGCTGCTCTGAGAGTTACCGAAACGGGTTGCGTTATAGGTCTGAGAGTACTGCGCCGCCAGGTAAATGTTGTTGGCGTCGTATTTCAGGCCACCAGAGTAAACTTCAGCACGATCGCCTTCGCCTTTCAGCGCCAGGTTAGCGGTGTCGTTCTGGTCAGCAGTACGTTTAGAAGAAGACATCGCACCACCGATGCTGAAGCCTTCGCCCAGGTTGTAGGTCACAGACGCGCCGTAACCGTCACCGTTCTGTTTCAGGGTGCTACGACCGGAATCGTTTTCACCGCTTACGCTGCCGTTTTTACCCTGATACTGCAGAGCAAAGTTCAGGCCATCAACCAGACCGAAGAAGTCCTGGTTACGGTAGGTTGCTACGCCGTTAGCACGGGATTGCAGGAAGTTGTCTGCACCGTAGGTGTCGCCGCCAAATTCTGGCAGAACGTCAGTCCAGGACGTTACGTCGTAGATCACACCGTAGTTACGACCATAATCGAAAGAACCCGCGTCAGCGAATTTCAGACCCGCGAACGCTACACGCGTCCAGGACTGGTTGTCGCTTTCAGAGGTGTTGCCCTGAATCTGGTATTCCCACTGGCCGTAACCGGTCAGCTGATCGTTAACCTGGGTTTCGCCTTTGAAGCCAAGACGCATGTAAGTCTGGTCGCCATCATTGCTCTTGTCGTCAGAGAAATAGTGCAGACCATCAACTTTGCCGTACAGATCTAATTTGTTGCCATCTTTGTTATAAATTTCAGCCGCATTTGCTGCGCCTGCCACCAGCAGAGCTGGTACCAGGAGGGACAGTACTTTAACTTTCATTTTATTAACCCTCTGTTATATGCCTTATAATTGCCACTGCTTACTGATTAACCCTCATTAACCAGTCGGCAATTTCATTCTCCGCAAAATTACAGAATAATCCAACGGGAATATGATACGAAAACTTTGAAAATGTTTCATTTCACGATAAACATGTTTCAAAATGTAAATATCAAGGAACTTTTACAAAGCACAGAGAGCTTAAGAATTTAGCACTTATCATCAAGCGAGAAGAAAAAACATTTAAATTCAGTAAACTACATTAAAAATATTTACAGCACTGAATGACAAAACAAGATCGGCCGTTATCTCTAAAATAACTCTCGCTATCATCATTAACTTTATTTATTACCGTCATTCAGATTTGAATGTCTGTTTATCCCTAATTCTACCGAATGCCTGGCATTCGGTTTTTTTTTACCTTTCTTTACGTAGCATGCGTTTTTTTGTGCTACCGCACTGAAATTGTAACGACTATTAACTAAATTCGTTTCCTCTCTCCTCGAGAACCGCGTCATTACTGCAAATCTCAATTTCTTGTTAATTCGTGCTATTTACCGGTATGTATCGTTTTTTATTTGTACACGCTCACTCGCTTTGTACATGTTTCATGCAATGGCGTTCTCCGATATTGTCAGTCGAAAAAGTGGCGGGTTCAAAGAGCGTGACGCTGGAAATTCAGGTATTACCCTTTATACTGCCCTATCGCCATAGAGCACGACCATTACGGGTTAAAGATATCAATGAGTCAGACTGAAACTACCGCTCCGAGCAAATTCTCCCTCTTACCCGGGAGCATCACCCGTTTCTTTCTTCTTTTGATCGTTGTGCTGCTAGTCACAATGGGGGTTATGGTTCAGAGCGCGGTTAACGCCTGGCTGAAGGACAAGAGCTATCAGGTTGTTGATATCACCCACGCCGTCCACAAGCGCATTGATACCTGGCGCTATGCAACCTGGCAGATTTACGACAACATCGCGGCCGCGCCGGCAACCTCCTCCGGAGACGGGCTTCAGGAGACTCGCCTGAAGCAAGACGTCTATTATCTGGAAAAACCACAGCGCAAAACCGAAGCGCTGATCTTCGGCTCTCATGACAGCGCAACGCTTGAGATGACCCAGCGCATCTCAACCTATCTTGATACCCTTTGGGGTGCCGAGACGGTGCCGTGGTCGATGTACTATCTGAACGGTCAGGACAACAGCATGATCCTGATCTCAACCCTGCCGCTAAAAGACCTCTCTTCCGGTTTCAAAGAGACGACCGTGGGCAGCATTGTCGATTCCCGCCGGGCAGAAATGCTGCAGCAGGCGAACGCCCTTGATGAACGTGAGAGCTTCTCATCTCTGCGCCGCCTCGCCTGGCAGAATGGCCATTACTTTACGCTGCGTACCACCTTTAACCAGCCAGGCCATCTGGCGACGGTGGTGGCCTTCGATTTGCCCATCAATGACTTGATTCCACCGGATATGCCGCTCGACAGCTTCCGTCTGGAGCCGGACAGCAGCACTCAGAATATGCGTGCCGCATCGGATAAAGAGGCCGCAGAGAGCGTATCGATCTCCTTTAACGGATCGAAAATCGAAATTGCCTCTTCGCTGAACTCAACCGGTATGCGTCTGGTGTGGCAAGTGCCGTTCGGCACCCTGCTGCTTGATACGCTGCAAAATATCCTCCTGCCCCTGCTGCTGAATATCGGCCTGCTGGCGCTGGCGCTGTTTGGCTACAGCACGTTCCGCTTCCAGTCAGGGCGTCAAAGCGATGCCGCTCCGGTCCCGGCAGGAACCAGTAACGAACTGCGCGTGTTGCGCGCGCTGAATGAAGAGATTATTTCCGTGCTGCCGCTTGGGGTGCTGGTTCACGATCAGGAAGCCAACCGTACGGTGATGAGTAATAAAATTGCTGACCACCTGCTGCCACATCTCAATCTGCAGAACATCACCGCCATGGCGGATCAACATCAGGGCGTGATTCAGGCCACCATTAATAACGAGCTGTATGAGATCCGACAGTTCCGCAGCCAGATCGCCTCCCGCACGCAGATCTTCATCATCCGCGATCAGGATCGTGAAGTGCTGGTGAATAAAAAGCTCAAGCAGGCACAACGTCTGTATGAGAAAAACCAGCAGGGGCGCGCTGCCTTTATGCAGAATATTGGTGATGCCTTCAAGAAGCCTTTAAAAATGCTGGCGACCCAGGCGGCGGCGCTGAATACATCGGAAAGCCATCAGCTTGCCTGCCAGGCCGACTCGCTGGTGCGCATGGTAGATGAGATCCAACTGGCGAATATGCTCGAAAATGATTTCTGGAAAGGAACGTCGACCCTCTTCTCTATCCAGAATCTGATCGATGAAGTGGTGCCTGAGGTCCTGCCCGTGATTAAGCGCAAAGGGCTGCAGCTGCTGATCAATAACCATTTACCGGCGAATGATGAACGTCATGGCGATCGCGAAGCGCTGCGTCGCATTCTGCTGATGATTATTCAGTACGCCGTCACCACCACCCAGATCGGCAAGATCACCCTGGAAGTCAGTACCGACGAGTCGGCTGAAGATCGCCTGACGTTCCGTATCCTGGATACCGGGGAAGGCGTAACGACAAGCGAAATCGATAATCTGCATTTCCCGTTCCTGAATGACACCCAGAGCGATCATTACGGCAAGGCCAATGCCCTGACCTTCTGGCTGTGCGATCAGCTGGCACGTAAGCTCGGTGGCCATCTGAATATCAAGGCCCGCGAATCACTTGGCACGCGTTACTCGCTGCACGTTAAAATGGCGGCGAATCCACAGGAAGAAGACGAAGAACGCCTGCTGGATGATGTGGTCGTGATGGTGGATGTGACCTCGAACGAGATCCGCAATATTGTGGTTCGTCAGTTAGAAAACTGGGGCGCGGCCTGCATAACGCCGGATGAAAGACTCTCAAGTCAAGAATTTGATCTGTTTTTAACTGATAATCCGTCTAATCTTACTGCCTCCGGCTTGCTTTTAAGCGATGATGAGCCAGGCGTGCGAAAAATCGGCCCAGGCCAGCTGCGCGTCAACTTTAATATAAGCAATGCGATGCAGGAAGCTGTACTACAACTAATAGAAGAGCAACTGGCGCAGGAAGAGATAGCGGAATCACCGTTAGGCGGCAATGAAAATGCCGAGCTTCACGCCAGCGGATACTATTCACTCTTTGTTGATACAGTACCAGATGATGTTAAGCGGTTGTATACTGAGTCCGCTGCGAATGATTTTGCAGCGCTGGCACAGACAGCACACCGGCTTAAAGGGGTGTTTGCCATGCTTAATCTGGTTCCCGGCAAGCAGTTATGTGAAACGCTGGAACATCTAATTCGTGAGAAAGATGCCTCTGGCATTGAAAAATACATCAGCGACATTGACGCCTACGTCAAAAGCTTGCTGTAGCAAGGTAGCCTTATACATGAACAATATGAACGTAATTATTGCCGATGACCATCCGATTGTACTGTTCGGTATTCGCAAATCACTTGAACAGATCGAGTGGGTGAATGTAGTCGGTGAATTTGAAGACTCTACAGCACTGATCAATAACCTCCCAAAGCTTGATGCGCATGTGCTCATCACCGATCTCTCCATGCCTGGGGACAAATACGGTGATGGGATCACACTCATCAAATATATCAAACGTCACTTCCCCGACATCTCGATCATTGTTCTGACCATGAACAACAACCCGGCCATTCTGAGCGCCGTGCTGGATCTGGATATCGAAGGGATTGTATTGAAACAGGGTGCGCCGACCGATCTGCCAAAAGCGCTCGCTGCGCTGCAGAAAGGCAAGAAGTTCACGCCTGAAAGCGTCTCTCGTTTGCTGGAAAAAATCAGCGCCGGTGGCTATGGCGACAAACGCCTGTCTCCGAAAGAGAGCGAAGTTCTGCGCCTGTTCGCCGAAGGTTTCCTGGTCACCGAGATTGCCAAGAAGCTGAACCGCAGTATTAAAACCATCAGTAGCCAGAAGAAATCAGCAATGATGAAACTGGGTGTGGATAACGATATTGCACTGCTGAACTATCTCTCCTCCGTTACGCTGAGCGCGTCGGATAAGGATTGATGTTGACCGGGTGTGCGGCCTGATGGCCTCACCTCCCCCTCCCGGCGTGTGAGGGAAACAACAAAAAAGGCCCTGACGGGCCTTTTTTTATACTCTCGCTTTTCTGACCCGTTCCGCATACACGGAGATCGTCTGTTTCAGGACGTCCAGCGTCACCGGTTTCGACAGACAACTGTCCATCCCTGACTCCAGACAGCGCTGTTTCTCTTCCGCCAGCGCATTCGCCGTCACGCCCACGACCGGCAACGTCAGGCCAAGCTGGCGTATACGCTGCGTCAGACGGTAGCCATCCATATTCGGCATGTTGACGTCGCTAAGAACGATATCAATGTGGTTTTTACTCAGCACGTTCAGCGCATCCACGCCGTCATTGGCGGTTTTGCACTGATAGCCAAGCGAACCCAGCTGGTCTGCCAGCAGGCGACGGTTAATCGGATGGTCATCCACCACCAGAATCATCATATCGTCATTCAGCGATGCCAGCGCATCCGGTGACGGCAACTCCGTCGCCCCATCGCTATCTTCCAGCTGCACGCTGTAAATACGTGCCAGCAGGCTCATGAGCTCATGCGGCGTCGCCACGCTGTGCACCCATTCACCCGGAGCTCGTTCGACCGGAATACCGATATGGCGACGGCAGAAGTGAACCACCCCTCTGCCCTGCCAGGGTTGCTCCAGCACCTCGTCGGTGATCAGCACGTCGTCGACATCCGGCGTTTGCCCTTCATAGCGGGACACGCGCACGCCGCTGTGGGTAAGAAGCGCCGTCAGGTAATCATTCAGTGAGGCATTGTGTACTGCCAGCCAGCAGCGCTTATCGCTTAGCCCATCCACCACCGCTTTTGCCGGGTACTGGGCAGAATAGAGCGGAATGCGGATAGTAAACTGGCTGCCCATGCCTGGCTCGGTATCAACGGAGATATCGCCGTCCATCATGCTCACGAGCTTCTCACAGATCGCCAGACCCAACCCGGTCCCCTGGAAGTTACGCTGTACGCCGGTACCGACCTGGAAGAACGGGTCAAACAGACGCACCACTTCCTTCGCCGGGATACCCACGCCGGTATCACGCACGCGAATACTCAGGTAGTCCCCTGCCCGGCACACATGCAACACAATGCAGCCGATATCGGTAAATTTAATGGCGTTACTGAGCAGGTTAGAAATGACCTGCTGCAGACGCATCGGATCGCCATGCAGCGTCAGCGGCACGTCCGGCTCAATAAAGCAGTAGAGGCCCAGCTGTTTACGCACCACCAGCGGCAGATAGTTGGCGCTGATGTGGTTCATCACCTCGCGCGGAGAGAACTCCCGCGGCTCAATTTTCAGCTGCTCCGACTCAATTTTGGAGAAATCGAGAATATCGCTGATGATTTTCAGCAGCAGGCTGGAGGAGTTATTCATCGCCGTCACCAGGCGATCGACCCCTTTCGGCAGCTCTTTGGTCTGCAGAAGATCAAGGTTACCGATAATCCCGTACAGCGGGGTACGCAACTCGTGGCTGACGGTGGCGAGGAACATGGATTTCGACTGGCTGGCCTGCTCGGCGGCCTGCGCCATCTCCTGCAGCGACTCTTCCATCTTCACACGCGCCGAGACGTCTACCAGGACGCAAATTGCCACGTTTTCATTACGATAGCGGGAGTGCACAAAGCTGATTTGCAGGTTCGTGTGCGTGCTGGTCAGCACGTCAACGAAGTTCACCTGCTGGCCACAGATAATCTGCGTCAGCCTCTGTCGGTCCTCATGCGTCAGCATGTTCAGGTAGTTATGCGCCAGCTCGTTACTGAGGATATTGGTCCCGTCCTGCGTGCGCAGGATGCAGATCCCCACCGGCGCCGAGGCGACAATCTTGCGGTTAAACTGCTCGTGCTCTTCCAGCCGCTGGGCATCGCTTTCGGCGGGAATAAAGATTTTGCGCTCATACATTCGCGCCAGGGTAAACAGCGCCCCCCCGGCCAGCAGGTTCAGCAAAATCGCGTTCATGATAAGAATGCGGATCCGCTCAAGCACCATATCCACGGGCAGCGAATAGACAATACTCAGCGACGAAGGCGGCAAGCTCTTTTTAAGCACCAGCTCACGGAAGCCTGAGGTATAGCCAAACCACGACCGCTCCTGCATCCAGTGCGGATCGACGTTCAGTCGATTATCCGGACCGGCAAGTGAGATAAGGGTATGTCCGTTTTCATCCAGAATGGTCACGCCCATCGGCAGACTGCCCGGCGTGAAGAAGTTTTCCATGCGAATGGTCTGTTCAATCCCCAGCAGCGCCTGCAGACGATTGCCCAGATAGACCGGCGTGAGGGCGTAGAAATAGCCCACGCCCATGCGTGGCCCCTGGCTTATCCAGAAGATGTTATTCCCGCGCTCGTCCTGCGGCGCATTGCGATATTTCACAATACGTTCGTGCAGGCTTTTCAGCGCATCATCGCGCTCAACGGGCACATCGCGCAGGCCAAAGTCGGCCATGCAGAGATTTTCACTGCCAATCAGGAAGACGCGGTTCAGATCATAGGCGGCGGAAAAGTTGTCACGCCAGTAGCGCATAAACCAGGACAGCGACTCCAGTGAACCGCGCCAGGTGCTGCCCATCGCAGAGCAATCGGAATCCGGAAACAGCGGCTCGAAATTCGGTACTTCGGTTTTGTCATTACGCCCACGGATGGCAAGAATGCCGTTTTCCGCGGTCAGGCGATTCTCGGCAATGTACTTCAGCTCCTTCATCACGTCGGACGTTCGCTGAATATAGCGCTGGGCCTGATCGGAGCTTAAGTTAAACTCCTGGCGGATCTCCGCTTCTTTCTGATGAAGGGCGTTAACGATGTAAAACACCGACAATAATGCCACCAGCAACCAAAGCAAGAGCGCCAGCGCCCGAAACAGATAGCGAGAGACTTTCAGCGTGGTACGAAAGGAGACGAGGTATTTCAAAGGGGCGAGGCTCCGCCGTCGGGGTCAAAAAGAATGTGGTTAAGGTAGCGGTAAACGCGCCTTGTCGCAACGTTCACTTATCTGCTTGTGCAAAAGAAAAGGGCCGGAAACCGGCCCTTTTTGCATCAGGAGACATTACTCGTCAGCGTCATCCGCTGCATCATCTTCGGTATCGGCTTCTGGTGCGATTTCATCATCACCTTCTGCGACGCTACCGTCGATGGAGTCGAGTTCTTCGTCATCCACAGGCTCAGCTACACGCTGCAGACCCACGACGTTCTCATCTTCCGCGGTACGGATGAGGATCACACCCTGAGTATTACGGCCAACCACGCTGATCTCAGATACGCGTGTACGCACCAGCGTACCGGCATCCGTGATCATCATGATCTGGTCGGCATCGTCTACCTGTACCGCACCCACAACGGATCCGTTGCGCTCGGTAACCTTGATAGAGATAACGCCCTGCGTGCCACGAGACTTGGTCGGGTATTCGCTTTCGGCAGTACGTTTACCGTAGCCGTTCTGCGTGACGGTCAGGATAGCACCTTCACCGCGCGGAACGATCAGGGAAACGACGGTATCTTCACCGGCCAGTTTGATACCACGAACACCTGTTGCAGTACGGCCCATTGCACGAACCGCGTTCTCTTTGAAGCGCACCACTTTACCGGCGGCGGAGAACAGCATCACTTCATCGGAACCGGAGGTGAGGTCAACGCCAATCAGTTCGTCACCGTCGTTCAGGTTCACCGCGATGATACCGGCAGAACGTGGACGGCTGAATTCGGTCAGCGCGGTTTTCTTCACGGTACCGCTGGCGGTCGCCATAAAGACGTTCACGCCTTCTTCGTACTCACGTACAGGCAGAATCGCGGTGATACGTTCGTTCGCTTCCAGCGGCAGCAGGTTCACGATTGGACGACCACGCGCACCACGGCTCGCTTCTGGCAGCTGATAGACCTTCATCCAGTACAGACGACCACGGCTTGAGAAGCAGAGGATCGTGTCATGGGTGTTTGCCACCAGCAGACGGTCAATAAAGTCTTCTTCTTTAATACGTGCTGCCGATTTGCCTTTACCGCCACGACGCTGTGCTTCGTAGTCGGTCAGCGGCTGATACTTCACATAGCCCTGGTGAGACAGGGTGACCACCACATCTTCGCGGTTGATCAGATCTTCAATGTTGATATCAGAGCTGTTCGCCGTGATTTCGGTGCGACGCTCATCGCCGAACTGATCGCGGACCAGTTCCAGCTCTTCACGGATCACTTCCATCAGGCGCTCTGCGCTACCCAGGATATGCAGCAGCTCGGCAATCTGTTCCAGCAGTTCTTTGTATTCGTCGAGCAGTTTTTCGTGCTCAAGGCCGGTCAGTTTCTGCAGACGCAGATCCAGAATCGCCTGGGCCTGCTGTTCAGTCAGGTAGTACTGACCGTCACGCACGCCGAACTCAGGCTCCAGCCACTCAGGACGCGCAGCATCGTCGCCAGCGCGTTCCAGCATGGCGGCCACGTTGCCCAGATCCCACGGACGGGCAATCAGAGACGCTTTCGCTTCCGCAGGGGTTGGTGCACGGCGAATCAACTCAATGATTGGGTCGATGTTTGCCAGTGCAACGGCCAGCGCTTCAAGGATGTGTGCACGGTCGCGGGCTTTACGTAGTTCGAAAATAGTACGGCGAGTCACCACTTCACGGCGGTGACGCACAAACGCGCTCAGAATATCTTTCAGGTTCATGATCTTCGGCTGACCATGGTGCAATGCAACCATGTTGATACCGAAGGAGACCTGGAGCTGAGTCTGGGAATACAGGTTGTTCAGTACAACCTCGCCCACCGCGTCGCGTTTGATTTCAATCACGATGCGCATGCCGTCTTTATCAGATTCGTCACGCAGCGCGCTGATGCCTTCAACACGTTTTTCTTTTACCAGCTCGGCGATTTTTTCAATCAGACGCGCTTTGTTCACCTGATACGGGATCTCGTGAACAATGATGGTTTCACGGCCGGTTTTGGCGTCCGCTTCCACTTCGGCGCGGGCACGGATATAAATCTTGCCACGTCCGGTGCGGTACGCTTCTTCAATACCACGACGACCGTTGATGATCGCCGCCGTCGGGAAGTCTGGACCCGGGATGTGTTCCATCAGCCCTTCAATGCTGATGTCTTCATCCTCAATATAGGCCAGGCAGCCGTTGATCACTTCCGTGATGTTATGCGGTGGAATGTTGGTTGCCATACCGACGGCGATACCGGACGAACCGTTCACCAGCAGGTTAGGGATTTTCGTTGGCATAACGTCCGGAATGCGTTCCGTGCCGTCATAGTTATCAACGAAATCAACCGTCTCTTTTTCCAGGTCAGCCATCAGCTCATGGGCAATTTTCGCCAGACGGATTTCCGTATAACGCATTGCCGCGGCGGAGTCGCCGTCGATAGAACCAAAGTTACCCTGACCATCTACCAGCATGTAACGCAGCGAGAATGGCTGCGCCATTCGGACGATAGTGTCGTACACTGCGGAATCACCATGGGGATGGTATTTACCGATTACGTCACCAACGACACGGGCAGATTTTTTGTAGGCTTTATTCCAGTCATTGCCCAATACGTTCATGGCGTATAGTACGCGACGGTGTACCGGCTTCAGGCCATCGCGGACGTCCGGCAGCGCACGGCCAACAATGACCGACATCGCATAGTCCAGATAGGAGCTCTTCAGCTCTTCCTCGATGTTAACCGGTGTAATTTCTCTCGCAAGGTCGCTCATCTAACCGCTATCCCTCTACTGTATCCCGGATTCAAAGGTCGCAAATTATAACACAGCCGCGGTGATTGAGGTAAACCAATAAGCTTTATTCAACCGCGCGGGCTGATATACTCCGAAGTCTTGCAAAATAAGGAGTAAAAGCGCCCATGAATGCCGAAAAATCCCCGGTGGCTCACAACGTTGACCATGAAGAGATTGCCAAATTCGAAGCGGTGGCATCCCGCTGGTGGGATCTCGAAGGTGAGTTTAAACCTCTGCACCGCATTAACCCGCTGCGTCTGGGCTATATCGCGGAGCGTTCCGGCGGCCTGTTCGGTAAGAAAGTGCTCGACGTCGGCTGCGGCGGCGGCATTCTGGCAGAAAGCATGGCGCGCGAAGGGGCCACCGTCACCGGTCTGGATATGGGCTTTGAACCGCTGCAGGTTGCCCGTCTTCATGCGCTGGAATCTGGAGTGCAGGTGGAATATGTGCAGGAAACCGTCGAAGAACATGCGGCAAAGCATGCCCATCAGTACGACGTGGTGACCTGTATGGAGATGCTGGAGCACGTTCCCGACCCCCAGTCCGTGGTTCACGCCTGTGCAAAACTGGTGAAACCGGGCGGCCAGGTCTTCTTCTCGACGATCAACCGAAACGGAAAAGCCTGGCTGATGGCGGTCGTCGGGGCGGAGTATGTGCTGCGTATGGTGCCAAAAGGCACGCACGACGTGAAGAAATTCATCAAGCCTGCTGAATTACTGAGCTGGGTTGATCAGACGTGGCTCAAGGAGCAGCACATCACCGGTCTGCATTACAATCCATTGACCGATAAATTCAAACTCGCACCGGGTGTAGATGTTAACTATATGTTGCATACAACCGCCAAAAACGACTGACGTCATCCATTATTCTTATAAAGATTGCGCGACATCATGTTGCGCAATTCTGACCTCCCGTTGAAGAAATCAGCACTCGATCAAATTTTGAATTTTTTTCTTAATTATTGACATCTCTTCCAGGCCTTACGGTACGAGGACTTAGCCTTTTTTACCCTTTGACAACCTCAATTTAACGTCAAAATCAACCCTTGTGCTGAAAAGATTCGATACTAGAATACTCACCATATAGCGTTTTTCTTATCGCAAACCCCCTATATGTAGTATTTATCCACAGAGTTAGTCACAAGACGGATCTGTGGATAAGCGGGGGATATTTTTTATTTCACGGACAGGTAAAACCCACATGAATCAGAGTCTGCTGGTGACTAAGCGCGACGGTACCACCGAGCGTATCAATCTGGACAAAATCCATCGTGTTCTCGACTGGGCAGCAGAAGGACTGAATAACGTATCTATCTCCCAGGTTGAACTGCGCTCTCACATTCAGTTCTACGATGGCATCAAGACATCTGATATCCACGAAACCATCATCAAGGCTGCGGCGGATCTCATCTCCCGTGAAGCCCCGGATTATCAGTACCTCGCTGCACGTCTGGCGATTTTCCACCTGCGTAAAAAAGCGTACGGCCAGTTTGAGCCGCCAAAGCTTTACGATCACGTGGTGAAAATGGTTGAGCTGGGCAAATACGACACGCATCTGCTGGAAGACTATACGGAAGAAGAGTTCGAGCAGATGAACGGGTTTATCGATCACTGGCGCGACATGAACTTCTCTTACGCGGCGGTGAAGCAGCTCGAAGGCAAATACCTGGTTCAGAACCGTGTGACCGGTGAGATCTACGAAAGTGCCCAGTTCCTCTATATTCTGGTGGCCGCCTGCCTGTTCTCTAACTACCCGCGTGACACCCGTCTGGAATACGTGAAGCGTTTCTACGATGCGGTTTCCACGTTCAAGATTTCTCTGCCTACGCCAATCATGTCTGGCGTGCGTACCCCAACCCGTCAGTTCAGCTCATGCGTTCTGATCGAGTGTGGTGACAGCCTGGATTCCATCAACGCGACCTCCAGCGCCATCGTGAAATATGTCTCCCAGCGTGCCGGTATCGGCATCAACGCCGGTCGCATCCGTGCACTGGGTAGCCCGATTCGCGGCGGTGAAGCGTTCCACACCGGCTGTATCCCGTTCTACAAACACTTCCAGACCGCGGTAAAATCCTGCTCTCAGGGCGGCGTACGCGGTGGTGCAGCCACCCTGTTCTACCCAATGTGGCACCTGGAAGTGGAAAGCCTGCTGGTACTGAAAAACAACCGTGGCGTTGAAGGCAACCGCGTTCGTCACATGGACTACGGCGTACAGATCAACAAGCTGATGTACACCCGTCTGCTGAAAGGTGAAGACATCACCCTGTTCAGCCCGTCCGACGTTCCGGGCCTGTATGACGCGTTCTTTGCCGATCAGGATGAGTTCGAGCGTCTGTACACCAAATACGAAAAAGACGACAGCATCCGTAAGCAGCGCGTTAAGGCGGTTGACCTGTTCTCCCTGATGATGCAGGAACGTGCCTCTACCGGCCGTATCTACATTCAGAACGTTGACCACTGCAACACCCATAGCCCGTTTGACCCGGTGGTTGCGCCAGTGCGCCAGTCTAACCTGTGCCTGGAAATCGCCCTGCCGACCAAACCGCTGGAAGATGTTAACGACGAAAACGGCGAAATCGCGCTCTGCACCCTCTCTGCTTTCAACCTGGGCGCTATCAAGAGCCTGGAAGAGCTGGAAGAGCTGGCGGTGCTGGCCGTGCGTGCGCTGGATGCCCTGCTGGATTACCAGGACTACCCAATCCCGGCGGCAAAACGTGGAGCAATGGGCCGTCGTACCCTCGGTATCGGCGTTATCAACTTTGCCTACTGGCTGGCGAAACACGGTAAGCGTTACTCCGACGGCAGCGCGAACAACCTGACCCACGAAACGTTCGAAGCGATTCAGTACTACCTGCTGAAAGCCTCCAACGAGCTGGCGAAAGAGCAAGGCGCGTGCCCGTGGTTCAACGAAACCACCTATGCGAAAGGCATTCTGCCGATCGATACCTACAAGAAAGACCTGGATGCGATCTCTAACGAACCGCTGCATCTGGACTGGGAAGCGCTGCGTGAATCCATCAAGACTCACGGCCTGCGTAACTCCACGCTGTCTGCCCTGATGCCGTCTGAGACCTCTTCACAGATCTCTAACGCCACCAACGGTATTGAACCACCGCGCGGCCACGTCAGCATTAAAGCGTCGAAAGACGGTATCCTGCGTCAGGTTGTGCCTGACTACGAGCTGCTGAAAGACAACTACGAGCTGCTGTGGGAAATGCCAAACAACGACGGTTACCTGCAGCTGGTGGGGATCATGCAGAAGTTTATCGACCAGTCGATTTCTGCTAACACCAACTACGACCCGACGCGCTTCCCGTCTGGCAAGGTACCGATGCAGCAACTGTTGAAAGACCTGCTCACCGCCTACAAATTTGGTGTGAAAACCCTGTACTATCACAACACCCGTGATGGTGCGGAAGACGCTCAGGATGACATGGCACCGTCAATTCAGGACGATGGCTGCGAAAGCGGCGCATGTAAGATCTAATGAAGGGCGGGGATATCCCCGCCTTTATTTCGTAAGACAGGACTCCAATTCATGGCATACACCACCTTTTCACAGACGAAAAACGACCAGCTCAAAGAGCCGATGTTCTTCGGGCAACCGGTCAACGTGGCACGCTACGATCAGCAAAAATATGACATCTTCGAAAAGCTGATTGAAAAGCAACTCTCCTTCTTCTGGCGCCCGGAAGAAGTTGACGTCTCTCGCGATCGTATCGATTTCCAGGCGTTGCCGGAGCACGAAAAGCATATCTTCATCAGCAACCTGAAGTACCAGACGCTGCTGGACTCCATTCAGGGCCGTAGCCCGAACGTGGCGCTGCTGCCGCTGATCTCCATTCCGGAGCTGGAAACCTGGGTGGAAACCTGGGCGTTTTCTGAGACCATCCACTCCCGCTCTTACACCCATATTATCCGCAACATCGTTAACGATCCGGCGGTGGTGTTTGACGATATCGTCACTAACGAGCAGATCCAGAAACGTGCTGAAGGTATTGCGCACTACTACGACGAACTGATCGAGATGACCAGCTACTGGCATCTGCTGGGCGAAGGCACCCACACCGTGAACGGCAAAACCGTCACCGTGAGCCTGCGCGCGCTGAAGAAACAGCTTTACCTGTGCCTGATGAGCGTTAACGCACTGGAAGCCATCCGCTTCTATGTGAGCTTCGCCTGCTCCTTCGCTTTTGCGGAACGCAAGCTGATGGAAGGTAATGCCAAAATCATCCGTCTGATCGCCCGTGACGAGGCCCTGCACCTGACCGGCACCCAGCATATGCTGAACCTGCTGCGCAGCGGTACAGACGATCCGGAGATGGCTGAAATTGCCGAAGAGTGCAAACAGGAGTGCTATGACCTGTTCGTGCTGGCCGCTCAGCAGGAGAAAGAGTGGGCAGACTACCTGTTCCGCGACGGCTCCATGATTGGCCTGAACAAAGATATCCTGTGCCAGTATGTTGAGTACATCACCAACATCCGTATGCAGGCGGTCGGGCTTGAGCTGCCGTTCAAAACCCGCTCTAACCCAATTCCGTGGATCAACACCTGGCTGGTATCCGATAACGTGCAGGTTGCGCCACAGGAAGTGGAAGTCAGTTCTTATCTGGTCGGGCAGATTGACTCTGAAGTTAATACCGACGACCTGAGCGACTTCCAGCTCTGATGAGCCGCGTAACGCTTAGCCTTTCCGGTACCGAAGTGCTGTGCCGGGAAGAACACCCTTCCCTGTTGATTGCGCTTGAGGCGCATCAGGTTGAAGTGGAGTATCAATGCCGCTCAGGCTATTGCGGCTCATGTCGCTGCCGTTTAGTCGCCGGACAAGTGGACTGGCTGACCGAACCGCTGGCCTTCATCAACGAAGGTGAAATTTTGCCCTGCTGCTGCCGGGCAAAAGGCGATATAGAGATTGAGATGTAAACCGCCCCTCCGGGCGACATAAAAAAGGGCCTTACGGCCCTTTTTCTTTTACTTCAAAAACTGCACGGCTTTATCGGGGAAATCGGTGAACAGCCCGTCCACCCCGGCCTGGTTATACAGCACGTCGTACAGCTGGTTTACGTCCGTCGCATAAGCCGGAAGCTGGTCCGCACGCACCGTATACGGATGAACCTGCAT
This sequence comes from Enterobacter sp. 198, assembly GCF_009025585.1. Taxonomy (NCBI): domain Bacteria; kingdom Pseudomonadati; phylum Pseudomonadota; class Gammaproteobacteria; order Enterobacterales; family Enterobacteriaceae; genus Enterobacter; species Enterobacter sp. 198. Next base: position 294,849 of record NZ_WCIM01000030.1, on the reverse strand, counting down.
ATGACTGGCGTGCGCCTCTTTCACCATTGCCGTCAGCTTAATGTGGCCCGGCGTTGAGCCTTCCGCCACCAGCATATGGTAATCCGGTCCGATACCGTCGGCGTACTGCGCGATCTGTTTCATTGCGCCCGGCTTAAACATCCAGTCGTAGTTGTAATTCACCCACGTGCCGTCGGGCTGTTTCTCCTGAGTTTCATTCCAGTCGGTGTAGGCAATCAGCTGTACCAGATTGAGATCCATCCCTCTCTTTGGCGCCAGCTCGGTTTTGATGCGCTTCAGCTCAGCGGCGTCAAAACACTGCAGATAGACTTTGTCGCGCTTGCTGGTGTAGCCGTACTTTTTCAGCACGTCCAGCGTCTTCGCGGCAATGTCCTTCCCTTCCTGATGGTGGAACCACGGCGCTTTTATCTCCGGGTAGATGCCGATGTTTTTCCCGGTTGAGTGGTTCAGTCCCTGAACAAACTCAATCTCTTCTTCGAAGGTATGAATGCGAAAATCAGATTTACCCATCGGGAAACGTCCCGGATAGACCTGCACCTTCTTGCCGTTTTCAACCTCGAAACCCTCGGTAAACTTCAGCGAACGAATCTCATCCAGCGTAAAGTCAATGGCGTAGTAGCGACCATCTTTGCGGGCGCGGTCCGGGAAACGCTCAGCCACGTCCGTCACGCGGTCAAGATAGTGGTCATGAAGGACGACCAGCTGATCGTCACGGGTCATCACCAGATCCTGCTCGAGATAATCTGCCCCCTGCGCATAGGCCATCGCTTTTGCCGGGAGCGTGTGCTCTGGCAGATAGCCGCTTGCGCCGCGATGGGCGATAACCATTTTCTCGTTAGCCAGCGCTGAGCCTGTCATCAGGCCCGCCAGCAGCAGGCCCGTTGCTACGTAAGTTAATTTCATCAGCCTTCTCCTTATTGACGACGCGCCTGCATTTCGGCGTGATGACGTTTTTCACCAATCATCACCACAATCAACAGCAGCACCGCCAGCACGCTACCGCCAATCATCACCATAAAGCCGCCGTCCCAGCCGAAGAAGTCAACGGTGTAGCCCACAATGGCGCTCGCCGCGACCGAACCGCCCAGGTAACCGAACAGACCGGTAAAGCCGGCCGCCGTACCTGCCGCTTTCTTCGGCGCCAGCTCCAGGGCATGCAGACCAATCAGCATAACCGGGCCGTAAATCAGGAAGCCAATGACGATCATACAGGCCATATCGATTGACGGGTTACCCGGCGGGTTGAGCCAGTAAACCACGGTGGCAATGGTCACCAGCGTCATAAAGAAGACGCCTGTCGCACCACGGTTACCCCGGAACACTTTGTCCGACATCCAGCCGCAAATCAGCGTCCCCGGGATCCCGGCGTACTCATAGAGGAAGTAAGCCCAGGAGGATTTATCCAGCGCGAAATGCTTCACCTCTTTCAGATAGGTAGGTGACCAGTCGAGGATGCCGTAACGCAGCAGGTACACGAAGACGTTGGCCACCGCGATATACCACAGCAGTTTGTTGGGCAGGACGTACTTCATGAAGATCTGTTTGGCCGTCAGCTCTTCTTCATGCTGCTCGCTGTAATCATCCGGATAGTCGTTTTTGTACTCTTCAATCGGCGGCAGGCCACAGGACTGCGGCGTGTCACGCATCAGGGCGAAAGCGATAACCGCCACCAGAATGGCACCAAAGGCAGGCATATAAAGCGCGGCTTTCCAGTCGTTAAACCACGCCATCCCCAGCAGGAACAGCAGAGGTGGAATACCGCCACCGACGTTATGCGCGCAGTTCCACACCGACACGATGCCGCCACGCTCTTTCTGCGACCACCAGTGCACCATGGTGCGCCCGCACGGCGGCCACCCCATTCCCTGGAACCAGCCACAGAGGAACAGCAGCACGAACATCACGGCGATGCTGGAGGTTGCCCATGGCACAAAGCCCATGAACAGCATCACCGCTGCCGCCAGGATCAGACCCGCAGGCAGGAACACGCGTGGATTCGAGCGATCGGACACTGAACCCATGATGAATTTGGAAAAACCGTAGGCGATAGAGATCCCCGACAGCGCGAACCCCAGATCGCCACGAGAAAAGCCCTGCTCCACCAGATACGGCATGGCGAGCGCAAAGTTTTTACGTACCAGGTAGTACGCCGCGTACCCGAAGAAGATCCCCAGGAAGATTTGCCAACGCAGACGACGGTATAGCGGATCAATTTCTGCCTCTGGCAGACGCGCCCGATGCGGCGCAGGTTTGAAGATACTGAGCATGACAGCCTCCGTGGCCAGGTATTGAATTTACAGGGGTTTAACTGCCCCACACTCCAGAGAGGCGGCGATGTTAAGAAATCACGGTGATTGTTACTGTGAATCAACGCACAAATTGTTACAGAAATATGACAATGTGCGCAGAAAAGCGCATGGAATCACGTTTCACTTTCGAATTTCGTTCGTTTATGTTCGAAATCAAACAAACCACAGTTTTGATGTGGCTAAATGGTAAAAAACGAACACAGAGGGATAACAATGACAATTCACGATCCTCGCTACAGCGATGTGATTATCATTGGCGGTGGCGCGACCGGCGCCGGCATCGCACGCGACTGCGCCCTGCGTGGGCTGAGCGTCACGCTTCTGGAGCGCCATGACATTGCGACGGGCGCAACCGGGCGCAATCATGGCCTGCTACACAGTGGTGCCCGTTACGCGGTGACCGACCCCGAATCCGCGCGGGAATGCATTGCTGAAAACCAGATCCTCAGACGCATTGCCCGCCACTGCATTGAACCGACCAACGGTCTGTTCATTACGCTCCCCGAAGACGATCTCTCATTTCAGCCAACCTTTGTGACCGCCTGCCGCGCTGCAGGGATTGAGGCTGACGTCATCGACCCCGAACTCGCGCGTCGTCTGGAACCGTCTGTCAACCCGGCCCTTATCGGTGCGGTGAAGGTCCCGGACGGTACGGTTGACCCTTTCCGCCTGACCGCCGCGAACATGCTGGACGCCCGTGAACACGGCGCACAGGTTCTGACCGGGCAGGAAGTGACCGGGCTTATCCGTGAAGGGAACCGCGTCTGCGGCGTACGTGTTTTTGATACGCAGTATAAGGAGCATGGTGAACTGTACGCCGCCGTGGTGGTCAACGCGGCGGGGATCTGGGGGCAACGCATCGCGGAGTACGCCGAGCTGTCTGTGCGCATGTTCCCGGCAAAAGGCTCGCTGCTGATCCTCGACCACCGCATTAACAACCACGTGATCAACCGCTGCCGCAAACCTTCTGATGCCGACATCCTGGTGCCGGGCGATACCATTTCGCTTATCGGCACCACCTCAACCCACGTGGACTTTAGCGAGATTGATTACAACCGCGTGACCGCCGACGAGGTGGATATCCTGCTGCGCGAAGGGGAAAAGCTGGCCCCTGTGATGGCGCAGACCCGAATTCTTCGCGCCTATGCCGGCGTGCGCCCTCTGGTGGCGAGCGATAACGACCCGAGCGGGCGCAACGTCAGCCGTGGCATCGTGCTGCTCGACCACGCCGCGCGCGATGGTATGGACGGGTTTATCACCATCACCGGCGGCAAGCTGATGACCTACCGCCTGATGGCCGAGTGGGCAACCGATGCCGTCTGTCGCAAGCTGGGTAATAGCGAACGGTGTGTGACCGCAGAGCAACCTCTGCCCGGCTCACGTCAGTCCACCGAGAAAACGCTGCAAAAAATCATCTCCCTTTCCGCCCCCCTGCGCGGTTCCGCCATCTACCGCCACGGAGACCGCACGCCGGTCTGGCTGGGGGAAGGACGGCTGAGCCGTAGCCTGGTGTGTGAATGCGAAGCCGTCACGGCGGGTGAAGTGCAATACGCCGTGGAGAATCTGACCGTCAACAGCCTGCTTGATTTACGTCGGCGCACCCGCGTGGGCATGGGCACCTGCCAGGGTGAGCTGTGCGCCTGCCGTGCCGCCGGGTTGTTACAACGTTTTCATACCACCACTGCCACCCAGTCGCTGGCACAACTCAGTGATTTCCTGAACGAACGCTGGAAAGGCATTCAGCCTGTCGCCTGGGGTGATGCCCTGCGTGAAAGCGAGTTTACCCGCTGGGTCTACCAGGGGCTGTGCGGTCTTGAGAAGGAGCAACAGGATGAAATTTGATACCGTGATTGTCGGTGGTGGGCTGGCGGGTCTGCTCTGTGGTATCAGGCTAACGAAGCAGGGGCTGCGCTGCGCCATCATCACCCGGGGCCAGAGCGCACTGCACTTCTCGTCGGGTTCGCTGGATCTGCTGGATGAGGCGTATCGCGATGCCCTGCCGCCAGAGCATCCCTATAACCTGACGGGCAGAGACACCGTCGACCGCCTCGCCCATGAAGCCGAAACCCTTCTGGCCGAGTGCGGCGCACGGCTGCAGGGTAACGCCCGGAAAAATCATCATCGGGTTACCCCGCTCGGCACCCTGCGCTCTGCCTGGCTCAGCCCGGAAGAGGTGCCTGTTGCCCCCTTTAACGCAGGGCGGATCCTGGTCGTGGGTATTAGCGGTTTTCTTGATTTCCAGCCCCACCTCGCTGCGGCATCGCTCTGTCGCCAGGGCGTGAACGCACAAACGGCTGAGATAGAGCTTCCTGAGCTTGACGTCCTGCGCGACAACCCGAGTGAGTTTCGCGCGGTGAATATTGCCCGTTTTCTCGATAACGACGATAAATGGCCACTGCTGTATGCCGCGCTCCGGCCGCTTGCCGAAGGTTGCGACACGCTGTTTATGCCCGCCTGCTTTGGCTTAAGCGACAACCGGCTCTGGCGCTGGCTCTCGGATCGCCTGCCCTGCTCGCTTGGCCTGCTGCCGACGCTTCCCCCTTCTGTCCCCGGCATTCGCCTGCATACCCAGCTTCAGCGGCGGTTTATCGCTCAGGGTGGCGTGTGGATGGCGGGTGACGAGGTGAAAAAAATCACCCTGACGGATGGCTCGGTGAGCGAAGTCTGGACGCGTAATCACGCTGATATTCCGCTTCGCGCGCGTTATACGGTGCTGGCAAGCGGCAGTTTCTTCAGCAACGGGCTGCTGAGCCGTCGGGACGGCATCCAGGAGGCCATTATGGGACTGGATGTCCGGCAAACGCCCTCCCGCGCGGACTGGTATCAGAGTGATTTCTTCACCCCGCAACCCTGGCAGCAGTTCGGCGTGATTGTCGATAAGCAACTGCACCCGCAACGTTCTGGTCAGCCGGTCAGTAATCTCTATGCCATTGGTTCTCTTCTGGGGGGATACGATCCTATCGCTCAGGGTTGCGGCGGCGGGGTCTGCGCCATCACGGCGCTGTATGTGGCAGAGCAAATTGGCCAGCGCATGGAGGCTGAGCAATGAACGATACCCGGTTTGAAAGCTGCCTCAAATGCACAGTTTGTACCACCGTCTGCCCGGTCAGCGGTGTGAATCCGCGCTACCCGGGCCCGAAACAGGCCGGGCCTGACGGCGAGCGCCTGCGTCTTAAAGACGGTGCGCTGTATGATGAGGCGCTGAAATACTGCATCAACTGTAAACGTTGCGAAGTGGCCTGTCCGTCGGACGTGAAGATCGGCGATATCATCCAGCGAGCCCGCGCGCGTTACAGCACGCAAAAGCCGTCCCTGCGCGATGCGATCCTGAGTCACACCGACCTGATGGGCAGTGTCTCCACGCCTTTTGCCCCGCTGGTGAATGCTGCAACGTCTCTCAAGCCGGTGCGAAAACTGCTGGATGCGACGCTGAAGATAGACCACCACCGCAGCCTGCCAAAATACTCTCACGGTACCTTCCGGCGCTGGTATACATCCGTGGCAGCGGAACAGGCGCAGTACACCGATCAGGTCGCGTTCTTCCACGGCTGCTATGTCAACTACAACCACCCGCAACTGGGAAAAGATCTGCTGAAGGTACTCAACGCGATGGGGACCGGCGTGCAGCTCCTGAAGAAAGAGAAGTGCTGCGGTGTGCCGTTGATTGCCAACGGTTTTACCGATAAGGCGCGCAGACAGGCCAAAAGCAACGTCACATCCCTGCGCGAGGCCATCGTTGATAAAGGAATTCCGGTACTGGCCACCTCGTCCACCTGTACCTTCACCCTGCGTGATGAGTATCCGCACCTGCTGGACGTGGATAACACCGGTCTGCGCGAGCACATTGAGCTGGCGACGCGTTTCCTGTGGCGCAAACTGGACAGCGGGCAGACGCTGCCGCTGCGGGAACTACCGCTGAAAGTGGTGTATCACACACCGTGTCATATGGAGAAAATGGGCTGGTCGCTCTATACGCTTGAGCTGTTGCGGCTCATTCCGGGGCTGGAGCTGACGGTGCTGGACTCGCGCTGCTGCGGCATCGCGGGCACTTACGGCTTTAAGCGAGAAAACTACGAAACGTCACAGGCGATCGGCGCCCCGCTGTTTCGCCAGATTGAAGAGAGCGGCGCAGATATCGTGATCACCGACTGCGAAACCTGCAAGTGGCAGATAGAGATGTCTACCAGCAAGCGCTGCGAGCATCCGATCACTCTGCTGGCGAAGGCGCTGGGCTAAACCGTGCCGGGGCAAAACGCCCCGGCAAAGACATCACTCAACAAACAGCGATTCGACAACATTAATCCAGCCGTGCTCGCTGGCCACCTCTTTACCCATCAGCCAGCGGCGCAGCATGTTCAGCGCCATCATGGCGCAGACCTCCTGACGTACCGCCAGACTGTGGCGGGTAATGCTCATTTTAACCCGCAAAGCATACGTGCCTTCCGGCGTCGCCAGCGCAAAGTTGAGATGTTCCTCATCCAGCCCCCCCACAAACAGCGCCAGGCCAGCAAAATGTTTCACTCTTCTTTCCGAAGCCCAGCGCGCGGTCTGCGCCAGCGTTTCCTGCTGGAACGGCACCACTTCACTGGCCAACAGCGGCGCACTGGCGCGCGACAGCTGTAGCGCCAGCAGGCCGCCGGTGAACTGTTCGCTTAAGGTCACGCTCAGCTGGCGAGACTGCAGATGCGACGCAATCTGCGCCGGCAGCCCCTCGGTGCCTTCAAAGATCAGGCTTTCACCTGCCACGCGCTGCACCTCCGGCCAGAGCGCCAGCATCGCCGCCTTCTCTGAGGCCGGTCCTGTCAGCTTGAGTTCAATGATGGGCATGGAGGAGCGGTAGCCCATTGAGACACCGGGTGGCAGGGAGAGATGATCAAGACTCTGGGCCAGATCGCTTTCGGAACGGCCAAACGTGGTCAGACGCAGGCAGAGCGGAGGCTCAGGCAGGGTAAAACGTTCGCGAAGGCGCGGCAGGATCTGCTGCTCGACCATCACTTTAAATTCTGACGGTACGCCCGGCGTGAAGAACATCAGGCAGCGGTTGAGCGTAATGGCAAACCCACACGCGGTACCCACGGGGTTATCGACCAGTTCGGCGCTGGCGGGAATTTCCGCCTGCTTGCGGTTGCTGGGTGCCATAACACGGCCACGTTCTGAGAAGAAACGCTCCATCTGCGCCAGCCACTCTTCATGCAGCACCAGCCCTTCACCTTTTGCGGTCGCGGCGGCCAGGGCGCTGAGATCGTCGCTGGTGGGACCGAGCCCGCCGTTCACAATCAACACGTCGGCGTGTTCGCTACGCTCGCGCAGCACATTCACCAGTGACTCAAGATTGTCGCCCACCGTATTGCGGCGCGTTAACGGTAATCCTTGCTCAAAGAAAAGATCGGCAAGCCAGGCAGCATTGGTATCAATAATTTGTCCATGCAGCACTTCGTCGCCGGTGGATAACATCTCCACGTTAATCATTGTGTTCTCCCGCTTATATGGTCAAAACACTATAGCGCAAATGGATGTCGGGAGAAGAGAGAAACTGGCGCGACAGAATGCCGCGCCGGCGTGATTAGAACCCTGCGCTGACCCCCACGTACGGGCCGTCAGCCAGTGCGTTGTCGCGGTTGCCGTCTTTACCCGCCAGGTTCAGATAGCGATAGCCTGCTTCAATCGTAATCGGACGCATGATGGTCCAGCGCGCGCCCGCGTTGGCTTCTTCATAGCTGTCGATACCGCTGGAGAGCGAATCCGGTGAATAGTAATACTCGCCGAACAGGCCGAAGCTATCGCCAATTTTCCACTGCAGGCCGCCGCCTACCGCCGCCGCGTAACCTTCATCACCGTCGTTCGGGTTAGTGTAAATCCCCTTACCGCCCACGGTAGCCAGGAACGGGCCAAGCGGAATGTTCAGACCCAGGCCGAGGCTTGCCGCATCGCCATCGTCATCGTTATGTGTCCAGCCGCCGGTCATCGCCAGACCGGAGGTCTCGGTCCCAAGGCCAAAGCCGAGGTGAGTATAATCCTGACCCGCCGAGCCGTTGAAGCTGATGGCGTTCGCCGCCGAAGAAACAACCATCAGGCCTAAGCCCACTAATGCCACTTTTTTCATTGTCGTGATCCCGCACAATTTTATAGAGAAGTCCCAAAACCGCGAGATTTTAACCTGAGTCGCCCGGGGATCAAGCACTCTGCGTGCGGCAGGCGAGTAGTTTGTAACGATTTGATACCCGGTGTTTTTTTACGTGAGCAGCAGAAAACGCATTTTAACGCTCAGGCCACCCAGCGTTTCGCTGCGCGTCAGCTGCAAAGGGCTTCGGTGCAGACGGGCAATATCAGCGGCCAGCGCCAGCCCGATCCCTGACCCGGCGGCATCTCCGACGTTATCCAGCCGGTGGAAAGGCAGCATCGCCTGCTGAATCTGGTCCTCTTCGATGCCCGGACCACTGTCCTCCACGCTCAGCTCAACGGCGCCCTGATCTGTTCGCAGGAACACGGTCACTGTCCCTTCTGCAGGGGTATATTTGATCGCATTCTCCAGCAGGTTGGCGCACAACTCCCCCAGCAGCACGTCATCGCCTTCGATCATGAGCGGCTGCTGCAGACCGTCATAGCCCAGGTCAATCGCTTTACTGCGCGCCTGCGCCAGCCGGGAGAAGCAGCAGTTTTGCACCACCTGAACCAAATCCACCGGTGCAAACTGGCCCTCCCCCTGCTCCTTACGCTTCACCGCGGAAAGCTGCAGCAGCCGTTCGGTCAGTACAATGGTGTCATCCAGGGTCGCATTCATTGCCCGCAGGCTCTCCTGCCAGAGGGCGGGATCCTGACGCGTCAGGGCAACGGAGACCTGGGTTTTCAGCACCGCCAGCGGGGTTTTGAGCTGATGCGAGGCATCCGCGTTGAAGCGTTCCTGACGCGACAGCACGCCGCGCAGCCTGTCGATATAGCGGTTGAACGCCACAATCAGCAGCCGGGTCTCAGACCAGGGCAACAACTCCGGCAGCGGCGCGAGCAGGCCTGGATCACGGCGCACCATCAGCGAAGAGAGCTGACGCATTGGGCGCAGTACGCGACGCAACAACCACGCGGTTAACACCAGGGTCAGCAGCACCAGCAATCCCTGAGAGACCCATGATGAAAAGAGCAACTGACTGGCGAGATAGCGGCGGGACTGGAGCGTCTCCGCGACATAAATCTCCGCCATGCCGACGATATTCCCTTCATTGACGGGCTGCAGCAGACGCGCGACACGGATCGCCTGCCCGCGATATTCGGTGTGATAAAACCAGGCCAGCGCCGGATAGAGCGTGGTGCGGGATGTTGCCGGGGGCATCCGGGGCAGATCGTCATAACCCGAGATTACCCGCCCGTCGGGATCAACCACTTTATAATAGAGCCGGTCGTTCATATTGAGTTCAAAGCTGTCGAGCACCACCCAGGGAACATTCACGCCCAGCCTGCCGTCGTGAACCTCCAGCCGCTCCGATATTGTTCGGGCAGAGGATAACAGCGTGCGGTCGTAAGCCTGCGTGGCCGCCTGCAATGCGCTGACATAGCTGTTAAATGCCGACAACCCCCACAGCAACAACAACGGAAGCCCAAGAAACAGCAGCAGTTGCAGGTAAAGCGACTGCGGCTTAACCCACCTCATCGCCGCACTCCAGCACATAACCCAGTCCGCGAAGGGTGGTAACCCTCACGCCGCTACCGCTGAGCTTTTTGCGCAGACGATGAATATAGAGATCGATACTCTCCGGGCTAACGTCGTCATTCAGGCTAAACACCTGATCGAACAGCTGCTGTCGGGAAACGGGCCGGGTCCGGCGATGCATCAACACCTTCAGCAGCGACAGTTCACGCGGCGTGAGCGACAGAGGCTCGTCGCGCAGCAGGAAAAAGCCTTCGTCGTCATATTCTAGCTCCCCAAGGCGCTGACGCTCCTGCGTTCGCCCTTCGCTTCTGCGCAACAGGGCGCGCAGCCGCGCGTCAAGCTCCTCCAGCTCAAACGGTTTCGGCAGATAATCATCCGCCCCGGCGTTGAGCCCTTTCACCCGGTCCGCCACGTTGCTGCGCGCGGTGAGAAACAGGACGGGCAGCGTCTGACCGCGTTTACGCAGACGATGCACGACCTCCAGACCGTCAAAGCCGGGCATTCCGATGTCCAGAATGGCAACCGCATAGCTTTCTCCCTGCAGCAGATAGTCGGCGGCGCGCCCGTCAGAAACGCAGTCCACGGCAAAGCCCTCCTGCACCAGCGCTTTCTCCAGCCAGTGAGCCAGCTCACGATTATCTTCCGCGAGTAAGAGACGCATATCACATCCTGTAAAGTTGGTGTCGCATTGAAAGGGAAATGAAAGGTTATTGTTTTAACAATCACGCAACGGAACCGCTACAAGGTGGTTCACATAATCAGAAAAAAGACCCGTACCCGTACTCCCGGAACTCCGGCGTGAGGATAAACGATGAAAAAACAACTACTTTCGACTCTTGCTGCAAGCGTATTGATGATAAGTGCCTCTGTCGTTCAGGCGCAGGATGCCCCGTCCCGCACCGAGTGCATCGCGCCGGCGAAACCCGGCGGCGGTTTCGATCTCACCTGCAAACTCATTCAGGTCAGCATGCTGGAGACCGGCGCTATCGCAAAACCCATGCGCGTGACCTATATGCCCGGCGGCGTGGGTGCCGTTGCGTACAACGCGATTGTCGCGCAACGCCCTGCGGAAGCCGGCACGGTGGTGGCTTTCTCCGGTGGCTCGCTGTTGAACTTGTCTCAGGGGAAGTTTGGCCGCTACGGCGTGGATGACGTGCGCTGGCTGGCAACCGTCGGTACCGACTACGGCATGATTGCCGTGCGCGCGGATTCACCCTGGAAATCCCTGAAAGACCTGCTGACCGCCATGGAAAAAGATCCGAACAGCGTGGTGATTGGTGCCGGTGCCTCCATCGGCAGCCAGGACTGGATGAAAGCCGCCCTGCTGGCACAGCAGGCGAAGGTTGATCCTCACAAGATGCGCTACGTGGCGTTTGAAGGGGGCGGCGAACCGGTGACGGCGCTGATGGGAAATCACGTTCAGGCGGTATCCGGCGATCTCAGTGAAATGGTGCCCTACCTGAACGGCGATAAAATCCGCGTGCTGGCGGTCTTCTCTGAGAACCGCCTGCCGGGCCAGCTGGCGAACGTTCCTACCGCAAAAGAACAGGGCTATGACCTGGTCTGGCCGATTATCCGCGGTTTCTTCGTCGGGCCAAAAGTGACCGATGCCGAATATCAGTGGTGGGTCGAAACCTTCAATAAACTCCAGCAGACCGAAGCGTTTAAAAAGCAGCGCGATCTGCGCGGGCTGTTTGAGTTCAACCTGAGCGGCAAGCCGCTGGATGAGTACGTCAAAAAACAGGTCAATGACTATCGCGAACAGGCGAAAGCCTTTGGCCTTGCCAAATAACCGGAGGCGGTATGAGCGATCGTATTTTTGCCGGGATTTGGCTGCTGCTCTGCGTCGGTGGGATGTTCGTCGCCTGGCAGATCCACAGCGAATACAGCTATGAACCGGTGGGGCCGCGCCCCTTCCCGATGGGCATTGTTGGACTGATGCTGCTCTGCTCGGTGGCCCTGCTGCTCCGTCATCCGGATACCGTAGAGTGGCCACCGCGCCGTATTCTGCAGCGTCTGCTGGTGATGGTCATTGTTCTGCTGATGTACGCCTGGGGTTTTGAGTGGCTCGGTTTTCCGGTGGCAACCGCCATCCTGACGATGGTGATCGGCATGCTGTTTAACGCCACCCTCCCGGCGGCGGGGATTTCCGGCGCGGTAATGGGGATCTTGCTGTGGTTTGCCTTTGACCGCCTGCTGGATGTGACCTTACCGCTCGGCGCATGGTTTAATTAACGGAGCACGCTATGGATACCTGGATTTATCTCTCGCAGGGGTTCGCCGTGGCGATGACCCCGGAAAACCTGGTGATAGCCCTGATCGGCTGCTTTGTCGGGACCATTGTGGGTCTGCTGCCCGGCCTTGGGCCGATTAACGGCGTCGCCATTTTACTCCCGCTGGCGTTTGCCCTGCATTTGCCTGCGGAATCGGCGCTGATCCTGCTGGCGACGGTGTATATCGGCTGTGAATATGGCGGGCGTATTTCATCCATCCTGCTGAACGTGCCCGGCGATGCGGCGGCCATTATGACCGCGCTGGATGGCTACCCGATGGCACGGCAGGGTCGCGGTGGCGTGGCGCTGTCCATCTCCGCGGTCAGTTCGTTTTGTGGTTCGCTGATTGCCATCGGCGGTATCATTCTGTTTGCCCCAGCGCTGGCCCAGTGGTCGCTGGCGTTTGGTCCGGCAGAGTATTTTGCGCTGATGGTCTTTGCCATCGCCTGTCTCGGCAGCATGATGGCGCAGAATCCGCTGAAATCGTTTTTGTCCGCGCTGATTGGCTTAGGGTTAGCCACCGTCGGCGTGGATGCCAACACCGGGGTTTATCGCTTTACCTTTGACAGCGTGCACCTTTCCGACGGCGTGCAGTTTATCGTGGTCGTGATTGGCCTGTTCTCGGTCTCTGAAATTTTATTGATGCTGGAGCATACCAGCAGCGGACAGACGCTGGTGCGTAAAACGGGCCGCATGCTTTTCAGTGCCAAAGAGGGCGCACAGTGTATCGGCGCGACGCTGCGTTCGTCGGTGATTGGCTTCTTCGTCGGTATTCTGCCGGGGGCCGGGGCCACTATCGCCAGCGCCATCACCTACATGACCGAGAAAAAGCTCAGCGGCAACAGTGACAGCTTCGGCAAGGGCGACATTCGCGGGGTAGCGGCCCCAGAGGCTGCGAATAACGCCTCGGCCTGCGGTTCGTTTATCCCGATGCTGACCCTTGGCGTGCCGGGCTCGGGCACCACGGCGGTGATGATGGGCGCGCTGACGCTCTATAACATTACGCCTGGACCGGCCATGTTTACCGAGCAGCCGGATATTGTCTGGGGGTTGATTGCAGCGCTGCTGATCGCCAACGTGATGCTGCTGGTCATGAACATTCCGCTGATTGGTCTGTTCACCCGGATGCTGACAATTCCCCTGTGGTTCCTGGTGCCGGCTATCGCGGCCGTCTCTGCGGTGGGGGTGTATGCGGTACACAGCACCACTTTCGATCTGGTGCTGATGGTGCTGCTTGGCGTACTGGGCTACATCCTGCGTAAGATGCACTTCCCGATGTCACCGCTGATTTTAGGCTTTGTGCTGGGAGAGATGCTGGAGCAGAACCTGCGCCGCGCCTTGTCCATCAGCAACGGCAATATGTCTATTCTGTGGGACAGCAGCGTGACGAAGGTGCTGTTAGCGATGGCCATCCTGGTGATTGTGGTTCCGCCGGTATTGCGTCTGCTGCGTCGCCGCCAGCGCAAACCGGCACCGGATATCGGTTGATTATCCTTTCAACAGACGGGTGACCCACTGTTTTAATGCCTGGCGGGAGATCTTAATCCCGCCATTTTTGAGCTCTGCCGGCAGCATCAGCCAGTGCACTGGCTGCTCAAAGCGCGCCAGTTTACCCTGTACCCACGCCGGGAAGCCGGTGATATCGGTTCCCGGTTCACACTCCACCACCGCCACCGGACGCTGACCGAACTCGGCGTCATCGAGTGGGACGATAAACGCCTGGTTTATCTGCGGATGGCGGGCAATAACCCGCTCAAGGCTTTCCGGCTGGATCCCTTCGCCCCCGCTGAAAAAGAGGTTGTCCATTCGGCCAAGGATCGTCAGGCGCCCGTCATGCCATTCCCCGCGATCGCGGGTGGCAAACCAGCCCTGTGCATTGGTCAGCGGAATCAATGCACCGTCCCGCCAGTAACCTGCGGCCATACTTTGCGCTTTGATCCACACTTCACCATCAACCACCCGCACCTCTCTGCCCGGCAACGCAGCGCCGACGTCCGGTTCACCGTCCGCCTCTTTGGCACAAACCGTTGAGGCAAACTCCGTCAGACCGTAGCCACAGAAAGTGCGGATCCCCCGCTGGCTCGCCTGCTGAGTCAGGTCAACAGGGATCGCGGCCCCGCCAAGCAGTACGGCTTTTAGCGCGACAGGCTGGTGTGCATTAAGCAGACGCCAGAGCTGCGTCGGTACCAGTGAGGCATGCGTACAGCCCTGCAGGGCCTGCGCCAGCGGCTGCTTCTCGCGGACGGTTAAGCGCGCGCCAGCCTGCAACCAGCGCCACAAAATCCCCTGCCCGGAGACATGAAACAGCGGCAGGGAGAGCAGCCAGTCGTCTTCATCGCCGTAGGGCATCAGCGAAAGCACGCCGCGTGCACTGGCAAGATGGGCGGCACAGGTATGGACCGCCGCCTTGGGTAAACCGGTTGAACCGGATGTCAGCGTCATGGAAGCCAGCCGCGACGGTTGCCACGCCACGCGACACCCACCCGGTGCCTCGCGCATGCTGAGTGCCACCAGCCCGTCGTAGACGCCGTCCAGCACCAGGGCAAAGCGCAGCGTCATCTGCGGGAGCAACACGTCCAGCAGCGGATGCGGCAGCTGCGGGTTAACGGGAAGAATACGTGCCCCGCACTGAAGCAATGCCAGCCACGCCATCAGGGTTTGCGGGTGATTATGCGCCAGCAGCAGTACGCCGTCGCCCTCCTGCACACCCTGCTGCTGAAAGCCTGCGGCCAGTCTGTCGATGCGCGCACACAGCTGTTGCCAGCTGAGCGTCTCATCGTTCAGCCTCAGGGCCGGTTTATCAGCATACTGCGCGCACCAGTGTCGCCACGGCCAGTCGGTAAAACTCATAGCAATGGCTCCAGCCCCTCAACGTCAAGGAGCGGCAGCGTGCTGTCTGGCCACGGGCGGATAAGCTGATTTTGCATCAGGTTCAGCGTATCGAGACCGGGGACAGTGTCTGGCGTTAACCAGGCGGCAACGCGCGCCAGTTGGGTTAGCCCCAGGCTGGACTCAATCGAAGAGCTGATGACCGCCGTCAGCCCGGCGGCATGGGCCGCCGCGACCTGCTCACGTACCTTAGCAAGGCTGCCGGTCAACGTCGGTTTAATGACCGCCGCGCGGACACCCGGTTCGGCGACAAACGCAAAGCCGTCTTCACGCAGGCTTTCATCCCACGCGATGGCAATGCCGGTTTCACGGGCAAACGCCCGGGAATCGTCGCGGGTTTTACACGGCTCTTCCAGAAACGCGATGCGACTGCGGTACGCCGGGTTTACGTACTTCGCGAACTGCTGCGCCTTCAGCGGCGTCCAGGCGCGGTTAGCATCCAGACGCAGATGCAGGTCGGGCAATGCTTCCAGTAAGAGGTTAGCGACCATCCCATCGCGCACCGCTTCATAGAGACCGACTTTGATTTTCGCCACTTTCTCGCCCGGCATGGCGGCGAGCAGCGCAAACAGTTCATCCGGATCGCCCGTACAGAGCGGTGCCGCGCGGTAATTAGCCTCTGCAGGCAAGCTACCGTCCAGCTCCGCCAGCGCGCAGCTAATACCAAAAGCCGCGGAAGGCACCTCCGGCAACGCCGGGTTCGCGCCCTCACGCCACTCACTGGCCCACGCCAGCAATACCGCCTGCGCGTCCTCCAGCGATTCAAGGCTAAAACCCGGCAGCGGCGAAATCTCGCCCCAGCCTTCCTGCTCGCCCTGCTGCAGATGCACCAGCATGCCATCACGGGTTTTTAACCGCCGTTCACGCAGCACCACGCCCGCGTCCATCGGTATCTGCCAGCGGTAAACCTGCGCGCGACGCATTACGGATTCCGTTTATATTTGCTGAAGTCAGGCTGGCGTTTTTCGTTAAAGGCGTTGCGACCTTCCTGCCCTTCTTCGGTCATGTAGAACAGCATGGTGGCGTTACCTGCCAGCTCCTGCAGACCTGCCTGACCGTCACAGTCGGCATTCAGGGCCGCTTTCAGGCAGCGCAGCGCCATTGGGCTGTTTTGCAGCATTTCACGACACCAGCGCACGGTCTCTTTCTCGAGGTCGGCAATTGGCACCACGGTGTTCACCAGGCCCATATCCAGCGCTTCCTGAGCAGTGTACTGACGGCACAGGAACCAGATTTCGCGGGCTTTTTTCTGACCGACAATGCGAGCCATGTAGGAAGCCCCCCAGCCACCATCGAACGAACCCACTTTCGGGCCCGTCTGGCCAAAGATGGCGTTCTCTGCGGCAATGGTCAGGTCACACATCATGTGAAGCACATGGCCGCCGCCGATGGAGTAGCCAGCCACCATCGCCACCACCGGCTTTGGACAGGTGCGGATCTGGCGCTGGAAATCGAGCACGTTCAGGTGGTGAACGCCAGAGTCATCCTGGTATCCGCCGTAATCGCCGCGCACTTTCTGATCGCCACCGGCACAGAACGCTTTTTCACCTTCGCCGGTCAGGACGATAACACCGATGTTGTCGTCATAGCGCGCGTCTGCCAGCGCCTGAATCATCTCTTTGACGGTCAGCGGACGGAACGCGTTACGCACCTGCGGGCGGTTGATGGTGATTTTGGCAATGCCGTCTGCGGATTTGTGGTAACGAATGTCGGAGTAACCTTCGGAGCAGTCTTGCCATTCAACCGGCGCATAGAGCATGTGTTCATCAGGATAGATCATAGAGAGTCCTTTATTCGAAGACGCAGTATCTGAGCCAGACTCGCAGCAACCGCAGCGGGGTTTTCCCGGTGGGCGTTGTGTCCAGCATGGGGGATCGCATGGCGTACGGAGTACAGTTCAGCCGCAAGGGCTTTGAACTTCTCATCACGTTCACCATATAAATAATCAAAAGCGACGTTGCAGGCGCTCAGTGCCGGACGCAAATCAGGCTGCACGGCCAGCGAGGTGGCCTCGAGCATCATCGCCAGAGTCGCGCCATTGTTCTGGCTACGCAGGCGAATAAGCGCCTGCCGCTGAACGTCCGTCAGGGAAGCAAATACGGGTTGTCGGTACCAGTCGGTGAAAACCACGTCGAGCGATTCGGTGCGAAAGCGCCGCGCCCAGCGGCGATCGGATGCCAGCCGCGCACTCCGCTCACCGGCATCCTGTAGCCCGGGATGGCCGCCTTCCACAATAATGCCCTTCAGCCCCTCTGGCTGCTGGCAGGCATGGAACATCGCAATGCGGCCGCCGAGGGAGTACCCCACCAGCCAGAAATTCAGTATGTTGTAACTAAGCAGGGTTCGGGTCAGCAAATCGCTCATCTCCTCGAACCCGGTCACGCCAGTATTGCCGGAACCACCGTGCCCCGGCAGGTCGAGATACAGCCGCGGGTAATCGCCCAGCGCCGCCCCGACCGTCTGCCACTCGCGGCAATCCCCGGAAAAACCGTGCAAAAAGACCAGCCAGGGATAACCTGGCTTTCCAGCCTGCTGCACGCCCGCGAGGATCACAGGTGGCTTACCTGGGCCAGCAGGCTTTGCAGTTTCTGCGCGCCGTCAGCATCGTTCACCACCAGTTCGATCAGCGTCGCACCGGGCTGTCGCCAGGCGCTGCTCAGGGCCGCATCAAGCGCTTCCCAGCTTTCCGGGCGATGGTATTTCAGGCTGAACATTGCCGCGGCGTGTTCAAACTGCACGTTCTGCGGCATCAGATAGAAACGCTCACGTTCGCTCTGCGGGGTGGGCAGCAGGGAGAAAATCTGTCCACCGTTGTTGTTAACCACAATCAGCACAAACGGTGCCGAAACCTGACGCAGCAGCGCCAGGGCATTGAGGTCGTACAGCGCGGAGAGATCGCCAACGATTGCCAGCGTAGACTTCGCGCTGGCACGCTGTACGCCCGCCGCCGTGGAGATCAACCCGTCAATGCCGCTGGCCCCCCGGTTACTGTAGACCGGGTAACCGGCTGGCAGCTTTGAAAAGGCATCTATCAGGCGAACCACCAGACTGTTGCCGACAAACAGCTGCCCCTGCTCGGGCAGATACTGACGAATACGGTGTGCCAGCCCGGCCTCACTGAACGTTTCGCAGCTCGCCTGGGTTAACGCCCAGGCCTGTTCCGAAAGCGCCGGGATCGCAACGGCCCAGGGCTTGCGTTTTTCAGCTGGATGGAGCGCAAGCCAGGCATCAATCTCACTGACCAGACGACGACCACGATGGTGCGCCGGGTCGAGCCGCCCTTCCAGCGAGTCCACCAGCCAGTACTCTTCTGGATCACAGGTAGCCTGCCACTGCAGTAACCGTTTGCCGGTCAGGCTTGAGCCGAGCTGGATAATAATCTGCGCCTGCGCAAGCTCGGTGACCGCCTTCGCATTCCCCAGCCAGAGATCGGCACACGGCAGCGGCTGACCGGTCTGGGAAAGTACGTCGCCAATCAGCGGCCAGCCAAGGGTTTGCGCCCATTCCGCAACCAGCTTGCCTTGTGCGGCGCTCATGCGCCCGGCAACCACCACGCCACGTTTCTGCCGCCAGAAGAACCAGTCACGTTGTCTGGCGCTTTCAGGATGCGGTTGTGCACGCAGCCACGGCTTTTCACTTTGCCACCACTCACCCAGGGTGCGCTGCCATTCAAGACCGGTGTCATCCATTTCGCCATACAGCGGTTCGGCAAACGGACAGTTAATATGCAGCGCCCCGCCGCGCAGTGTCCCGATGGCATGATCGATTGTCGAGACCAGCCAGCTTGCCGGAATATCCTGAGTGGGACGCGGTAGCGCAATTGCCTGTGAAGGATATGAGGCAAAGATGCCCGGCTGACGAATGGCCTGGTTGGCACCACAGTCGATAAGCTCGGGGGGACGATCCGCGGTCAGCAGGATCAGTTTCTCCCCGGTTAATCCGGCTTCGATCAGCGCCGGATAGAGGTTTGCCACCGCGGTACCGGAGGTCACAATCACCGCCACAGGCTCGTTGCTGACTTTCGCCAGCCCCAGCGCCAGATGGCCAAGCCCGCGTTCATCAAAATGAGTGTGGTGAATAAATGCCCGGTTTTCAGCGGCCGCCAGCGTCAGCGGGGTTGAACGAGAACCCGGTGCAATACACACGTGCCTGACGCCATGGCGAGTCAGGGCTTCAAGGATCACCGCCGCCCAGCGTCGGTTAAAAGAACTTACTGACATGAGATTGTCCGGTATCAAGAATGCGACACAGTATAAATAATAGAAAAAATTGGAATTTTGATATGAATCGGGATTGCGCGAATCAGTATTAATCCCTTAGGAGCAGAGAGCGCAGTCCGGCCGCTTTGTTTTCTATCTCCTGCCACTCCTGCTCCGGGTCAGAGCCGCTGACAATTCCCGCCCCGGCGTACAGCCGCAGGGCGTCTTCGTAAACACGGGCAGAACGCAACGCCACGCAGAATTCGCTTTGTTCAGGGGATAAATACCCGGCAGAACCGGCGTACCACTCGCGGTCGAACGGCTCGTTGTGGCGGATAAAGTCGCGCGCCGCCTGACGCGGCAGACCGGCGACGGCCGCCGTAGGCTGCAGAACATGCAAGCATTGTGCATCGTCAGCGTGTTTGAGCTCGGTCCAGATACAGCGACGCAGATGCTGTACTTTACGCAGCCGTACAACCTGGGCGGGCAGCACCTCCAGCGTCTGGGTATGGTGCTGGAGCCGCTGGCAAATATCTTCCACCACCATCATATTTTCACGCTGATTTTTGTCGTCGTTCATCAGCCAGTCGCCCAGCCGTTTGGCCTGTTTATCATCGGTATGGCTGGCGACGGTGCCTGCCAGCGCTTCCGTGCGCAGCAGCTTGCCGCGTCTGCGCCACAGGCGCTCGGGTGTCGAGCCGAGAAACGCGTTGCTGGCATCGAACACCATGCAGAAATGGTAGCAGTTCAGGTTCAGGGCGCGGCTGGCAGCCATTAGTGCGACGGGGTTAACAGAGTGCTTAAACTGCAGGTCGGTTGCCCGGGCGAGCACCACCTTTTCAAAATCACCGCGTGCGATGGTCTGGGTTGCCTTGCGGATAAGGCGCAGCCATTCGGGTTGTTCCGGATGATGCTTTTCCTGCACAACCTCAACGGACAGCGGACGAATGGGTCTCGCCTCACCGAGCTGCTGGAGAAAATCCAGCGCGGCGCGGGCATCATCGTGAAGTGAACTGTCGCTCCACAGCTGCAGGCGTAACGTGGCCTGTCCGGCGGTACGTCGCCACAGCAGACGCGGTAAAAACAGACTGCCCTGCTCGGGATTAAACGCATTCAGGCCGCAGATACGCGTGTCACGGGCCGCATCATGCGCCTGCAAAAACTGTGAGGCAAATGCCAGAGAGGAGAAATGCGCGACGGCACCAAGCGCAGCAAGTTCTTCATCACCGTTACGCTGTTGCCAGTAAAACTGAGGATAGCAATGCTGAACACCCAGCCAGGCCAGGGGATCGAAGGCGTCGTTTAACGGGAAAGAGACGTCGAAGTGATGTAAACCGGGTGCAGTGGGTAACGCTTGCGTAAGCTGGCTACGCAGATGCTCCAGCGCGGTGGAAATCGAATTCACGCGAACCTCTCCCTGTTAAAACCGCATATTATACGGGGTACTGACCATAAATAGCAGTACCCACGTATAGGGAGTGGTTAACCGTATAAGGAACGTTAACGGCGGGCTAAAAGCAGCCCCAGCACCAGTCCGACAGCTGCCCCTACCCCGATGCCTTGCCATGGTTTTTCATGGACGTAATCATCGGCACGGTATACCGCCTTTTTCGCGCGGTAGTAGTAATTGTCCGAAGCATGGCTGACGCGATTTTTAACATCATCCAGTGCTTTTTCGGCACGGGCTTTCAGCTCAATATATTTCTGATCGGCAGGGTCGCCCGACGAACGTAACACCTCTTCCAGCGTTTCGCTCAGCAAGGCCAGGTCGTCATCGATACGGGTATCCCAGGATTGAAATGACATATTTTTCTCCATGTTAGTACACCAGTCCGCTAACTATAGCCAACGACTCGCCATTACGCCTGTTTCGCTTCCCGCGCCATGCCGATGTGTGGAATACCGTCCTCATCGTACACGTCCGTCACGGGCGTAAACCCAAAATGCCCGTAAAACGGTTGCAGGTGCGCCTGCGCGCCCAGATATAACGCCTTGTCCGGCCACTGTTTTTGGCACGCTTCCAGCGTTTTTTCCATCAGCTGATAGCCCAGTTTTTCACCACGCGCGTTGCCGCTGATAATCACGCGACCAATCACGACAGGCTCAAAATCGTCTTCGCTTTTCAGAATCCTCGCATACGCCACCAGCGCGTTGTCCCGCCAGCCAAGAATATGGCGATTCTCGCCAATAAGATCATCGCCATCGATATCCTGATACGGGCAGGTTTGTTCAACAACAAACACTTCGCAACGCAGTTTAAGCAGCGCGTAAAGTGACGCTACCGTGAGCTCACTATGGTGTAAATCTTGCCACTGGATCATGTCAGTCTCCTTCCTGGGTTCATCACGTTATACTAAACCCCTCCCCGTTCGGCAAAGGGCTGATTACGTTATGGAACTGATTTTTCTCGGTACGTCCGCTGGAGTGCCAACCCGATCACGAAATGTGACCGCGATTCTGCTGGATTTGCAGCACCCGACGCGGGGTGGATTATGGCTTTTTGACTGCGGTGAAGGGACGCAGCATCAGCTGTTACATACCCCGTATCATCCCGGCAAACTGGATAACATTTTCATTACCCATCTGCATGGCGACCATCTGTTTGGCCTGCCTGGCCTGCTGTGCAGCCGCTCAATGGCGGGCAATGCCAACCCGCTGACGATTTACGGGCCTGCGGGTATTCGGGAATTTGTCGACACCACGCTGCGCCTGAGCGGCTCATGGACAGATTACCCCCTGGAGGTAGTGGAGATAACCGCCGGTCTGGTGCTGGATGACGGGGTTTATCGGGTGACAGCCCAACCCCTGAGCCATCCTGTGGAGTGCTATGGTTATCGCATTGAGGAGCGGGATAAACCCGGCGCGCTCAATGCGTCGGCGTTACTGGCCGACGGGATTAAACCCGGGCCGCTGTTCCAGCGTCTGAAGCAGGGCGAAACCGTGACGCTGGAAGACGGGCGCGTCATCAACGGGCAGGATTACCTCGCCGCCCCGCAGCCCGGGAAAAAACTGGCGATTTTTGGCGACACGGCCCCGTGCCCGGCGGCGTTGCTGCTGGCGCAGGGTGTGGATCTCATGGTGCATGAAGCCACCCTCGAGGCGGCGATGGAAGAGAAAGCCAACAGCCGGGGCCATAGCTCTACGCACCAGGCGGCGCAGCTTGCGCGTGACGCGGGCGTCGGGAAACTGATCGTCACCCATGTCAGCTCGCGCTACGATGCCCGGGGCTGTGAACGCCTGCTGGCAGAGTGCCGTGGACGGTTCCAGGAATGTGAGCTGGCCGAAGATTTCGCTAAGGTCAGCGTTTAGTCCTTCATTTTTCTCTCAGAGTGCCGATAACGATTAAAAGGTCAGCATTTCTCTCGAGGGTAGAATGGATAATTTCCAGAAAGATATTGATGACAGGGCGAATCTCACCCTGTCGAACCGTTTTGAACTGTTGCTGTTCCGTCTTGGCACCTCTCTGAACGCAAATAAATCCGAGCTGTTTGGCATTAACGTCTTTAAGCTGCGTGAAATTGTGCCGATGCCAGAGTTCACGAAACCCGCCGGGATGAAATCACCGCTGATGGGCATGGTGAATATTCGCGATCAGGTTATCCCAGTAATCGACCTGGCCGCCGTGGCGGGCTGTAAGCCAACCACCGGGCTGAACATCCTGCTGATCACGGAATATGCCCGCAGCGTGCAGGCTTTTGCGGTGGAATCCGTTGAGAACATCATGCGTCTTGACTGGAAGCAGGTGCACGCGGCGGAAACTGCCGTCAGCGGGCGGTATATCACCAGTATCGCCTGTCTGGATGAGAAGACCGATACCAATGAGCTGGCGATGGTGCTCGACGTTGAGCAGATCCTGTATGACATCACCCCGGCCAACCACGACCTGCATGCCACGGATCTGAAGACCACGAAATTCCACATCAAGCCCGGTGCCGTCGCGATTGTCGCCGAAGACTCAAAAGTGGCACGCTCGATGCTGGAAAAAGGTCTGCAGGCGATGGAGATCCCGGCGCAGCTGCATATCACCGGCAAAGACGCATGGGAGAAAATTAGCGTGCTGGCGGCGCAGGCTCAGGCTGAAGGTGTGCCGATTACCGATAAGATTGCACTGGTGCTGACCGACCTGGAAATGCCGGAGATGGACGGCTTTACCCTGACGCGTAAAATCAAAACCGACCCGCTGTTGAAAGATATTCCGGTGGTGATCCACTCTTCCCTCTCCGGCAATGCTAACGAAGATCATATTCGTAAGGTGAAAGCCGACGGTTACGTGGCAAAGTTTGAACTCAATGAACTGTCGTCAGTCATTGAAGAAGTTCTGGATCGGTCAATGAAGAAGATTGACGGTCCGCTGATTAGCCGTAAACAGCTGGCTTAACTTTCAGCAGGCTCACGCCTTCCCGACAGGGCAAGGCCGCAAGCCAACAAAAAACCCGCCGAGGCGGGTTTTTTTATTCACTGCGGTCAAACAGCAACGTGATTACATCAGCGGCATCGCGTGCTGCACGATGGTGATCAGCGGCTGTGGATAGATACCGAAGATCAGTACCAGCAGCGCGGAGATCAGTACCACGATACCACCGGCGCTGTACTGCCAGTTACGCGGCGCATCGCGGTTCAGCTGCTGAGGTGCACTCAGATACAGACTCACGGCCACACGCAGGTAGTAGTAGAGACCGATTGCAGAGCCGATCACCACGCCCGCCGTCAGCCACCACAGGTGTGCCTGCACACCCACTGCCAGCACGTAGAACTTACCGATAAAGCCCAGCGTCATCGGAATACCCGCCAGAGAGAGCATCATCACGGTCATAACAGCGGACAGAATCGGACGGTGCCAGAACAGACCACGGTAGGAAAACAGGGAATCTGCATCCGGACCACGGTACGGGCTGGACATCAGGCTCACCACGCCGAACGCGCCGAGGCTGCTGAACAGGTAACCGGCCAGGTAAACACCGACGGTCTCCATCGACATCTCACCGCTCTGCAGCGCAATCAGTGCCACCATCAGGTAGCCCAGGTGGGAGATAGATGAGTAGCCCAGCAGACGTTTAATGTTGGTCTGGCTCAGCGCCATCAGGTTACCGAAGATGATGGAAGCAAACGCGATGATACCCAGCACCACGCGAACCGCTTCGCTGTCACCCACCGGCGCATACAGGAACAGACGCATCACCACCCCGAAGATAGCGATTTTGCTCGCCGTCGCCAGGAAGGTTGAGACTGGAGCAGGCGCGCCCTGGTAGACGTCTGGCGTCCACAGGTGGAACGGAACCAGAGAGAGCTTAAAGCCAAGGCCAACAATCATCATGCCCAGACCCGCCAGCAGCAGCGGTTCGTGCAGCATACCGTCGCCGAGGCTCTTGCCGAGCGCCATGAAAGAGAGATTACCGGACTGTGCGTACAGCAGCGCGATACCAAACAGCAGGAAAGACGACGCGGCAGCAGACAGAATGGTGTACTTGATGCTCGCTTCCAGAGAACGTTTCTGACGGAAGGCGTAACCAATCAGACCGAACAGCGGCAGAGAGATAAGCTCAATACCGAGGAACAGCGCAGCCAGATGGTTCGCATTCGCCAGCAGAATACCGCCCAGCGCGGCAATCAGTACCAGCAGGTAAAACTCTTCTTTGTTGTCGTTGTAGCCTTCCAGCCATGGGTACGCAAACGTACAGGTTGCCAGGCTCGCCAGCAGAACCAGACCCGAGTACAGCATGGCATAGCCGTCAACGCGCATCAGTGGAGTGACGTCCATCGCCCCGCCCTGGCCAACAAACCAGAGAGAGACTAATGCGGCGTTCAGACCGATGACCGACAGCGTGGCATTTAGGAAGTGATTGCGTCGCCACGCAATGGAGAGCATCACAACCACCACCGTCAATCCGACGATCAGCAGCGGTAGCAGCGCGATCAGTTGTTGTGGAGTTATTGTCATGGCGAATTACGGCCTTGTAGTAGAAGCAGAATTAACAAACCACTGCTGGATATTCCCCATCGCGGAGTGCGAGGTATCCAGAATTGGCTGCGGGAAGAAGCCCAACAGCACCAGCAGTACGACCAGCAGCAGGATGATGAACAGCTCACGCAGCGACATCCCCGGCAGTTCTTTTGCAGCAATTTCGCTCTTCGCTTTACCGAAGTAAGCGCGATGCAGCATCGCCAGCGAGTAAACGGAAGCGAACACCAGACCAAAGGTGGAGATCACGGTAATGACCGGCACCACTTTGAAGCTGCCGAACAGAATCATAAATTCGCCGACGAAGTTACCGGTGCCTGGCATACCCAGCGTGGCCACCGCGAAGAACATAGAGAGCGCTGGCAGCCATTTAATTTTGCTCCACAGACCGCCCATCATACGCATGTCACGGGTGTGAAGACGTTCGTACAGCTGACCACACAGGATGAAGAGACCGGCTGCGGACAGACCGTGCGCAATCATCTGGATAACCGCACCCTGGTAAGCCAGCTGGCTGCCGGTGTAGATGGCAATCAGTACAAAGCCCATGTGGGAAACGGAGGTGTACGCAATCAGACGTTTAATGTCGTACTGCGTGAAGGCCATCCAGGCACCGTAGAAGATACCGATCACACCAAGCCACATCGCAATTGGCGCGAACTCAGCGGACGCATTCGGGAACAGCGGCAGAGCGAAACGCAGCAGACCGTAGGCCGCGGTTTTCAGCAAGATCCCCGCCAGGTCAACGGAACCCGCCGTTGGTGCCTGTGAGTGCGCGTCTGGCAGCCAGCCGTGCAGGGGAACCACCGGCATTTTCACCGCGAAGGCAATGAAGAAGCCCAGCATCAGCAGGTATTCCACACCGTGAGACATCGGGGTCTTCAGCAGGTCTTCATAGTTGAAGGTCCAGATACCGGTCGCGGTGTGGTGAACAAACACCAGCGCCAGAATCGCAATCAACATCACCAGACCGCTCGCCTGGGTATAGATGAAGAACTTGGTTGCCGCCGTGATACGCGTTTTACCGTCGGACGCCTTATGGCCCCACAGCGCGATCAGGAAGTACATCGGCACCAGCATCATCTCCCAGAAGAAGAAGAACAGGAACATGTCGATGGCAAGGAATACGCCGATAACGCCGCCCAGGATCCACATCAGGTTCAGGTGGAAGAAGCCCTGGTATTTTTCAATTTCTCGCCAGGAGCAGAGTACCGCCAGAACGCCGAGCAGACCCGTCAGCACCACCATCAGCAGCGACAGACCGTCGATAGCCAGGTGAATGGTTATCCCAAAACGCGGGATCCACGGCAGAATAAATTCAGACTGCCACTGCGGAATCCCCGCAGACTGCGTCAGAGAGTAGCCACCCTGCAACCACAGTTGCAGACCAAGCGCGAGCGTCAATCCCATGGTGATCAGCGCGATCCAGCGCGGCATCTTCACGCCAAAGCGTTCAGTCTGCCAGCACAGGAAGCCGCCGATGAAGGGAATTAATATTAGCCAGGGTAGTAACATGGCGATTTACATTCCTTTTTAAGGCCCCCAGCAGGGGCCTGATTTTCAACGAATTCGAATAAAATTCACTTAACGATCAACGCAACACCATCAGCAGCGCCAGCACGACAACCGCACCGATGCTCATGGACGCCACATACCAGCGCAGGTAACCGTTCTCGCTGAACAGCAGGCCTTTACCTGCAAAGCGGGAAAGGATCGCCGGGATATTCATCAGGGAGTTCAGCGGATCGCGTTTCAGCAGCCACGCAATGCCCAGGAACGGCTTGACGAAGATCATGTCGTACAGCCAGTCGAAGCCCCACGCATTGTACCACCAGGTCCCCAGCAGGCGGCCTGGCGCACTGTTGGCAACGGCAGTCACCAGCGTACGTTTGCCCAGCCACAGCCATGCTGCGATCAGGATGCCCGCGATAGCGACCACACCCGAGGTAATTTCAAGCGTCAGAACGCGACCGTGCTCAAGCTCGGTGGTGTCCGGCAGTACGCCCTGCAGCGGTGGCACAATCAGTGCGCCAACGAAGGTGGAGAGTACCAGCAGCACAATCAGCGGCAGGTGATGAGTAATCCCCTTCCCTGCGTGAGCGTGAATTTGTTCTTTACCGTGGAATACGATGAAAATCATACGGAAGGTATACAGGGAGGTCATGAACGCACCGACCAGACCCGCAACCATCAGATTGATATGACCATTCGCCATGGCACCGGCAAGGATTTCGTCCTTACTGAAGAAGCCCGCGGTAATCAGCGGCAGTGCCGCCAGCGCCGCGCCGCCCACCAGGAAGCAGACATAAACCAGCGGAATGGACTTACGCAGTCCGCCCATCTTGAAGATGTTCTGCTCGTGGTGGCAGGCCAGAATCACGGAACCGGATGAGAGGAACAGCAGCGCTTTAAAGAACGCGTGCGTCATCAGGTGGAAAATGGCTGCGTCCCATGCCTGAACACCCAGTGCCAGGAACATATAACCAATCTGGCTCATGGTGGAGTACGCGAGAACGCGTTTGATGTCGGTTTGCACCAGCGCGGCAAAGCCTGCCAGCACCAGCGTTACCGCACCAACGATACCCACCAGATGCAGAATTTCCGGCGTCATCAGGAACAGACCATGCGTACGCGCAATCAGGTAGACCCCAGCGGTAACCATGGTTGCGGCGTGGATCAGCGCGGAGACAGGCGTTGGACCTGCCATCGCGTCGGCCAGCCATGTCTGCAACGGCAGCTGCGCGGATTTACCCACGGCACCACCCAGCAGCATCAGCGTTGCCCACCACAGCATGTCATTGCCGGCAGCGAAGTGCGCTGGCGCCAGTTCCACCATTTCGCGGAAATTCAGCGTGCCCAGTTCGTTGTAGAGAATGAACAGCGCGAAGGCGAGGAAGACGTCACCCACACGGGTCACGACAAACGCTTTCATGGCCGCTGCGCCATTCTTCGGATCGGTATAGTAGAAGCCGATCAGCAGATAAGAGCAGAGACCCACGCCTTCCCAGCCGAGATACATCAACAGCAGGTTATCGGCCAGCACCAGAACAACCATGCTCGCGATAAACAGGTTGGTGTAGGCGAAGAAGCGGGAGTAACCCTCTTCACCGCGCATATACCAGGAGGCAAACATGTGGATCAGGAAGCCCACGCCGGTTACCACGGAGAGCATGGTCAGAGAGAGACCATCCAGCACCAGGTTGAAACCGATGTTGAAATCACCGACCGACATCCAGGTCCACAGCGGAACGCTGAAGGCCTGACGCCCGTTATTAAAGAAGTCGATACCCGCATACGCTGTCACCAGCGCAGCCAGACCCACAGAGCCCATGCCGACGGTGGCGGACAGATTCTCAGACCAGCGGCCACGAGAAAACGCCAGCAGCACGAAGCCAATCAGCGGAAAAATAATGGTTAAGGCAAGCATGTTCATCCACGCAACTCACTTACTGAATCGATGTTCAGGTTCTGGCGGCGACGATGGAGCTGCAGTAACAGCGCCAGGCCAATACTCGCTTCGGCAGCCGCGAGGCTGATGGCGAGAATGTACATCACCTGACCATCGGTCTGGCCCCAGTAGCTTCCGGCGACCACGAAGGCCAGCGCGGAGGCGTTAATCATGATTTCCAGACCGATCAGCATAAACAGCAGATTGCGGCGGATAACCAGACCGGTTAAGCCCAGAACGAATAAAATCGCAGCGAGGATCAGTCCATGTGTTAAGGGGATCATGCGCGTTCCTCCGTTTTTCTTTTCGCGCGGTCGTCAGTGCGGTTGCTCAGCAACTCACCAGCACGCTCTTCGCGGCCAACGTGGAAGGCGACAACCAGGCCCGCCAGCAGCAGCATAGAGGCCAGTTCAACCGCCAGGACGTATGGGCCAAACAGCGTAATACCCACCTCTTTAGCGCCGATTGGCGTGCCGTCGATGCCCTGATCATTCACGCCCAGAATGGCGTAAACAATGACCACCAGCATGATGGCCGACAGGATCGCCGGGCCAATCCAGACCTGCGGTTTTAACCACTGACGTTCCTGCTCAATTTCAGAGCCGCCCAGGTTCAGCATCATCACCACGAAGACGAACA
The DNA here is from genome assembly GCF_009025585.1 of Enterobacter sp. 198. Classification (NCBI taxonomy): domain Bacteria; kingdom Pseudomonadati; phylum Pseudomonadota; class Gammaproteobacteria; order Enterobacterales; family Enterobacteriaceae; genus Enterobacter; species Enterobacter sp. 198. The sequence goes on along the minus strand of NZ_WCIM01000030.1, from coordinate 265,491 downwards.
GCACCATGATGGCCCCGGCGTAGACGATGATCTCCAGCGCACCAGCAAAGTGCGCGCCCAGCGCAAAGAACACCCCGGAAATAGCCAGCAGCGAGATAATTAAGTACAGCAGCGCATGCACCGGATTGGTGTGCGTAATCACTCGCAGCGTAGCCAGGATGGCGATAAGGCCACAGATATAAAAAGCGAATTCCATTGCCCTCTCCTTACGGTAACAGGCTCTTGACGTCGATAGGCTTAGCTTCGTTCTCTGCTTCGCCCTTATCTTTGCCGTCGATTGCCATACCCGCCATCCGGTAGAAGTTATATTCCGGGTATTTGCCCGGACCGGAAATCAGCAGATCCTCTTTCTCGTACACCAGGTCCTGACGCTTATACTCACCCAGTTCGAAGTCCGGGGTCAGCTGAATCGCCGTGGTTGGGCACGCTTCTTCACACAGACCGCAGAAAATGCAGCGTGAGAAGTTGATGCGGAAGAACTCAGGATACCAGCGGCCATCTACCGTCTCTGCTTTCTGCAGAGAGATACAGCCCACCGGACACGCTACCGCACACAGGTTACAGGCAACGCAGCGCTCTGAACCGTCCGGATCGCGCGTCAGCACGATACGGCCACGGTAGCGCGGCGGCAGATATACCGGCTCTTCCGGGTACATCCGGGTTTCGCGTTTGGCAAACGCGTGCAGGCCGATCATCCAGATACTGCGTACCTGAGTGCCGAAACCTACCAATAATTCTTTTAAGGTCATGGTCTATAGCCCCTTATGGCTGCTGCCAGAGAATGACAGCCGCCGTTACCAGCAAGTTGATGAGCGTCAGCGGCAGGCACACTTTCCAGCCGAAGGACATTACCTGGTCATAACGCGGACGCGGTAACGCTGCGCGAATCAAAATGAACATCATCATGAAGAACGCGGTTTTCAGCGCGAACCAGATGAACGGCGGTAAGAACGGGCCATGCCAGCCACCAAAGAACAGCGTTACCATCAACGCGGAAATGGTGACAATACCGATGTACTCGCCCACGAAGAACAGACCGAATTTCATACCGGAATATTCGATGTGGTAACCGTCGGCCAGTTCCTGTTCGGCTTCTGGCTGGTCAAACGGGTGACGGTGACACACCGCCACGCCCGCGATAGCAAAGGTAATAAAACCAAAGAACTGCGGGATAACGTTCCAGATGTCAGCCTGGTTGTTGACGATGTCGGTCATGTTGAATGAACCGGCTTGCGCCACCACACCCATCAGGGAAAGCCCCAGGAATACTTCGTAGCTCAGCGTCTGCGCAGAAGCACGCATCGCACCCAGCAGGGAGTATTTGTTGTTACTGGACCAGCCCGCGAACAGCACCGCATACACGGCGAGGCCTGCCATCATCAGGAAGAACAGAATGCCGATGTTCAGGTCAGCCACCACCCAGGTCGGGCTGACAGGAACAATCGCGAACGCCAGCAGCAGCGAGGTAAAGGCGATCATCGGTGCCAGAGTAAAGATCACGCGGTCAGAGAAGCGCGGGATCCAGTCCTCTTTAAAGAACATCTTGATCATGTCCGCTACCAGCTGGAGTGAACCACCCCAGCCCACGCGGTTCGGTCCGTAACGGTTCTGGAACAGACCGAGCAGACGACGTTCACCAAAGCTCATGAACGCGCCGCAGGTGACGACCACCAGCAGGATAACTATCGCTTTCAGAATGCTCAGCAGGATGTCGATAAGATCCGGCGTTAACCAACTCATGCTTTTGCCTCCTGCAGATTATCAAGACGCGCACCCGCCAGTACCGGCGCGATGCCAGGCATACCCATCGGCAGACCCACCTGCCCTGCTGTCAGACTTTCAGAGATAATCAGCGGCAAGCTGATTGTCTGGCCATCATAGCTAAAGGCGATGTTCGCACCCGCGTTAACGCCAAGCTTCGCGGCATCTGCCGGGTTAAGCTTGATGTACGGTTGCGGCATGCGGCTCTGGAATACCGGAGAACGCTGGGACAATTCGTCACTGCCGAACAGATGGTAGTACGGCGCAATACGCCAGTTCCCTTCCTGCGCATGGAAGCTCGCCGGCACGGTGGTGAAGAAGTCCAGACCGGTGTCGGAAGCTTCAATCAGACGCACGCCCGGGTCACCGTGGCGCAGAGAGCCGCCCACTTCAGCCTGGAATTTGTTCCATGCCTGCGGGGAGTTCCAGCCAGGTGCCCATGCGAACGGAACCTGAGAGCGCGGTGCAGACGGCTGGTTGTTCCCTTCCATTGAGAAGGCAAACATCGTGTCTTTATCCTGCGGCTGACGAGGTTCGTGAACGCTGATGTTGGCTCGCATCGCGGTACGACCGCTGTAACGGTGCGGTTCACGCGCCAGTTTCTGGCCACGAATACGGAAGCTTGCGTCAGGAGCCGCATCTTTGATGCCAGCCAGCTGAGGCAGTTTTTCCACGACCGCGTCGATAACATGGTCGAGCTGCGTCCAGTCTACTTCACGGCTCTGAACGGTGCTGTGCAGAGAGTGCAGCCAGCGCCAGCTTTCCAGCATTATGGTGTTGCTGTCGTAGTACGCCGGGTCATACACCTGGAAGAAACGCTGTGCGCGGCCTTCGTTGTTGATAACCGTACCGTCGCTTTCCGCGAAGCTTGCCGCAGAGAGCACCAGGTGCGCTTTGTCCATAATCGCGGTGCGCTGATGGTCAATAACCATCACAAGCGGCGCTTTGGAGAGCGCTGCGTCAACGCGTGCGGCAGAAGCATGGCGATGCAGGTCGTTTTCCAGCACCACAACGGCGTCAGCAGCACCGGATTCCAGTTCGCTTAACGCAGCTTCCAGAGAGCCACCGCCAATCATTCCCAGACCGATGCTGTTCACCGCACGAGCAATCATGGTCACGCCAACGTCTGCACCACGGCCTTTCAGCGCTTTAGCCACGTTCGCGGCAGCCTGAATGATCTCCGCGCTACCGGCGTTAGTGCCGGAAACAATCAGGGGTTTCTTCGCACCCGCCAGGGCCTGAACAATCACATCAACCTTGTTCTGCAGGTCGCGATCGAGACCTTCAACGGCCGGAGAATTGCTGTCCAGCGCATGAGCAATCGCAAAGCCAAGACGGGCCTGATCTTCAACCGGCGCGCAGTAGGTCCACGCCGCGATATCGTCCAGACGCGTGTTGTCGACGTTGGTCACAAACAGAGGATGCTTCGCACGCTGACCGATGTTGAGGATTGCCGCAATCTGCCAGTCAGCCACTTTCTGAGCCGCCGCCATTTCACGAGCTTTACCTTTGACCGCCTGACGAACCGCCAGGGCAGCGCGAGCGCCGGTCTGCGTCAAATCTTCACCCAGCACCAGAACCGCATCATAAGATTCAATTTCACGCAGCGCTGGGGTATGAATACCGCCTTCACGCAGCACTTTCAGTACCAGCTGCAGACGTTCCTGCTCGCCCTGAGCGATACCGGTGTAGAAGTTTTCCGCCCCAACCAGCTCACGCAGCGCAAAGTTACTTTCGATGCTGGCTCGCGGGGAGCCGATACCGATCACTTTCTTCGACTGGCGCAGAATATCTGCCGCGCCCTGCATCGCCTGTTCAGCGTTCAGGGTGATGAAGTCATCACCACGGCGTTGAACGGGCTGACGTGGACGGTCTTTCAGGTTCACGTAGCCGTAGCCGAAACGACCGCGGTCGCACAGGAAGTAATGGTTAACGGTACCGTTATAACGGTTTTCAATACGACGCAGTTCGCCATAGCGCTCACCCGGGCTGGTGTTACAGCCCAGCGAACACTGCTGGCAGATGCTTGGTGCAAACTGCATGTCCCACTTACGGTTGTAACGCTCGGAGTGGGTTTTATCGGTGAAGACGCCGGTTGGACAAATCTCGACCAGGTTACCGGAGAATTCGCTTTCCAGCGTACCGTCTTCCGGACGACCGAAGTAGACGTTGTCATGCGCGCCATACACGCCCAGATCTTGTCCGTCTGCGTAATCTTTGTAGTAACGCACGCAGCGGTAGCAGGCGATGCAGCGGTTCATTTCGTGAGAGATGAACGGCCCCAGGTCCTGGTTGCGGTGGGTACGTTTGGTAAAGCGATAGCGACGGAAGCTGTGACCGGTCATTACGGTCATATCCTGAAGGTGGCAGTTACCGCCCTCTTCACAGACCGGGCAATCGTGCGGGTGGTTGGTCATCAACCATTCCACAACGCTTTCACGGAACTGTTTGGCTTCTTCGTCATCAATCGAAATAAAAGTGCCTTCGGTGGCTGGCGTCATACAGGACATCACCAGGCGACCACGCGTGTCTTCCGCGTTTTGATATTGCTTCACCGCACACTGGCGGCAAGCACCGACGCTGCCCAGCGCCGGATGCCAGCAAAAATACGGAATATCAAGGCCGAGCGACAGACAAGCTTCCAGCAGGTTGTCCGCCCCGTTGACCTCATACTCTTTGCCGTCTACATGAATCGTAGCCATTAGCATGCTTCCAGTTGGCTCAGTCGTAACTGAGCGTTAATCAAAATTCTGTTTTACCAGCGCGCTTTCAGCAGGTTCGGCTGAATCCCATTGATGGCATGGGTATTGCTGAACGGCTGCTTGATGCCTGCTTCGAATTCGTCGCGGAAATATTTAATCGCGCTCTGCAGTGGCTCAACGGCGCCTGGTGCGTGGGCACAGAAGGTTTTCCCTGGACCCAGGAATCGACACAGTTGCTCAAGTGTCTCGATATCGCCAGGCTGGCCTTCGCCACGTTCGATAGCACGCAGGATCTTCACGCTCCACGGCAGACCATCACGGCACGGTGTACACCAGCCGCAGGACTCGCGGGCAAAGAACTCTTCGAGGTTACGCACCAGCGATACCATGCCGATCTCGTGGTCGACGGCCATCGCCAGCGCCGTACCCAGACGGCTGCCTGCTTTACCAATGCTTTCGAATTCCATCGGCAAATCAAGATGGGCCTCGGTCAGGAAGTCGGTCCCTGCACCGCCTGGCTGCCAGGCTTTGAATTTCAGGCCATCACGCATGCCGCCAGCGTAGTCTTCAAGAATTTCACGTGCGGTGGTGCCAAACGGCAGTTCCCAGACGCCAGGGTTCTTCACGCGACCGGAGAAGCCCATCAGCTTGGTACCGGCATCTTTACTGTTCGAGATGCCCTGATACCACTCCACGCCATTGGCGAGGATTGCCGGGACGTTACACAGGGTTTCGACGTTGTTTACACAGGTCGGTTTACCCCAGACGCCAGAACTTGCCGGGAACGGTGGCTTGGAACGTGGGTTAGCACGGCGGCCTTCCAGGGAGTTAATCAGTGCGGTCTCTTCACCACAGATATAACGCCCTGCCCCGGTGTGCACGAACAGCTCGAAGTCAAAACCGGTGCCAAGGATGTTTTTACCCAGCAGGCCCGCTTCAGTGGCTTCGGCAATCGCGCGACGCAGGTTTTCAGCCGCTTCGATGTATTCACCGCGCAGGAAGATGTAACCCCGGTACGCTTTCAGCGCGAACGCGGAGATCAGCATGCCTTCCACCAGCAGGTGCGGCAGCTGTTCCATCAGCAGGCGGTCTTTATAGGTGCCCGGTTCCATTTCATCAGCGTTACACAGCAGGTAACGGATGTTCATGGATTCGTCTTTTGGCATCAGGCTCCACTTCAGACCGGTGGAAAAGCCTGCGCCGCCGCGCCCTTTCAGGCCAGCGTCTTTGACCGCACTGACGATGTCGTCCGGCGCCATGCCGCCCAGGGCTTTACGCGCACCGGCATAGCCGTTTTTGCTCTGGTATTCGTCGAGCCATACCGGCTGTTTGTCATCACGCAGACGCCAGGTCAGGGGATGAGTTTCAGCAGTACGAATTACAGTTTTCATTTGTACTGCTCCAGCAGGTCAGGAATGGCTTCCGGCGTCAGATAACTGTGAGTATCCTCATCAATCATCATGGTCGGCCCCTTGTCGCAGTTCCCCAGGCAGCAGGTTGGCAGCAGCGTAAAGCGGCCATCGAACGTGGTCTGGCCTGGCTTGATATTGAGCTTTTTCTCAATCGCTGCCTGAATGCCCTGATAACCGGTAATGTGACAAACCACGCTGTCACAGTAGCGGATCACATGGCGACCCACCGGCTGACGGAAGATCTGGCTGTAGAACGTGGCTACGCCTTCTACGTCACTTGCCGGAATGCCCAGCACTTTTGCGATCTCATAGATCGCCCCATCCGGCACCCAACCACGCTGTTTCTGTACGATTTTCAGCGCTTCAATGGACGCCGCACGCGGGTCTTCGTAGTGGTGCATCTCGTGCTCAATAGCGGCACGTTCTGCTTCACTCAGCTCAAAAGCCTCGGTTTGTGGTTGTTGATTCTCGTGCATAATTAGCGGTCCACATCTGACATAACAAAATCGATACTACCCAGATACACAATCAGGTCGGAGACCAGACTGCCGCGGATGGCGGACGGGATCTGCTGCAGGTGCGCAAAGCTTGGTGTACGCACGCGGGTACGGTAGCTCATGGTGCTGCCGTCACTGGTCAGGTAGTAACTGTTAATACCCTTGGTCGCTTCAATCATCTGGAAGGATTCTTGCGCCGGCATGACCGGACCCCAGGAAACCTGCAGGAAGTGGGTGATCAGGGTTTCGATATGTTGCAGCGTGCGCTCTTTCGGCGGCGGCGTCGTCAGCGGGTGATCCGCCTTGAACGGGCCTTCCGGCATGTTGTTGAGGCACTGCTCAAGGATGCGCAGACTCTGGCGCAACTCTTCAACTTTCAGCATCACGCGGGTGTAGCAGTCGGAAACACCGCCGCCAACCGGGACTTCGAAGTCGAAGTTTTCATAGCCAGAGTAAGGACGGGCTTTACGCACGTCGAAATCAATACCGGTTGCGCGCAGACCCGCACCTGTCGTACCCCACTCCAGCGCTTCTTTCGCACCGTAGGCTGCAACGCCCTGGGAACGGCCTTTCAGGATGGTGTTACGCAGTGCGGCTTTCTCGTAAGAAGCCAGACGTTTTGGCATCCAGTCGAGGAATTCACGCAGCAGACGCTCCCAGCCGCGCGGCAGATCGTGTGCCACACCGCCGATACGGAACCAGGCCGGGTGCATACGGAAACCGGTGATGGCTTCTACCAGATCGTAGATTTTCTGACGATCGGTAAAGGCAAAGAAAACCGGTGTCATCGCGCCAACGTCCTGAATGAACGTGGAGATATACAGCAGGTGGCTGTTAATACGGAACAGTTCGGAGAGCATCACGCGGATGACGTTAACGCGATCCGGTACGGTGATACCTGCCAGTTTCTCAACGGCCAGCACGTAAGGCATTTCGTTTACGCAACCGCCGAGGTACTCGATACGGTCGGTATACGGAATGTAGCTGTGCCAGGACTGACGCTCGCCCATCTTCTCAGCACCACGGTGGTGGTAACCGATGTCCGGTACGCAGTCGACAATCTCTTCGCCATCAAGCTGAAGAATAATACGGAAAGCACCGTGCGCAGAGGGGTGGTTTGGACCGAGGTTGAGGAACATGAAGTCCTCGTTTTCCGTCCCGCGTTTCATGCCCCAGTCTTCCGGCTTGAAGGTCAGCGCTTCCATCTCCAGATCCTGCTTGGCTTTCGTCAGCTCAAACGGGTCGAATTCAGTCGCACGTGCCGGATAGTCTTTACGCAGCGGGTGGCCGGTCCACGTCTGCGGCATCATGATGCGCGTCAGATGCGGGTGGCCGTCGAAGGTCATCCCGAACATTTCCCAGGTTTCACGCTCATACCAGTTAGCGTTCGGGAAAAGTTTAGTGATCGTCGGCAGATGCATGTCGTTTTCAGACAATGCCACCTTGAGCATGATATCCGTATTACGGTCTATTGAGATCAGGTGGTAGAAAACGGAAAAATCCGCAGCAGGGAGACCCTGGCGGTGCGTACGCAGACGTTCATCCATGCCGTGTAAGTCAAACAGCATGACGTAAGGTTTTGGCAATTTCTTGAGGAAATCGACCACTTCCAGTAATTGCTCACGCTTCACCCAAACAACGGGTACCCCGGTGCGGGTCGCCTGAACAGTAAAGGCATCCGGCCCAAAACGGTTGCGCAGTTCGCCAATGACAGGGTCATCCAGATGATCCCGTGTTTGCCAGGCGGCTTCTTGCGCGGTTAAGTCGGTCATATTGTTCACCATTGCAAATGGTCCGTGGTGACTGTAGGGCGTGGCTTCGCGCTATTTGAGTAGTGATATGCGAAGGTTTACTCCATGCCCACAGGCGCAAATTAAATTTCGTCAGGCGTACGCAGATTGGTTACTGCAATACGTTCGCCGCGTTTACGCTCGCGCTCAGACTGCATGTTGGCGCGGTAAACACCCTGATCGCCAACCACCCAGGAGAGCGGACGACGTTCTTTACCGATAGACTCCTGCAGCAGCATCAGCGCCTGCATGTAAGCTTCCGGACGCGGCGGACAACCCGGGATGTAAACATCCACTGGAATAAACTTATCTACGCCCTGTACGACGGAATAAATGTCGTACATACCGCCAGAGTTTGCACATGCGCCCATGGAAATAACCCATTTTGGCTCCAGCATCTGGTCATACAGACGCTGAATAACAGGTGCCATCTTGGTAAAGCATGTACCTGCCACCACCATCAGGTCAGCCTGACGTGGGGAAGCACGCAGTACCTCTGCCCCAAAACGCGCAACGTCATGCACCGCAGTGAATGACGTCACCATTTCAACGTAGCAGCAAGAAAGGCCAAAGTTGTAAGGCCAGATGGAGTTCTTACGACCCCAGTTGACCATATCGTGCATGGCATGCTCGAGTTTGCCCATGTACACGCTTTTATTGACTTCTTGCTCCAGGGGGTCGGTTACGATCTCCTGTTTTTGCAGGGGGTAACGGTCATTCTCACCGTTAGGATCTATGCGGGTGAGCGTATAATCCATCTTATTGCCTCGCTGTTACTGCTGACGATTAGAGATACTGTTTTCCGGGTTGATGTGTTCACGACGTGAACGCGCAGGCGTCCAGTCAAGCGCGCCAATACGCACCAGATAAACCAGACCGGCCAGTAACACTAAAATGAAAATTGCGGCCTCGACAAAGCCCACCCAACCACTTTCGCGGATGGAAGTTGACCATGCGAAAAGGTAAAGCGCTTCCACGTCAAAGATGACGAAGAACATGGCTACCAGATAGAACTTGGCAGACAGGCGTAAGCGAGCGGAACCTACTGAATCAATACCTGATTCGAAAGGTGTGTTCTTGTGCCTTGCACGGGCGCGACCGCCCAGGAACCAGCCGCCGACTAACATCAGGCAGCACAGGCCAATGGCTACAATAAGAAAGATTGCGAATGCCCAGTGATGAGCGATGACTTCTGTGGATGTTGACATACTCATTGCTTACTCATCAAAAGTGATACCTACGACACTGCTCTTGCTGGCAGATGGGCATCACATCGATTCATGGGGAGGAACGAAAAACCTTACACTAACTGTCAGAAATGAGACGTAGACAGCAAAATGATGGGGTTTTTTACTCCTTTCTATAACCTTTTGTCAACTTTAACAAAGGTTTCTTCACATTAAATTACATCGAGCGATTCTCATTAACATTTGGTGCCCTTTAACCCTGGTGGGTACCTGAGTTTACGTCAAATGCATGTTGTTGAATCGTGTCCGTTTTGGAAGTAAAAAAAATAACCCTCCTATTTTGACAGGATTTGCCAACGATTCCTCCCCCCAAAGAGGAGTATTTTCTTGATCTGAGACACGCTTTTGTTAATTCACCCAAAAAACCAGCAACATATTTCCTGTTTTATTAACATCGAGGCGAGCTGGAGGGAGACTGAACGGGAAACGCACAACATTTGAACAAAAGTATTTATCTTACTGATAAATAGCGGCTATCCTGAAAATCCACGCGGTGATCGCGGGTATTACTGCCAAAAAAAAGCCACTGCAGGCGAAAATCGCGTGAGTGGCTTTTTTTTTACATTTACAAATTGTTACCAGAATTTTGAGCTGTCGATCACTCAAAGTCCCCTTCAACGATCAGGGAATCATCCCCCCCTTCGGAGGTAACATGTTCGAACTGCCATGGATTATGGTAGTTTTCCATCGCCTCGAACACGACTTTCGCCAGTTCGTTATTGCTGGACGTATTGTGGCAGAGCAGATACTCCGTATCAGGCAAAGCAGGAAGACCATCTGATTTACCCAGTACGCGCAGATCCGGGCTCATCATTTCGACCGGACGGGCCGTTACTCCAAGCCCCGCTTTCACGGCAGCACGTACCGCTGGCAATGTGGAAGCCACATAAGCCAGACGCCATGGAATATTGGCCTCATTGAGCGCCGCCAACACCATATCGCGGAACGGACTAGGATCATCCAGTAATACCAATGGAATTGGCTCACCTTTTTGCAGCACATATTCAGCTGCGCAATACCAATGCGTCGGAGACGTGCGCAACGTCAGGCAATTAAATTGCCCTGGACGGTGCGTAGTCACCACCAGATCGACCTTATTCTCATTTAACATCTCAATCATAAAAGCATTTCGTTTTACGCTAACGTCCAGCGCAAGCTTCGGATAAACCGAACTAATTCGATTGAGAAGAAATGGCAATATTGTGTCTGCTGACTCATCAGACGCACCTAACGTTAGCACCCCTTGCAGGTTGCTATACATTAATGACATACATGCTTCGTCATTAAAGCGAAGTATTTTCCTGGCATAACCCAGAAGCTGAATACCGTGTTCCGTTAAGAGCTTATTACGCCCGTGACGGGCAAAGAGCTCTTTACCAACCAGTTGTTCCAGCCGTTGCATTTGCTGGCTAACGGCGGACTGGGTTCGGCAAACGGCGGCAGCAGCAGCTGCAAAAGTGTTGAGATCGGCGACCGCAACAAACGTTCTCAGCAGATCGAGGTCGAGATTCATTATCGGACGATTTGCATTTATCATATCTTTTCACTTTCAGGTTGCTCGTGCGGAGCTGCCCGGGTTGAAGCTGTGTGTGTAACAGTTAAGCAATTCCCTCTGAAGGTTTTCCCTCGCATCCCGGCCCGGCAGACTGCCTGACAGATAGTTATTGTGCTGTTTTAATATCAACAGTCAGAAAGCACGTTTCATGACGTTATTTTTATTCTCTTAAACGTTCAGGATATTTAGATGTTTGCAGGTTTATGTAAATTCCATTAAGGGTGATACACCCTTTCTGCCATCTTTCTCGCAGTGCTGTCAACGTAGCAGGAGATGTTTAACCCATTCCGGCCAGAGATAACTCTAACAATAACAATCAATTAATTCAGAAAACCTGTTCCACAAATACAATACATATGTATCTGTGCCCAGCTTTCCTGAAAGACATCTTAACCCAAATCCACTTTATTTATAAGTCTTATTGCAATATTGAGGATTTATGAGGGTTGTTAAGCTTCTCAACTAATTTTATTAAAATTAACTAAAGTTGCATTTTGTTGGTTAATAATAAATAAATTTTAATTTAGATTAAGGCCATTCATTAATAACACTTAACATTAATTTCACATGAGTAACTTTTAGCCAATGCACACTATTACAACGTCACGTAACGAAGCATTCAGGTTTTACGAAAGGTCACTCAGCGTAACTGCCACGCAGGTTGCGGATATTATTTATTTTTATCAGCACAATATACAGATTTTATATTCTTTAACAGCACAATAAACCTATTATCAAACCATTAACCTTACTTTACGTCAGTCAAATTGTTCGTTGATAGCGAAAAAGATTCACTCCATTTTCATTCACTCCACAAAATCTTCTCCTGCCCGCCCTTCAAAACGAAGCGAGGGGGGAGTACATTATTCCGTGCTGACTTCCACGGCAGGGAGTGGCAACAATCGCGAAAAGGTTAAAGGTTCATGTCCCCTATCGAAAAATCCAGCAAGCTAGATAACGTCTGTTACGACATCCGTGGCCCGGTTCTGAAAGAGGCTAAACGCCTTGAAGAAGAAGGCAATAAGGTTCTGAAACTCAACATTGGTAACCCTGCGCCATTTGGTTTTGAAGCGCCGGATGAGATTCTGGTTGATGTGATCCGCAACCTGCCTACTGCGCAAGGCTATTGCGATTCAAAAGGACTTTACTCCGCACGAAAAGCCATCATGCAGCACTACCAGGCGCGCGATATGCGTGATGTTACCGTTGAAGATATCTATATCGGCAACGGCGTCTCTGAACTGATCGTGCAGGCCATGCAGGCGCTGCTGAACAGCGGCGACGAAATGCTGGTTCCCGCGCCGGATTATCCGCTGTGGACAGCGGCCGTATCCCTGTCCAGCGGTAAAGCCGTGCACTATCTTTGCGATGAGTCCTCTGACTGGTTCCCGGATCTCGATGATATTCGTGCGAAAATTACCCCACGCACGCGCGGCATCGTCATTATTAACCCGAACAACCCAACGGGCGCGGTCTACTCAAAAGAGCTGCTGATGGAGATCGTGGAGATCGCCCGCCAGCACAACCTGATCATCTTTGCCGACGAAATCTACGACAAGATCCTGTATGACGCGGCGCAGCACCACTCTATCGCCGCACTGGCTCCGGACCTGCTGACCGTGACTTTTAACGGCCTGTCTAAAACCTACCGTGTGGCCGGTTTCCGTCAGGGCTGGATGGTCTTAAACGGCCCGAAAAAACATGCGAAAGGCTATATTGAAGGGCTGGAAATGCTCGCCTCTATGCGTTTATGTGCCAACGTGCCGGCGCAGCATGCTATCCAGACCGCACTCGGCGGCTATCAGAGCATCAGCGAGTTTATCGTGCCAGGCGGGCGTTTATATGAGCAGCGTAACCGCGCGTGGGAGCTTATCAACGATATTCCAGGCGTCTCCTGCGTGAAGCCGAACGGCGCGCTCTACATGTTCCCGAAAATCGACGCGAAACGCTTTAATATTCATGACGACCAGAAGATGGTGCTCGATTTCCTGCTGCAGGAAAAAGTGCTGCTGGTTCAGGGTACCGCTTTTAACTGGCCGTGGCCGGATCACGTGCGTATCGTTACCCTGCCGCGTGAAGATGACCTCGAGATGGCCATCAGCCGCTTTGGACGTTTCCTCTCAGGTTACCACCAGTAATCTTAAAATCAGGCTACTCCGGTAGCCTGATTTGCATCTTGCCTCCCCTCCCCGCACAATGAAGTCTGTCGCAGTGAAGACAAAAGGTAACCTATGAGTCAGAGTCATTTTTTTGCCCACCTCTCCCGCCTTAAACTGATCAACCGCTGGCCGCTGATGCGCAATGTCCGCACCGAGAATGTTTCGGAGCACAGTCTGCAGGTTGCGATGGTCGCTCACGCTCTGGCTGCCATTAAAAACCGGAAATTCAATGGGCAGGTTAACGCTGAACGTATTGCCCTGCTGGCGATGTATCACGATGCCTCGGAAGTGCTGACCGGGGATTTACCGACACCCGTGAAATATTTCAACTCGCAGATAGCCCAGGAATATAAGGCCATTGAGAAGATTGCTCAGCAGAAACTGATCGACATGGTGCCGGACGAGCTGCGCGATATTTTTGAGCCGCTGATTGATGAGCATCAGTACACGGAAGAGGAAAAATTACTGGTTAAGCAGGCGGATGCGCTATGCGCTTACCTGAAATGTCTGGAAGAGCTGTCCGCGGGGAATAACGAATTTCTGCTGGCGAAAACGCGTCTGGAAAAAACGCTGGAATCACGCCGCAGCGAAGAGATGGATTATTTCATGCAGGTGTTTGTGCCGAGCTTCCATTTGTCGCTGGACGAGATCAGTCAGGACTCCCCTCTCTGACGGTATGCCGGGTCGCGACATCGCTACCCGGCATCAGGGTTTAAAACGGGAACAGTACGGGAATCAGTATCACGCACACCACCATCACCAGCACGGTGAAGGGCACGCCTATCTTCACAAAATCACTGAATTTGTAATTTCCCGGGCCAAGCACCAGCGTATTGACCGGTGACGAGACCGGAGTCATAAACGCTGCAGATGCCGCCATAGCGACGATCATGGCAAACGGGTACGGCGAAACCCCCATTGATTTCGCCATCGCCAGTGCAATGGGTGCCATCAGGACGGCCGTGGCCGTATTGGAGATAAACAGGCCTATCGTGGCGCACATGATAAACAGGCAGACCAGCATCATGTAAGGCCCGTATCCACCGCCTGCGTCCATGAGTCCCTTGACGATCAAATCCACCCCACCGGTTTTTTGTAACGCCAGGGCAAAAGGCATCATCCCGACAATCAGAATGATGCTCGGCCAGTGAATGGCTTTGTAGGCGCTTTCGGCATCAATACAGCGGAATTTCCCCATCAGAAGACAGGCGATAATGGCCGCAATGGGGTTTGGAATTTCGTCAGTCAGCATCAGTGCGACCATCAACACCAGGCAAAAAATCGCATGCGGTGCCTGGCTGTGCGCCGGAGAAGCATCGCTCTCTTCAACCGGCATATTGAGTACAACAAAGTCGCGGCCTTTCTGCCCAAGCTGACCGATCAGTTTCCAGTTGCCGACGACCAGGAAGATATCACCGAGCAGGATAGGCTCATCCACTACCGCCCCTTCCATCGCCACGCCATCACGCTTTAAGCCCACCACGTTTAGCCCATAGCGGGTCCTGAAGCCGATTTCGCGCACGGTTTTACCCAGTAATTCAGATTCCGGGATCAGCGACACTTCGGCCATGCCGACATCCAGCGCCTGGTCTGAAAAATACTCCCCACGTAGCACCATGGGTTCCAGCAACTGTTCACTGCAAAACTCGCGCAAATCGACATCGGCGGTGGACATATCAATCAGCAAAACGTCGCGTGCACGGAATTCCGACACCCCGTTGACGTTAACAATCACCCGCCGAAAACGACGCCAGCGCTCTACGCCGATCACGTTCGCGCCATAGCGCTCGCGCAGCTTCAGGTCGTCAAGACGCTGGCCAATGAGGGGCGAGCCGGGGCGGATAGCCAGACGGCGCGCCCGCCCGGTCAGACGGTACTCTTTGATCAGATCGCGGAAGGTCCGTCGTTTCCAGCCGTCTTTGCTTTTATCCTGTTTTTCCCCCTTCAGGGCAAAACGGGTTAACAGCATGTAGACCACGCCCAGCACCAGAATCACCAGTCCAAGTGGGGTCACGCTGAAAAAGCTAAAGCCTTCAAACCCTTCGCGGATTAGCTCACTGTTGACGACCAGGTTCGGCGGGGTCGCCACCAGCGTCATCATCCCGCTGATAAGACCGGCAAAGCTCAGAGGCATCATCAGGCGCGACGGCGAGGTTTGCATCCGCATGGAGACGCTCAGCACCACCGGGATAAAGATGGCGACGACGCCCGTGGAGCTCATAAACGCCCCCAGCCCGGCAACCGTCAGCATCAGGTAGATCAACATTTTGGTTTCGCTGTTGCCGGCCACCTTGACCAGCCACGACCCCATAATGGTCGCCACGCCAGTGCGCACCAGCCCGTCGCCAATAATAAACAGGGCGGCAATCAGGATAACGTTGGGATCACTAAATCCGGAGAAAGCCTCCGGCAGCGTGAGCGTACCGCTCAGCACAAAGGCAACGATGACAAACAAGGCGATGGCATCCATGCGCACCTTGCCTGAGGCAAAGAGAAGGATGGCGATTAAAAGCAGGCTCAGGACCCAAATCAGTTCACCGTTCACAACATATCCTTGTCAGTGGAGGAGACAAAATTTTGCCATAAAAAAGCCCCAACAATGTGGGGCTATATCATGGGATTACATTTTAAGCGAGACGGTTACAACTCCGTCCGGTGCCTTCGCAACGTTAATCGCCGTCAGCGTGTTAAGCACCAGATCCGCCTCGATCAGGCGGGGTGAACCCGCCGGAACGTTAACGGCGATGACGTGGCTTCCGGCGTTCAACCCCGCCAGGACGCCTGCTGCCGCATCCTCCACCACCACACAATCGGCTGGTGCCAGGCCAAGCAGTTCGGCACCGAGTAAAAAGGCATCCGGTTCAGGCTTGCCTCGCTTCACGCGCTCTGCCGTGATAAACACTTCGGGCGTCGGTAACCCTGCGGCCTTGTGGCGGGCATGGGCAACGGGCACCGAGCCGGAGGTGACGATCGCCCACGGGATTTGTGCTTCGTTCAGATGTTCAAGCAGTTCACGCGCCCCCGGCAGCGCTGTGATGCCATCCGTGTCGGTGGCTTCAATGTGCTCAAGATAGCTGAACTCCGCCTGAATCTCTTCCTCAGAACGTCCTGCTAAGAAGTGCCGCAATGAGGTTATGGCCTGTTTGCCATGGATAAAATTCAGTACTTCCTGATGGTCAATGCCATGTCTGTCCGCCCAATGGCACCATGAACGCTCCACAACCGGCAGCGAATCCACCAGCGTACCGTCCAAATCAAACAGAAAACCTCTACACTGCACAAGCACCTCCGTCAGGCATTAATAATTTGTTGAATCTCATTGTTACTTAAATGGTACTGGCGCGGGCAGGCGTGCCAGACGCTCAGCATGCGCTGATATTTTTCCCACATTGGGGTCTGCGCATTGAAGCCGTGTGTGCCCGCGTCAAAATGGGTATAGCGCCCTTCCGTGTTCACCATAAAACGCACATAGCTCAGATAACGCGCTTCCGTTGCGGCATCAAAGCCCAGGAAGGTGACGCGACGTTCGTCAATGGACTGCTGATCTTTGAGATTGGTCCAGGAAACATGCAGGGCGTGATACATCTCCATAATGTCGATCACGGTGCGGCAGGTTTCTTCTTTCATCTCACCAAACTCACGGTCCAGTTCACGCATCTGCAAACCAAAGCCACGTTCGACGATTGTCTGCAGGCGGCTGTAGCGCTCAGCGTTATCGGGATCAAGCATAGTCATCATTTTGTACTGGTTGGACAAAATCAGACGTTGAGCATGGGTCATTTCCATCTTTCGACTCCTGTAGCGCATTGCACTGTAAAAAAAAGACACGGTAACGGTGAGTTACTGTGCCTTCTTTTATTCGTCGTTTCGATGATCAATCACAAGTCATCGAGGAATGTTTTGTCGAGTTGCTTAAAAGCGCGCTTGAGCGTGTCAGCCAGCGCCTGGTAATCGGGCTTGCCTTCGACCGGGGCAAGCGCCTGCCCGGCTTCCTCCAGTTTCCCGCGAACTTCATAAAACCAGTGTAAAATAGAAGGCGGGAGTGGCGTGATAGAACGTTTACCTAACCACCACAGACCCTGCATCGGCAGACTTAACGCGAAAAGTGCCGTCGCAACGGCCGGGCCAAGCTGCCCGCCCAGCGCGATTTGCCAGCAGAGCGTAAAGATGGCGACAGGTGGCATAAAGCGAATCGCATAGCGCGTGGCGCGGATCGTGCGATTCTCAATAAACATGGGCGCAAGGCGCTTTTCCATTGGCCACGTCTTTGCGTAATGCTGTCCCCGACGAAACAGACTGAAAAAATTCACGGACGGGTTCTCTGGTGTCGACATGGCTGCACCTCAACTTCACATATAAAAATTAAAATTTTCGTGCAAAACCACAACAGGCTATGACAACGTTCAAAATATTTTGTCATCAGCACCCCGTATCGGGTATTCTGTGCCAGCCTGATAGGCCCTTAGACGAGAACCATTAACTCGTCAAATTATCGCATATTATGCCATTGGCTGAAAAATGTTCAAAATGGCATAAAATCATATGTATTTCTTCCATCATGCCACAATGTTCGTTTGGCATGATGTTAATCATAAATGTCTGAGTCATTATGCGTTACGCTTTTAGACTCCCTGACGTTTTTTTAGCCACGTATCAATAATAGGTACTTCCATGTCGAGTAAGTTAGTACTGGTTCTGAACTGCGGTAGCTCCTCACTGAAATTCGCCATCATCGATGCGCTCAACGGTGACGAATACCTCTCTGGTTTGGCCGAATGTTTCCATCTGCCTGAAGCACGTATCAAGTGGAAGATGGACGGCAGCAAACAGGAAGCGGCTTTAGGTGCAGGCGCCGCTCACAGTGAAGCGCTGAACTTTATCGTTAACACTATTCTGGCACAAAAACCAGAACTGTCTGCTCAGCTGACTGCGATTGGTCACCGTATCGTCCACGGCGGCGAAAAATACACCAGTTCCGTCGTTATCGACGAAACGGTTATCCAGGGCATTAAAGACTCTGCCTCTTTCGCACCGCTGCACAACCCAGCTCACCTGATCGGTATCGCTGAAGCGCTGAAATCCTTCCCGCAGCTGAAAGACAAAAACGTGGCTGTGTTCGACACTGCGTTCCACCAGACCATGCCGGAAGAATCTTACCTCTATGCCCTGCCGTACAGCCTGTACAAAGAGCACGGCGTTCGTCGCTACGGCGCGCACGGCACCAGCCACTTCTATGTGACTCAGGAAGCCGCTAAAGTGCTGAACAAGCCGGTTGAAGAAGTTAACATCATCACCTGCCACCTGGGCAACGGTGGTTCTGTTTCTGCCATCCGCAACGGTAAATGTGTTGATACATCCATGGGTCTGACCCCGCTGGAAGGTCTGGTGATGGGTACCCGTTCCGGTGACATCGACCCGGCGATCATCTTCCACCTGCATGACACCCTGGGCATGAGCGTTGATCAGATCAACAAAATGCTGACCAAAGAGTCTGGCCTGCTGGGTCTGACCGAAGTCACCAGCGACTGCCGTTATGTTGAAGACAACTACGCAGAAAAAGCAGACGCTAAACGTGCAATGGACGTTTACTGCCACCGTCTGGCGAAGTACATCGGCTCTTACACTGCGCTGATGGACGGTCGTCTGGACGCGGTTATCTTCACCGGTGGTATCGGTGAGAACGCGGCAATGGTTCGTGAACTGTCCCTGGGTAAACTGGGCGTTCTGGGCTTCGAAGTTGACCACGAGCGTAACCTGGCTGCCCGCTTCGGCAAGTCTGGCTTCATCAACAAAGAAGGCACCCGTCCGGCTATCGTTATCCCAACTAACGAAGAGCTGGTCATCGCGCAAGACGCGCACCGCCTGACTGCCTGATTCCACACCGCCAGCAATGCTGGCGGTGCTGTTTTGTAGCCCGCCCCCTGTCGGCGGTAACGAAAGAGGATAAACCGTGTCCCGTACTATTATGCTGATCCCTACCGGAACCAGCGTCGGTCTGACCAGCGTCAGCCTTGGCGTTATCCGTGCTATGGAACGCAAAGGCGTTCGTCTGAGCGTCTTTAAGCCTATCGCCCAGCCTCGTGCCGGTGGCGATGCGCCAGACCAGACCACCACCATCGTGCGTAAGAACTCCAATCTGCCAGCGGCTGAACCGCTGAAGATGAGCCACGTTGAATCTCTGCTCTCCAGCAACCAGAAAGACGTGCTGATGGAAGAGATCATCGCCAACTATCACGCTAACACGCAAGACGCGGAAGTGGTGCTGGTTGAAGGCCTGGTCCCGACCCGCAAACACCAGTTCGCTCAGTCTCTGAACTTCGAAATCGCGAAAACGCTGAATGCTGAAATCGTGTTCGTCATGTCCCAGGGTACCGATAACCAGGAACAGCTGAAAGAGCGTATCGAACTGACCCGCAGCAGCTTCGGCGGCGCGAAAAATACCAACATCACTGGCGTTATCGTTAACAAACTGAACGCACCGGTTGATGAACAAGGTCGTACCCGTCCTGACCTGTCCGAAATCTTCGATGACTCTTCTAAAGCGAAAGTGGTTAAAGTTGATCCGGCAACTCTGCAGGATTCCAGCCCGCTGCCAGTACTGGGCGTGGTGCCATGGAGCTTCGACCTGATTGCTACCCGTGCAATCGACATGGCGCGTCACCTGAACGCTACCGTGATTAACGAAGGCGACATCAACACCCGCCGCGTGAAGTCTGTGACCTTCTGTGCGCGTAGCATTCCGCACATGCTGGAACACTTCCGCGCAGGCTCCCTGCTCGTGACCTCCGCTGACCGTCCTGACGTGCTGGTTGCTGCGTGCCTGGCCGCGATGAACGGTGTGGAAATCGGCGCCATTCTGCTGACCGGTGCTTACGAGATGGATCCACGCGTAAGCAAGCTGTGCGAGCGTGCGTTCGCCACTGGCCTGCCAGTCTTTATGGTGAACACCAACACCTGGCAGACCTCTCTGAGCCTGCAGAGCTTCAACCTGGAAGTGCCGGTTGATGACCATGAGCGTATCGAGAAAGTGCAGGAATACGTTGCGGGCTACATCAACGCAGACTGGATTGAATCCCTGACGGCGACCTCCGAGCGCAGCCGTCGTCTGTCTCCTCCGGCCTTCCGTTACCAGCTGACCGAGCTGGCGCGTAAAGCAGGCAAACGTGTTGTTCTGCCAGAAGGCGACGAACCACGTACCGTTAAAGCGGCTGCCATCTGTGCAGAGCGCGGCATCGCGACCTGTGTGCTGCTGGGTAACCCGGATGAAATTAACCGCGTTGCTGCCTCTCAGGGCGTTGAGCTGGGTGCAGGTATTGAAATCGTCGACCCGGAAGTGGTTCGCGAAAGCTATGTTGCGCGCCTGGTTGAGCTGCGTAAGAGCAAGGGCATGACCGAAGCCGTAGCGCGTGAGCAGCTTGAAGACAACGTTGTGCTGGGCACGCTGATGCTGGAGCAGGACGAAGTTGACGGTCTGGTTTCCGGTGCGGTTCACACCACGGCGAACACCATCCGTCCACCGCTGCAGCTGATCAAAACGGCGCCAGGCAGTTCTCTGGTGTCTTCCGTGTTCTTCATGCTGCTGCCTGAACAGGTTTACGTTTACGGTGACTGTGCGATCAACCCGGATCCAACTGCAGAGCAGCTGGCTGAGATTGCTATTCAGTCTGCCGATTCCGCGATTGCCTTCGGTATTGAACCTCGCGTGGCAATGCTCTCCTACTCCACCGGTACTTCTGGTGCAGGTAGCGATGTAGAGAAAGTCCGTGAAGCGACACGTCTGGCACAGGAAAAACGTCCTGATCTGATGATCGACGGTCCGCTGCAGTATGATGCCGCGGTTATGGCTGACGTTGCGAAATCCAAAGCACCGAACTCACCGGTTGCGGGTCGCGCTACCGTGTTCATCTTCCCGGATCTGAACACCGGTAACACCACCTACAAAGCGGTACAGCGTTCTGCAGACCTGATCTCCATCGGGCCAATGCTGCAGGGTATGCGCAAACCTGTGAACGACCTGTCCCGTGGCGCGCTGGTTGACGATATCGTCTACACCATCGCTCTGACCGCGATCCAGTCTTCACAACAGCAGTAATACGTTACTGACTAAAAAGGCGACCCTCGGGTCGCCTTTTTTATTTACAACAACTCCCTCGCCGCCGACACAATGTCGTGTGCCGTCAGGCCATACTCCTTCTGCAGGAAGTCCTGTGTCCCCACCTGACCGTAACGCTCCTTCACGCCCACCCGGCGCATCGGCACCGGACAGGTTTCCACCAGCACTTCCGCCACTGCCGATCCCAGCCCGTTATGAATGCTGTGGTTTTCGCAGGTCACGATACGTCCGGTTTTCTCGGCGTAGTTTTTCACCAGCATCCGGTCAATCGGCTTAAGGGTAAACATGTCGATCACCGCGGCGCTGACGCCCTCCTGTTCGAGCTGACGCGCCGCTTCAAGCGCTTCCGCCACCATAATGCCGTTGGCAATCAGGGTGATGTCACTGCCTTCGCGCAGTACGTTGCCCTTGCCAAGCGTAAATGTCGAACCCGGCGCATACACGCTCGGGGCCTGCTTACGGATGGTACGCACCCAGTAGAAACCTTCGAGGTCAATAAGCTGGCGCAGTACATCTTCAAACATCACCGCATCCGTTACCTCCAGCACCACCGAATGGGCAAGCCCCCGCACGATGCCCATATCTTCAAACGACATATGCGTGCCGCCGTTATGACAGGCCGTCACGCCGGCATCTGAGGCAATGACCTTCACATTGTTACGCTGGTAGTCCAGGGACATAAACAGCTGATCGAAACAGCGACGGCTGGCGAAGGCGGTAAAGGTATGCACAAACGGCTTGCGTCCGGTCAGCGACAGCCCCGCCGCCGTCCCTATAACGTTAGCTTCCATGATGCCGCAGTTAATCACATGCTGCGGATAATCACGCGCCACGCCATCCATCGCCATTGAGCTCATCAGATCCGCTTCGAGGGCGATAATGTCGCTCCCGGCTTCAATCTGCTGTGCCACAAACCCCGCGTAGACTTTACGCATCTCGACGGCGTCTTTCTGACCTGCAGGTGCAACCTTAATCATGTGAAGCCTCCAGTTGGCGAATCGTCTCGTTGAGGGCCGCCTTGCTCTCGGCGGTTAATCGCAGATGGTGCGAGTTACTCAGTTGCTCCAGATACGGCACGCCCTGCCCTTTGATACTGTCGAGGATCACCACCAGCGGGCGAGCATCCGCCGCCGGAACCAGCGATGTCACCTCCAGCAGTGCCGGAATGTCATCTCCTTTCACCGTCACCACGTCAAACCCGAAGGCACGGAAT
Source organism: Enterobacter sp. 198 (assembly GCF_009025585.1). Classification (NCBI taxonomy): domain Bacteria; kingdom Pseudomonadati; phylum Pseudomonadota; class Gammaproteobacteria; order Enterobacterales; family Enterobacteriaceae; genus Enterobacter; species Enterobacter sp. 198. Next base: position 243,042 of record NZ_WCIM01000030.1, on the reverse strand, counting down.
TTTCCTTCCAGATCGAACGCACAGATAATGTCGTCGAGTTCGCCATCAAGCTGCTGTTTGTTCCAGTCAACGAATACGGTCAGGTTATTCAGGCGATGGTGTGCAATAAACTGGAACGCTTCCCAGCACTGCCCTTCGTTCAGCTCGCCGTCGCCGACGATACAGAAAACCCGGTTGGGGCGTCCCGCCAGCTTATGCGACAGCGCCATTCCACCGGCGATGGAAATCCCCTGCCCCAGCGAGCCGGTGGTGGCATCCACGCCGCGCGTTTTTAGCCGGTCCGGATGGCTCGGCAGACGCGTACCGTTCTGGTTCAGCGTGCTCAGCTCTTCCATCGGGAAATAGCCTTTGATCGCCAGGGTGCTGTACAGCGCCGGACCAGCATGTCCTTTTGACAAGACAAAGTAGTCACGCTCTGGCCAGTCCGGGTCGGCCGGGTCAATTTTCATCACTGCGCCGTACAACACGGCCAGGGTTTCAACAACCGACATACTGCCGCCGTAGTGACCAAAGCCCAGCTGGGTCAGCATTTTCAGCGTTTCAAGGCGGATCTGACGCGCCAGATGGGTTATCTCATTCTCATTCATGATTTGGCTCCGGTGTTTTCCTGCGCGTTATCGCCCGCAGATTTGTTTTTAGCGAACACGTTGTACGCCACCAGCAGTGCGAACAACGCCACAACAAGGCCGGTGATGGCAAGCGGCGACAGGAAGCGCGCCAGGTTACCCAGCACGATCCCGACAGCGCCAAAGTCAGCGTCCGAGAACGTGGTATTGGCAAATCCAATTGCCCCCAGCACCGGCAGCAGCAGAACCGGCAGGAAGGTGATCAGCAGGCCGTTGGCAAACGCACCAATCATCGCTCCACGACGTCCCCCCGTGGCGTTACCAAACACGCCCGCGGTAGCGCCGGTGAAGAAGTGCGGCACCACACCAGGCAGAATCAGCACCCAGCTGAACTGCCCACAGATAAACAGCCCCACCAGCCCGCCAAGGAAGCTAAACAGGAAGCCAATCAGCACCGCATTTGGCGCATACGGATAGACAACCGGGCAGTCCAGAGCCGGACGTGCATTCGGCACCAGTTTTTCAGAAAAGCCGGTAAAGGCCGGGACGATTTCCGCCAGAATCAGGCGCACACCCTGCAGGATGATGAACACCCCCGCGGCGAACGTGATGGCCATGATGATGGCATAGACCAGGTAGTTCTGACCGCCGCTAAAGGTCGCCTCAACGTAGTCACGCCCGGCGCTCACCGCCATGATCAGGTAAATGATCATCATGGTCAGCGAGATGGAGATAGAACTGTCGCGCAGGAAGCTCAGGTTCTTCGGCAGGTTCATCTCTTCAGTCGAGCGAGAGCCTTTGCCGAACTTGCTGCCAATCCAGCCGGAGAGAACATAGCCCAGGGTACCGAAGTGACCAAAAGCAATGTCATCGTTGCCGGTAATGCGCTTCATGTAACGCTGCGCCAGTGCCGGGAAGAAGGCCATCACCAGACCGAGGATCAGCGACCCGGTAAACACCAGGCCAACGCCCTCAAAACCCGCCACGGTGAGGATGACCCCAATCATGCATGCCATGTAGAAGGTGTGATGCCCGGTCAGGAAGATATACTTCAGACGCGTAAAGCGGGCGACAATGATATTTGCCACCATACCGAATGCCATAATCAGCGCGGTAGAGGCACCGTATTTCTCCAGCGCAATGGAAACAATTGCCTCGTTATTGGGAATAATGCCCTGAATATTAAAGGCGTGTTCAAACATTCCGCCTAACGGATTTAATGACCCAACCAGCACCGTGGCCCCGCCGCCAAGTACAATAAAACCGAGTATGGTTTTAATGGTCCCTTTCACCACATCAGAAAAAGATTTCTTTTGAGCGACCAGGCCAATTAAGGCTATTAAGCCCACCAGCACCGACGGGACTTTTAATATATCAACAACGAAATTCAGCGTTTCAAGGATAAACATATCCACCTCGCCTTATCAGGATTATTGTCTGTCGAACCAGGCGCGGAGCTGCGCTTCGAGTTCGTTGATATCAATGATGTTGTTGATCACCACCAGCTGGCTTTCCGGCACGCTGGCACTGGCGGCAATGTCCTTCGCCATCACGAAAAGATCGGCGGCACCCGGCGTTGCCGAGGAGAGATCGGCGTGTTCAACGTCGGCGTCAATGGCCAGCTTCTTGAGTACCTTTTTAATATTCATTTCGACCATAAAACTACTGCCCAGGCCTGAACCGCAAATAGCCATAATTTTCATTGTTGTCCCCTTTTTTTGAGTAGAGCACGCCCCATCACGCTAAACGTAATGTTGTGATAAATCGGATGAGAGAATTAAATCAGAAGCGGTCAATAATCGTTTTAATATCCTCCAGGGTATTCGCCTGATGCAATTCAGCCATATCGTCGTCGCTGGAAAATAATTCAGCGAGGGCAGAGATCATGTCGATGTGACTGTGTTTATCCGGCGCCGCGAGCATAATAATAACATCCACGGGATCGAACTCGCCGGCACCAAAAGAGACTCCCTTTTTCAGTTTTAATAATGAGAGGCCTAATCCTTTGGCCCCCTCTTCCGGCCGCGCATGCGGCATCGCCAGCCCTGGTGCCAGCACATAATAAGGTCCTAGTGCATGATGCTGCTCAATGATGGCCGTCACGTATTCCGGGCCAATCACCTGCAGATCCAGCAACGGTTTCGCGCATATTTCCAGCGCCTGCGGCCAGCTTTCCACGCTCTCCTGCAACGTGATGGTTGTATCATATATCCACTTTTTCAGCATTTCTCCGTCCCGCCACAATGCAAAAGATGAGCAAACTTTATTCAACACATCCCTTATTGACTGCGATCGGGATCACAAAGATAGCGCTACCAATCGCTAACATTCAGAAGTGTGATAGCGCTATCAAATTGTAATCATGGTGTGAATTCACAGCAAAAAAAGGGATTTAAGGCGTATACTGCGTTTCACGTGAAACGAAGGATGATAATAAAAACGCGTCTGGTCAGCAGGAAGGTGTATGTCTCTAACCCGAAAACGGCGCAGTACCGGTAAAGTGACACTCGCCGATGTCGCACAGCTTGCCGGGGTGGGCACGATGACCGTGTCCCGTGCACTCCGCACGCCTGAACAGGTTTCCGATAAACTGCGAGAAAAAATAGAAGCCGCTGTACAGGAATTGGGCTACATGCCTAATCTCGCTGCCAGCGCGCTGGCCTCGGCATCGTCATGGACGATTGCGATGGTCGTTCCTAATCTCTCCGAATCCGGTTGCTCGGAGATGTTCGCCGGGCTTCAGCAGGTGCTGCAGCCTGCCGGCTACCAGATCATGCTGGCCGAATCACAGCATCGACTCGAGCAGGAAGAAAAATTGCTGGAGACGCTGCTGGCGTCGAACATTGCCGCTGCGATTTTGCTCAGCGTTGAACACTCCGATACTGTCCGCCACTGGCTGAAAAACGCCTCCATTCCGGTCATGGAAATGGGGGCCATGCGCGCCGATCCTATTGATATGAATATCGGGATTGATAACGTCGCGGCGATGTACGAACTGACGGAGATGGTTATTAAGCGCGGCTACCAGAATATTGGCCTGCTGTGTGCTAACCAGGAGCAGTGGATTTTCCAGCAGCATTTACAGGGTTGGTACAAAGCGATGCTTCGCCACCATATGTCACCAAACCGGGTGATTAACGCCGCCATGCCACCGAGTTTTTCCACGGGTGCGGCGCAACTGCCGGAGTTCCTGCTGGCGTGGCCAGAGCTGGATGCACTGGTGTGCGTGTCGGATGAACTGGCCTGCGGGGCACTTTATGAATGCCAGCGTCGGCGTATAAAAGTACCGGACGATCTGGCCGTGGTGGGTTTTGGCGATAGCGACGTCAGCCGGGTCTGTCAGCCACCGCTGACGACCATGGCTGTGCCACATCGTAAGATTGGGATTGAAGCGGGACGCGCGTTACTGGAACGTCTGAATGATGGAGACTGGCGCGATCATAAACCTATCGCGTCCAGCCTGTGTCTGCGGGAGAGCTGTTGAGGCTTACTCCGCCTCTTCCTCTTTTTCCGCTTTCGTGGATTCGTTTTTAGCGTTGCGGGTCATCCACAGCGCCAGCGCTTTTAACGAATCCGGGGTGAACTCGTCGCAACGCGCGGTAATTTCTTCCGGCGTCATCCAGTTCACTTCGCTCACTTCTTCTTCCTGCAGGGCGAACGGGCCATGGGAAACGCAGCTAAACAGCCCGCCCCAGACGCGGCAATGTTCGTCCTCGAAATAGAACTGACCATGCTCGGCAAACGGCACGCCGGCAATCCCTAACTCTTCTTCCGCTTCACGACGCGCGGAGTCCAGCAGAACTTCATCCGCCTGAACAACGCCGCCTGCAGTTGCATCCAGCATACCAGGGAGAAAATCTTTGGTGTCCGTGCGGCGCTGAACCAGAATTTTGCCCATCCCGTCATGCACAACGATGTATGTCGCACGGTGACGCAGACGCTCCGCGCGCATTTGTTCGCGGCTGGCCTGCGCGATCACTTCATTCTCTTCGTTGACAATGTCAACCCACTCTGTACTTGCCAAATGACTCTGCTCCACCATCGGGAAACCTTCTCGTCTAAGCGCTCTTTCGGCGCGTTTGCAGTTGAGGTGTAACTTACGGATTAATCGCTATTTGCGCAATAACTTGCTGATCATTAAGTGCGATTACGCTTAACGTATTCTCATCGAGCATGCCATAGCTTGCTGGATTTCCACCTTTCGGTATGCTGACCGAACCGGGGTTAAAGTGATACATCTCGCCGCGTTTTTCTGCCACCGGAATATGAGTATGACCGTAAACCAGGACATCGCCAGCCGCCAGTGCCGGGAGATTTTCCGGGCTAAAAAGATGACCATGGGTCAGGAACAGACGGCTATTTTCCATCAGCACCTGTTGCCAGGGGGCAGTGATGGGAAAATCCAGCAGCATCTGGTCCACTTCACTGTCGCAGTTACCGCGAACGGCGATAATGCGCGAAGCATACTGGTTGAGTTTTTCCGCTACCTGCGCCGGTGCATAGCCTTCCGGCAGCGCATTGCGCGGACCATGATTTAACACATCCCCCAGAATCACCAGCCATTGCGCCCCGCTTTGAGCAAACAGAGAAAGAACACGCTCGGTCGCGGGCAGCGAACCATGGATATCAGACGCAAACATCAGTTTCATCAGTCACTCCCTGGAAATCAGACTGCCTTATCATACCTGAAGCGTCAGGCTATATCAGCCCGCCCGCTTAGCGGAGAGTGCCACATAGCGCTGCACTGAGGCGCGTTGCCACTGAAACGCGGCATAATCCACCAGCAGCTGAGGCACCTCATCTCCATTGAGGATCAGACGGTTCAGCATCAGCGCCAGATCGGTATCGGCAATACACCACTCGCCGAATAAATTCGGATTACCATGAGCCAGCAGAGAAGTCGCGGTATCGATCAGTTTTTGGGCACTGGCCGCACCGTCTTTACTCAGCGCCGGTTTTTTCACCCCGGCAAACACCACATCCGTGGAGCGTTCCACGCGAATCGGCACCAGATCGCTGCGCAGCCACGCCTGGATCTGACGTGCGCGGGCACGTTTTTGCAGATCGTGAGGGTAGATGCGCTCCCACTCAGGTGGTGCGAACCGCTCTTCCAGATACTCATCGATCGCCGACGATTCACTCAGCGCGAAGCCATCAATATCCAGCACCGGCACGCGACGGGTCAGGGCGTAGCCCTGCCACTGTGGTTTCAGATGTTCACCGCCGTCCAGATCCACCGTCTTTAGCGTAAATGACAGTCCTTTTTCGGCCAGCGCCACATACGCGCTCAGAACATAGGGAGAAAAGAAATCTGCATCGGACCATAACGTGATTACGGGCTGGTTCATAACATCCTCATCGGCTGATCGGTTTTCATTCAACATATAATCTCTTTGCCTCGCTGTCACTTGATGAAAACTCACGATTTACAACAACCACCTATACTCATTTTTCATGGCGTCACTATTTTCACTGACAGGAGTTGAGAATGATCGACCTTTATTATGCCCCTACCCCGAACGGCCATAAGATCACCCTCTTTCTTGAGGAAGCCGAACTGGATTACAGGATCATTCGCGTGGATATCAGCAAAGGCGATCAGTTCAGTCCTCTCTTTCTGGCTATATCGCCAAACAATAAAATCCCGGCCATTATTGATAACCATCCTGCCGATGGGGGCAAGCCGTTGAGCCTGTTTGAATCCGGAGAAATATTGCTCTATCTGGCAGAGAAGACTGGCAAATTGCTGAGCGGAGAGCTGCGCGAGCGTCACCACACGCTGCAGTGGCTTTTCTGGCAGACAAGCGGTCTGGGGCCGATGCTCGGACAAAACCACCATTTTACTGCCTACGCACCGCAGCCGATTCCTTATGCTATCGAACGCTATCAGGTGGAAACCCAGCGGTTATACGGCGTTCTGAACCGTCGGCTGGAGAAAGCACCGTGGCTCGGCGGGGATCATTACAGCATCGCCGACATTGCCTGCTGGCCCTGGGTGAATACCCATGAAAAGCACCGCATTGACCTGGCGTCTTACCCGGCGGTGAACAACTGGTTTGAACGAATCCGCACGCGTCCGGCCACCGAACGCGCCATGCAAAAAATCCAGCAAATTTAAGCCGGTGGCTGGTGTGTGCCGGAGAGGCTCTCATGTATTATGTGAAGGAAATTCTGACACGGAGAAGACCTGCAATGTCACAGCATGACGCTATTATTCGTATAAAAAATTTACGCCTACGCACCTTCATCGGTATCAAAGAGGAAGAGATCGCCAACCGTCAGGATATCGTGATTAATGTGGTTATCCACTACCCGGCTGAGAAAGCGCGGGCCAGCGAAGATATTAATGATGCGCTGAACTACCGCACGATAACCAAAAAAATCATCCAGTACGTGGAAAACAACCGCTTCTCTTTACTGGAAAAATTAACTCAGGATGTGCTCGACATCGCACGCGATCATCACTGGGTCACTTATGCTGAAGTAGAGATCGATAAACTTCACGCCCTGCGTTACGCCGATTCCGTCTCGATGACGTTAAGCTGGCAACGCCAGGCGTAACCCTGGAGGTTGTATGAAGATTTTGCTGACCGGCGGTACCGGCCTGATTGGTCGCCATCTCATTGCGCGTCTGCAGGCGTTGCATCACGACATCACCGTGGTGACGCGCAGTCCAGAGAAAGCGCGCCAGGTGCTGGGCGCAGGTATCGACATCTGGAGAAATCTGGCCGAGCAGCAGAATCTGGACGGATTTGACGCCGTCATCAACCTGGCAGGCGAACCGATCGCCGATAAGCGCTGGACGGAAGAGCAAAAACAGCTCCTGTGCAGCAGCCGGTGGACCCTTACCGAGAAGCTGGTTGAGCTTATCCGCAACAGTCATACCCCGCCGTCGGTTCTCATTTCGGGTTCTGCCGTAGGGTATTACGGCGATCTCGGCGAGGTGGTGGTAACGGAAGAAGAGCCGCCCCACAACGAGTTCACCCATAAACTTTGCGCCCAGTGGGAGCGTATCGCCTGTGCTGCGCAAAGCGATCATACCCGCGTCTGCCTGCTACGCACCGGTGTGGTCCTTGCCCCGAAAGGCGGCATTCTGGCGAAGATGCTCCCCCCTTTCAGGCTCGGTCTTGGCGGGCCAATCGGCAATGGCCGTCAGTATCTGGCGTGGATCCATATCGACGATATGGTCAACGGTATTCTCTGGCTGCTGGATAACGATCTGCGCGGGCCGTTTAATATGGTTGCGCCCTACCCGGTGCGAAACGAACAGTTTGCCCATGCTCTCGGACATGCCCTGCATCGCCCGGCGATTTTGCGCGTGCCTGCTACGGTGATCCGCCTGATGATGGGTGAAGCGTCCGTGCTGGTGTTAGGCGGGCAACGGGCCCTGCCAAAACGGCTGGAAGCGGCCGGGTTTGCGTTCCGCTGGTATGACTTAGAAGAGGCGCTGGGGGATGTGGTGAGATAATGTTACAGTGATATGCCATGTTCCGACGAAATGGCATATCTATGGCAACCATTACCACTCCCCGGCTCCACCTCACGCCCTTCGAACCCACTGACTGGCCTTTTTTCCGTGCCCTGCGCGAGGATCGCGCCATCATGCAGTATATGGCCGCTATCGCCCCGGAAAAAGAGACCCGACGCCTGTTTGCCGCACGTCTGACGGCAGCGCATGTGTTCGTTATCCGCTTACGCGATGAAGAGACCCCACTGGGCGATATCGGCCTGCAAATCAGCGCTGAAAATCGTGAAGAGGCGGATATCGGCTATACGGTCGTGCCTGCCGCGCAAGGCCAGGGCATCGCCAGTGAGGCACTGCGCGCGGTGTGTGACTACGCATTTAACCAGACGGGTGTAAAGGCGATTAACGCATATGTGCTTGCAGACAACGGCGGGTCAGTCCGGGTACTGGAGAAAGCGGGTTTTGTGCGCACGCAGGTGCTGGAAAAAGCGTATGAGATTAACGGTGTGCGGTATGACGACTGGGTGTATCGACTGGAGTGTGGTGCGGTCTGATGCCCACACTCCGGCCCTCTCCCACAGGGAGAGGGGAAAGGCAAAACCTACTTCAAAGACCCCTTCAGGAACTGCTGCAAACGCGGGCTTTGCGGGTTCGCTAACACCTCATCGGGATGCCCCTGCTCTTCGATTTTCCCCTGATGCAGGAAGATGACGTGGTTAGAGACGTTCCGGGCAAAGCCCATCTCGTGCGTCACCACCACCATCGTTTTGCCCTCTTCGGCGAGCTTCTGCATGATGCGCAGCACTTCGCCAACGAGTTCCGGGTCCAGCGCGGAGGTCGGTTCGTCGAACAGCAAGACTTCCGGCTCCATCGCCAGCGCGCGGGCAATGGATACACGCTGCTGCTGCCCGCCGGACAGATGTACCGGATACTTCATCTGCTGGCGTTCATCAATACCCACTTTCGCCAGGTATTTCACCGCACGGTCGCGGGCGTCCTGTTTGCTGAGACCCAGCACCTGGATTGGCGCTTCCATTACGTTCTCCAGCACCGTCATATGGCTCCAGAGATTAAAGTGCTGGAAAACCATCGTCAGGCGCGTACGCAACAGACGTAGCTGATTTTTATCCGCCACCTTCAGCTGGCCGTCTTTGTCACGCACCAGATTGATGTTCTGCCCGCTCACCACAATTGAGCCTTCGCTCGGTTTTTCGAGGAAGTTAATGCAGCGCAGGAAAGTACTTTTACCGGAGCCGGATGAGCCGATAATACTGATGACATCGCCCGCGTTTGCCTGCAGCGACACCCCTTTCAGCACTTCATGTTCGCCGTAGCGTTTGTGCAGATCAATAACGTTTAATTTGTTCTCAGCCATCATCATTCTCAGTGCGTCGAAGAAGGTTTTATATGCTGCAACCAGCGTTTTTCTGCCTTACGGAACAGGCTAATCAGGACGTATGAAATTATCAAATAAAGCACTGCCGCAATACCGAATGCGGTAAACGGCTGATAGGTTGCCGAGTTAATATCCCGGGCAATCTTCAGTAAGTCCGGCACCGTGGCGGTAAAGGCCAGCGCCGTGGAGTGCAGCATCAGAATCACTTCGTTACTGTACGCCGGTAACGCAATACGCAGCGCCGACGGCAGAATGATGCAACGGTAAAGCTTCACGGAGGAGAAGCCGTACGCACGCGCCGCTTCAATCTCACCGTACGGGACAGAGCGAATCGCCCCTGCGAAAATCTCGGTGGTATAGGCGCAGGTATTGAGCGTCAATGCCAGCACCGTACAATTCAGACCGCTGCGGAAGAACGCATTGAGCATTTCAGTGCCTTTTACGATCTCAAGCGTGTACATCCCCGAATAGAACACCAGCAGTTGCACGTACAGCGGCGTACCGCGAAATACATAGGTAAACAGCCAGATTGGGAACTGGATAAATTTATTGTTCGACACACGACCAATGGCGAGAAATACCGCCAGAATGCCGCCCATCACCACAGAGGAGATCAGAAGCCAGAGCGTAATGGCGACGCCGGTGAAGCGATAGCCATCTGTCCACAGCAGCGATTTCCAGTATTCCTGAATAATCTCAATCACAGATCAGCCCTCTTCACACCCACGGAGTAGCGACGTTCGAGCAGAAGCAGCACACCATTGGAGGCGGTCGTAAAGACCAGATAGATTACGCCACATACCACCGCAAAGTAGAACGGCTCCCAGGTGCTTTTGCCGGCAAGCTGGGTCGCTTTCACCACATCTTCCAGGCCAAGCAGAGAGACCAGCGCGGTTGCCTTAAGAATAACCTGCCAGTTGTTACCGATACCTGGAAGCGCATAGCGCATCATGGCCGGGAACATGATTCGACGAAACGTCTGTGAGGAGGTGAAACCGAATGCAGTTGCCGCTTCAATGTGGCCTTTCGGCACAGCCATATACGCGCCGCGGAAGGTTTCGGTGAAGTAGGCCCCGTAGATAAAACCGAGCGTAATAATACCGGCCACCATCGGGTCGATATCGATTTGTCCCATACCCATTGCGTCCGTCACGCTGTTAAGCGCAATCTGCAGACCGTAAAAGATCAGAAGCATTAGCACCAGATCGGGAACACCGCGAATCAGCGTCGTATAGCCTTCAAAAATCAGCGCCAGCGGCTTGTTAGCCGAAAGCTTCGCCCCTGCGCCCGCCAGACCTATCAGCACCGCCAGCACCACGGAGCTGAGAGCCAGCTCAAGGGTGACAAGCGCGCCCTGTAAAATAACGCCAGAAAATCCGTACAGCATACCGCGAGCCCTGTCGTATCGTGAGTGGTGGAACCGTGTCTTTTCCCCTCCCACAGTGGGAGGGGCTGCACGTTATTTGACGGGGCGATTAGCCGCCGTAAACATTAAAATCGAAGTATTTTTTCGCAATTTTCTCGTACGTGCCGTCAGCGCGCATTTCGGCAAACGCTTTGTTCAGCGCTTCACGCAGTTCGTTGTCTTCCTTGCGCAGGCCCATACCGGTGCCTACACCAAACAACTTCACATCCTTGATGGATGGACCGCCAAACTTATAGTCTTTGCCGACCGGCTGCTTCAGGAAGCCTTCGCTCGCCGCGACTTCATCCTGGAACGCCGCGTCAATGCGACCTGCCGTCAGGTCAGCGTAGATATTTTCCTGGCCCTGATAAGAGACGATTTCAATCCCTTTCGGTGCCCAGTGTTCGTTACCGTAGGTTTCCTGAGTGGTCCCCTGCAGCACGCCCACGCGTTTGCCTTTCAGCGACTCGAGAGTGGGCTGAATGTCGGAAGATTTGGCGACGACCAGACGTGAATCTGCCGCGTAGAGTTTGTCCGTGAAAGCAATCTCCTGCTGGCGTTTTTCAGTAATGGAGAGCGAGGACATAATCACGTCGATTTTTTTCGCTTTCAGCGACGGGATCAGCGCGTCCAGTGGGTTCTCAACGTAGGTACACTGCGCTTTGATGCGTTTGCACAGTTCGTTGGCCAGATCGATGTCAAAACCAACCAATTCACCTTTAGAATTCTTCGATTCGAACGGTGCATAGGTAGGATCGGTACCGATTCGAATTTTCTGCGGAATTGCTGCGAATGCCGCGGTGGCGCTGGAAAAAGCCAGCACCAGAGAAAGTGACAATACTAGTTTTTTCATATCTGTCCTCAACAAACTGTCTACATACGGGATTTTTACGACGACGGGGTGGTGCTAATGTGCCATCAATCCCCTCCGTCAGGCAAAGAATAATGCCTTTGAGACGGGATTTTTTGCATTATAAATGCGTAAGTATGCACACAGCGATCCAATACAGTGCATTAATTGCACCATATTGGATCATCCCGCCTAGCAATGCACCTCAGCAGTGCATTGTCGTCAGGTATTAGTCACCGTAGACGTTGAAGTCGAAGTATTTCTTCGCCAGTTTGTCGTAGGTACCGTCTTTACGCAGCTCAGCAAACGCTTTGTCGAAGGCGGCTTTCAGCTCGGTATCATCCTTACGCAGGCCGATACCCGTACCATCACCAAAGTACTTTTTGTCTTTCACGGACGGGCCAGCAAAAGCGTACTCTTTGCCCGCTGGCTGTTTCAGGAAGCCTTCGCTCGCGGCGACTTCATCCTGGAATGCCGCATCCAGACGGCCTGCCGCCAGGTCAGAGTAGATCAGATCCTGGTTCTGGTACGCCACCACGTCGACGCCCTTTTCACGCCAGTTCGCATTGGCAAACCCTTCCTGCGTTGAGCCCTGAAGCACGCCGACATGCTTGCCTTTCAGCGAGTCGATGGTGGGTTGAATCGGGGAGCCTTTAGCGGCAATCAGACGTGAATCTGCAGCGTAAAGCTTGTCAGAGAAGGCAATCTCCTGCTGACGTTTTTCGGTGATAGAGAGAGAAGAGATAATGGCGTCGATTTTCTTGGCTTTCAGCGACGGGATTAACGCATCAAAGTCGCTGCCCACCCATGTGCATTTCACCGCAATGCGTTTGCACATTTCATTTCCCAGATCGATATCAAACCCAACGAAATCGCCTTTCGCATCCTTGGAAGAGAATGGCGCGTAGGTTGCGTCTGTACCGATACGAACTGTCTGTGGAAGCGCTGCGTAGCTACCTGCTGCCGCACTTAACCCCACCAGCAAAGACAGAGCCAGAACCGTCTTCTTCATACATTTACCCTCAAGTACCGTGATTTTATTATGTATTGTGTTGTGTGTTGTGTTGCAGGCTTCTCTTGCAGGTCTTATGCCACATTGCCGTCTGGTGAAAAGTTCGACGTTAAATATGTTAATAAAACGTTGCGATATTGCCTTAATGGTGAAAGATAGCAGGTCTGCCGAACGAACCGGAAAGAGAAAAAGGGAAAAAGCGAATTAAATGTCGAGGATATGATCGCCGTTGCATAATTGCCCTGAAACAGGGCACGTTATCTTTTCATGCACGCTGTGGGTGCACAGATTCAGGCACCCTGCCAGCGGGTGAAGAGGTCTTCGGGCAGGTCGATATCAAACTGATCGAGAACGCGGTTAACCGTCTGATTAATCACATCATCCAGTGAAACGGGCCGGTGATAGAACGCCGGTACCGGTGGCATGATCACCGCGCCGAGTTCAGCAGCCTGAGTCATTAAACGCAGATGTCCCAGGTGCAGCGGCGTTTCCCGCACGCAGAGAACCAGAGGACGACGCTCCTTCAGCACCACGTCCGCGGCGCGGGTCACCAGCGTGTCGGTATAGCTGTTTACAATGCCGGAGAGCGTTTTAATGGAACAAGGCAGGATAACCATGCCCGCCGTTTTAAACGAGCCAGAGGAGATGCTGGCGGCGATATCGCGGGCATCGTGAACCACATCCGCCAGCGCCTGGACATCACGCAGTGAGAGGTCGGTTTCAAGAGAGAGGGTCTGACGTGCCGCCTGGCTCATGACCAGATGCGTTTCCACTTCTGCCACGTCACGCAGCACCTGTAACAGACGTACGCCGTAAATCGCGCCACTGGCACCACTGAGCCCAACAATGAGTCGTTTCATGATTTTCGCCCTAACTGATTTCAGGGCAGACTGTGCAGGATTTTGCGGGGAGTTGCAAGTGAGGGCAAATGCCCTCACTTGCACAGACATCAACCTTCGTTGTGCATCTCTAAACTTTCGAGATCGTTTTGCAGCTGGACGGCCTTCGCATCGTCGTTGCGCAGCGAATCAAGGTAGTCGAGGTACTGCTGGTCAACGTCTTTCGTCACGTAGACGCCATTAAACACGGAGCATTCGAACTGCTGAATATCCGGGTTCTCAGCGCGTACTGCGTCGATAAGATCGTTCAGATCCTGGAAAATCAGGCCGTCGGCACCGATGATCTGACGAATTTCGTCCACTTCACGACCGTGAGCGATCAGCTCATTGGCGGTTGGCATATCGATGCCGTACACGTTCGGGAAACGAATTTCCGGTGCGGCTGAGGCCAGATACACTTTCTTCGCACCCGCTTCGCGCGCCATCTCAATAATCTGTTCTGAGGTGGTGCCACGAACGATGGAGTCATCCACCAGCAGGACGTTTTTGTCGCGGAACTCAGCGCGGTTTGCGTTCAGTTTACGACGTACGGACTTACGGCGCAGCTGCTGACCCGGCATGATAAAGGTACGACCAACGTAGCGGTTTTTCACAAATCCCTGACGGTATGGCTTGTCCAGAATGCGGGCGATTTCCAGAGCGATATCGCAGGACGTTTCCGGAATAGGAATAACGACGTCGATATCCAGATCGTCCCATTCGCGGGCAATCTTCTCGCCAAGTTTTGTCCCCATGTTCACGCGCGCGCTGTAAACGGAAATCTTGTCGATAAACGAGTCCGGACGGGCGAAGTAAACATATTCAAACAGGCACGGATTGCTCACCGGGTTGTCAGCACACTGGCGGGTGAACAGCTGGCCCTTCTCAGTGATATAGACCGCTTCGCCAGGCGCAACATCACGCAGGAACTCGAAGCCCAGGGTATCCAGCGCCACGCTTTCAGAGGCAACCATGTATTCGGTACGACCATCACCGAGATCGCGCTTACCGAGCACCAGCGGGCGGATGCCGTTTGGATCGCGGAAAGCAACCATCCCGTGGCCGATAATCATCGCCACGCAGGCATACGCACCACGGATCTGGCGGTTAGTCGCGGCAACGGCGGCAAAAATGTTGTCTGCTTCCAGCGGGTAGTGACGGAAGTTATCCAGCTCGCTGGCAAAGATATTGAGCAGAATTTCAGAATCAGAGGTGGTGTTGATGTGGCGACGTTTCTCTTCGAACAACTTCTTACGCAGCTCGTGCGCGTTGGTCAGGTTGCCATTGTGGGCAAGCGTGATGCCATACGGTGAGTTGACGTAGAAAGGCTGAGCCTCAGAGGCGCTGGAACTACCAGCAGTAGGATAACGAACGTGACCGATCCCCATATTACCTTGCAGACGCTGCATATGGCGGGCTTCAAACACATCATTTACCAGACCATTCGCCTTACGTAAACGGAAGCAGTTGTTTGCATCAATGGTGATGATACCCGCAGCATCCTGCCCACGGTGCTGAAGCACCGTTAACGCGTCATAAATCGACTGGTTTACCGGCATGAAACCGGCGATACCGACAATACCGCACATTCGTCTTTTCCTCGTTAAGCCACATCTCAGAGCGCATTACGCTCTGGGCAAGAAACTCGACGAGCTTTGCAGATAGTCAAAGAACCATCTGATGATGAAACTGAACTCTGGAATGAGCTGCGATTTTTGCCAGTCTTCACTTTTGGAGAACCCGGTAAAGGTATCCAGGAAGAACAGGATCGCGGCCACAATCAGCACGCCTCGTAGTGCGCCGAAACAGATCCCGAGTACCCTGTCTGTTCCTGACAGACCGGTTTTCTCGACCAGCTGACCTATCACGTAATTTACGATAGCGCCGACAATCAGCGTCGCGATAAACAGCACCGCGATAGCGATTCCATTTCGGACCAGTTCATCTTCAAAGCCCGTGAACCAGACAGACAGGTAAGTGTAGTAATGACTGGCAACAAAGAAAGCACAACCCCAGGTTACCAGCGATAACGCTTCACGAACAAAGCCACGGATCAGGCTAACCAGACAGGAAAAACCAATCACCGCAATGATGGCGTAATCAATCCAGACCATATGTGTCCCACGATTTAACGCCCTGTCATCCAGTTCGGGGCGAATTCTAACAGAAAAAGAAAACGTTTGCGTAGGGATTTCCTTCCCACGCGTAAATAAAAAAGGCGCTGAAAAAATGTTCAACGCCGTGGCTTTTTACGTCTCTGTGGACGTCTGCCGTCACTCTTCCCCCCCACCCTCTCTTCATAGAAAGGATAAGGGTGAGGGAGGGGTTAGTTCGCGCTGTAGCTCATCACCACACCGCTCAGGCCGGAGATCTGCTTCAGCTCACCCAGCGATCCTTTAAGCTTATCTTTGGACGCTTCTGGCCCCACGAGAATACGGGTAATTTTACCCTGTACCGGCGTGGAAGGTGAAGTGTAAACACGATATCC
Source organism: Enterobacter sp. 198 (assembly GCF_009025585.1). Taxonomy (NCBI): domain Bacteria; kingdom Pseudomonadati; phylum Pseudomonadota; class Gammaproteobacteria; order Enterobacterales; family Enterobacteriaceae; genus Enterobacter; species Enterobacter sp. 198. The sequence continues at coordinate 226,982 of NZ_WCIM01000030.1, read as the reverse complement.
CGCACTGCGCAGTTTACCCACCACCTCATTGACCTTATCGGCATTTTTCAGCGCACCCAGCTGCACGACGTAGGCTTTGCCCGTCGGTGCGGCTTCCTGCTGAGCCGGTTTCGCCGGAGGCGGTGTCTCTGTCGCTGCGGCAAGCTGTTCGCTCGTTTTATCACGCTGCGGTTTCGGCTGCGTTTTTTCGACCGGCTTCGGTTTCTCAGCCGGTTTAGGCTGCACGACCGGAACCGGTACAGGATCGATATCGTTGGTGTTGCTCGCCGCCAGACGAGACGGATCAAGAGACGGCGCAGCCGCATCGCCCGCGCGAACCTCTTCCGCTGCGCCTTCCGGCGGCTGAGCAGGAAGGGCCTGTGTCGCCGCAGGCAACATATCCGGCTCGTCGCGATCGCCCGGTTTCGGTACCAGTGGAATGGCTGCAAACTCATCCTGATAGTGCTTTTTCTGCCCGTCGAGCAGGCCCGGAAGAATAATGACTCCCAGCGCCACCAGCACTATTGTTCCTGCTAAACGGTTCTGAAACTTACTCGCCACCGGTTCTCCCCGCGTCCATCACTTCCATGACATGTGCCACCGTGTGGAACGAACCACACACCAGCACGGTATCTTCTGGTTTAGCATCCGCCATCGCGGCATGCCAGGCCTGAGCCACGCTATTATAGATTGCGCCTTTGCCGAGATGTTCCATCAACTGCTCAGCGGTCGCCCCGCGTGGCCCCTCCAGAGGAGCACAATACCAGCTATCGACCACACTCTCCATGCAGGCCAGCGTACCGCCAATATCTTTATCATGAAGCATACCGATAACCGCCAGCACGCGCCCGGTTTTTGGTAACGATTTGAGACGTCCCGCGAGATACGCCGCGGCATGCGGGTTGTGCGCCACATCGAGGATCAGGCGCGGTGACTCGCTGACAATCTGGAAACGCCCGGGCAGGATCGCCCGCTCAATGCCCTCGCGAATCGCCTGCTCGCTCACCGCCAGACCGCTTGCGCGCAGTGCCGCCAGCGCGGTTGCCGCGTTAGGCTGCGGCACCTGCGGCAATGGCAGGTTGTCCAGTGCGCCCTGCGCATCGCTAAAGCGCCAGCCGTCTGCCTGAACCTCATACTGCCACTCTACGCCACGGCGCAGCAGACGCGCACCCGTCTCATTCGCCACCTCTGCAATGGTGTGCGGCATATCCGGCTCGCCGACCACGGCAGGTTTATTCGCCCGGAAAATCCCGGCTTTCTCGCGACCAATGCTTTCGCGATCCGGCCCCAGCCAGTCGGTATGATCCAGCGCAATGCTGGTCACGACGGCCACATCCGCATCCACCATGTTGGTGGCATCAAGACGCCCGCCGAGGCCGACTTCCAGAATCACCACGTCCAGTTGCGCCTGCTTAAACAACCACAGTGCCGACAGGGTGCCGTATTCAAAATAGGTTAATGAAATTTCACCGCGCGCGGCTTCAATTTCCGCGAAAGAGGCGGTATGCGCTGATTCCGGCAGCTCGCGGTTTTGCACACGCACCCGCTCGGTATACCGCACGAGATGTGGAGAGCTGTAAACGCCAACCTTATAGCCTGCTGCCATCAGGACAGACTCCAGCGTGCGGCACGTCGTGCCTTTTCCGTTCGTTCCGGCAACGGTGAACACAAACGGCGCTGGTTTCAGTACGTCGAGACGCGCGGCAACCTGGCTTACGCGCTCAAGCCCCATATCGATGGTTTTACTGTGCAGGTTTTCCAGATAAGAAAGCCACGCGGCCAGGGGCGACGTGGCTTGGGGAATGCTTTTATTTTCCATGATGCCCGGTCATTAACAGTTGAGAAAGCAAAAGGGCAGCGCCATCCGGCCCTGCCCTTTTCAGTTATCAGGCCTCGGGTTCCTGATCCGGTACCACCACGCCTTCGCGCGGCTCATCCGGGTTCGGCGCTGGCAGATTCATCAGCTTCGCCAGGATGCTTGCCAGTTTCAGGCGCATCTCCGGACGGCGGACGATCATGTCGATAGCGCCTTTCTCGATGAGGAACTCACTGCGCTGGAAGCCCGGCGGCAGTTTTTCACGTACGGTCTGTTCGATAACGCGTGGACCCGCAAAACCGATCAGCGCTTTCGGCTCAGCGATGTTCAGATCGCCCAGCATGGCAAAGCTTGCGGAAACGCCACCCATCGTCGGGTCGGTCAGCACGGAGATGTACGGCAAACCGCGCTCCTGCATTTTCGCCAGCGCAGCAGAGGTTTTCGCCATCTGCATCAGCGACATCAGCGCTTCCTGCATACGTGCACCACCGGAGGCGGAGAAGCAGATCAGCGGGCAGTTGTCTTCCAGCGCCTGCTCAACGGCACGCACGAAACGCGCACCCACGACAGAGCCCATTGAGCCACCCATAAAGGAGAACTCAAACGCGGCAGCCACCACCGGCATCGTGTGCAGGGTGCCTTTCATGACGATCAGCGCGTCTTTCTCGCCGGTCTCTTTCTGTGCAGAGGCCAGACGGTCTTTGTATTTTTTGGAATCACGGAACTTCAGCACGTCTTTTGGCTCAAGCTCGCTACCCAGTTCTACCAGAGAACCTTCGTCCAGCAGGCTATGCAGGCGATTACGCGCCGTCATACGCATGTGGTGGTCACACTTCGGACACACCTCAAGATTGCGTTCCAGCTCTGCGCGGTACAGAACCTGGCCGCAGCTATCACACTTCGTCCATACCCCTTCAGGAATGCTCGCTTTACGAGTCGGGGTTATGTTGCTTTTAATTCGTTCAATCCAGCTCATTGATAACCTTTCTGCCTGAACCTGGTCGTATGCCAGTTTTGCTATAAGAGGCGAATAATGCCATTTTTGCCTCCAACAGACCATGAATGTTGCACATTAAAACATAACAGCCCGAAACTTTGGATAAAAAAGTGGTCGAACCGCCAGTATGCATTTACTTCGCTTGCTTTGCTGCCGCACGTCGGTGACGAATAATCTCAATAACGCCAGGCAGTACCGAAAGCACAATAATCGCTACAATCAGTAACTTAAGGTTTTCCTGGACCACCGGGAGATCGCCAAACAGGTAGCCGGCATAGGTAAACAGCAGCACCCACAGCAGCGCGCCAACAACGTTATATGCCGCAAAGTGACGATAGGACATATGCCCCATTCCCGCCACAAACGGTGCAAATGTACGCACAATAGGCACAAAACGGGCAAGGATAATGGTTTTGCCGCCATGGCGTTCATAGAACGCATGGGTTTTATCGAGATAGCTGCGACGGAAAATTTTCGAGTCCGGATTGCTGAAAAGCCGCTCACCAAACACCCGTCCAATCGTGTAGTTCACCGCATCACCAATAATCGCGGCGATAACCATCAACACAACCATCAGATGCACATTCAAATCGTTAGTCGGTAACGCGGATAACGCGCCGGCCACGAACAGCAGTGAATCCCCCGGCAGGAACGGGGTGACAACCAGACCGGTTTCACAGAACAGAATGAGGAACAGAATAGCGTAAACCCAGACGCCGTACTGCGCGACCAGCTCCGCCAGGTGAACATCAATATGCAGGATGAAATCAATCAAAAAACGTATTACGTCCATTTTGTCTAAGCCTTAATTGCACCTTTGATTAGTCCGCTAAAAACAGCGGGCCCATTGGCGGTTTCGGCAGGTCAAACCGATCCGGATAGTCTACCGAGACCAGATACAGCCCTTCCGCTTTCGCCGTGGCTGCCGCAAGCGTTCTGTCCTTCGCTGCCAGCAGTTCTGCAATCCAGCTCTCCGGCTGGTGTCCGGCGCCCACTTCCATCAGGCTGCCCACAATATTCCGCACCATATGATGTACAAAGGCATTGGCTTTGATATCCACCACCACATACGCGCCATAACGGCTGACGTTTATGTGCATGACATTACGCCACGGCGTACGGGACTGGCACTGCACCGCACGGAACGAGGTAAAGTCATTTTCACCAATCAGACACTGCGCCGCACGATGCATACGTTCAGCATCAAGCGGTTCATAAAAATGCGTCACGCCCTGGCTTAACACCGCCGGACGTAGACGCTGATTGTAGATGACATAGCGGTAACGGCGCGCGGTGGCGCTGAAACGCGCATGAAAATCATCGGGAACATCTTTAACCCAACGAACCGCAATGTCTCCAGGTAAATTCGCATTCACCCCCAGCGTCCATGCTGTGTCCTTTCGCACAGCGGTGGTTTCAAAATGAACCACCTGCCCCGTGCCGTGAACGCCGGCATCCGTACGCCCGGCACAGAAAACGCTTATCGGTTCGTTCGCCACCTGAGAGAGCGCTTTTTCCAGTTTTTCCTGGACGCTGCGCACCTCATTTTGACGCTGCCAGCCATAATACTTACTGCCATCGTATTCAATACCGAGGGCAATTTTATGAACAGGCTTGTGATCCACTTCTGACATCAGTACAGGTACTCCTGCACGAGTTTCTCCGCAATTTTCACCGCCATCAGCGCGCCGCCAAAGCGAACGTTATCGGCAACTGACCAGAACTGGATCTGCTCAGGCATTCCGTAATCGTTACGCACGCAGCCAACAGACAGATGTGCACTACCGGTCGCATCACCAACCTGCGTCGGGAACTCACTCTCTTCGGAGAGGGCGATATCCTCACCGCGACCAAACGCGTCACGCGCTTCTTCTGCGGCGAGCGGGCGCAGCGCTTCAAAACCGACCATCTGTGCGTGGCCGTAGAAGACAGGAGACTGCACGCAGCTGGCAGAGATCATCAGGCCGTCATCCTGCAGAATTTTACGGACTTCATCGACAATACGGCGTTCTTCTCGCACGCTGCCTTCGCGATCCGGCAGCAGTGGCAGCATGTTAAACGCCAGCTGACGACCAAAATAGTCGTCTTCATCAATCGGAACGCCGCTCAGCAATTTCGCGCTCTGTCCGGCCAGCGCGTTAACCGCTTGCTTGCCGTTGGCAGACGCAGACAGCAGGCTGGTGACGAAGATACGCGACAGGCCGCCTTCGTCGATCAGCGGTTTCAGCGCGGTAAGCAGCTGACTGGTCAGGCTGTTCGGTACGGCGATAACGTTGCGGTTACGGTAGTCTGCCAGCACAAACGGGTTCACATCCGGCACCACCAGCGGCACATCCGGCTCAAGCGCGAACAGACCGCTTAAATCAATCACCAGACAACCCGAGTTGGTGGCCTCTTCAATGTAAGACGCCGTAGCCTCAGCACCGGCTGCAAAAAACGCCAGCTGCGCCTGAGTCCAGTCGAACCCGGCCGCATCCTGAACCATGACAGATTTACCGCCAAAACGCAGATGTTCACCCGCGCTATCTGTACGCGCCAGCGCATAGATATCACCCACCGGGAACTGACGCTCAGCAAGGGTTTCGAGCAGGGCTTCACCCACGGCACCCGTGGCACCTAAAATGGCAATGTTCCAGCCTTCAGACATGGTGGTTTACTCCAGAAATAAAAAAGCGTCCCTGTCGGAGTATCCAACAGGGAGCATTAAGAAGACATTAATGTGCCGGGTGATGAACGGCGTTAAAACCCAGTTTATGCAGCTGCGTCGCAGCCGTTGCGTCGTCGCAAATCACATACAGGGAAGACCACTCGCGGCGCTCAACATAGTTCTTGCGCAGCTTATCAAACTCACCCGGAATACCCGCCACTTTACGCAGCAGCGCGTCATCGCGGCGCACATCATACACCAAATGGACCAGTCGTTTCAGCGTTGCCTGATCGAGTGGCCCGTGCAGGGTAATGCGGCCAAATTCAGGCGCAGGCAGTAAGGTATCCAGCGCCACCTGCTGTGGATGGCCGATAAAGGCGCTATAGGCCTCAAAGACCTGCGTCGTGCCGCGGGCTTTTCCTTCAAGGGTATAACCGGCAATATGCGCCGTTGCGACGTCCACCTTGTTAAGCAGCGCAACGTTAAGCTCAGGCTCCGGCTCCCAGACGTCCAGCACCACGCTAAGCGCTTGCCCCTCGTCCAGACATTTCAGCAGCGCAAGGTTATCGACCACCGGGCCCCGGCAGGCATTTATCAGAATAGTGCCAGGCTTCAGACGACGGATCAGGGCTTCGTCAGCTAGGTGCAGCGACTTATAAGGCCCCTCTTTAAACAGCGGCGTATGGAAAGTGATCACATCGCACTGTGCAACCAGTTCATCCAGCGAACGGAAGTCTCCTTCATCACCGTTGTCTTTGCGCGGCGGATCGCACAGCAGGGTACGAATGCCTAACGCCTCAAGACGTTTATGCAGGCGCCCGCCCACGTTGCCCACACCAACAATCCCGACGGTACGGTCCTGCAACGCAAAACCGTCGCGCTCTGCCAGCATCAGCAGGGAGGAGAAGACATATTCCACGACCGCAATGGCGTTGCAGCCCGGCGCGGCTGAAAAACCGATCCCCGCCTGCTTAAGCCATTTATCATCCACATGATCCGTCCCTGCCGTTGCGGTCCCGACAAATTTCACTGCTTTGCCGGAGAGCAACGCCTCATTTACTTTGGTTACCGAGCGCACCATCAGCGCGTCTGCATCATCCAGCTCGTTTACCGGGATCGGCCGACCCGGGACAGCCTTAACGTTGCCGAGGCGGCTAAAGAGCTCGCGGGCATAAGGCATATTTTCATCAACGAGGATTTTCACGTCTGAGTACCTGTTTGAGAGGAAGAAAACCCATCAAGTGTGCCATAATCTGGCCGCCAGGCATATACGTCTGCCAGGTTTACGCTGAGTTTTGACTTTAAGGATTTTTTGACGATGCAGCCCATTTCAGGTACGCCGCCGCGCCCTCCGGGTGAAGGCCCTGTTACGCCAAACGTTGCAGGCGAACAACCGCTATCCACACAACAGCGCACCGTGCTGGAGCGACTGATCACGCGCCTGATCGCGCTGACGTCGCAGCAAAACGCGGAAGTCTGGGCTGGGGTAAAGCACGATTTAGGTGTCAGGAACGACGCACCTTTGCAGTCGCGCCATTTCCCTGCTGCCGAGCAAAACCTGAACCAGCGGATTGATACTGCACAGCAGAATCACAGCACACGCCAGATTGTCTCGCAGCTGACCGAGCTGTTGGGCCAGGGAAATAACCGCCAGGCGGTGAGTGATTTTATTCGCCAGCAGTTTGGTCAGACCGCCCTGAGCCAGCTGACCCCGGAACAGCTCAAAACCGTACTGACGCTGCTGCAAACCAATCAGCTGTCAATTCCACAGCCTCAGCAACGCCCTGCGACCGAGCGTCCGCTGCTGCCTGCCGAGCACAACACGCTCAAGCAGATGGTGACCAAGCTGGCCGCCGCCACCGGCGAACCGACGAAGCTTATCTGGCAATCAATGCTGGAACTCTCCGGCGTAAAAGCGGGCGAGCTGATCCCGGCGAAACAGTTTACGCATCTGGTGACCTGGCTACAGGCGCGTCAGACGCTCAGCACCCAGACCGCTCCAACCCTGCACACGGTTCAGGCGGCACTTAAGCAGCCGCTGGAGCCGAACGAATTTGACGCCATTCGTGATTACGCCCAGCAAACCTGGCAGGCCACACCGCAAACGGTACTGACCACCGCGCAGGTGCAGGATGTGCTCAACCAGATTTTCGTTCGCCGCGCCGAACGCGAAGGGGGCGTGCCGGAGGCACGAAACATACAGCCAATCTACAATCCGCTGTTTGCGCCGGTGGTGGAAACGTTCAGAACCCTCTCTGCCCGTCCAGGGTTGATGTTTATTGCGTTAATGATTGCACTGGCGATTTTCTGGCTGGTCGCATAACGGTTTCGCCCGGTGGCGCTACGCCTGCCGGGCCGACAGCACACCGGGGAAGGCTTGCCGCCCCGGCACTTAACCGCTAAGACTGCCGAAACGCCACCAGCGTCACCACAATGCCCATAACCGCTGCAACCGCGCCCGCCAGGAAAACAGACGGATACCCGAACGACGTTGCTAAAAGACCTGCCAGCGGCCCGGTTACCCCGTATGAGATATCCTGAAACGCCGCATAGCCGCCAAGCGCCGTGCCACGCACCTGCGGGGCGACACGTTTTACCACCTCCACACCCAGCGCCGGGAAAATAAGCGAGCATCCGCAGCCGGTCAACGCCGCGCCTAACAACGCTACGGACGCAACGGGTGCACTCCACAGTAATAGCAAACCCAGGGTTTCAATCACCAGTGATGCCACTGCAACCTTCACGCCACCAAAACGATCCGGCATCCAGCCGAACAGCACGCGCATTAAGACAAATGCGCCACCAAAGGCGGTCAGCGTAAAACCTGCCATCGCCCAGCCGCGGCTCATAAAGTAGAGTGAGACGAACGTACCGATTACCGCAAAACCGACGCCCTGCAGGGCCAGGCCAAGGCCCGGCTGCCAGATTTGGCCCACCACGCTCCACAAAGACGGGCGCTCCCCTTTATGGGCAGGGACTTTACGTACCGGACCGTTGAATGCCCATGCCAGCAGCGGCAGCATCAGGGTGGTCTCTGCCAGCGCGGCAAAGCCAAAGTGGCTGTGAATAAGCAACCCGAGCGGGGCGCCTGCGGCAAGCGCGCCATAAATGGCCATGCCATTCCAGGACATGACTTTGCCGGAGCGCGCAGGCCCCACCAGCCCCATACCCCATGTCAGCGTACCGGTCAGGAGCTGGCTTTCACCAAAGCCCAGGATTAAACGCCCCACGATCAGCAGCGCAAATTTATACGCAGCGTCAACCGGCAGGAGAGCGGCCAGCAGCCATGCACCTCCCGCCAGACCACAGGCAAACATGCCCTGTAACGCCGAGCGTTTTGCCCCGTGCTGATCCGCCAGACGTCCGGCATAACCGCGGGTTAATACCGTAGCCAGGAACTGAATACCCACGGCGACGCCGACCATGGTGTTGCCATAGCCCAGCTCCTGATGAACAAACAGCGGGATCACCGGCAGCGGCAGGCCGACGGTCATATAGGTCAGGAACACCGCAAACGCGATGCGAAACAGCGAGACGTTCGCTGAAGAGGTTGTTTCTGTTTGAGTGACTGCAGTCATGCTTTACTCCGAAATGAAGAGTAAGGCGGGGAAAAACCACGCCCCCTCTTCCTGATAACCAGGATTTAGGTGCGTTGGTTGACGTTGAACGCTTACGCATTATCGTGAGGATAATGTTGAGGTAGGAAGTTTGCCTGTGAGATCAGCCGCTTGTCAATGCATAAAAAAAGGGAGCCGTCAGGCTCCCCTTTTGAATCAGTCAGAACTTATGCGTTGTACTTACGCATCACCAGCGTGGCGTTAGTACCGCCGAAACCGAAGCTGTTGGACATGACGGTAGTCAGTGTCGCTTCTTTTGGCTGGGTCACGATGTTCAGACCTGCGGCCTGCTCGTCCATCTCGTCAATGTTGATGCTTGGGGCGATAAAGCCATTTTCCAGCATCAGCAGAGAGTAGATCGCTTCCTGAACGCCAGCAGCACCCAGAGAGTGACCGGTCATGGCTTTGGTCGCGGAGATAGCCGGGCTGTTGTCGCCGAACACTTCACGGATCGCACCCAGCTCTTTCACGTCGCCTACCGGAGTAGAGGTACCGTGGGAGTTCAGGTAGTCGATTGGTGTGTCAACGCCGTGCATCGCCATCTTCATGCAGCGCACTGCGCCTTCACCGGATGGAGCCACCATGTCAGCGCCGTCAGACGTTGCACCGTAGCCCACGATCTCAGCGTAGATGTGCGCACCACGCGCCAGCGCGTGCTCCAGCTCTTCAACCACAACCATACCGCCGCCGCCTGCGATAACGAAACCGTCACGGTGCGCATCATAGGTACGGGATGCTTTATCCGGAGTTTCGTTATATTTGGTGGACAGTGCCCCCATTGCGTCGAATTCACAGGCCATTTCCCAGCCCAGTTCTTCGCCGCCGCCAGCAAACACGATATCCTGTTTACCCAGCTGGATCTGCTCAACCGCATTACCGATGCAGTGTGCGGAGGTCGCACAGGCAGAGCTGATGGAGTAGTTAACGCCGTGGATTTTGAACGGGGTCGCCAGGCAAGCGGAAACCGCTGAACCCATAGCTTTAGTCACAACATAAGGACCTACCGCTTTCAGACCACGTGGGCTACGCATTGCGTCGGCACCAAAGACCTGCGCTTTAGATGAGCCACCGGAACCGGCGATCAGACCTACGCGTGGGTTGTTCTGGTAAACTTCCGCGCTCAGACCCGCATCCGCAATCGCTTCCTGCATGGAGAGATAAGCATAAATAGAGGCATCGTTCATGAAACGAACCACTTTACGGTCAATCAAACCGGTGGTGTCCAGTTTGACGTTACCCCATACGTGGCTACGCATACCTGAATCTTTAAACTCTTCAGAGAAAGTGATCCCGGAGCGTCCTTCACGCAGAGATGCCAGGACTTCCTGCTGGTTATTACCGATGCTGGAAACGATGCCCAGGCCAGTAATCACTGCACGTTTCATTCAATACCTCTGTAAGTCGCACTATATTAAGTTTCGAGTCGCACAATAGCGTACACTTGTACGCCGAACAAGTCCGATCAGACATTTTCTGCGGAAATTTGCACCGATGGACGCACATCGTTAAGATCGTGTCACTGCCTGTCAGACGAGTAACTTACGTGAAACAAAACGCTATACAACCCGCCAACCTCGAATTCAACGCTGAGGGTACACCTGTTTCCCGAGATTTTGATGACGTCTACTTTTCTAATGATAACGGACTGGAAGAAACCCGCTATGTTTTCCTTGACGGAAACCAGTTAAACGCCCGTTTCCCCACGCATCCGCGCAGTCTGTTCGTGGTCGCTGAGAGCGGGTTTGGTACCGGTCTGAATTTTCTCACCCTCTGGCAGATGTTCGATCAGTTTCACGCTGCTCACCCTGACGCTACACTGCAAAGATTACATTTCATCAGTTTTGAAAAATTTCCGCTCACCGCGCATGACCTTCGTCTCGCCCATCAGCACTGGCCGGAACTTGCGCCATGGGCGGAGCAGCTTCAGGCGCAGTGGCCGCCGCACCTCGGCGGCTGTCATCGTCTGCTGCTGGACGGCGGGCGCGTCACGCTGGATCTGTGGCTCGGCGACATCAATGAACTGACCGATAAGCTTGATGATTCAATGAATCAGAAAGTGGACGCATGGTTCCTTGATGGTTTTGCCCCCGCCAAGAATCCGGACATGTGGAGCCAGCATCTGTTTAACGCAATGGCACGCCTGGCGCGTCCTGGCGCAACGCTCGCGACCTTCACCTCGGCAGGCTTTGTCCGCCGCGGATTGCAGGAGGCCGGCTTTACTATGCAAAAGACCAAAGGTTTTGGTCGCAAGCGCGACATGCTGGTCGGAAGAATGGATCAGACGCTGGAGATCCCCGCTCAGACGCCCTGGTTTTCACGCAGCGCCAGCACTTCACGAGAGGTAGCAATTGTCGGCGGCGGGATTGCCAGCGCCCTGCTTTCGCTCGCGCTTTTACACCGTGGCTGGCAGGTAACGCTCTACTGCGCCGACGACGCACCGGCAAAAGGCGCTTCCGGCAACCGCCAGGGGGCGCTCTACCCACTGTTAAGCGCTCACGATCCGGCGCTGAGCCAGTTTTTCCCGGCAGCCTTTACCTTTGCCCGGCGCCTGTATGATGCCCTGCCTGTGGCGTTTGACCACGACTGGTGTGGCGTTACGCAACTGGGCTGGGATGAGAAGAGCCAGCAAAAAATCGCGCACATGTTGTCGCTGGGTCTGCCGCTCGAAATTGCCCGGGCGGTGAATGCGCAGCAGATAACCGAAACCGCGGGCGTCGATACGGGCTGCGACGGTATCCACTATCCGCTCGGTGGCTGGCTGTGTCCGGCAGATCTGACGACGGCAGCCATTGCGCTGGCGCAGTCGCGCGGGTTGACGGTGCACTATTCCCGCCAGGTCGCCTCACTTCACCACACAGAGCACTGGAACCTGCATTTCACCACGGGAGACGTGGCGCAGCATACCTGCGTAGTGCTGGCCAACGGTCACCCTATCAGCCAGTTCAACCAGACGGAAAAGCTGCCGCTTTACCCTGTCGGCGGCCAGGTCAGCCATATCCCCACCTCGCCAGCGCTGGAAAAACTGCAGCAGGTACTCTGCTACGACGGCTATCTGACGCCACAAAATCCGTCCAACGGCCACCACTGCATTGGTGCCAGCTACCATCGCGGTGAGACCGACATGCGCTACAGCGAAGACGATCAGCAGCAAAATCGCCAGCGCCTGCTCAACTGCTTCCCGCAGGCCGACTGGGCAAAAGAGGTTGATATCAGCGCCGGTGACGCGCGCTGTGGCGTACGCTGCGCCACCCGGGACCATCTGCCGATGGCGGGAAATGTGCCTGACTATGAAGCAACGCTTGAGGCCTATCAGGATCTTGCTGAAAACCGTGATACCGCGGTGAGTGCGCCAGTTTATCCGCAGCTGTTTATGCTCGGGGGACTCGGTTCACGGGGATTATGCTCAGCGCCGTTGCTGGCCGAAGTGCTGGCGGCACAGATGAGTGATGAGCCCGTTCCGCTGGACAGCGTTACGCTTGCGGGACTCAATCCCAACCGTTTGTGGGTACGGAAGTTACTGAAAGGAAAAAGGGTGAAGTAACGTGCGGGCCGATGTCCTCCCTCTCCCACCGGGAGAGGGAGGAAAATGACTACCTGGCTTTTGCCTGCTGGAACAGGGTGTCCCACATACCCAGCACTAATGACTGGTCACGCGGAGAGAGTTCCCCTGCCTGGATCGCTTTCTCCAGGCTGCGGCTCACTTCATCATGAATGGCCTCGGCAGAGTGATCGTCCCCTGCTTCCAGCTCAGCGACAGCCAGCGTCAGGTGACCACGCAGATAACCGCTGGCGAACAGCTCATCATCACTGGCGTGTTCCACCATGTCATCAATTAACGCCAGAATGCGTGATTCAAATTCTGCGATCATCTTCTTTCCTCTGTTAAAGATCTTCCGGCCAAGGGAAGCATTCCGCCGTGATCTCCGGCGTGTGGTAATAATTCTGTAAGGCCTCGATCAGGCGCGCCGGGCGTTCCGGGATGCCTTTCTCAAGATACTCCATCACCTGCGCATGAACGCGGCGCTGGAAGAGAATACGGTCTGGCTCGACCTCTCCTTCGAGGTTGTCACAGCTGACGTTGAACGGGAAACCTGCCGCCACACAGAATAACCATTCCAGCGCCTGCGGTTTCACCTCCACATCTTCAAACTGGCTCTGCGTGGCGGCGTCACGGCCGTCCGGACAATACCAGTAGCCGAAGTCCACCTGCTCACGACGCGCTTTCCCCGCTATACACCAGTGCGAAATCTCGTGTAACCCGCTGGCGTAAAAGCCGTGCGCGAACACGATACGGTTATACGGCACGTCCGCATCAGCAGGAAGATAGATCGGTTCGTCGTCGCCTTTAATCAGACGGGTATTAAAATCATCAGCAAAACAGCCATCAAAAATCTCAATCAGCTGTTCGTATTTATGGGTTGTGTTCATTAATTCATTCCCAGCCAGGTGAGGATCTCTTGTCCATGGCTGTCATAAAGCAGTTTGGCACTCATGACCGCTGAGACGACAACAATCATCGGGCGAATGAGCTTCTGTCCTTTGCTTAATACCAGACGCGAGCCCGCACGTGCGCCTAAAAATTGCCCTGCCATCATCACAAACCCGGTTGCCCAGATAACTTTGCCACCAATGATAAACAGCAGCAGGCCGCCGACGTTTGACGTCGCATTGAGCACTTTGGCGTGGGCGGTGGATTTAGCGAGATTAAAGCCGGCCAGCGTCACGAACGCAAGGGCATAGAACGAGCCTGCTCCGGGGCCAAAGAAGCCATCGTAAAACCCGACGCAGCCACCCGCGATAAGAGCGAACGGCAGGCCATGCAGACGACGCTGCCGGTCTTCTTCCCCTAGCTTTGGCATCAACAAAAAGTAGAGACCGATGCAGATAACCAGAATGGGGAGGATCTGGCGCAGAATATCGGACTGTACATGCTGAACCAGCAGTGCACCCGAGGTCGAACCAATAAAGGTCATCAGGATATTGAGCTTCTGGTCAGCCAGACTGACGACCTTACGGCGAATAAAATAGAGTGACGCGGAGAGCGAGCCACCGCAGGCCTGAAGCTTGTTAGTGGCGAGTGCCTGTGCCGGGCTCATGCCCGCGGCCAGCAGCGCCGGTACGGTTAACAAACCACCGCCGCCCGCCAGAGCATCAATAAACCCGGCCAGCATCGCCACAAAGAAAAGCACCACCAGCAGAAGCGGCGACACCATAAACAGTTCGACGAAATTATCCATTAAAGTACATGCTCATCCAGTAGCGCCTGGCAGGAAGGCGGCAACGGAGGCGGTGTCTTCTTCTCAGGCTTAGAGGTTCCAGGTTTTGCCGGCTCAAACCAGCTCTGCAGTTCCGCACCACAGCCATCGCCTGGCGGGGGTAACGGCTGATCTTCACATTCCAGGCTGTTTGCCGGGCAGCGCAGACGAACGTGCATATGTGCACGATGCTGGAACCACGGACGCACTTTACGCAGCCAGTCGCGATCGGCGCCGGCATCCAGGCAGAGTTGCTGCTTGATGGCCGGGTTCACGAAAATCCGCGTGACATCGTTATCTTTCGCCGCCAGCTTAATCATGCTGAAGACGTCCTGCGTCCACAACGATGGCACGACGTTTTTACCGTCGCGCGCCACCAGATCCAGCGCCTGCGGTTTCAGCAACTGGGCTGAACTCCAGCGCGCTTTCGGCAGTTGCAGGAAGATATCGACATCGAGACCGGTCTGGTGACTGGCGTGTCCGCCGTTGAACCGACCGCCGGCAGGCATCCCCATATCGCCAATCAGCATCGTGCCCAGCCCCAGGTTATGCACCTGGTTTCCCAGACGCTGGATAAACAGAACCAGATCCGGGTGGCCAAAATAACGACGCTGGTCGGTACGCATCACCTGATAGGTATCGGACTGCAGCGGAAGTTCCTGTGCCCCAACGATACAGCCGTTCGAGAACGCGCCAATTGACTGCGCGCTGCCCGCCACAGGATGGGTAATTTTCTGCCATGGCGTCGCGGCCAGACTGGCTCCACTGGCAAGCAGTGCCAGCAGAGCAATGACGGTTTTTTTCATGTTTACCAGCGTGGAATGGTGGTCGTCACATCCGCATTCTGCGCGCGCTGGCGCAGGAAGTGATCCATCAGTACGATCGCCAGCATCGCTTCTGCGATCGGCACCGCACGGATCCCCACACAAGGATCGTGACGTCCTTTAGTGATCATCTCAACTTCTTCGCCAGAGCGGTTAATCGTGTGGCCTGGCACGGTAATGCTGGAGGTCGGTTTCAGCGCAATATTGGCAATAATCTGCTGACCGCTGCTGATACCGCCGAGGATGCCGCCCGCGTGGTTGCTCTGGAAACCGTCTTTGGTGATTTCGTCGCGGTTCTGGCTGCCCCGCAGCGCAACGACGTCAAAACCGTCGCCAATTTCTACACCCTTCACCGCATTGATGCTCATCAGCGCGTGAGCGATGTCCGCATCCAGACGGTCAAATACCGGTTCACCCCAGCCTGGCGGTACGCCATCAGCCACGACGGTGACTTTGGCACCAATGGAGTCGCCCTCTTTTTTCAGGCCACGCATCAGTTCGTCCAGCGCTTCCAGCTTATCTGCATCGGCACAGAAGAACGGATTTTGCTCGACCAGATCCCAGTCTTTGATAGCCAGTGGAATATCGCCCATCTGGGTCAGACAGCCGCGGATCACAATGCCAAATTTCTGCTGCAGGTATTTTTTGGCGATAGCCCCTGCCGCAACGCGCATCGCGGTTTCACGGGCAGACGAACGTCCGCCGCCGCGATAATCACGGAAGCCATACTTTTGTTCGTAGGTGTAATCGGCGTGTCCAGGACGGAACACATCTTTGATGGCGCCGTAATCCTGCGAGCGCTGATCGGTATTTTCAATCAGCAGCCCGATGCTGGTGCCGGTGGTGCGGCCTTCGAAAACGCCGGAAAGAATTTTGACCTGGTCCGGCTCGCGACGCTGCGTGGTGTAGCGAGAAGTCCCCGGACGACGACGGTCGAGGTCGTGCTGTAAATCAGCTTCGGTCAGTTCGATGCCTGGCGGTACGCCGTCAACGATACAGCCCAGTGCCAGCCCGTGCGATTCACCAAAGGTGGTCACCCGGAATAATTGTCCAATACTGTTTCCTGCCATCACGGCTCCGATGTCGTTATTTGTGTTTGAGCGTTGTGAAACGGGCCGAAGCCCGCTGGATTAATCTTTGTAAATGCTGAAGTATTCGCGCGCGTCAAGCAGCTGCGCTTTGGTCAGCATAAAGACGCCGTCACCGCCGTTATCGAACTCGAGCCAGGTGAACGGCACATCCGGGTACTGCTCTATCAGATGTACCATGCTGTTGCCCACTTCACAAATCAGAACACCGTCGTCGGTCAGATAATCCGGCGCGCAGGCCAGAATGCGACGGGTAAGCTTCAGGCCATCAGAGCCTGACGCCAGACCCAGCTCCGGCTCGTGGCGATATTCGTTTGGCAGATCGGACATGTCTTCCGCATCAACATACGGCGGGTTGGTGACGATCAGATCGTACTGCAGCGTTGGCAGATCGCGGAACAGATCGGAGCGGATTGGCGTAACGTGATGGATCAGACCGTGCTCTTCAATATTGTGCTCGGTAACAGCCAGCGCATCGGTGGAGATATCCACGGCATCCACTTCCGCTTCCGGGAAGGCGTACGCACAGGCAATCGCGATACAGCCGCTGCCGGTACACATATCAAGGATATGCTCTGGCTGATGGTTAATCAGGCCTTCAAAGTGGTTGTTGATCAGTTCGCCAATCGGCGAGCGCGGCACCAGAACGCGTTCATCAACATAGAACTCGTGTCCACAGAACCAGGCTTTGTTGGTCAGATAGGCAACCGGAATGCGCTCGTTAACGCGGCGGATAACACGCTCCACGATACGGTGCTTTTCGCTGGAGGTCAGGCGTGCGGTACGCATGTCTTCCGGAATGTCGAGCGGCAGGTAGAGGGACGGCAGCACCAGTTGAACGGCCTCATCCCACGGGTTATCGGTACCGTGCCCGTACCAGATATTTGCGGCGCTGAAGCGGCTAACCGACCAGCGCAACATGTCCTGTATGGTATGCAGCTCGTTTACTGCTTCATCGACAAAAATTTTATCCACTCTTTCCTCCAGGGCATGCTCGCATAATTTTCGGCGGCTAGTTTGCCATGAAGACGGCGATAAATCAGCAATGACGCGTCGCGCTTGAGGTTAAAAAATGCGTTTAGTCGGGTACACTGTCGGAAATACGAGATGAGAATGACCCATGAAAAAGAAAACATCCCTTAGCGAGGAGGATCAGGCGCTCTTCCGTCAGCTGATGACCGGGACGCGTCAAATCAAGCAGGACATCATTGTCCACCGTCCGATGCGCAAAAAAATCACGGAAGTCCCGGTCAAGCGATTGCTCCAGGAGCAGGCGGATAATAGCCACTATTTTTCAGATGAATTTCAGCCCCTGCTCAATACGCAGGGCGCGGTGAAGTACGTACGGGAAGATGTCAGCCACTTTGAGCTGAAAAAATTACGCCGGGGGGATTACTCGCCCGAACTGTTTCTTGATCTGCACGGTTTGACGCAGATGCAGGCGAAGCAGGAGCTGGGCGCGTTAATTGCCGCCTGTCGTCGCGAACATGTTTTCTGCGCCTGCGTGATGCACGGCCACGGCAAACATATCCTGAAGCAACAAACACCGCTGTGGCTGGCTCAGCACCCCCACGTGATGGCGTTTCATCAGGCACCCAAAGAGTACGGCGGAGATGCCGCATTACTGGTGTTGATTGAAGTAGAAGAGTGGCAGCCGCCAGAATTACCCTGACAGGACGGCGGGAGGCATGTTCTGCTCCCCGCCATATCGCACGTCACATCAGATAGCTTTTGCCATCTTCAGATTGCACGGACTCATTTGCCAGTTGAAGACCCCTTTGCCCGTTTCGTCGAGAGCGACGTTGGCAATGGCGGAAGTCGTGAACATCGGCGGCGTCTCGCCCGGGCACAGCTCAGATACCAGATAGCCAACGAGTGGCAGGTGGGAAATGACCAGCGCGGAAGCGACACCTTCATTGCACAGCGCCTGAAGATAAGCGCTGACAAGGCCGACATCACCGCACGGGGTGAGTTCCGGGAGAACATCCACACTGGCTGGCAGGTTCATACACTCCCCCACCACTTCCAGCGTCTGTTCTGCACGCAGGAACGGACTCACCAGAACGCGTTCGATGTCCACTTTTTGACCTTTAAGCCAGGTCGCCATCAGACGAGATTCGTCGCAGCCACAGACGGTCAAAGGACGTACTGAGTCACTGGCGGCATCGAGTGCCGCGTCGCCGTGACGCATGATAAAAACTTGCATATTGCACCGCTTTTGTTAACCAGAATCACCGGCGTTGACTACCCGCGATTACCGCTCCGAGGTAGAAAACCCGATGGTCGGGCATTGTGCCTGATCCATTCGGTGAATGAAACGCTGTTTTTTACCTCAATGGCGTAAGTATAGTCAATCTCTGTTTACAAAATCGCCAAAACAGGTTCATACACTTCAGGATTTACCCTTTTTTGACCTCAACTTACGAGGACAGTTTCCCTTGAAGGCCAAAATGTCTGGCCCCGTTCCGCCATCTGCAATAATTCGTCACACGGTGTAAACCGCGGACCGTATTGCGAGGCCAGACGTTGCAGGATTGCAACTACTTCACCCGCACCGAGAGTGTCCATGTAACGGAACGGGCCGCCGAGGAACGGCGGGAAACCAATGCCAAATACCGCACCGATGTCACCATCGCGCGCGCTTTTAATCACCTGCTCACCAAAGCAGCGTGCCGCTTCATTAAGCATCATCATCACACAGCGTTCAGCACACTGAACGGGTGACAGTTTCCCCTGACCGGTTGTCGGAATAAGCCCATAAACCGAAGGGTCGACCTGTTTCTTGCTTTTACGCCCTTTCGCGCCGTAAAGATAGAAACCGCGTTCATTTTTTCTGCCTTTGCGATCGTCCTTCAAAATTGCAGAAACAATGTTTGCAGGCGGGCTAAAACGATCTCCATAAGCATCTTCCAGCACAGGTATAATTTTAGTGCCGGTGTCGATTCCCACCTCATCCAAAAGTTGGATTGGGCCAACGGGGAACCCAAACTTCACCAGCGCCTCGTCGACGTGTTCGATCTTCTCCCCTTCCGTCAGAAGCCGCATCGCTTCATTTATATAAGGCGCCAGAATGCGGTTAACGTAAAAGCCGGCTTTGTCCGCCACCACTATCGGTGTCTTACCCTGCATTTTGGCCAGTTTAACCACGGTAGCAACGGTTTGCGGGCTGGTGCTGGCGTGCGGGATAACCTCCACCAGCGGCATTTTTTCAACCGGACTGAAATAGTGCAGGCCAATCACCTGCTCCGGACGCTGGGCTCTGGCCGCAATATCGCTAATGGGCAATGACGAGGTGTTCGACGCAAAAATGGTATGGGGTGCGCAATGTTGCTCAACGTCAGCCACCATCTGCTGCTTAAGCGCCAGGTCTTCAAACACCGCTTCAATCACCAGATCGCGATGGGCAAAACCGCTGTAGTCTGTCGTGCCGGAGATCAGTGCCAGGGTTTTATCACGCTCATTGGCCTTGATATGGCGGCGTTTAACCTTTTGATCAAGGTTCTGCCAGCTGTACTGCAGCGCGTGATTGATTCCTTTCGCATTGATGTCTTTGATACGTACAGGCAATTTGCCTTTGCTGGCGGTAACAAAAGATATTCCGCCCCCCATCAGCCCGCCACCCAGTACGCCAATGGCATGCAGCGGGGCAGGCTGCGCCTCGCTGCCGGGGTCTTTTTTTACCTCTGTACTGGCAAAAAAGATGTTACGCAGCGCCTGAGACTGCGGCGTCATCGCCAGCTCGCCAAAGGCTTTTGCTTCTGCGGCATAGCCGCTGCTGCTGCCCTGAGATAACCCCACTTCAATAACCTCAAGGATACGTTTCGCCGCCGGGTAGTTACCTTTGGTTTTTTGTTCGGTTTTCTTGCCCGCCATGCTGAACAGGAGTGTGCGGCCCAGTGGCCCGGCCAGCACGCGCTCACGCACCGGCAGAGGACGTTTTGCCTGCCGTCCTTTGAGCGCCAGTTCAACCGCCGCCTCAAGCAAAATGGCGTGAGGAACCACCTCGTCGACCAGGCCGGCTTTCAGCGCCTGACGGGCACGCAGTTGTTTGCCGGTTAATATCATTTCCAGCGCAGTGCTGACCCCAACCAGACGCGGCAGACGCTGCGTCCCGCCGGAGCCTGGCAGGAGGCCTAACTGCACTTCAGGCAGGCCCAGAACGGTTTTCGCATCGTCGGTACAAATGCGGCTGTGACAGGCCAACGCCAGCTCCAGCCCACCGCCCAGACAGGCACCGTGGATCGCCGCGATGACCGGGATAGACAGCGCATGGATCTCCGCCATGACCTGTTGCCCCTGACGCGCCAGCTCTTCGGCTTCCTGAGCGTTTTGCGCCCGGGCAATCATGTTGATATCGGCTCCGGCAATAAAGTTGTCCGGTTTCGCCGAGATAAACACCAGGCCGCGAATCGCTTTGTTCTCACGGATCTGCTTTAGCATCGCGCGCACCTGAACGCCGAACTCGGCTTTCAGGGTGTTCATCTTCTCGTTGGGAACATCGACAGTAATAACGGCGACGTTATCGAGGCGTACCGTCAGATTAAATGCAGATGGCATATCCATTATTCAGCCTCCAGAACCATTGCCGCGCCCAGACCACCCGCTGCGCAGGCGGTTACGAGACCAAAACCACCGCCCCGGCGGCGTAACTCATGTAATGTCTGGGTGATCATCCTCGCCCCCGTCGCCGCAAATGGATGACCGTAGGCGATGGAACCACCCAGGACGTTAAATTTGCTCTGATCCACTTCGCCCGTGGCATGCGCCCGGCCAAGAACATCGCGCGCGAAACGTTCACTCGCCAGCAGTTGTATGTTTGCCAGGGTTTGTGCGGCAAAAGCTTCGTGCATATCAATGAGGGTTAAATCCGCGAGGGTCAGTCCCGCGCGTTCCAGCGCCAGCGGTGTGGACCACGCCGGCCCTAACAACATGTCCTGCCACACATCTATCGCCGTGAAGGCGTAGCTGCGCAGGTAGCCCAGCGGTTTTATGCCCAGCTCTTTGGCACGGGATTCCGTCATCAGGATCACCGCGGCGGCACCGTCCGTCAGCGGAGTACTGTTGGCGGCCGTGACGGTACCGTGTTTGCGGTCAAATGCCGGACGGAGCCTGGCGTAATCCGCCATCGTCGAGCTGCCGCGAATATTGTTATCTTCTGAGAGCGGTTCACGGTATGGCGGGATGTACGCCGTCATGACTTCATCAGCCAGTTTGCCTTCCGACCAGGCTTTCGCCGCCAGCTGATGTGAGCGATGAGCCAGCGCATCCTGCTGCTCACGGGTGATCCCGTAAGTTTTTGCCATCTGCTCGGCGGTATCGCCCATTCTCAGACCGGTGGAATACTCCGCCACTGCGGGCGGTACAGGCATAAGGTCACGCAGGCGTAAGCGTGAGAAAAGTTTGAGTTTCTGACCGACGGTACGGGCTTTGTTGGCGTCAACCAGGATCCGGGCCAGCTTTTTACTGACCCCAATCGGCAGAACCGAAGAGGAGTCCGCCCCGCCGGCGATCCCAGCGCGAATGGTACCTGCCATCAGGCTTTCAGCCACGTTAGCCACCGCCTGGAAACTGGTAGCACATGCCCGGCTGACGCTGTAGGCATCAGTGTGGACGTTCATCCCCGTACCGAGGACGATTTCGCGTGCAATATTGGGTGCTTCAGGCATCTGCACAACCTGGCCAAAAACCAGCTGCTCGATGACCTCAGGCGGAATTTCGCTGCGAGCCAGCATCTCCCCCACCACCATTTTCCCCAGATCGACAGCCGGTATGCCATGAAACGCTGTCGCCTGACGTGCAAATGGCGTACGTAATCCACTGACAATGGCAATGCGATCGCCCTGACGGGTAATAAGCGGTAACGCCTGACTCATAACCTTCCCCTGTAAAATTTTTTACTCAAACATAAAGTGGTCTGACCTGATAACAGTCTTAACCATTTTTTTACATTCAGCCAATCAGGGAAACGAAAAAGTGCGAGCTAAGGCACAGAGAAGAAAAAGAAAATGTCTCTGCGAAAACAAAAGCAAAACGGTAACCTGAAGGTTACCGTTTTAGTGTGCACCCTCTACTGTGAGAGAGGGGCCAGGATGAGGGTATTACGCCGTTGAGGTTAGCGCAGACCCAACTGGAAAATCAGCGTTTCCGCCTCGCAGGCGAACACAAAGTCGATATCCAGCTTCACACCGCCGTCCACGTCAGTAAAGGTGGATTTGATTTCGCACGGATCGGATTCGACCTCACGTGCACGTTTGCTCAGCGCGGCCAGGGTTTCTTCCGCTTCGGCGCGGTTGCTGAATACACGGCTGTAAGAGGCGGTGCAATCGGAGTTGTCCATGATGGTACCAACATCCATACAGCAGCAAACCGGGGTTTCATCAGCACTGCATTTACTCATAGCTCAATTTCCTCTGTATTCGCGCAAGGCGCGAGATAAACACGATGCTGCTATTTTACGCCCCGGGGCTGGCTCTCTCCAGCCGTTAATGGCGCAAAAGCGGATAAGTGACCAATATCACACTAAAAAATGATCTAGAACAAAAATCACCCTTTCAGACGATTCGCAATGGTCACAATTTTGCCAACCAGATCTCGTTTCAAGAAACATGTTTGAAAATATTAATAAACAAACTTGCAACATTCTGGCTGGTCAGACCTATACTCTCGCCACTGGTCTGATTTGTATGTCATACCTCAGACCCTACACTTCGCGCTCCTGTTACGGTATGTAACAATTATTGAATAAAAATAACTCAATGAGGTTATGGTCATGAGCCAGAAAACCCTGTTCAAAAAGACTGCGCTGGCAGTCGCAGTGGCAATCGTCTCTACGTCCGCCTGGTCCGCGGGCTTTCAGTTAAACGAATTTTCTTCCTCTGGCCTTGGCCGTGCGTATTCCGGGGAAGGCGCAATTGCTGATGATGCGGGTAACGCGAGTCGTAACCCTGCACTGATCATGATGTTCGATCGTCCGACCTTCTCTGCTGGTGCAATCTTTGTTGATCCGGGTGTTGATATCTCGGGCCGCTCGCCAACAGGCGCCAGCCTGAAGGCAGACAACATCGCGCCAACAGCCTGGGTGCCAAACCTCCACTTCGTTGCGCCAATTAATGACCAGTTCGGCTGGGGCGCTTCCGTGACGTCTAACTACGGTCTGGCTACCGAGTTTAATAATAACTACGCCGCAGGGGCGTATGGCGGTAAAACCGACCTTGAAACCCTGAACCTGAACCTGAGCGGTGCTTACCGTCTGGACAACCACTGGAGCTTCGGCGTCGGCTTTGATGCGGTTTATGCTAAAGCGAAGATCGAGCGCTACGCGGGTGACCTGGGTAAAGTCGTTGCTGGCTCAGGCGCTCTGCCACCGATTCCGGGTCTGGCACAGCAGGTTGCAGGTATTCCGGCAGATACCCAGATTGCTTACCTTAAGGGTGACGAATGGGGCTTCGGCTGGAACGCCGGTATCCTTTATGAAATCGATAAAAATAACCGCTACGGTTTAACCTACCGTTCCGAAGTGAAAATTGACTTCGATGGCGATTATAAGAGCAGCCTGCCTTCAGCCTATAACCAGATTCTGGGTAGCTTCGGCCTGCCAATGGGCACCGACGGCCGTACCACTGGCGGTTCTCTGAGCCTGCACTTGCCAGAAATGTGGGAACTGTCGGGTTATAACAAAGTGGCGCCGCAGTGGGCGGTTCACTATAGCCTGACCTACACCAGCTGGAGCCAGTTCCAGGAGCTGAAAGCGACCAACAGCAATGGTGACACGCTCTTCTATAAAGATGAAAGCTTCCGTGATGCCTACCGTATCGCGCTGGGTACCACCTACTATATGGATGACAACTGGACATTCCGTACCGGTATTGCCTTCGATGATAGTCCGGTACCGGCTGACAAGCGTTCCATCTCCATTCCGGACCAGGACCGCTTCTGGCTGAGCGCAGGTGCAACCTATGCCTTCAATAAAGATGCTTCTATCGATGCGGGCATCTCTTACATGCACGGTCAAAAAGTTAACTTTAAGGAGGGGCCGTATGAGTTCTCTTCTGAAGGTAAAGCCTGGCTGTATGGCATGAACTTCAACTACGCGTTCTAATCGCGCAGGGATTAAAAAAGGTGAGCATGGCTCACCTTTTTTCTTTATTCCGGGTCGATATCTTTATTCCGAGTCGATATCTTTTAATTCGTTCTCGATTGCTTTCGCGTTCGGATTCTCTTCCGGCTTCAGCTTGCCGCCATTGGCAATAAAGTCGTGATTCTGGAAGTAAGCTTCGCGGACCATAATATACGGGTCAGAAGACTGACGCAGCAGACCGTCCGAATCAAGCAGTTGCGCACGCGTCTCGATCCCTTCCACCGTCCATTTCCCTACCGACAGCGGCCAGGTCAGCCACGACAGAACCGGATACAGCGTATCCACCATGTCGCCGCCGTCATCTCGTACGGTGAAACTGCCGTAGAATGGCAGATGAACATACGGACCATAACCCACGCCATAATGCCCCATCGTACTGCCGAAACGGTGCGGTTGCTCACGCTGAAGTTTCGGGTTCGCCATACCGGCAACATCGATGAAGCCCCCCATCCCCAGCAATGAGTTCAGGAAGAAGCGGGTAAAGTGCACCATACCCTGATACGGATCGCCCTGCAGGAAGTAGTTCACCATCACCGCAGGTTCTTCCAGGTTACTGGTGAAGTTACTCAACCCGTTACGCGCAGGTTGTGGAACATAATCACGCCATGCAACTGCCACCGGGCGAACCACATACGGGTCCAGCACGTTGTAGTTGAAGCTGTACATTGAGCGGTTAAATCCTTCGAGAGGATCGGAGCGTCCCGTTTGCTCTCCAGAGCTGGCGCAGCCCACAAGCATCGTCGCGCCCAGCGCAAGCGCCGACAGCCGAAGTTTCATAAATATCTCCCTGTTCAGTATGGCTATCGTTGATTGCCATCCGTAACGGAGCATGGGTTGCTCCGCCTGTAAACGTGCAAGTGATTGTAACAGCACGTTTACCAATGTCTACGAGCACAATTACGGGCAGTAACCACCGTCACTCTGATCTCAGCATAGCCTGGCTTTTGGAATTCGTTTCGCTGGCAATTTTATAATGTCTTTTAATGAGATGTATCGCCTTTGTTGCCATTGCCGCCAATTTAAGAGCATCCCCACGGGCATTTCATTAAAAGCCGCTACGCTTTATAGAAAGATCATCGTGTTGGAGTGGCTATGAAAGAAGTGGGCGAAGAAAAAATTGGCGAGAGTAATGAGGAAATTGAAATTGAAAGCGAGGAAAAAGAGCGCGGTGAGGAGATAGAAATCAATGAAGATCGCCTTCCTTCCCGTGCGATGGCGATCCATGAACATATCCGACAGGATGGCGAAAAAGAGATGGAGCGTGATGCCATGGCTCTGTTTTGGTCGGCCATCGCGGCAGGCTTGTCGATGGGCGCCTCACTCCTCGCCAAGGGCATATTTCATGTGCAACTGGAAGGGGTACCCGGTGGATTTTTACTTGAAAATCTCGGCTACACCTTTGGCTTTGTGATTGTCATTATGGCGCGCCAGCAGCTGTTTACTGAAAACACCGTTACTGCCGTTCTCCCGGTGATGCAAAACCCTACCCTCGGTAATTTCGGTTTACTGATGCGTTTATGGAGCGTGGTGCTGCTGGGGAATATCATCGGTACAGGCGTGGCGGCATGGGCATTTGAATATATGCCGATATTCGATGAGCCCACCCGGGATGCCTTCGTGAAAATCGGTATGGACGTAATGAAAAACACGCCGTTCGAAATGTTCTCGAATGCCATCATCTCCGGCTGGATAATCGCGACCATGGTGTGGATGTTTCCTTCCGCGGGCAGTGCCAAAATTGTCGTGATCATATTAATGACCTGGCTGATAGCGCTGGCTGACACCACGCACATCGTGGTCGGAACTGTTGAAATCCTCTATCTGGTCTTTAATGGTACGCTTCACTGGAGCGATTTTTTCTGGCCGTTCGCCCTGCCGACGCTGGCAGGCAATATCTGCGGCGGAACGTTTATCTTCGCACTGTTAAGCCATGCGCAAATCCGTAACGACATGTCTAATAAGCGCAAGGCCGAACAGAAAGCGCGGGAAAACGATGATAAATCTGCAAAAAAATCGACCTGAATGGTGACTCTTTGAGCAGTCAGGCGGCGATGAGCTTAACGCAAAGTGTAAATGAGGCTATACTCGTGCCGCCTTGTCCCCTTAGTTAAATGGATATAACGAGCCCCTCCTAAGGGCTAGTTGCAGGTTCGATTCCTGCAGGGGACACCATGCTCTCATCGGCGCGCCGATACACCGGCACAAGGCGAGTGGTTCCGGTAAGATTATCAAATACCTGTTTTTCCGCAGTGATAATTCTCATTCCGGCCTTTCTCAGACGTGACACCTCAGCAGCAATCCGCTGGATCCCAAACCAGAACAGCGCATCAAGCGCGGTTACCTCCAGACCACTTAACAGAGCACGCTTCAGACGTTCCGTGGGGGGCTTAATTTCTTTGGCTATCTGCAGAAAAGGTTCCGCGGTCAATTGTGTCGCTTCCGTTCGCCGTATACGTGTGGACAGATGATATTGAAAAACGTCAGGTACACCGCTCAAATCGGACTTCACGCTCCAGACACAGCCAAACCGCTTCCCGTTAAAAATGACATTCTTCTGGCTGAGCTGCAGTTCATCACGCAACCCGGCAATTAACTGAGGTGTCCGCACGAGCAGCAGGCGGAAAGGCAGCTCAAAGCTGGTAACGTAATCGACATTGGTCAGGGCAATACGCAGACGCGCCTCGGCCCCGGCCTGGATCGCCTTGCACTCGCTTAAAACGTCGGCCCACTGACGGGTAAGACGCGGAGGTTCATTCGCCTCGGTAAATCTGTATTTTTCAATCTGATAATCGATTTGCTCTGTCACCCGCTTTTCCCTGTCAGTCACGTTTTAGCCGCTAAAGAGAATTTAGCAGCACAGGTTATTATGCTCCAGAGGTGATGTGCAGTGATTGAACCCTCATTTATATGGGTTATGTTATTCCGTATTACAATTCCACTGCTTTGCTCCACAGACCCTCTTCTCTTTCAGGCAACCATCATGAAACAAATCACGCTCTCCGATTTGACGCAACAAAGTGAAGCGGCGGCTAACGCCCCGCGTTTACGCGCGCATCGTAACTTTCATCCTGAACTGAGCGACCCGGTTCAGCGACTGGCCATCGCGATGGAACCTGGCACCTATGTTCGCCCTCATCGTCATCCGCATACCTTTGAGCTGTTACTTCCCCTTCGCGGGCGTTTTGTCGTGCTGAATTTTGACGACCAGGGCGTCGTCACCCGTCGCGTCGTATTAGGTGAAGCGTGTATGGCGCTGGAGATGGAGGCGGGAACCTGGCATGCCGTGCTGTCACTGGATCACGGCGGCGTTATTTTTGAAGTTAAACACGGTGGCTATCAACCGGTGGCTGATGAGGATTTCGTTACCTGGGCCCCCGCCGAGGGAGAGCCCGGTACAGCCGCGCTGATGGCATGGTATAAACAGGTACAGCCTGGCGATGCGGCCTGGAAAGCATAGCGACTGCTTTCAAAATATCCAAACAGATGCCGTCGCGCATCTGTTCTGGTTTATAAAAACAGAAAAATCAAAGACCTTTCGAATTGCCGCTTTTTTAATCAAGAACGAGTAATAGCACATACCGTATAAAGGGTGCTACATTATACCGCCCACCCAACGTCAGCAATGGCCAGGCAACGCCGTAAAGATCGGTAAAGCCTGCAACCATGACCTTGTACTACGGTCTAACAGGTACGTGGTTACGCAATGCGTGACTTTCACCGACTTTATATAGGTTCCCATTATTTTGTCACAATCCAAATTCAAACGCGCGTTCCTGCACCCGCGTTACTGGTTCACATGGTTTGGTCTTGGCGTGCTCTGGTTACTGGTTCAGCTTCCTTATCCCGTAATCCGCATTCTGGGCTCCAGGCTTGGCAGCGCATCGCGCCACTTCCTTAAACGTCGTGAGTCTATTGCGCGTAAAAATCTCGAACTTTGCTTTCCACAGTACAATGCGGAACAGCGCGAAAAACTGATTGCTGAAAACTTTAAATCTATCGGCATGGCTCTGCTTGAAACCGGTATGGCATGGTTCTGGTCTGATGAACGTGTTCGTAAATGGTTTGATGTAGAAGGCCTGGATAACCTGAAACGTGCCCAGTTGCAAAACCGCGGCGTGATGGTGGTCGGCGTTCACTTTATGTCTCTGGAACTGGGGGGTCGCGTCATGGGGCTTTGCCAGCCGATGATGGCAACCTACCGTCCGCACAACAGCGCCGTGATGGAATGGGTGCAGACACGTGGTCGTATGCGCTCGAATAAGGCGATGATCAGCCGTAACAACCTGCGCGGCATGGTTGGCGCACTGAAAAAAGGTGAGGCCGTCTGGTTCGCACCGGACCAGGATTATGGCCGTAAAGGCAGTAGCTTCGCTCCGTTCTTTGCGGTGAAAGATGTCGCCACGACCAATGGTACCTTTGTGATTTCACGTCTTTCCGGTGCCTCCATGTTGACCGTCACGATGGTCAGAAAAGCGGATAAATCAGGCTATCGCCTGCATATCTCCCCTGAGATGGCTAACTATCCGGAAAACGAAGGCGAAGCCGCTACGTTCATCAATAAAGTTATCGAAATGGAAATCATGCGTGCGCCTGAGCAATATCTCTGGATGCATCGCCGTTTCAAAACACGCCCTCTTGGCGAAGCCTCGCTGTATATCTAAATTCCAGAAGGTTAGTTTCGTTAAGAAACTAACCTTTTCAATGACCTGTAATCACGCTGTGTACTGTCTTTCTTTGCGTCGCTCAAAGTGAATTTATTGCGTTCTGAAATCAAACTGTCGCCGTTCCACGACACTCGTAAGTGACGGAAATTATTTAAAAAAATCCCTCTTGTCACCCCCCATTTTTAGGCGTACATTAGCGCCGTCTGGCAACAGGAAAGCACAGAATTCTGAGCGGGAGTCAGCGGTATTACGGGAAAAATCTTATTTCCGCTATAAGCCAACTTCAGCTCTCTATAATCAGGTGGACTCTGTTTTTAAATGCGTACCACAAGATACGCGGAGCGATGAAACGTGAAATATTTCTTTATGGGCATTTCGGTGATTGTTTTAGTCTGGGCCGGAACGTTTGCCCTGATGATCTAGTGAAGAACATGCAGTCAAAAAAACAGGAGCCGATGGCTCCTGTTTTTTTATGTCATGATGACGCGTGATGTTCGGTGACGCTTTTCGATGAGAGAAGTCCGTCGGCGCGGAACATACTCTTGATGCCCCTCACCGCCTGCCGGATGCGGTCACTGTTTTCAATCAGAGCGAATCGCACATGGGTGTCGCCATAATCACCAAAGCCAATGCCCGGCGAGACACATACCTTCGCGTCCTGCAGCAGCTTTTTGGCAAACTCCAGCGATCCCATTGCCGCATACGGCTCCGGAATTTTAGCCCAGACGTACATGGACGCTTTTGGCATGTCCACCATCCAGCCAGCTTCATGCAACCCTTTGACCAGCACATCACGGCGACGCTTATACTGCGCAGCAATCTCATGCACACACTGCTGATCGCCTTCAAGTGCTGCAATAGCCGCGACCTGAAGCGGGGTAAAGGTACCGTAGTCGTGATAACTCTTGATGCGCGCCAGGGCATTCACCAGCGTCTTGTTGCCCACCATAAAGCCGATGCGCCAGCCAGCCATGTTGTAGCTTTTCGACAGCGTAAAGAACTCAACCGCCACATCGCGTGCGCCAGGAACCTGCATAATCGAAGGGGCTTTCCAGCCGTCATAGACAATATCGGCATAGGCTAAATCATGCACCACCAGCACGTCGTAACGTTTGGCCAGGGCGACCACTTTTTCAAAGAAATCGAGCTCTACGCACTGCGCCGTCGGGTTCGACGGAAAACCGAGGATCATCATCTTAGGTTTCGGATAGCTTTCGCGAATCGCACGTTCCAGTTCGTTAAAGAAATCGACCCCTTCCACCAGTGGTACGGAGCGAACCTGCGCTCCGGCAATCACTGCGCCATAAATGTGAATCGGGTAGCTCGGATTGGGCACCAGTACAGTATCACCATGATCCAGTGTCGCCAGCATCAGGTGCGCCAGACCTTCTTTTGAGCCGATGGTGACAATCGCCTCGCTTTCAGGGTCGATATCAACCTGGTAGCGATCCTGATACCAGCGAGAAATTGCACGACGTAATCGAGGAATACCGCGAGAGGTGGAGTAGCCGTGCGTATCCGGACGCTGAGCAACCGTACATAACTTCTCAACAATATGCGGCGGTGTTGGGCCGTCAGGGTTACCCATGCTGAAATCAATAATGTCTTCGCCGCGCCGACGCGCAGCCATTTTCAGTTCAGCAGTGATGTTGAATACATAAGGGGGGAGACGATCGATACGCGTAAAACGGCGTTCAGGACTGAATTCAGCCATAGATTCCTCAGATTAACGTTAGCGCCCGGACCGTCCGAGCGACGCTGCCACCGATGTGGCATGTTTAGAAAATAACCTGAAAAAAAACATGCTGTCGAGAGGGAAATGAAAAAAAAGAGTGCGCGCTAAAATCGGAACCCTGCTGCATTGAAAAGCGGAAGCGTCCGAAGTGACAGCCTCTTTCTGATATCTGTTGTGTAACACGATGATATCAAAACCGTTACCTGCTCAGGCGTTATCACAAAAAAATCGGGAGACTTCAGCCCTCTCCTGATAATCCCCTTTGCAAAACAGGTTTTTTCCCCATTTGATAAACCTGACGGATAGCTGGTCAATACGCGCCAGGTTTTTTATCATGGTTCTTTCCCGTTTTCCCTGGTCTACTCGTGCACGAAATATTCAATATGCTGCTGGCAGTTTTTGACCGTGCGGCATTAATGCTGATTTGCCTGTTTTTCCTCATCCGCATTCGCCTGTTCCGCGAGCTTTTGCACAAGTCTGCGCACTCGCCAAAAGAGCTGCTGGCCGTAACCGCGATCTTCTCGCTGTTCGCGTTGTTCAGCACATGGTCCGGCGTGCCGGTCGAGGGATCGCTGGTTAACGTGCGTATCATTGCCGTCATGTCCGGCGGGATTTTGTTTGGCCCGTGGGTCGGCGTCATCACCGGACTGATTGCCGGTACGCACCGTTACCTGATTGATATCGGTGGCGTGACGGCAATTCCCTGTTTTATTACCAGTATTATTGCCGGGGTACTGTCAGGATGGATTAACCGCAAGATCCCGAAAAAGCAGCGCTGGCGCGCCGGGATCATCGCCGGCATGGTGTGCGAAACGCTGACCATGATCCTGGTGGTGGTGTGGGCCCCCACTATCGCACTGGGGCTGGATATCGTTTCGAAAATCGGTATTCCCATGATCCTCGGCAGCGTCTGCATCGGTTTTATCGTGCTGCTGGTACAAAGCGTTGAGGGAGAAAAAGAGGCCAGTGCCGCGCGTCAGGCGAAGCTGGCGCTGGATATCGCCAACAAAACGCTGCCACTCTTCCGCCATGTGAACGCGGAGTCGTTACGTCAGGTCTGCGATATTATCCGCCGCGATATTCATGCCGATGCGGTCGCCATTACCAATAACGACCACGTACTGGCTTACGTCGGCGTCGGGGAACACAATTACCGCGATAATGACGATACCATTAGCCCCACCACCCGACAGGCGATCAACTACGGTAAAATCATCATTAAGAACAATGATGAAGCTCACCGAACGCCGGAAATCCACTCCATGCTGGTGATTCCGCTGTGGGAAAAAGGCGTGGTAACGGGCACACTAAAAATCTACTACTGCCACGCGCACCAGATCACCTCCACGCTTCAGGAGATGGCCATCGGCCTGTCGCAGATTATCTCTACCCAGCTGGAAGTTTCCCGTGCAGAACAGCTGCGCGAGATGGCAAATAAGGCAGAGCTGCGCGCGCTTCAGAGCAAAATCAATCCTCATTTTCTGTTTAACGCGCTGAACGCCATCTCGTCCTCCATCCGGATGAATCCGGACACCGCGCGTCAGCTTATATTCAATCTGTCGCGCTACCTGCGCTACAACATTGAACTGAACGATGACGAGCAGATCGACATCAAAAAAGAGCTGTATCAGATCAAGGACTATATCGCGATTGAGCAGGCCCGTTTTGGCGACAAGCTCACGGTGATTTACGATATCGATGAAGAGGTCAACTGTGTGATCCCAAGCCTGCTGATCCAGCCGCTGGTGGAAAACGCGATTGTTCACGGCATTCAGCCGTGTAAAGGTAAAGGCGTGGTCACCATCAGCGTAACCGAAAGCGGTAACCGCGTGCGCATTGCCGTGCGCGATACCGGCCACGGTATTGATCCAAAAGTCATTGAGCGCGTGGAGTCTAACGAAATGCCGGGCAATAAAATTGGACTGCTGAACGTGCACCATCGGGTCAAGCTGTTGTTCGGCGACGGACTGCACATTCACCGTCTCGAACCCGGCACCGAAATTGCTTTTTACGTCCCGAATGAACGCTCCCCCGTTCATGCGGCGACATCACTGTTGCCATAGGCCGGAGTAATCAATGAAAGTCATCATCGTGGAAGATGAAATTCTGGCTCAACAGGAGCTGAGCTGGCTTATCAAAACGCACAGCCAGATGGAGATTGTGGGTACCTTTGAGGATGGTCTGGACGTGCTCAAGTTCTTGCAGCATAACCGGGTCGACGCCATTTTTCTGGATATCAACATTCCATCACTGGACGGTGTATTACTGGCGCAAAATATTAATCAGTTTGCTCATAAGCCGTTTATTGTTTTCGTCACCGCATGGAAAGAGCACGCCGTAGAAGCCTTCGAACTTGAAGCGTTTGACTATATTCTGAAGCCTTACCAGGAATCGCGTATTGTCAGCATGCTGCAAAAGCTGGAAGCCGCATGGCAACAACAGGCCACGCCTGCTAACGCAAGCCCGGCGATACGTGAAAACGACACCATAAACCTGGTCAAGGATGAACGCATCATCGTGACGCCTATCGACGATATCTACTATGCCGAAGCGCACGAGAAGATGACGTTTGTCTATACACGGCGTGAATCATACGTGATGGCAATGAACATCACCGAGTTTTGCAACAAACTGCCGGCGGCGCACTTTTTCCGCTGTCACCGTTCGTTTTGCGTCAATCTAAACAAGATCCGCGAGATCGAACCGTGGTTTAACAACACCTATATTTTGCGTCTGAAGGATCTTGATTTTCAGGTCCCGGTGAGTCGCAGCAAGGTGAAAGAGTTCCGCCAGCTGATGCATCTGTAAAAATCCCCTCTCCCGCAGGAGAGGGATAGTTGTCAGAGGATTTGACCCAGTACCTGACGCAGGTGCGCGCCCGAGCCAAGCAGGCCTGGATTATCGTGCACAATCAGGTACACAGGGATGTCCTGCACATAGCTTCTGAAGCGACCTTTGTCTTCAAACGCACCGCGGAAGCCTGAGGCTGTAAAGAAGTCGAGGAAACGCGGTACGATCCCGCCCGCGATATAGACTCCCCCGAAGGTACCCAGCGTCAGCGCCAGGTTGCCGCCAAACCGTCCCATGATCACACAGAACAGCGACAGCGCACGGCGACAGTCGATGCAGCTGTCCGCCAGCGCGCGCTCGGTCACATCTTTTGGCTGCAGATTTTCCGGCAGACGGCCGTCTGATTTTACAATCGCACGGTACAGATTCACCAGCCCCGGACCGGAAAGCACGCGCTCGGCGGAGACGTGGCCGATTTCAGCGCGCAGCTCTTCGAGGATAATGCCCTCTTCTTCGCTGTTGGGCGCAAAGTCCACGTGACCGCCCTCACCCGGCAGGCTTACCCAGCGCTGGTCGACGTGAACCAGATGTGAAACGCCAAGACCGGTACCGGCACCGTAGACCGCAATCGGCTTACCTTCTACTGGCGCTGTACCGCCAAATTGAATCAGATGCTCTGGCTTCAGCATCGGGATCGCCATGGACACGGCAGTAAAGTCATTGATGATTTCAAGATGCGAAAAACCAAGGTTTTTTTTCATCTCAGCGATGGAAAATGCCCAGACATGGTTGGTCATCGCCACCCAGTCACCGGTAATCGGGCAGGCAATGGCGATACATCCGTCTTCGATGCTCACCTGTTGCTCTTCAAGATAGACCCGAACAACGGCCTCAAGACTTGGATAATCCAGCCCTGAATAGGTTTTCGCCCGGGAAATTTCACCGCTATTTACATCGCATAGGGCAAGGCGAGCATTCGTGCCGCCCACATCGCCTACCAAAGCATACTTTGTCATTCTTCTACTGCTCCGCTAAAGTCAGAATAAATCTTTGGGACACTGTAAGTTCAAGGCGTGATAACAACAACGACCGGAAGGTGAATGCCCGTGGATTATCGATCTTCGTCACAGAATAACTTTACCGTTTCAGCACCTTTTGCACTATTGCCATAAAGCTGATTGTGCAAAGTAACGTAATAGCGTTTTGTACAAGGAAATCATCATGCTCCATCCGCGAGCCAGAACCATGCTCTTACTGGCAATACCGGCGCTGATCATTGGCGTTGCCTCAAGTCTGGTGCTCATTGTCGTGATGAAAGTCGCGTCGGTGTTGCAGGCGATGTTATGGACGGCGCTTCCTGCACAACTGGGCGTCAGCGTGGATTCGCCGGGATGGATCATGTTGATGCTGACGCTCACCGGCGTTGCGGTGGGTCTGGTGATCCGCTTTAGCCCCGGGCACGCCGGGCCGGATCCGGCGCTTGAGCCACTGATCGGTGCGCCCGTTCCCCCCTCGGCGCTGCCGGGGCTGATTATCGCGTTGATCCTGGGTCTGGCGGGCGGTGTCAGCCTTGGTCCTGAACACCCCATCATGGCGGTAAACATTGGTATGGCGGTCTTTCTCGGTTCGCGCATTTTACCCCGGGTCGGTGCGCTGGACTGGACCATCCTCGCCTCTGCAGGCACCATCGGGGCGCTTTTCGGCACGCCCGTTGCCGCCGCCCTTATTTTTTCTCAGACGCTTACCAGCAATAACGACGTCCCGCTCTGGGATAAACTCTTTGCGCCGCTGATGGCCGCTGCGGCTGGTGCGCTCACGACCAGTCTGTTTTTCCATCCTCATTTCTCACTCTCTCTGCCCCACTACGGCCAGATGCATATTGCCGATATTTTCAGCGGTGCCATCGTCGTCGCGATCGCCATTGCACTCGGGATGATTGCGGTATGGTGCCTTCCGCGCCTGCACCGTCTGATGCACCGGCTGAAGCACCCGGTGCTGATTCTGGGGGCGGGTGGTCTGATGCTGGGCGTATTAGGGGCTATCGGCGGAACGGTAACGCTGTTTAAAGGCCTTGATGAAATGCAGCAGTTGGCTTTCAGCCAGGTGTTCAGCGTGTCTGATTACCTGCTGTTTGCGCTGGTTAAACTGGCGGCGCTGGTGGTAGCTGCAGCATGTGGGTTCCGCGGTGGGCGTATCTTCCCGGCGGTGTTTATCGGCGTGGCGTTGGGGCTGATGCTGCATGAACATGTGGATGCGGTGCCGGCAGCGATAACGGTCTCTTGCTCAATTCTGGGGCTGGTGCTGGTGGTGACGCGCGATGCGTGGCTGAGCCTGTTTATGGCGGCGATAGTGGTGCCGGATTCAACGCTCTTCCCCCTGCTCTGTATCGTGATGTTGCCCGCCTGGCTCCTGCTGGCGGGCAAACCGATGATGATGGCCTGGCGAAACGACAAGTAATCAGGCGTTATTACGCGCTTCCAGAGCCTTGGTAAGCGCCCCGAGCAGCGGCGGGATATCCGCTTTCGGGAGCATCACCTCAATCAACGAGAGCCGCTCGTGGTGCGCCACTTTTTCAAGTACGTCCGCCAGCTGTTCCGCTTCACTGACCCGCCAGCACTCAGACTGAGGATCGAGGCTCAACGCCTGCGGAATGTGCGTCCAGTTCCACAAAGCAATGTCGTTATACCGCTGCTCCGCCCCGTGGATAGCCCTCTCAACCGTGTAACCTTCGTTGTTGAGCACCAGAATAATGGGGTGCTGTTTATCACGCAGCATCGAGCCTAGTTCCTGAATGGTGAGCTGGGCCGCGCCATCCCCCGTCAGCACAATCACGCGCCGGTTCGGGCATGCGGTTTGTGCACCAAACGCCGCCGCCAGCGTGTAACCAATCGAGCCCCACAGCGGCTGGACGATAAAGTTCACATCAGCCGGTAAACGCAGATCAATCGCGCCGAAGGCCGATGTTCCCTGGTCGGCAAGGATAATGTCCCCCGGGCGAATAAAGGTTTGCAACGTTCTCCAGAAATTCTCCTGGGTAAGCGAACCGTCCGGCTGCGGGAACGGTATTGCGCCGGATGATGACGACATAAGGCCAGCATGCACGTGCTGTTTGCAGAGTTCGACCAGCGTCTCAATCGCCTGGTTCATTGGGATGCCGGTAAACCAGACATCCCCGACGCGTGCGGCATGCGGCTGGACTTCAATGGTTTGCGCCGGGGTAAGCTGGTGCGTGAACCCGGCCGTCAGGGTATCGGTAAAACGCGTGCCAACACACAATACCGTGTCAGCCCCTTCAATCGCCTCTTTTACCGCACCGGTGCTGGCTGAACCACTGTATGTACCGTAAAAACCCGCCTGACGCTCGTCGAATATCCCTTTCCCCATCAGCATGGTGGCATGGGCCATCGGTACCTCTTTCACCCACTTCTGTAGCGCATGCTTCAGGCCATGGCGCAGAACAAGGAAGTCAGCCAGCAGCGCGGTACGTTTGCTCATCGCCAGTTTGTTCTCAGCAGCATCCCGGAACGCTTTCAGGCAGGCGCTATCGGCATGAGCCTGCTTATGAGTGAGAGCGTTTACAGGCGGCGTGGCGGCTTTTTTTGCCACATCGGCTGGTAACATCAGATAACCGGGGCGACGTTCCCGAAGCATGGTTGTCAGCACACGGTCGATTTCATAACAGGCATTTTGTTCGGTAAGGACCGCCTGTGCGACGGTGATCGGCTCGCTCATATGATAAAAGTGACGGAACTCCCCATCCCCCAACGTATGATGCAGCAACTCTCCCCTTTGCTGTGCCGCCGTACCCGGCGCCCCCACAATATGTAAAACCGGGACATGCTCGGCATAGCTGCCGGCAATGCCGTTCATGGCACTTAACTCCCCAACGCCGAATGTGGTCAGCAGCGCGGCAAAGCCCTTACATCGGGCGTATCCGTCAGCGGCATAGGATGCGTTCAGCTCATTGGCACAGCCCACCCAACAAATATCCGGGCTGTCTATTACGTGGTCGAGAAACTGCAGGTTATAGTCGCCCGGCACACCAAACAGATGATCGGCACCACAATCTGTAAGACGGTCCAGCAGGTAATCGGCGACGCAGTATGGGGTTCGCATAACAGGTGTCCTTCTGACGTTGACCTCACTTTGAGTATTAAAGAAGCGTGATGGCTGTCCAGAATTGGTCGTAAGAAGGGCATGGAAAGAATGCTTTACAAAAAAGGCTGCGCTATGCTCTTTTTTTTCACGTTAATGTAAACGTATACACTGATTTTTCCTTTCAGCACCAGAGGGCATCAGAATGAGTTACCAGCCGGACAAAAATCGTTATCAGACAATGCAGTATCGCCGCTGCGGGCAAAGCGGACTCAGGTTGCCCGCCATCTCACTCGGGTTGTGGCACAATTTTGGCGACGCCACGCTTGTCGAAAATAGCCGTCAACTTTTACAACGCGCGTTCGATCTGGGTATTACGCATTTCGACCTTGCCAATAATTACGGTCCTCCTCCCGGCTCAGCCGAACGTAATTTCGGTCGCATTTTGCAGGAAGATTTCCTGCCATGGCGCGACGAGCTGATCATCTCGACCAAAGCGGGTTATACCATGTGGGATGGCCCCTACGGCGACTGGGGGTCACGCAAATATCTGGTTGCCAGCCTGGATCAAAGCCTGAAGCGTATGGGGCTGGAATATGTGGATATCTTCTATCATCACCGTCCTGACCCACAAACGCCACTGCTGGAAACCATGAAAGCGCTTGACCATGTGGTGCGACAGGGAAAAGCACTTTACGTCGGGTTATCAAATTACCCTGCAGAACAGGCCCGCAAGGCTATCGATATCCTGAATGACCTTGGGACGCCGTGTCTGATCCACCAGCCGAAATATTCGATGTTTGAACGTGCGCCAGAGGAAGGCCTGCTGGACGTGCTACAGGAAAAAGGCGTCGGCTGCATTCCCTTCTCGCCGCTGGCGGGGGGACAGCTGACTAACCGCTACCTGAACGGTATTCCTGCAGACTCGCGTGCGGCAAGCGGCAGTAAGTTCCTTAACCCCGATCAGATCACCGAAGAGAAGCTGGAGAAGGTTCGTCAACTGAACGCGCTGGCGGAAAACCGCGGCCAGAAACTGTCACAGATGGCGCTGGCGTGGATTTTACGCCACGAGTCGGTAACGTCAGTCCTGATTGGGGCCAGTAAAACTGCCCAGATTGACGATGCCGTGGCAATGCTGGAAAACCGCCATTTCTCGGCGGAAGAACTGGCAATCATTGATGGGATCCTGAACAGCTCAAAATAAAATCACTTTTAGCAAAAAGTGCTCTCATTCATGAATTAGGAGTTGAGGCGATGAAACGAGCCTTTACCAACTCGTAATATTGCGTTAACAGGCCCCACAAAGGCCCCGATCGTGAAGGAGAAAGAGTATGTTCAGGTCACTGATTCTTGCAGCGGTATTACTGGCTTCGGCCCCGCTGATCGCCACTGCGGGCGAAATCACCCTGTTGCCATCAGTTAAATTACAAATTGGCGATCGTGACGACTACGGCAGATACTGGGACGGTGGCTACTGGCGCGACCGTGATTACTGGAACCGTCACTATGAGTGGCGCGGCGACCGCTGGCGCAGACATGATAATGGCCTGCATCGCGGCTGGTACAAAAACAACGCCTATGAGCGTGGTTACCGTGAAGGCTGGAACGATCGTGACGACCGCCGCGGTGGCTGGGGTCACGGTGGCAGAGGACACGGTGGTCACGGCCATCATCACTAATGCGTCATCACTAATGCATCATCAGTAATGCAAAAAGGAGCCTCCCGGCTCCTTTTTCTTTCGTTCAACGCGACGCTATAACCCCAGTGCAGTGCCGACCAGGAGCCACAGGTTCAACGACACCACTACCGCCACAATGACCCAACCGGTTCGTTTCACCAGCGTGCTGTTCACCAGTTCGCCCATCAGGCTTTTGTCACTGGTAAAGATCAGCAGCGGCACCAGTGCAAGCGCGATACCAAAACTCAGCAGTACCTGGCTCATGACCAGAATTCTCGTGGGATCCAGCCCCATCAGAATCACAACAAAGGAGGGCAGCATGGTCACGGAGCGACGAACCCAAAGCGGAATGTGGAAACGGACAAAGCCCTGCA
The DNA here is from genome assembly GCF_009025585.1 of Enterobacter sp. 198. Classification (NCBI taxonomy): domain Bacteria; kingdom Pseudomonadati; phylum Pseudomonadota; class Gammaproteobacteria; order Enterobacterales; family Enterobacteriaceae; genus Enterobacter; species Enterobacter sp. 198. The sequence continues at coordinate 187,285 of NZ_WCIM01000030.1, read as the reverse complement.
TCACCACCTGCCCTGCCAGCGTCCCCACAACCGTTGACGAGAGACCGGCCGCCACCAGGCTGAGCCCGAATATCGTGGCAGCAGCGTGGCTCAGTAACGGCTCCAGCGTAAGGTATGCCTGGTCGAGATCGGCAATACCGGTGTGACCGTTAAAATGGAAAGCGGCGGCAGCGGTCGCCATCATCGCCAGGTTCACAAAACCGGCAATGGTCATGGCGATCGCCACATCCCATTTCGTCGCAGAGTAACGCTCTTTGCGCGTCCCGCCGTGCAGGTGCTGAGTCAGCGAGGAATGCAGGTAAATGACATGCGGCATGATGGTTGCGCCCAGCACCCCGGCGGCCAGGAACACCGCTTCAGAGGTTGGCAGGCTCGGGATAATCATCCCTTTGCTGAGCTGTGCCAGATTCGGCTGAGAGAAAATCAGCTCGACGATATAGGCCGCCGCCACAAACAGCAGCAGCCCACCGATAACTTTTTCCAGCGGTTTTTGACCGCGACGCTGCAGCATCAGGATCAGGAAAGTGGCAATCCCGGTGAGCACCGCGCCCTGAAGCAGCGAGACGCCGAGGATCAATTTAAAACCAATCGCGGCCCCGATGAATTCGGCGAGGTCAGTTGCCATGGCGATAATTTCCGCCTGAACCCAGTAAAGCCATACCGCCGGACGCGGATAATGATCGCGAATTTGTTCAGCCAGGTTTTTGCCCGTAGCAATCCCCAGCTTCGCGGACAGCATCTGAATCAACATGGCCATCAGGTTAGCCCACACGACCACCCAGAGCAGCTTATAGCCGAAGCTGGCCCCGGCCTGAATATTGGTCGCAAAGTTACCTGGATCGATATAGCCGATGGCAGCAATGAACGCAGGTCCCATTAACGCGAACCGCAACTTGCGCGCTGCTCTGCCACTGCTACCCTCTACGCGACTGTTTGTCATTTCTGCCTCTGGAAATATAGCCTTTGCTATGTTTAATGCTATCAAAATGAGAATGATTATCAAGATCATTTAGTGAGTTTATAGTGATTTCTCTGATAGCTTTGAACAATAGACGGGCGGGTAAGGTGGGGCGATCTAACAAAACCTGCAATCGCGCACGCTTTTGTGAAGACTAGCACACAAACTTAACTTTTCACGCATTTACCTAACATAACAAAAATGTATTGTGGATCACTAATTTTGAGACTCGTCACAGGATGTAACTATAGTGTGTCCTTGATCTCGTTTTCTTTTCGCTTGTTACATAGAATGTGCACGAAAATTAAACCTGCCTCATATTTGGAGCAAATATGGACCGCGTCCTTCATTTTGTCCTGGCACTCGTTGTCGTTACTGCGCTTGCGTTACTGGTCAGCCATGACCGTAAAAAAATCCGCATCCGCTTTGTTGTTCAGCTTCTCGTTATTGAAGTTTTGCTCGCGTGGTTCTTCCTGAACTCCAACGTGGGGCTTGGCTTCGTAAAAGGCTTCTCCGAAATGTTCGAAAAACTGCTCGGATTCGCCAACGAAGGGACGAACTTTGTCTTCGGTAAAATGAACGACGAAGGTCTGGCGTTCTTCTTCCTGAAGGTACTGTGCCCTATCGTCTTCATCTCTGCGCTGATCGGTATTCTGCAACACATTCGTGTTCTGCCTGTCGTTATCCGCGCCATTGGTACCGTACTCTCCAAAGTTAACGGCATGGGTAAACTGGAATCGTTCAACGCCGTCAGCTCCCTGATCCTGGGTCAGTCTGAGAACTTCATCGCCTATAAAGACATCCTCGGTAAGATGTCCCGCAACCGCATGTACACCATGGCAGCCACCGCAATGTCTACCGTCTCCATGTCTATCGTGGGTGCGTATATGACGATGCTGGAACCTAAATACGTGGTTGCCGCGCTGGTCTTGAACATGTTCAGTACCTTTATCGTTCTCTCTCTGATCAACCCGTACCGTGTTGACGAAGGCGAAGAGAACCTGCAGATGGCAAATCTGCATGAAGGTCAGAGCTTCTTCGAAATGCTGGGTGAGTACATTCTTGCTGGTTTCAAAGTGGCGATTATCGTTGCGGCGATGCTGATCGGCTTTATTGCCCTGATTTCTGCTCTGAACGCCCTGTTCGCAGCGGTTCTGGGTATCTCCTTCCAGGGCATTCTGGGCTACATCTTCTACCCGGTTGCCTGGGTGATGGGTGTTCCTGCACATGAAGCGCTGCAGGTAGGCAGTATCATGGCGACTAAACTGGTCTCTAACGAATTCGTTGCGATGATGGATCTGCAGAAAATTGCCAGCACGCTCTCGCCACGCGCGGAAGGCATCCTGTCCGTGTTCCTAGTCTCCTTCGCTAACTTCTCTTCCATCGGTATTATCGCCGGTGCGATTAAAGGTCTGAATGAAGAACAGGGTAACGTGGTTTCTCGCTTCGGTCTGAAGCTGGTTTACGGTTCTACGCTGGTGAGCGTACTGTCTGCCTCTATTGCGGCACTAGTACTGTAACACCTGCAGCGAAATAAAAACCGGGAGCTCAGCTCCCGGTTTTTTTATGTCCGTAATTCATTAAGCGGTTTGGGTTTGCCAATCAGGTAACCCTGCAGATAGTCGACCCCGAAGTGAAGCAGCTTCTCCCGCTGTTCCGGCGTTTCAACATATTCGGCCACCACACTCAGCGATTTCGTCTTCGCCAGGTTGCAAATCGACTGCACGATCATCGCATCCATATCGTCGGTACAGATATCTTTCACAAAGCACCCGTCAATTTTGATGATGTCCGCCTGCAAACGTCTGAGACGTTCGTAGTTGGCATATCCGGTGCCGAAATCATCAATCGCGATCCGGAAACCGCAGTCCCGCAACTGCTGAATGTTTTTGATACTGCTGCCCGAATTAGAGAAAGCCTGCTCTTCGGTGATCTCAATCACCACCGCCTGTGGTGCAACCCCATAGCGTTCAAAGAGCGAGCAAATCTCGATGGCCACCTCTTTTTGCATCAACGTCAGGGGCATCAGATTGACAGAAAAACGCACTCCGGCATGCGTCGCTGGATGATCGCGCAGCCACACCAGTAATTTTTCCATCACGCACATGTCGAAGCGGTGGCTCAGGTTAAACTGGGCAATCAGCGGTATAAAGCGGTCTGGGGTGATGATCTCGCCCTCGCTTTCCATGCGCGCCAGTATTTCATAATACCCGCTACCATCTGCCTTCTGGATTGGCTGGGCGTATAAATGAAACTGTCCGGCATCCAGAGCATGTTTAATGCGCGCTAACATCAAAACCCGCTCGGTTGTTTGTCCTGATGCCACCTCGAGGCTATTGGTGAGCGCCAGTACATTATGCGCTCCGCAAGATTGCTCAGCCAGCCAGCTGAGCTGCCCCAGCGTATGGTGTAACTTCTCACCGTTTTCAACCATTCCCCAGGAAGCGCCAAATTCAATATCCAGCCCGGTGTTGTTCCAGACAATCTTACGGCTGTTCAGCTGATCGACCATATGCTGCAGGCGCTCAGCGGTTCCCGGCCCCAGCAATACCAGCACCAGTTCGCTGCCCGGGAGCTGGAAAAGCCGCTCATCTTTTTGCAAAAATGGTTGCAGCGAGGTGGTCACCATCCGTTTGCAATGCACCCGCATAAGAATGCCGTAGTGACGACTCAAGAACTCGAGGTTGTCCATTCGCAGACAGCACACTTTGGCATCAGGGTGGTCCTGCAAAAAATCTTCCAGTGCACGAATGTTCGGTAAACCGGTCAGCGGATCGGTTAGCGCCCTGTCCTGCCAGTCCTGCTTCAGCCACTCGCTGCGCTGATAAATCCGCGACATGTAGAGCAAACAGATGGCGAAAGAGATAAGGACAGACAAAATAAAGGAGAGCGAATGGCCTGACTCCACGCCATTGAGGAAATTATAGTTATAGGTCAACAGCAGAAGTGCGGATGCCGCCCAGAAAAGAGAAATGAGCGCGTAGCTCAGGCGACTGATCCCTAACGTAAAGAGAATAAAAATCACTGGCATTAAATAGCCCGCAATAATAGGTGACTCAAAAGGAGCACATAAAATTGCGAGGATGACGATTAAAAGCATCAGCCAGACTAATATATATAGCGATTTCTTTTGAAAAAACACGGGCTTCACACTGCGTCGCCAGAAGGTGATGGCATAACGTGGATTAATTATCATTCTTAACGGGTAATAGAACATCATGGTAAATATCAACGCCGCGCAGATCAGACTTTGTATATCGACTACGTTATAAATTGCGGTACCTTCACCGAAGAAGGTTGAGATAGTAACCGGGAAATGGAACAAATAACCTGCCAGGTACATCGACACTTTTATGCCTATCGGTACCATAAAGCCGAGCCAAAATATCCGTAACCCAATATGCTTGTTCGGCACGCAGTAGCGCCAGCGCTTGCCCAGTATGATCCTGAGGATGCCGCACCCCGCAAACACCGAGAACGTCTGACAGAACAATAAAACTGAATATTGTAGCGGTGCTAAATCAATGCTGAATATATTAGTGATAGTAAAACTTAACAGAACAGGAATAACCGCCCGACGCCCAAATACCAGAATAACCGCCAGCATTACGCTTAAAGGCAGCCATGCTAAATATACGTCATGACCATTAACAACAGCGCGCGGAGAGATATAACGGGAGAATGGCACCGCAACCAGGCAAAGCGCCAGGGCAGTTATAAATATCTTTACATTATTGTAAGTTTTTCTATTCATTAAGTTAGATAATCTATTTTCCATTCGTATCATTGACCGGATGGATAATAGGTTTATTAATTGCGCGAATCAAGTTGAAGTCTATTTATAGACCGCTTTATTGATTTTGATTGAGGTGAGGTACAAAAACACCTCTATTTCAGCAACAAATTAGGGTGAAGAGTTTTACAAAAGCATAAAAAAACCCCCGTCTTTCGACGAGGGTTCAAATTTTGGTGGAGCTAAGCGGGATCGAACCGCTGACCTCTTGCATGCCATGCAAGCGCTCTCCCAGCTGAGCTATAGCCCCACATGTTGACTTTACTGACCGCACTCTGTTGGGTTCAGAGTGTGGTGGAGCTAAGCGGGATCGAACCGCTGACCTCTTGCATGCCATGCAAGCGCTCTCCCAGCTGAGCTATAGCCCCATCGTAAAGCTGTCATGTTGACGGGCGGCATAATATGAATTCCGCTGCGGAGTGTCAACGGCAAAATCAATGACGGTGGTTCAATCGCCGAAAAATCATGCAAATGAATCACTTTGCGAGTCTGCTCGCAGTCATGAGTTAAGCCTGTCACATTTTCCTCTAAAACGGTGCTATAAAATGAGCCGTTAATTAACCCCACGAATATTCAGGAAATTGCATGATCAAGGAACGAATGACGCCAGAAGAGTTAGCCCTGCTCACTGGCTATAGCCGCCAGACCATCAATAAATGGGTACGCAAAGAGGGTTGGATTACATCGCCAAAACCAGGAGTCCAGGGCGGCAAAGCGCGTCTGGTGCACGTTAATGAAAAAGTGCGTGAGTTTATCCGCAGCGCGCGCCGGGCAAGTGAAACGGCTGAGATACCAGAAAGTGCCAGCCATGATGGCTCGCTTCACTCCCTGCTCCTGACGCTGGCAAATGAAATGACGCCGGAAGAGCAAAGGCAGATGACATCACTGTTACTGCGGGAAGGGATTACCGGATTGTTGCAACGTTTAGGGATACGCGACCAGAACTGATATGAAAAGATTCCGTAGCAAAATGACCACCGAAGAGCTGGCAGAAAATTTGGGTGTTGCACGGCAAACGGTGAACCGCTGGATACGCCAGCAGGGATGGAAAACCGAGGGCGTCAATGGGGTGAAAGGCGGACGTGCACGGCTGATTCACATTGATGCCCGCGTGAAGGAGCACATCATGAGCCTCCCGGCTGTCCGTAACCGTCAGGCGGTGTACCATCTGGCGGAGGTGACATCGTTGTACAGTGACCCCTCCTCTACTTTGCGTCCTGGGATCATCGAGACGCTGGAGAATATGACGCACCTTGAGCAGGAGCGTCTGGATGCCTTACTAAAGCGTGAAGGGATTCGCGGCTTTCTTGCACGTCTCGGCATTGCTGAATTTAATGCATAAAAAAACGGCAGGTCTCCCTGCCGTTTTTCATGGTTCAGGCGTTATTACTGCTGGTTTTCGCGCTCAGTAATAAAATCCAGCGCCTTGTTAATGCGCGCTACGCTGCGTGATTTACCAATGGCATGAACGGTAACATCGAGTGCCGGAGACTGACCCGCACCGGTTACTGCCACACGCAGTGGCATACCCACTTTGCCCATACCAACTTCCAGCTCATCTGCCGTCGCCTGAATGGCATGATGCACATTCTCGGCAGTCCAGTCAGTCATCGCCGCCAGTTTGTCACGCACCACTTCGAGTGGCTGACGCGCAACCGGACGCAGGTGCTTCTTCGCCGCGTCCGCGTCGAACTCGTCAAACTCTTCATAGAAGTAGCGGCAGCTTTCAGCGATCTCTTTCAGTGTTTTGCAACGCTCGCCGAGCAGTTTCACCAGTTCCGCCAGTTCAGGGCCAGTACGAGTATCAATATTTGCCTGCTCGATGTGCCACTGCAGGTATGTCGCCACATATTCCGGCTGCATGGTATTGATGTAGTGGTGGTTCAGCCAGAGCAGCTTATCAGTGTTAAACGCGCTCGCAGATTTGCTCACCGCGCCCAGAGAGAACAGATTGATCATCTCTTCACGGCTAAAGATCTCCTGATCGCCGCTGGACCAGCCCAGACGCACCAGATAGTTCAGAAGCGCTTCCGGCAGATAGCCGTCGTCGCGATACTGCATGACGCTGACTGCACCGTGGCGTTTAGACAGTTTTTTGCCGTCGTCGCCATTGATCATGGACACGTGCGCATAAACCGGAACAGGGGCGTTCAGCGCTTTCAGGATGTTGATTTGACGTGGGGTGTTGTTGATATGGTCTTCGCCACGGATAACATGCGTGATTTCCATATCCCAGTCGTCAACCACAACGCAGAAGTTATAGGTTGGGGAACCGTCGGTGCGGCGGATGATCAGATCGTCCAGCTCCTGGTTGCTGAATTCGATCGGGCCACGGATCTGGTCGTCAAAAATTACCGAGCCGTCCTGCGGGTTAGCAAAACGCACCACGCACGGTTCATCAGCTGCATGCTCGCTATGGTCATGGCGGCAGCGGCCGTCATAACGCGGTTTTTCACCCTTCGCCATCTGATCTTCACGCAGCGCATCAAGGCGTTCTTTGGAGCAATAGCATTTATACGCTGTACCCGCGACCAGCATCTCATCAATCACGGCGTTGTAGCGGTCAAAACGTTTGGTCTGGAAATACGGGCCTTCGTCCCACTCCAGATTCAGCCAGTTCATACCATCCATAATGGCTTCAATTGCTTCCGGCGTGGAGCGCTCAAGATCGGTGTCTTCAATACGCAGTACGAACTCACCTTTGTTGTGGCGTGCAAAAAGCCAGGAATAGAGAGCGGTACGTGCACCACCGACGTGCAGATAGCCTGTCGGGCTCGGCGCGAAGCGAGTTTTGATTTTCATGAAATGGCCTTACGTTATAAAGATGCCGGCAATCGGCAAATCCTGGGAAAAAAACAATGGGCAATATTCTATCACTGTGGGGGGATTCCTCAATGTTGATCCCTTTATCGTGAGGGAGTTTGCGATTTTTGTTTAGAAATCATGCGTCATCGCCCGTTTCGCGATCGTTTTGTTTAATTTTACGACGAACGAATAAAAACTTTAGAAAATGCGTTGACTCATTTTCAACTCTCCCTATAATGCGACTCCACACAGCGGGGGTGATTAGCTCAGTTGGTAGAGCATCTCCTTTACACGGAGGGGGTCGGCGGTTCGAGCCCGTCATCACCCACCATCTACTTAAGTAGACTCGCAGTGTAGATAAGTATTGAGATTGGGCGATTAGCTCAGTTGGTAGAGCATCTCCTTTACACGGAGGGGGTCGGCGGTTCGAGCCCGTCATCGCCCACCATTCTCACCTTATCGCAGCAGTTCCGAAATGGGCGATTAGCTCAGTTGGTAGAGCATCTCCTTTACACGGAGGGGGTCGGCGGTTCGAGCCCGTCATCGCCCACCATTTCGGGTCGTTAGCTCAGTTGGTAGAGCAGTTGACTTTTAATCAATTGGTCGCAGGTTCGAATCCTGCACGACCCACCAATGTAAAAAAGCGCCCTAAAGGCGCTTTTTTGCTATCTGCGGTATGGATGATTCGAACCTGCAGCAGGTCCGAGCCGAACGCAGTGAGGCAACGGAGCCGTTTACGGCGACGGCCCGAAGCGAGTCATCCTGCACGACCCACCAATGTAAAAAAGCGCCCTAAAGGCGCTTTTTTGCTATCTGCGGTATAACATCACTCTTCCGTCAACGTTGCTATCAACGACTTAATCGCCGGTGTCGCCTGCTTCTCGTCATACACCACATACAAATCTGCCGGTATACGTACCTGTAATGGACGAAATACTACACCGGGCCACTGCATTTGCGCATAGCTGTCAGCAGCTAACGTAATCCCCATTCCCATGCTGATCATTGCCAGCACCGTCTGTGGTTCATCGGCTTCACGCACTATCATCGGTGAAAAACCGGCCTGCTGACACACTCGCTGTAAGAACGACCAGTCAGAATGCGCAGACGGCATAGTTACAAAGTACTCATTCTGCAGTTCGGTGAGCGCAATTGCGCTTTCCCCCACCAGCCGGTGATCCTCCGGCAGCGCAACCAGAAATGCCGCATCCCGTAAGCGGATACTGGTAAACCCTGCGGTGGGCTCGGTTGCCATTCGCCAGATCCCGACATCCAGCTCCCGACGCTCCAGCAGCGCCATTTGCATTACCGGCGACTTTTCGCGAAAGACGACATCAACGTTCGGATGCTCTTTCAAAAATGTGCGCATGACCGTGCGCACTTCGCTCCACATGGCGGTACCGACAATGCCCAGCGCAATCCGCCCCGCCTCACCCCGTCCAATTTGTTCGACCCGCGCCAGTGCCTGGTTTGCGCTGGCAAGCAGTCGACGGGACTCTTCCATCAATACTTTACCCGCATGGGTCAAGGCGACGCTTCGTGAGTGGCGAATAAACAGTAAGGTACCGAGCTGACTTTCCAGCTCTTTTATATGCAGGCTCAACGGCGGCTGCGACATATTGAGACGGGCCGCAGCCCGTCCAAAATGAAGTTCCTCAGCGACGGCCAGAAAATAGCGCAGCAGCTTGAGGTCGGTTCGGTAGACGCGTTCCATCAACACATATCCTGGCGATAACACTTATGCTCCCACCTTAAAGCCTTTCACCGCCTGCCGGGAAAACTTTAATGCGCAACTGTGCGCAACTCGCTGTTTTTACTGGTGTGGCGATAGTTAAAGCTGAAATAAAACACTACGGCGAGCACCAACGCATACGCCGCAAATACCAGCCAGATGGTCTGCCAGTCTTTCACCCCATCCACGGAGAAATAATCTACCGCCGCGCCGCTCAATACCGATCCGAAATAAGCACCGATACCGTTAACGGTCGTCATAAACAGCCCTTGCGCGCTGGCGCGGATATCAGCGCTTACCTCCTGTTCGACAAACACCGAGCCGGAGATGTTGAAGAAGTCGAACGCGCAACCATAGACCAGCATTGACAGCATCAACAGCCCGACGCCTGTCGCGGAAGGATCGCCATACGCAAAGAGTCCAAACCGCAGCATCCAGGCCACCATGCTCATCAGCATCACGGTTTTTATGCCAAAACGTCGGAGGAAGAAAGGAATGGTCAGGATGAACAGCACCTCTGACATCTGCGAGACGGAGAGCAAAATAGAAGGATATTTAACGATAAAGCTTTCCGCATACGCCGGATTACGCGCAAAATCATGCAGAAAGGGGCTACCGAAAGTATTGGTGATTTGCAGCACGGCGCCCAGCAGCATCGCAAACAAAAAGAACACCGCCATTCGGGGCTGTTTAAACAGAACGAACGCATTCAGGCCAAGTTTGCTTGCCAGCGACGATGAGGTTTTATTCTTCGCCACCGGAATGGCTGGTAACGTCAGTGAATAGATTGCCAGCACCAGCGACGCGGCAGCAGCAATGTAGAGCTGAATGTTAGTTAACTCTGCCCCCATCAGGCTTATGGCCCACATCGCCACAATGAAGCCTACCGTGCCATAGACCCGCACCGTTGGAAAATGGGTCACCGTGTCCAGCCCTGCCTGCTCAAGACAGGAGTAGGAAATGGTATTCGATAGCGCAATGGTCGGCATAAAGGCCATGGCATTAACCAGCATGACCCAGAACATCAGCCCCGGTTCATTGACCTGCGCGGCATAGCAAAGCGCAACGGCACAGACGAGATGGCAAATCACATATGCACGATCTGCCCGCAGCCACTTATCGGCAATAATGCCCACCAGCGAGGGCATCACGATCGCGGCAAGCCCCTTCGAGCTGTAGACCATACCCACATCAGAGCCAGAAAAACCCAGGGTGTTAATCATGTAAGCGCCGAGAGTAACGAGCCAGCTTCCCCAGATAAAATATTGCATAAAGGACATCATCTTTAAGCGCGTCGTGATGTTCATACCCGATTCCTTATAGCAGGGTGGCCCTCACGGGCCACGGTGTTGTTTCGCTCAGGCAAGCTGGCGCAGAAAACCGCAGATAAGATCGATGAAGTTCTGGCGAGAGAGTTCGGCGGCGGCAAGCGTTTGTTCATGCGAGAGTTTTACATCGCTCAGACCTTCAGCAAGGTTGGTTATGGCCGAAACGGCGACCACCTTCAGGCCACAGTGGCGCGCCGAGATCACTTCCGGCACCACTGACATTCCCACCACATCTCCGCCGATGATCTGCATCATGCGGATCTCAGCCGCGGTTTCGAAGTTAGGGCCTGGATAAGAGACAAACACCCCCTCATGCAATGGAAAGCCCTTCTCGCTCGCCACGGTCTGCAGCAGGGCACGGCAATCTGCGTCATAAGCATTGGCCAGCGAGAAAAAACGGTCGCCAAAACGGTCATCGTTCAGCCCGACCATCGGGGTACCCGGCAGGGTGTTGATGTGGTCGCTGAGGGCAACCAGGCTTCCCGGTTCAACCTCCGGACGTAATGAACCGGCGGCATTGGTACTGAACAGCAGTTCGCAGCCCAGCAGTTTGAAGGTGCGGATTGCATCGGTCATGACGGCGATGCCGCGGCCCTCATAGAAGTGACCGCGCCCTTTCATACAGGCGACCGGAACACCGGCAAGATGCCCCAACACCAGCTCACCGGCGTGACCGTGAACGGTGCTCACCGGGAAGCCCGGCAGTTTTTCATAGCTCAGTACCACAGCGTCAACAATCTGCTCGGCGAGCGCGCCAAGACCTGAGCCGAGAATAAACGCAACCCGCGGAGTGAAATCAGGTTTAGCGGCACGAATGATGTCGGCAGAGAACCAGGGATTATTCGAGAGGGTCATAAAAGCTCCTTGAGAATTAAGATCGCGATATCACCGATCGCATGTCCTTAGTCTTATATCTGGAGCCTGCGGGTTACCTCCAATACACTTTCTCTGCACCATCAATACTGATTTGGTATCAATACCTTTCCCTGCCAGATATGGCAGTTTTGCTCAAGCTAATTGCGTTGGCGCCGATACCTCTGTTTTACAGCGAGAGGAAAAAGTATGACGACCATTCAGGCTACAACCCAGCCCATTCAAACCAGCGGTGGCGGGAGTCGTTCTTCCGGCGGCAACGATATCGCTGCCCAGATCAGCCGCATCACTGACAAGATAACCAAGCTGACTCAACAGCTAAAAGAGGTTGCGAACGGTTCCGGCAGTGCGGAAGAGAAGAAGAAACAGCAGGAGCTTATCCAGGTGCAAATCAAAGTGCTGCAGGCACAGCTCGCACAGCTGCAGCGCCAGCAGGCGGAAGAAGCCCAGAAGAAACAAGAGCAAAGTCTGGTCAACGTGGAAGGCCCGAAGAACGCATCAGACAATCATCAAATAGACATCTACGTCTGACGCTCTGTTGAGTTAAACAGTGGATCGCGTATACGGGCCTCGGTTAATCGTTGCGCCTGGATACGCACCACTTCCCAGATAGCCTGCGCAGCCCCGGAGAGCGAACGGTTTTTTCGCCGTACCAGCATCAGTTTTCGCTCAATAGCAGGCGTCAGTCGCTTCACGACCAGACGGCTTCCCTGCGGCAAAGGGAGCGCCAGGGCGGGTAATACACTGATCCCTATGCCGGCCTCCACCATGGGAAACAGCGTTGCCGGGTGTCCAATCTCCTGCACAATGGTCGCCTTAACGCCCTGCGTCACCAGCGCAGAATCAATCAGCGGACGGCTGCCTGAGGCATAATCCTGTAATACCAGGTTCGCTCCCTGCAGCGCCTGCCAGTGAACAGACGGCTGCGCGGCTAGCGGATCGTCGTCCCGGCAAAGCAACAGAAACGGCTCAGAAAGCACAATTTCACACTCCAGGTCACTCACCTGACCGGGATCGATAACAATACCAAAATCCACATCACCCTGACGGATGCTCTCCAGCACCCACTGCTGCGGCCTGTCATGCAAAACAAAATCGATATCCGGATAGCGATGATTACCCTCTGCAATACACTGCGGGATAAGGTGCGCGGATATCGTCTGGCTGGCCGCAACCCGCACGGTACCCGACAGCTGCTGTCCCAGTCGACCTACATCTCTGAGCGTACTGTTGAGTTCGTCCAGCAGCCGTTCAAGGCGCTGAGCCAGCTGCTGTCCGGCTTCCGTGAGCACGACTTCACGCGTGGTGCGATCAAGCAGCCGGACACCCGTCTGGCTCTCCAGCTCTTTCACGCTGTGGCTTACCGCGGACTGGCTCAGGCCGATGATCTCCCCTGCCCGGCTGAAGCTGCGGGCATGGGCTACGGTGACGAAGATGCGAAGCTGGCGTAAGGAATAATTCATCTGTTTAATTCATGAATGGATGCAATAAATCAATTTTATTTCTCAAACAGAAAAAAGCACAATAGCGATATCTGTTTTCAGGAGTCATTATGAAACTATTTCGTATTCTTGATCCGTTTACGCTTACTCTGGTTGTCACGGTATTACTGGCCTCCTTCTTCCCCGCACGGGGCGGGTTCGTTCCTTTTTTTGAAGGACTGACGACCGCGGCCATCGCGCTGTTGTTCTTTATGCACGGCGCAAAGCTCTCGCGCGAAGCCATTATTGCGGGGGGGAGCCACTGGCGACTGCACCTGTGGGTGATGTGCAGCACGTTCATCCTCTTCCCTGTACTGGGCGTGCTGTTCGCATGGTGGGCGCCGGTGAATGTCGACCCGGCCCTTTATACCGGCTTCCTGTATCTGTGCATTTTGCCGGCCACCGTGCAGTCCGCTATCGCGTTTACCTCTCTGGCGGGCGGTAACGTCGCAGCCGCAGTCTGTTCAGCGTCGGCATCCAGCCTGTTAGGGATTTTCGTTTCGCCGCTGCTGGTGGGTCTGCTGATGAACATGCACGGTGCGGAAGGTAACCTGGAACAGGTAGGTAAAATCTGTCTGCAGCTGCTGCTGCCGTTTGTGCTGGGTCATCTCTCTCGTCCGTGGACAGGCGCGTTTGTTGCAAAGCACAAAAAATGGATCTCAAAAACCGACCAGTCGTCGATTCTGCTGGTGGTCTATTCGGCCTTCAGTGAAGCGGTTGTGAATGGCATCTGGCACAAGGTGGGCGCAGGCTCGCTGCTGTTTATCGTGGTGGTCAGCCTTGTTCTGCTGGCGATTGTGATTGGCGTAAACGTCTTTGTGGCCCGCAAGTGCGGCTTCAACAAAGCCGATGAAATCACCATTGTCTTCTGTGGCTCGAAGAAGAGCCTGGCGAACGGCATTCCTATGGCAAACATTCTCTTCCCGACCTCAATGATAGGGATGATGGTACTGCCGCTGATGATTTTCCATCAGATCCAGCTGATGGTCTGCGCGGTGCTGGCGCGTCGTTACAAACGCCAGACGGAAAAACAGGCGCAGGAAGAGACCCGCGCCGCGAAAGCTTAAGGACGTTTCAGGGGCTGAACCAACTGCGTCAGCCCCTCGGTTTTAATCAGTAACGTGATAGCCATCAGCTCACCCAGTCGTCCAGCCGGGAACCCATCCTTGCGGGCAAACCACAGCAAATAATCTTCCGGTAAATCAATCAGCCTGCGGCCTTTATATTTACCGAATGGCATCTCCGTGTTGGCGATCTCAACGAGCTGCTCTTTCTCCACGTTACTCTCCTAACAGGCGCATCATTTCTGCTTCGTCGATAACCTCAATGCCCAGCTCCTGAGCTTTAGCAAGCTTCGAACCGGCGGCTTCCCCGGCAATAACCAGGTCGGTTTTCTTCGACACGCTGCCTGCCACTTTTGCGCCCAGCGCAACCAGTCGCGCTTTAGCATCATCACGTGAAAGCTGGCTCAGGCTGCCGGTCAGCACGACCGTTTTGCCTGCAAACGGGCTGTCGATCTCGTCAGCGTTGACCACGACCGGAGCCGGCCATCTGATGCCCTCTTCCAGCAGCTTGCCGATCACCTCGCGGTTGCTCTCTTCGGCAAAGAAGTTGAAGACATGCGTCGCGACGACAATCCCCACGTCCGGGACTCTCTGCAGCTCGTCAATACTCGCCTTCTCCAGGGCTTCCAGCGTACCGAAATACGCTGCCAGCCCCGCCGCCGTGGCTTCACCCACTTCGCGAATACCGAGCGCATAAAGGAATCGGGCAAAAGTCGTCTCTTTGGCAGCATCCAGGGCATTAACCACATTCTGGGCCGACTTCGGTCCCATGCGATCAAGACCCGTGAGTTTACCCGCGGTCAGTTTAAAGAGATCTGCAGGCGTATGAACATATTCTTTCTCTACCAGCTGATCGATAATTTTGTCGCCCATTCCGTCGACGTCCATCGCCCGACGGGAAACGAAGTGCTTCAGTGACTCTTTACGTTGTGCCCCGCAGATTAAGCCACCCGTACAGCGAGCCACCGCTTCACCTTCAACGCGCTCAACGTCAGATCCGCATACCGGGCAATGCGTCGGGAACACGATGGCGCGCGTATCGTCAGGACGCTCTGACTCAACCACGTTCACCACCTGCGGGATAACATCGCCCGCGCGACGAATCACCACTTTGTCACCAATGCGCAGGCCGAGACGTTCAATTTCATCGGCGTTATGCAGCGTGGCGTTACGCACCAGCACGCCGGCAACCTGCACCGGCTCCAGACGGGCAACCGGGGTAATCGCGCCCGTACGGCCCACCTGGAACTCCACGTCACGGACAAAGGTCATCTGCTCCTGCGCCGGGAATTTAAACGCCACTGCCCAGCGAGGCGCGCGCGCCACAAAGCCTAACTGCTCCTGCAGCGCAAGTGAGTTAACCTTGATAACCACGCCATCAATATCAAAACCAAGCGTCGGGCGGTCTTCTTCCACTTTGTGGTAGAACGCCAGCACGGCTTCCGGGGAGTCGCACAGCTGAACACGGTTACTCACCGGCAGGCCCCACGCTTTAAACTGCAATAAACGTCCGAGATGGGTATCCGGCAGTTCACCGCCTTCCAGAATCCCGACGCCATAGCAGAAGAAAGTAAGCGGTCGCTTCGCGGTGATACGGGGATCAAGCTGGCGCAGGGAGCCTGCCGCCGCATTACGCGGGTTAGCAAAGACTTTCCCGCCGGTACGGCGCGCCTCTTCGTTGATTTTCTCGAAGCCCGCCTGCGGGAGGAATACCTCACCGCGCACTTCCAGTCGGGCTGGAATATTATCCCCTTGCAGCTTCAGCGGGATCGCACGGATGGTGCGTACGTTGGTGGTAATGTCTTCACCCGTCGTACCATCACCCCGCGTCGCGGCACGCACCAGCACACCGTTTTCATAGAGAAGGCTGACCGCCAGACCATCCAGCTTCAACTCGCAGCACCAGGTCAGGGAGTTGCTGCTTTTGAGGCGATCCTGCACGCGCTTGTTAAACGCGAGGAAGCTCTCTTCATCAAAGACGTTATCCAGAGACAACATTGGGACTTCATGACGTACCTGACTGAAAGCACCCAGCGGCTCCGCACCCACGCGCTGCGTGGGTGAGTCGGGCGTAATCAATTCCGGGTGCTGCGCCTCTAGCTCGCGCAGCTCGCGCATCAGACGGTCATACTCCGCATCCGGCACTTCCGGCGCGTCCATAACATGATAGAGGTATTCATGATGGCGAAGCGTGGTTCGCAGTTCAGTGAGTTGTTGTTCGATTGAGTCCATATCACACCATCAATGAGAAAAAACCCCCGACATGCGGGGGTTGAGGAGGAGTCGATGTAAACGCGATGATTACGCGTTGGCTTCCTTAACTTCGCGGATGCGGTCCTGATACTCGCGCAGTTTCTGCGGCGTCATCATACGACGCTGATCGTCGAGCACCACACCACCGACTTCGTCAGCAATGTGCTGTGCGGACTGCAGCATCAGCTTAAAGTTTTGCAGTTCATCACCGTAGGACGGCACCTGCATGAAGATAGTGACACCCGGCGTCACGAAATCACCGGTCATTTCCGGGTCAAAGGTGCCAGGGTTAACCATATTGGCCAGGCTAAACAGCGCCGGACCGCTACCGTCAGGACTCAGGTGACGATGGAAAATATTCATGTCGCCAAACTTGAAGCCTGCCTGTTGAATGCTGTTAAGCAGGACATCGCCATTCAGGTGGGTGCCATGATGCGCAGCCACGTTCATGATGATGACCGCTTCTTTACGCTGCGGTTTTTCAACAACCGGTTCTGGCTCAACCACGGGCTCTGGTTCAACGAGCGGGGCCGGCGCAGGCTGAGGTGCAGGCTGCACGTGAACAGGCTGCTGCGGTTGGTGTACCGGCTGTGCAGGCTGTTGTGGCGCAGGTTGCTGCACAGGCTGTTGCTGAACCGGCTGTGGCGCAGCAGGCTGCTGATGGACAGGCTGTTGCGGCGGCTGACGCACCGGCTCTTCTCCAGGCTGCGGCGCCTGCTGGCGCGGCTGTGCAGAAGCATACGGCGGTTGATACTGGTGCTGCGGAGGCTGACGAGGGGCTTCATGCTCCCCATGAGCCGCGCCGGGCGCAGTATTGACCCGATGAACACGAACTTCACCCACTCCGTCGTCGTCGCTTCCGTCGATGTCATTTTCACTGTCATCGTCATCACGACTGGACTTCATGCGCTTCAGTGGGCGATCGCGAAACATAGAGGAACGCTCTTTACGGCTGGTCCAGAAACCATGTACCAGTAAAGCGATTATGGCGATCGCGCCAACAATGATTAATATCAGACGCAAATCCTGCATCATTATATTCTCTGTTGTTCTAACACCTTGCCACCACGGCAAACATTTACTCACTAAGAGTATTTGCCGTTTACGTCAAGTGCAAGTGTGTGCAGAGCATTCACAGCATAAAGATGAACTAAATCGTGCTTTTTGCTGTTTTTTCGAACATTTCCGAACTGGTCATTGGTCCGTAAGTGGATAATATAGGCGGGCAATTCCACTGGTTGTGAAAAAAGGAGTACAGCCTGGTTATGGTTTCAACATCATCTTCTCCCCCGCGCAGCGGCGTCTGGTATTTTTCTCAGGGCTGGAAACTGGTCTCACTGCCGGGGATTCGTCGCTACGTCATTCTGCCGTTGCTGATTAACATTATCCTGATGGGCGGCGCGTTCTGGTGGCTGTTCACCAGACTGGAGAGCTGGATCCCTTCGCTGATGAGCCATGTGCCGGACTGGCTGCAGTGGCTGAACTACCTGCTCTGGCCGGTTGCGGTCATCTCCGTGCTGCTGGTGTTCGGCTACTTCTTCTCGACGATTGCAAACTGGATAGCTGCGCCGTTTAACGGCCTGCTGGCAGAACAGCTGGAAGCACGTCTTACCGGTGCAACGCCGCCGGATACGGGCATGCTGGGGATCATGAAAGATATCCCACGCATCATGAAGCGCGAATGGCAGAAGTTTGCCTGGTATCTTCCCCGCGCCATTGTGCTGCTTATCCTTTATTTTGTCCCTGGCGTCGGTCAGACGGTGGCGCCGGTGCTGTGGTTCCTGTTCAGCGCCTGGATGCTGGCAATCCAGTACTGCGATTATCCGTTCGATAACCACAAGGTGCCGTTCAAAACGATGCGCAGCGCCCTGCGCACGCAAAAAGTCGCGAATATGCAATTCGGGGCGCTGACCAGTCTGTTCACCATGATCCCGGTGCTCAACCTGTTCATCATGCCGGTCGCCGTCTGCGGCGCAACGGCGATGTGGGTTGACTGCTACCGTGCTAAGCACGCGTTATGGAAGTAATGCAAAAATGTGTAAAAAGGGGGTGGCTTATGCCGCCCCTTATTCCATACTGATCCCCATTATTTCCTTGCAGTATATAGATATGCGAATTCCTTACTTCCCCCTACCTGTTCAACAGGTATGCTGGGACGGTATCCCAATTTCATACAGTTAAGGACAGGCCATGAGTAAGATTTATGAAGACAACTCGCTGACTATCGGTCATACGCCCCTGGTTCGACTGAACCGTATCGGTAATGGACGCATTCTGGCGAAGGTCGAATCACGTAACCCGAGCTTCAGCGTGAAGTGCCGTATCGGTGCAAATATGATTTGGGATGCTGAAAAACGTGGCGTGCTGAAGCCAGGCGTTGAGCTGGTTGAACCGACCAGCGGTAACACCGGTATCGCACTGGCCTATGTTGCGGCGGCGCGCGGTTATAAACTGACGCTGACCATGCCTGAAACCATGAGCATCGAACGTCGCAAACTGCTGAAAGCGCTGGGCGCGAACCTGGTGCTGACCGAAGGTGCCAAAGGCATGAAGGGTGCGATTCAGAAAGCAGAAGAGATTGTTGCCAGCGATCCGGCGAAATATCTGCTGCTGCAGCAGTTCAGCAACCCAGCGAACCCGGAAATTCACGAAAAGACCACCGGCCCGGAGATTTGGGAAGATACCGACGGTCAGGTTGATGTATTTATCTCCGGTGTAGGCACCGGCGGAACCCTGACTGGCGTGTCGCGCTATATAAAAGGCACAAAAGGTAAAAAAGACCTGATTACCGTTGCCGTGGAACCAACCGACTCACCGGTGATCACCCAGGCGCTGGCGGGCGAAGAGATCAAACCCGGCCCACATAAAATTCAGGGTATCGGTGCCGGCTTCATTCCGGGCAACCTGGATCTGAAGCTTATTGATAAAGTGGTGACCATCACCAACGAAGAAGCTATCTCTACCGCACGTCGTCTGATGGACGAGGAAGGTATTCTGGCGGGCATCTCTTCCGGTGCTGCTGTTGCGGCAGCGCTCAAACTTCAGGAAGATGAGGCCTTTACCAACAAGAATATTGTGGTTATCCTGCCTTCATCGGGTGAGCGTTACTTGAGCACCGCACTGTTTGCCGATCTGTTCACTGAAAAAGAACTGCAACAGTAATGCCAGCATGTTAATAACGCGTAAAAAAGCACCTTTTTGGGTGCTTTTTTGTGGCCTGCTTCAAAGTTTTACCCCTCCTGGCATTGATTCACCCCGTTGGGTCTGGTATTTAAACCAGCAATTATTTTGATGCGTGAAATTAATCAGTGAACGAAATAGCCTTGCTGAATCGATTTTATGATTTGGTTCAAGTCTTGCTTTCGCTGCATAATGTTTAATGACGATCGAAACGTCAGCGCTAACAATACAGGCTAAAGTTAAGTCGCCAGGCTAGACTTTAGTTCCACAACACTAAACCTATAAGTTGGGGAAATACAATGTTCCAGCAAGAAGTTACCATTACCGCTCCGAACGGTCTGCACACCCGCCCTGCTGCTCAGTTTGTTAAAGAAGCGAAAGGCTTCACTTCTGAAATCACTGTGACTTCCAACGGCAAAAGCGCCAGCGCAAAAAGCCTGTTCAAACTGCAGACTCTGGGTCTGACTCAGGGTACCGTTGTCACCATCTCTGCTGAAGGTGAAGACGAGCAGAAAGCAGTTGAGCATCTGGTAAAACTGATGGCTGAGCTCGAGTAAGTTTCCGGGTTCTTTTAAATATCAGTCACAAGTAAGGTAGGGTTATGATTTCAGGCATTTTAGCATCCCCGGGTATCGCTTTCGGCAAAGCACTGCTGCTGAAAGAAGACGAGATCGTCATCGACCGGAAAAAAATTTCTGCCGACAAGGTTGATCAGGAAGTTGAACGTTTTCTGAGCGGTCGTGCCAAGGCATCTGCGCAACTGGAAGCAATCAAGACTAAAGCTGGCGAAACTTTCGGTGAAGAAAAAGAAGCCATCTTCGAAGGGCACATCATGCTGCTCGAAGATGAGGAGCTGGAGCAGGAAATCATAGCCCTGATTAAAGATAAAAGCATGACGGCAGACGCTGCTGCGCATGAAGTTATCGAAGGTCAGGCAACTGCCCTGGAAGAACTGGATGATGAATACCTGAAAGAGCGTGCGGCTGACGTACGTGACATCGGTAAGCGCCTGCTGCGCAACATCCTGGGTCTGGCCATTATCGACCTGAGCGCTATTCAGGATGAAGTCATCCTGGTTGCCGCCGATCTGACCCCGTCTGAAACCGCACAGTTGAACCTGAAAAAGGTCCTCGGTTTCATCACTGACGCGGGCGGCCGTACCTCCCACACCTCTATCATGGCGCGTTCTCTGGAACTGCCTGCCATTGTGGGTACCGGTAGCGTCACCTCTCAGGTTAAAAACGACGATTATCTGATTCTGGATGCCGTAAACAACGTGGTTTACGTCAACCCAACCAACGAAGAGATCGAAAAACTGCGCGCGGTTCAGGAGCAAGTTGCGACTGAAAAAGCGGAACTCGCTAAGCTGAAAGACCTGCCTGCCATCACTCTGGACGGTCATCAGGTTGAAGTGTGCGCAAACATCGGTACCGTACGTGACGTCGATGGCGCTGAGCGCAACGGCGCGGAAGGTGTGGGTCTCTATCGTACTGAATTCCTGTTCATGGACCGTGACGCGCTGCCAACTGAAGAAGAACAGTTTGCTGCGTACAAAGCTGTGGCTGAAGCGTGTGGCTCTCAGGCGGTTATCGTCCGTACCATGGATATCGGTGGCGACAAAGAGCTGCCGTACATGAACTTCCCGAAAGAAGAGAACCCGTTCCTGGGCTGGCGTGCGATTCGTATCGCGATGGATCGTAAAGAGATCCTGCGCGATCAGGTTCGCGCTATCCTGCGTGCGTCTGCTTTCGGTAAACTGCGCATCATGTTCCCGATGATCATCTCTGTTGAAGAAGTGCGTGCACTGAAGAAAGAGATCGAAATCTACAAACAGGAACTGCGCGACGAAGGTAAAGCATTTGACGAGTCAATTGAGATCGGCGTGATGGTGGAAACACCTGCGGCGGCGACCATTGCGCGTCATTTAGCCAAAGAAGTTGATTTCTTTAGTATCGGTACCAATGATTTAACGCAGTACACCCTGGCAGTTGACCGTGGTAATGATATGATTTCACATCTCTACCAGCCAATGTCACCGTCCGTACTGAACTTGATCAAGCAAGTTATTGATGCTTCTCATGCAGAAGGTAAATGGACTGGCATGTGTGGTGAGCTTGCAGGCGACGAACGTGCTACACTTCTGTTGCTGGGTATGGGTCTGGACGAATTCTCTATGAGCGCCATTTCCATCCCGCGCATTAAGAAGATTATCCGTAACACGAACTTCGAAGATGCGAAGGTGTTAGCAGAGCAGGCTCTTGCTCAACCGACAACGGACGAGTTAATGACGCTGGTTAACAAGTTCATTGAAGAAAAAACAATCTGCTAATCCACGAGATGCGGCCCAAATTACTGCTTAGGAGAAGATCATGGGTTTGTTCGATAAACTGAAATCTCTGGTTTCTGATGATAAGAAAGACTCCGGAACTATTGAGATTGTTGCTCCGCTCTCCGGCGAGATCGTCAACATCGAAGACGTGCCGGATGTAGTGTTTGCTGAGAAAATCGTTGGTGATGGCATTGCTATCAAACCAACTGGCAACAAAATGGTTGCTCCAGTTGACGGCACCATCGGTAAAATTTTTGAAACCAACCATGCGTTCTCTATCGAATCTGATAGCGGTATCGAACTGTTCGTTCACTTCGGTATCGACACCGTTGAACTGAAAGGCGAAGGCTTCAAACGTATCGCGGAAGAAGGCCAGCGTGTTAAAGTTGGCGACCCGGTCATTGAATTCGATCTGCCACTGCTGGAAGAAAAAGCCAAGTCTACCCTGACGCCGGTTGTTATCTCCAACATGGACGAAATCAAAGAACTGATCAAACTGTCTGGCAGCGTCACCGTGGGTGAAACCCCGGTTATCCGCATCAAGAAGTAATTCTTGCCGCACAGAAAAATGGCGCCTTCGGGCGCCATTTTTGTTTATGCGGGCAGGATAAGCTCGTCGTAGCCTTTCGACTGCGTATAAATCATCACATCTGTGACGCGGTCTCCTGCCATGCGAATCGCATCGGCAACGGTTTTGCCCTCAACGATCCCGCTCACCAGCTCTGAACAGAAGAGGTCGCCCGTGCCTTTCAGGTCCGTTTCAACACGCGGATGCGCACTGACGGTCACACCGTCTCGGGTAACCAGCACCACGTGAATATTCTCCGGATCGTCCGCCACCGGCGCACTGGTGATGGCCACCCATTTCAGCGTGTCGGAAAGTAACCCCTGCGCTGCCGCTATGGCACTTTCAGGCGTACGACACGGTTTACCGCTTAACACTTCCAGCTCAAAGACGTTAGGCGTGATCCCCTGCGCTAGTGGCAGCAGGTACTCCCGATACGCCTCAGGGATATCAGGTTTCACATACATCCCACTGTCAATATCGCCAATAACGGGGTCAACCAACACCAGCAGGTCAGGATGCTGCGCTTTGATCGTGGTGAGCCACTGCGCCAGGCATTTTATCTGGCTGGCACTGCCCATGTAGCCCGTGGTAACGGCTTTAAGCTCGCGCAGGATCTCGCGCTCTTCCAGCGCCTTAAGATACCCGCTGAACCACTCATCGGGGATCACGCCACCGTAAAAGGTATCGTAGTGCGGCGTGTTGCTGAACAGCACGGTCGGCACGGCGGTGACGGTCAGCCGGTGGGTACGAATGTTCGGCACCGCAATGCTGTTCCCCACGCTGCCGTAAACCACCTGCGACTGTACCGCGACAATATCGGTTTGCTGCGCCCGGGTGTTATCCCGGAATAAAATCATCTCCATGACGCTTAAATCCCCGCCCCCTGCGTATAACTCTCTTCACCAAAGACGCCGGTAGAAAGATAGCGATCGCCGCGGTCACAGATAATCGCCACCACGACAGCCCCGGGATGTGCCTGCGCAACACGCAATGCTCCCGCTACCGCGCCACCCGAGCTGACCCCGCAGAAGATACCTTCACGCACGGCCAGTTCACGCATCGTATTCTCCGCCTCGCGTTGATGAATATCCAGCACCTGATCCACCAACTGGGCGTTATAAATGCCCGGCATGTATTCCGCCGGCCAGCGGCGAATACCCGGTATGCTGCTCCCCTCTTCCGGCTGCAGACCCACAATCGTTACCGCCTTTTCCTGCTCGCGCAGAAAACGGGATACGCCGGTAATGGTCCCTGTCGTGCCCATGCTGGAGACGAAGTGAGTGATGCGCCCGTTGGTCTGCTGCCAGATTTCCGGACCGGTAGTGGTGTAGTGAGCGTACGGGTTATCCGGGTTATTAAACTGATCGAGCAGTTTGCCTTCACCGCGTTCGGCCATGGCTAGCGCCAGGTCGCGCGCCCCTTCCATCCCCTCTTCTTTAGAGACCAGAATCAGTTCGGCACCATAGGCACGCATCGCCGCACGGCGCTCCTGGCTCATGTTATCGGGCATCAGCAACGTCATGCGATAGCCTTTCAGCGCGGCAATCATTGCCAGCGCAATACCGGTGTTACCGCTGGTGGCTTCAATCAGCACGTCGCCGGGCTGAATTTCACCGCGTTTTTCGGCCTGCACAATCATGGAGAGCGCAGCCCGGTCCTTCACCGAACCGGCAGGGTTATTGCCTTCGAGTTTGACCCAGATTTCGCTGCCGTTGTCCGGCCCCATGCGCTGAAGTTTGACCAGAGGGGTGTTGCCGATGGTGTGTTCTAATGTGTTCAAGATCGCTGTCCAATAAAAAGCCCGGTGGCGCGCAGCGCTCCGGGCATACGGAGATCATATTCCAGACCGGCTAAGCGCAGCGCCTCCGGTCAAACTACGTGTCATTAACCTATCAGGCTGACTCCGCCAGAGCAATATCCTCGCGCGTCTCTATGCGCTCATTGCCATGATAAATACGGGCATGCTGCAGCCCAACAAACAGGCGTTCGCCCCGGTACGGCGGCTCGTCATCACGCATCACCACCGTCAGCGGCTCGGTATACCAGCCCAGCGGTTGTACCACCAATTGGGTGTAGTGCCCTTTAGGGCTAGCTTCCAGCACCTGCACCGGCAGCGGTGAATCCAGACTCGTCCGGCGGCTCACGTCCACTTCCCAGGGACGCAGGAACAGATCGACCGGCCCCTGATGTGCGGAGGTGTATCCCAGCGGCCAGCGGTGTGCGCCCACGTGGAATTGCCCACCGCGGATGGTGCCCTGCAGCCGGTTAACTTCGCCCATAAACTCGAGGACAAATCGGGTCGCCGGTTCACGCCAGAGCTGCTCTGGTTCATCAACCTGCTCGATGTTCCCCTGGCTCATCACTACCACGCGGTCCGCGACTTCCATCGCCTCTTCCTGATCGTGGGTGACGAAGACGCTGGTGAATTTCAGCTCTTCATGCAGCTGACGCAGCCAGCGGCGTAACTCTTTACGCACCTGCGCATCCAGCGCGCCAAACGGCTCATCCAGCAGCAGAATTTGCGGCTCAACGGCCAAGGCCCGCGCCAGCGCGACGCGCTGCTTCTGGCCGCCGGAAAGCTGCGCCGGGAAGCGGTCAGCCAGATGCGCAAGCTGTACCATCTCCAGCAGTTTGGTCACTTTCGCTTTGATGGTGGCCGCATCCGGGCGCTCGCGGCGAGGCAGCACGGTCAGACCGAAAGCGATGTTATCGAACACGGTCATATGGCGGAACAGCGCGTAATGCTGGAACACAAAGCCCACTTTACGGTCGCGGGCGTGCAAACGGCTTACGTCGGTACCGTGAAAACGAATATGTCCGCTGGTCTGATGCTCAAGCCCGGCGATAATGCGCAGCAGCGTGGTTTTACCCGAGCCAGACGGCCCGAGCAGTGCCACCATTTGTCCGGAAGGGATATCCAGCGAGATATCATTCAGCACCTGGGTGCGACCAAAAGACTTCTTAATATTGGCAATCTCAATGCTCATGATTTCCCTCCTGGTGCTGACGTTTTTCCTGGTTCTCTAAACGCCACTGCACCACACTCTTCAAAAACAGGGTCAAAATCGCCATCAGCGTCAGTAACGCTGCGGCAGTAAAGGAACCGACGGTGTTGTAGTCCTGTTCCAGTAATTCAATCTGTAACGGTAACGACAGCGTTTCGCCGCGGATGGAGCCCGAGACGACCGAAACTGCACCGAACTCGCCAATGGCGCGGGCATTGGTCAGCACGACGCCGTAGAGCAGCGCCCAGCGAATATTCGGCAGCGTCACGCGGCGGAACATCTGCCAGCCGGATGCGCCCAGCAGAATTGCTGCTTCATCTTCGTTGCTGCCCTGGCTTAACATCACCGGGACCAGTTCGCGCACCACAAACGGACAGGTTACAAACACCGTGACCAGCACCATGCCCGGCCAGGCAAACATGACCTGCAGGTTATGCTCATCCAGCCAGCCGCCCAGCGGGCCGTTAGAGCCGTAGAAGAGCAGATACACCAGACCGGCCACTACCGGCGACACGGCAAACGGGATATCCAGCAGGGTCAGCAGCAGCTGACGTCCCGGGAAGTTAAAGCGCGTTACCAGCCAGGCCAGCAGCGTACCGAACACCAGGTTGACCGGCACCGTGATAAGTGCAATCAGTACGGTCAGCCAGATGGCGTGCAGCATATCCGGGTTCGCCAGGTTTTCCAGCGCGGGCATCAACCCCTTGCTGAACGCCTGAACAAAAATATAAATCGTCGGCACGACGAGAATGAAGGCGGACACCAACACGCCCGTACCAATCAGAAACCATTTTCCCCAGTTGATACGGGGAGCATCGTATCGCTTCAATTGAGTAACTTCCGCCATCAGTGACCTACCACGCGTCGACCAAAGCGACTTTGCAGAGTGTTAATTGAGTAGAGCAGCAGCAGCGATGCGGCAAGAATGACCGAGGCAATCGCGCTCGCCGCCGGGTAATCAAACTCCTGCAAGCGGATAAAAATCATCAGCGAGGTGACTTCGGTTTTCCACGCAATGTTCCCGGCAATGAAAATAACCGCGCCGAACTCACCGAGGCTACGGGTAAACGACAGCGCGATACCGGCCAGCAGCGCCGGAGAAAGCTCAGGCAGGACGACCTTGCGGAAGCTCTGCCAGCGCGTGGCACCCAGCGTTTCCGCCGCTTCTTCATATTCAGGGCCTAATTCTTCGAGCACAGGCTGCACGGTGCGTACAACAAAAGGAATACTGGTAAACGCCATCGCGACCGCGATACCGAGCCAGGTATAGGTCACTTTGATATCAAGCTTCGCCAGCCACTCACCGTAAAATCCGTTCACGGAAAAGAGCGAGGCAAGGGTTAACCCCGCCACCGCCGTCGGCAGCGCAAACGGCAGGTCCATTAACGCGTCGAGCAGCGTACGGCCCGGGAAACGGTAGCGGGTTAAGATCCACGCCATCAGCAGGCCAAAGGCCCCGTTAAAAATGGACGCCACAAACGCCGACAGCAGCGTCACCTTATAGGCTGCGACGACCTGCGGGTTGGTTATCACTTCCCAGTACTGCGCCCAGCTCATTTGCGCAAGCTGCATTACCAGCGCGCTGAGCGGCAACAATAAGATCAGGCAGACGAACAGCAGGCTGGTCCCGAGGCTTAAGGTAAAGCCCGGCAGCACGCGTCTGGTAGAGACTGCAAACATTACTTACGCCCCGCCGCCAGCAATTTGTCTAACTCACCGCCGCTGGCAAAATGCGTTTTCATGACATCAGGCCAGGAGCCGAAATGGTCTTCCACGCGGAACAGCTCGGTCTGCGGGAATTTATCCTTCACTTTGTTCATCACATCCGGGTTATTCACGCGGTAGTAGTAATCGGTAATGATCGTCTGCGCCTGTGGGCTGTACAGGTAGTTGAGGTAAGCTTTTGCCGCTTTCTCTGTGCCGTTGGACTGCACGTTTTTATCTACCCACGCTACCGGGAACTCGGCGAGGATATTGGTTTTCGGGATAACGACCTCGAAACCCTGCGCCTCGTACTGTTTGCGGATATTATTCACTTCCGACTCAAAGCTGATCAGCACATCGCCCAGGCCGCGCTCTGCAAAGGTCGTGGTCGCGCCGCGACCGCCGGTATCAAACACCTCGACGTTTTTCAGGAACTGGGTCATGAACTGCTCGGTTTTCGCTTTATCGTTACCGTCAGCTTTGTCCGCCGCGCCCCACGCTGCCAGATAGGTATAGCGCGCGTTACCGGAGGTTTTTGGATTCGGGAAAATCAGCTTCACGTCGGAACGCACCAGGTCATTCCAGTCGTGGATATTTTTCGGGTTGCCCTTACGCACCAGGAAACCCATGGTGGAGTAGAACGGTGAACTGTTGTTCGGCAAACGACTTTGCCAGTCAGCGGCGATCAGCTTGCCTTTGTCGTGCAGGATCTGCACGTCAGTGACCTGGTTATAGGTCACCACATCCGCTTTCAGCCCCTGGAGGATGGCCAGCGCCTGCTTGGACGACCCTGCGTGTGACTGTTTAATGGTCAGCTTGTCGCCGTTGTTGTCTTTCGCCCACTGCTGTTCAAACGGTGGGTTAAGGGCGGCAAACAGCTCGCGGGAAACATCATACGAACTGTTCAGCAGCTCAGTAGCCTGCGCCTGTGCCACCAGCAGCAAACCTGCCAGTGCCAGCGATCCTTTTTTCAGTACAGTAACGGCCATTGCGCACCCTTATAAATGTGATGACTATCTTATAGTCATAATATTTATAACGAGGACGAAAGGAGTAACGGTTTTATATACCGTTTGGTGATTTACAAGCAGAAAAGAGAATAAGGGTGCAGCCCGTTGTGGTCCGCACCCCAGCCCTCTCCGTGCGGGAGAGGGTGGAAAGCACTTACAGCGCCAGCAGACGCTCGACGGACGGGGCGAAGTAGTAGCCGCCGGTCACCGGTTTGGTGAAGCGCAGCATGGCGTCACGCTTGCCGTCGGTATCGCCAAACATGCTCAGCAGCTGCTGTTCGATGTTATGCAGGCGCGCGCAGTACGCACAGAAGTAAAGACCGTGGGTACCGCTTGCTGTGCCGTATGGCAGGCTCTGGCGAACAATCTTCAGACCTTTCCCGTCTTCCTTGAGGTCAACGCGGCTCAGGTGAGAGGTGACAGGACGGGCATCGCCGTCGATCTCTTCGTTGGCCTCTTTCGTACGGCCAATCATCATCTCCTGGTCATGCACGCTCATGCGGTTCAGCTGCTTGAGGTTGTGCTCCCAGCGCTGGACGAACACATAGCTGCCGCCCGCGTCGACGCCGTCTTTGATCACCGCCACTTCACGACGCGTCTCTTCACCCGCCGGGTTTTCAGTTCCGTCAACGAAGCCGCTCAGGTCGCGTTCTTCCACCCAACGGAAACCGTGGATCTCTTCCTGAACGTCAATGCTGTCACCAAAAGCCGCAACCGCCGCCTGGGCAACAGAGAAGTTCACATCATGACGCAGCGAGAGAATGTGGATCAGCAGGTCGAACTGCGTTGCGGGTGCCAGGCCTTTACCGTAAGGGATAAAATCCTTCAGCTCTTCGGCGCCTTCGCCACCGCTCAGTTGACGCCAGACGTTATGACCAAAGGCAACGACCGCGCCCAGATGGGCGTCCGGGAATTTGGCCTGGAAGGTGGCCAGCTTATCAACGAACGCTTTACTGGCCGCACGCAGGGCATCCACATCCCCTTTAACATTGGCTTCAATCCAAATCGCCGCGCGGCAATGTTCTGGCAAAATGCCACTCTGAACCTGAGACATCGCTCCTCCTGAAATAAAGATGCCACGTCAGCGTGGCATTGATGGCGGCTATTATACCCGTATTTCAGCGAGACGGTTTGTTCAGGCGCAAATTACTGCTTCCAGATAATTTTGCTCACTTTCCAGCTTTTCAGCGTGTCGTCAGACGGCATTAAACCTTCCGGACCACTCCAGGTACCGGTGAAGAGATAGCTGATATGCTGGCTGCCCTGCGCTTTACATTCCACCGCCACGCCGTCGTCAGACGGGGCGCTGGTGCAGTTGCCGAAGGCCTGTTTATAGAGTTCGCTAAACGGGGTTCCCACTTTCACACCGCTTTCGGTTGGGATGTCGTCGTCCATCACAGCAATGCGGTTTACCGTGCCTTTATCACCGTTAATCACCAGCGCCAGCGTGTCACCCTTCAGCGCTTCGAAATAACGCACGATATTGCCGTTTTCTGTTTTCATGCCGCTGCGCAGGCGATAACCGCCACCCAGTGCATCCTGAAGGGCGTCCTGATCCAGCGCCGTCGCGGCGGTAATTTTACCCACGCCCTGCTCGGTCACTTCCGTTGAAGAGCCAAACCAGTTCCACGGATAGGCCGCAGACCAGTTAATTGATGAGAGCGTTGAACAGCCGGTTAACGCCAGCGGGAGAGCGCATAAAAGTAAACGCAGCGATTTCATTGAAACGTCCTTACATGTTAAATCAACGCTTGTTGGAGTGCGGTATCGGCAAAAAGTGCCAGGTTAATCTTCCTGATGCGTAAAACAGGCGCGAAGGCGGGGATTCGTCAGCAGCCACAGCAGCGCCACGATATCCGCCACGACCAGCGCAATACCGATCCCCGTAAGCGGTTCACCGCTCCACCAGAGCACCGGTTGCCAGACGAGCAGCACAAGCTGAGCGAGGATCAGCAGCCAGCGAAGCGCACCCCACAGGCGCGGGATCGTATGCCGTCGCCCGCTGCATAAAAACGCCACCACCGCCGGCACGCCCGGCAGCAAGCCGAGCCAGAAGGCATCGTGATCGGGATAGAAGAGCGTCAGAAGCGTATCGCCCTGCCCGCGCGACGCGGCGGCCATCACAAACAGCACCCAGGTACGGGCCTGCAGCAGCAGAACGCACCAGAACAAAAAGGGCAGCCTGACACGCCCTTGCGCATCATAATCTGCCGGATGGATCTCAGTACTCTTCATCTTCTATCAGGCGCTTACCTAAGCTCAGTACGTCCGCGTGTTCATAACCCAGACGTTCATACATGCCCAGCACCACGTCGTTATCTTCCCGCACCATGATCTGAATCTTCGGGCAGCCGCGGGCAATGAGTTTCTTTTCCAGCCGATTGAGCAGCGCATTGGCGATGCCGCGCGCACGAAATTCCGGGTGCACGCCCAGATAATAGGCCGAGCCGCGATGGCCGTCGTACCCGCCCATCACTGTTCCCACCACCTCGCCGTTGACTTCTGCAACCAGAAACAGACTGACGTCGTGATTCAGCTTACGTTCAATATCCATTTCCGGATCGTTCCACGGACGCAGCAGATCGCAGCGCTCCCAAAGGGTGATCACCTCTTCGAAATCTTCCTGGCGAAAAACGCGTATCTCCATGGTATTAACCGCCTTTTCGGGTTTAAAAACAGTGATTATGGCGTGAACATCGCGTTTAGCCAATAACCGGGGAAAAACTCGTCAAAATTTGGCATAATGTCACTTTGTCACGTATTGAAATGAAAAGTAAAACAATTCTCAATAAGGACTGTCGTAACGCTAATCACGATACGATATAACACCAGGACCCCAATTTTTACAATTCAGGCCGCATGAGCACATTCAAACCATTAAAAGCACTCACATCGCGTCGTCAGGTTCTCAAAGCGGGGCTGGCGGCCTTAACGTTAACGGGCATCGCACAGCAGGCTCAGGCTAAAGAAGAGAGCACGCTCAAAACCAGTAACGGACACAGTAAACCGAAATCGAAAAAGCCGGGCGCGAAGCGCCTGGTCATGCTGGACCCCGGTCACGGCGGAATTGATACCGGCGCTATTGGTAAAAACGGTGCGAAAGAAAAGCATGTCGTGTTAGCGATTGCAAAAAATGTGCGCGCAATTTTACGCAGCAATGGCATTGACGCCCGCCTGACGCGTTCTGGCGACACGTTTATTCCGCTGTACGACCGCGTAGAGATCGCCCACCAGCACGGTGCCGATCTGTTTATGTCGATTCACGCGGACGGTTTTACCAACCCGTCGGCGGCGGGGGCTTCGGTGTTCGCCCTCTCCAACCGTGGGGCGAGTAGCGCCATGGCGAAATATCTCTCCGATCGTGAAAACCGGGCGGATGAGGTTGCGGGGAAAAAAGCCACCGACAAAGATCATCTGTTACAGCAGGTGCTGTTTGACCTCGTTCAGACGGACACCATTAAAAACAGCCTGACGCTCGGCTCGCATATTCTGAAGAAGATTAAACCGGTGCATCGCCTGCACAGCAGGAGCACCGAACAGGCGGCGTTCGTGGTGCTTAAGTCGCCATCAATTCCGTCCGTACTGGTGGAGACGTCGTTCATCACCAACCCGGAGGAAGAGCGCCTGCTCGGCACCACCGCGTTTCGCCAGAAGATCGCCAACGCCATCGCCTCAGGCATAATCAGTTACTTCAACTGGTTCGATAACCAGAAAGCGCACTCCAGGAAACGTTGATGAAACCCAATGCACAGCTGGTAAAAACATTCCTGCTGCAGCTGCAGGATGAGATTTGCCAGAAACTGGCCGCCGCAGATGGCGGTGAATTTCAGGAAGATAGCTGGCAGCGCGAAGCCGGTGGTGGCGGACGCAGCCGCGTGCTGCGTAACGGCGGCATCTTTGAGCAGGCTGGCGTCAATTTTTCCCACGTCCACGGAGACGCGATGCCCGCTTCCGCCACGGCCCATCGACCAGAACTGGCAGGCCGCAGCTTCGAAGCAATGGGCGTATCGCTGGTGGTTCATCCGCACAACCCGTATGTGCCGACCAGCCATGCCAACGTGCGCTTTTTTATTGCTGAAAAACCCGGAGCCGATCCGGTCTGGTGGTTTGGCGGCGGTTTTGACTTAACGCCCTACTACGGGTTTGAAGAAGATGCCGTGCACTGGCACACCACCGCACGCGATCTCTGTCAGCCGTTTGGGGATGACATCTACCCGAAATTTAAAAAATGGTGCGATGACTATTTTTATCTGAAGCACCGCGATGAGCAGCGCGGCATTGGTGGGCTGTTCTTTGACGATCTCAACACGCCAGATTTTGATACCGCATTCAGCTTTATGCGGGCGGTAGGTGAAGGGTATACCGGGGCCTATCTGCCGATCGTGGCGCGGCGTAAAGATACCGACTACGGCGTGCGCGAGCGCGAGTTCCAGCTTTACCGCCGTGGGCGCTACGTAGAGTTCAACCTGGTATGGGATCGCGGTACGCTGTTTGGCCTGCAGACCGGCGGGCGCACGGAGTCCATTTTGATGTCGATGCCGCCGCTGGTTCGCTGGGAGTACAGCTACGAGCCAAAAGAAGGCAGCCCGGAGGCTGCCCTGAAAGACTTTATTACGATTCGGGACTGGGTGTAATGCCGGCAGGCGCAGCGCTTACAGCGGCTGCGTCTGCGCTTCAACCACTGCCAGTGCCACCATATTCACGATACGACGCACCGAAGCAATCGGCGTCAACACGTGCACTGGCTTCGCCACGCCCATCAGCACCGGTCCTACGGTGACCCCTTCAGAGCTGGAGACACGCAGCAGGTTGTAACTGATGCGGGCCGCTTCCACGTTCGGCATAATCAGCACGTTTGCAGAACCTTTCAGCGGGCTGTCCGGCATGCGTTCGTTACGAATGCTCTCCACCAGCGCAGCATCACCGTGCATCTCGCCGTCAATCATCAGTTCCGGCGCACGCTGGCGAACCAGCTCCAGCGTCTGGCGCATTTTGCACGCCGCTGCTGATTTCGACGAACCGAAGTTGGAGTGCGACAGCAGCGCCACCTTCGGTTCAATACCAAAGCGACGCACGGTTTCTGCCGCCATCACGGTGATCTCCGCCAGCTCTTCCGGGCTCGGATCGTCGTTAACGTAGGTGTCGGCAATAAAGGTGTTGCCGCTTGGCAGCAGCAGCGCGTTCATCGCCCCGGCGGTGTGGACCCCTTCGCGATAGCCGAAGATCTCCTGCACCACGCTGAAGTGCTCGTGGTAATCACCGATCGTGCCGCAGATCAACGCATCCGCTTCACCGCGATGGACCATGATCGCCCCGATCACCGTGGTGTTGCTGATCACGGCCTTTTGCGCCTGCTCCTGGGTGATCCCGCGACGTTTCATGATCGCGTAGTATTCGTTCCAGTACTCTTTAAAGCGCGGATCGGATTCGTTATTAACGATCTCAAAATCCACACCCGCTTTGATCTGCAGCCCCAGCTTCTGAATACGCATCTCGATAACGCTCGGACGACCGATCAGGATTGGCTTCGCCAGACCTAAGGTGATCAGCTCCTGCGTGGCATGCAGAACGCGCGCCTCTTCCCCTTCCGCCAGCACCACGCGTTTCGCGTCGGCACGCGCCTGGGAGAAAATGGGCTTCATAAACAGGTTGGTTTTGTAGACAAACTCGGTGAGCTTATCGACGTAAGCATCGAAATCTTTGATGGGGCGCGTCGCCACGCCGGAGTCCATTGCCGCCTTAGCAACCGCCGGGGCGATTTTGACAATCAGACGCGGGTCGAATGGTTTTGGAATGATGTAGTCCGGGCCAAAGCTCAGATCCTGGTCACCATATGCCGAGGCGACCACTTCGCTCTGCTCGGCGTGCGCCAGTTCCGCAATAGCATGAACGGCCGCGAGCTTCATCTCTTCGTTGATCGCCGTCGCGCCCACGTCCAGCGCCCCGCGGAAGATGAACGGGAAGCAGAGAACGTTGTTCACCTGGTTCGGGTAATCGGAACGACCGGTACAGATAATGGCATCTTCACGCACGGCTTTTGCCAGCGGCGGCAGAATTTCCGGTTCCGGGTTTGCCAGCGCCAGAATCATTGGCGCACGCGCCATTTTCTTCACCATCTCCTGGGTCAGCACTTTCGGGCCTGAACAGCCAAGGAAGATATCCGCGCCGTCAATCACGTCCTCCAGCGTGCGTTTACCGTCGTCTTCTACCGCGTAGGCCGCTTTGGTTTCCGCCATGTTCGGCTCACGGTCCTTGTAGATAACGCCTTTGGAGTCGCAGACCACAATGTTGTGCTTCTGCATGCCCAGCGCCACCAGCAGGTTCATACAGGCGATTGCCGCCGCACCTGCGCCGGAGACCACCATACGCACGTCAGAGAGATTTTTCTCAACCACACGCAGACCGTTCAGAATGGCCGCGGTGCTGATAATCGCGGTACCGTGCTGGTCATCATGGAACACGGGAATGTTCATACGCTCGCGCAGTTTCTGCTCGATATAGAAACATTCCGGCGCTTTGATGTCTTCGAGGTTGATCCCACCGAAGGTCGGTTCCAGCGCGGCAACCACATTGATGAATTTATCAGGATCGAGCTCATCCACTTCGATATCGAACACGTCAATACCGGCAAATTTCTTGAACAGAACACCCTTGCCTTCCATCACGGGCTTACCGGCCAGCGCACCAATATTGCCTAATCCCAGCACCGCCGTCCCATTAGAGATCACGGCGACCAGGTTGCCACGCGCGGTGTATTTATAGGCTGCCAGCGGATCTTTTTCGATTTCGAGGCACGGCGCCGCGACGCCGGGCGAATAGGCCAGTGCCAGATCGCGCTGAGTCGCCAGCGGTTTTGTCGGGGAGACCTGAATTTTACCTGGGACAGGGAACTCGTGGAAATCGAGAGCACTCTGTTTTAACTGATCATCCATCTTATTTTTCCTTTCACGTATCGGTCAAAAGGGTGACGTTTGCGATCCTGAAGCACACCCTGGTGTGCCGCCTAGTATCGCCGCAGGCAGCCACATAAACTTTGAAGGCTGCCAAACTCTCACCATTGCAGAATAAAAATTGTTATCAATTTATAACAGCCATGTTACCCGTCTCAGAAAGCAATGCCTCCCCCGTCTGCTATGCTTTTTTGTTAAGTCCATCATGATTTTCGCAGAAGTGTGAACTAACGCACTCAAGTAACTCTTTTATTTCCAAGGAGTAATTATTTATGAACCAACTAGACGGCATCAAACAATTCACTACCGTGGTCGCCGACAGCGGTGATATCGAGTCGATTCGCCACTATCAGCCCGAAGATGCGACCACTAACCCTTCGCTGCTGCTCAAAGCGGCCGGTCTTGCTCATTTTAGTCATCTGATTGATGACGCTATCGACTACGGTAAACAGCGCGGTAAAACACAGGAGCAGCAGGTCGCCGAAGCGAGCGACAAGCTGGCCGTTAATTTCGGTGCGGAAATTCTGAAAAGCATCCCGGGACGCGTCTCTACCGAAGTGGACGCCCGCCTCTCCTTCGACCAGGAGAAGAGCATCACGAAAGCCCGCCGCCTGGTTGAGCTCTACCAGGAGCAGGGCATCGATAAATCGCGCATTCTGATTAAACTGGCCTCAACCTGGGAAGGGATCCGCGCGGCGGAAGTTCTGGAAAAAGAGGGGATCCATTGCAACCTGACGCTGCTGTTCTCCTTTGCACAGGCGCGCGCCTGTGCCGAAGCCGGCGTCTTCCTGGTGTCTCCGTTCGTCGGGCGAATCTATGACTGGTATCAGGCTAAACAGCCGATGGATCCGTACGTGGTGGATGAGGACCCGGGCGTGAAATCGGTGCGTAATATCTACGACTATTACAAACAGCACCGCTACGAAACCATCGTGATGGGCGCCAGCTTCCGCCGTACCGAGCAGATCCTCGCCCTGGCAGGCTGTGACCGCCTGACCATCTCCCCTAACCTGCTTAAAGAGCTGCAGGACAAAGAGGAGACGGTTATCCGCAAACTGGTGCCCACATCAACCGTTCTCCCCAAACCTAAAGCCATGACCGAAGCGGAATTCCGCTGGGAGCACAATCAGGACGCAATGGCCGTCGAAAAACTGGCGGAAGGCATCCGCCTGTTCGCCGTCGACCAGCGCAAACTTGAAGATCTTCTTGCCGCCAAACTTTAACCTTGCCACGGAGTGAATTATGTCCCGTAAAGAGCTAGCCAATGCCATTCGCGCCCTCAGCATGGATGCCGTGCAGAAAGCCAATTCCGGCCACCCTGGCGCCCCCATGGGCATGGCTGACATTGCCGAAGTGCTGTGGAATGATTTCCTGAAGCACAACCCGAACGACCCCAGCTGGTACGATCGTGACCGTTTTATTCTCTCTAACGGCCACGCCTCCATGCTGCTCTACAGCCTGCTGCACCTTTCCGGCTACGACCTGCCGCTATCCGAGTTAAAAAACTTCCGCCAGCTGCACTCAAAAACCCCGGGCCACCCGGAGATAGGCTATACGCCGGGTGTGGAGACCACCACCGGGCCGCTCGGCCAGGGGTTAGCCAACGCGGTCGG
Organism: Enterobacter sp. 198; assembly: GCF_009025585.1. Taxonomy (NCBI): domain Bacteria; kingdom Pseudomonadati; phylum Pseudomonadota; class Gammaproteobacteria; order Enterobacterales; family Enterobacteriaceae; genus Enterobacter; species Enterobacter sp. 198. The sequence continues at coordinate 150,639 of NZ_WCIM01000030.1, read as the reverse complement.
GCTGGCGATTGCCGAACGCACGCTGGCGGCGCAGTTTAACCAGCCAGACCACGAGATTGTCGATCACTACACTTATGTGTTTATGGGCGACGGCTGTCTGATGGAGGGGATTTCTCACGAAGTCTGTTCGCTGGCGGGCACGCTGGGGCTGGGCAAGCTGATCGGATTTTACGATCACAACGGTATCTCCATCGACGGGGAGACCAAAGGCTGGTTTACCGACGACACGGCAAAACGGTTTGAGGCCTACCACTGGCACGTAGTGCATGAAATTGACGGCCACGACCCAGAAGCGGTGAAAAAAGCGATTCAGGAAGCGCAAAGCGTTAAGGACAAACCGTCCCTGATCATCTGTCGCACCACCATCGGTTTCGGCTCACCGAACAAAGCGGGTAAAGAGGAAGCCCACGGCGCGGCGCTGGGTGAAGAAGAAGTGGCGCTGACCCGGCAGAAACTGGGCTGGAAATACCCACCGTTTGAGATCCCGAAAGAGATCTACCGCGAGTGGGACGCCCGCGAAGAGGGTGAAAAAGCCCAGCACGCGTGGAATGAAAAATTTGCCGCCTATCAAAAAGCCCACCCGGAACTGGCCGCTGAATTCTCGCGTCGCATGAGCGGTGGCCTGCCGGAGGACTGGGAAGCGAAAACCCAGGCGCTGATTGAAAATCTGCAGTCTAACCCGGCGAAAATTGCCACCCGTAAGGCCTCGCAAAACACGCTGAACGCCATCGGCCCCCTCCTGCCCGAACTGCTGGGCGGCTCCGCGGATCTGGCTCCAAGTAACCTGACGATCTGGTCTGGCTCAAAATCGCTGAAAGAGGATATTGCCGGGAACTATATCCACTATGGGGTGCGTGAGTTCGGGATGACCGCCATTGCCAACGGCATCGCCCATCACGGCGGGTTTGTGCCCTACACCGCCACCTTCCTGATGTTCGTTGAGTACGCCCGTAACGCGGCGCGTATGGCGGCATTAATGAAAGCGCGGCAGATCATGGTCTACACCCACGACTCGATTGGTCTGGGTGAAGACGGTCCCACGCACCAGGCCGTTGAGCAGCTGGCAAGCCTGCGTTTGACGCCAAACTTCAGCACCTGGCGTCCGTGCGATCAGGTCGAAGCGGCGGTTGGCTGGAAGCTGGCGGTTGAGCGCCACACGGGGCCAACGGCATTAATTCTGTCGCGGCAAAACCTGGCCCAGATTGAACGCACGCCGGAGCAGGTAAAAAATATCGCCCGCGGCGGTTACATCCTGAAAGACAGCGGCGGCAAACCGGATGTCATCCTGATTGCTACCGGTTCTGAGGTGGAAATTACCGTGAAGGCCGCAGAAAAACTGACCGCCGAAGGTCATGCGGTACGCGTGGTATCCCTGCCGTCCACCGACATTTTTGATGCTCAGGATGAGGCCTACCGTGAATCGGTCCTGCCCTCTAACGTCGCAGCCCGTGTGGCCGTCGAGGCGGGTATCGCCGACTACTGGTACAAATATGTCGGGCTCAAGGGTGCCATCGTCGGGATGCGTGGGTACGGCGAGTCGGCGCCTGCCGACAAGCTGTTCCCGTATTTTGGCTTTACCGTTGAGAATGTGGTTGAGAAGGCGCTGAGCGTAATTTAGCGCGTGATCCACAACGTGGGCCAGGCATCTGGCCCATTCCAGTTATCGCAGCTGGGCTCTTCTGCATAACGCACCAGGCGGAAACGCTGGCCGTCAAAACGCCAGCGCGTCTGGACCCCACAATCGCCAATACCGCGCCCCAGCGCGAGCGTAGTCAGCTCGCGCGTTTTCTCATCAAAGCGGGCATTCATCAATTCGATTTCACTGCTATCGTCTGCAGGGGTGAAAGGCAGACGCAGCCTTACGCTGCGGGAAGAAAACGGCTTTTTGCGCGATACCAGCCAGGCCAGATCGACCGTGTTATACGCCCCCGCCTCACAGCTAATAATCAGCAATGCTTTTTCATCGGTTAACGCGGTGACGCGCACTTCCCGGCGGTTAGGATCGAGCGAGCACTGGCTGTTGTTCATCCGCCAGGTGCCATAATCCAGCAGGTCGTTCAATTCGGCGTGGGAGAGCGGCGTCGGCGTCGGATTGACTACCGCCACCTTTTTTAAGGCGGGTGCAGGCGGCACGCTTAACGGCGGATCGTCACCTTTTTTAATCCAGGCCGTTTCACTCCCGACACGTTTCTGCTGCGCGTCAATAAACAACAGCGCGGCTTTCAGGCCGTTCAGAGAGATAACCTGGTCACCGCCGCGCAAGGTCAGGGCTTTTCCTTCCTGGATATTTTTCAGAAACGCCGTGATGGTGGCGGCATCATCACTTTTCAGATGCCACGGGGTTAACTGCCAGTGCTGCCGATCCAGCTTGAGAGGAACCTTATCCAGCAACAACCGCGGCGCAATATCCGCTTCTTTCACGGCAGGGTCAGCAAGGCCGCCGAGATCGATACGCAGCGTAGCGTCGGTTTTCGCGCCGGCACTGCGGCTGAGCGTCATGACCAGCCCCCGGTGTTCACCGGTATTGCGTGCGAGGCAAAAATTCTGGTTATTGCAGGTCACCTGCCAGTCAGAAAACAATTGCTGGGCAGGCGCAGCCCACACCTGCGAGGAGGTGAGCACGCAAAACAGGCAGAGAAGAGAGACGCAATAGCGCATGAATGGCACAATCCCGGAACGAAAACGCTTAACTGGGCTGTATCTTCGTGTTCCCGCCCGGGTTGCTCAATCGGATTTATCGGATAGATTTATCCGAAATACAATCTATCACCGTTCGAAAGAGGCGTTCATCAGCCCGGTCGTTTGAAGATACTGTAGTAATATCACAGCTTTACCATCCCTGATTTCCCCGGCATGCATCATCTCCAGCGCCCGGGAAAACGGCAACTCCAGCACTTCAATATCTTCATCTTCCACGCCACCGCCGCGGTGAGTACGCTGCGCATCGCTGTATTCCGCGATGAAGAAGTGGACGATTTCCGTCACGCCGCCAGGAGACATAAACAGCTCGAAGACCTTTTTGACCTCTCCCACTTCAAAGCCAGTCTCTTCGACGGCCTCTTTGCGGATGCACACTTCCGGCTCGTCGTCATCAAGCAGGCCCGCACAGGTTTCAATCAATCTTCCGTCAGGGTTGCCATTGACCCATGTTGCTACCCTGAACTGACGGATCAGCACCACACTCTGCTTTTCACGGTTATAGAGCAAAATGGTGGCGCCATTGCCGCGGTCATAGACCTCGCGTTTATGGCGGATCACTTCACCGTTATTACGGGTTAAATCGTAAGTGATGTTACGCAGGACAAAGTAGTTTTCAGAAAGGATTTTGTCTTTGATAACGTCAATTTTCAGGGTCATACGGGCTCCACGACACAATGAGTCTTCCTATAGTACGCCGTGAAACCCGCTTTGTCGCCCGCCTGGTTTAGTGCATTTTCGGCACACTGACCTCAAGCCAGTCAAGGATCCCCCGCGCCGCATGACGCCCTTCCGCCATCGCCGTCACCACCAGATCAGCGCCGCGCACCGCATCACCGCCGGCGAAAATTTGCGGGTTAGACGTCTGGTAACGATAGCGGCTTTCCACCGAGGCAATGATTCGCCCCCAGTCATCGGTGTTGACGCCCTGACTCTCCAGCCAGGGCATGGCATGTGGGTTAAAGCCAAAAGCCATAATCACCGCATCGGCCGGCATGACAAACTCGCTGCCCTCCACCGGGACGGGTCGACGACGCCCCTGCGCATCCGGCTCTCCCATCCGGGTGCGCAGCATCCGGATGCCGTTAACCTTGCCGTCAGCAGCAAGGGTCAATTCAACGGGCTGGACGTTAAATTCAAATGCGGCTCCCTCTTCTTTCGCATTCTTCACCTCTTTTTTCGAGCCCGGCATATTGGCTTCATCCCGGCGATAGGCGCAGGTGACTTTTGCCGCGCCGTGACGTAACGCGGTGCGCACGCAGTCCATTGCGGTATCGCCCCCGCCCAGCACCACCACATTGAGTCCACGGGTGTCGATAAACGGTTCGTTGGCCGTCGCGTCCAGCCCCATGACGTGGCGCGTGTTCCCCACCAGGAACGGCAGCGCATCGTAGACGCCCGGCGCATCTTCATGGGGGATGCCCGCTTTCATCGAACGATAGGTTCCCACGCCAATGAACAGGGCGTCGTAATCTGTTTGCAACTGAGACAACGACACATCGCTGCCCACGTCGCAGTTCAGCTCGAAGTGAACCCCCATCGCAGTAAAAATCTCTCTGCGTCGTGCGAGCAGGGATTTATCCAGCTTAAAGGCCGGAATGCCGAAGGTCAGCAAGCCGCCGATTTCGGGATGCCTGTCATAGACCGTCACGCTCACTCCGCTGCGCACCAGCACATCCGCGCATGCCAGTCCGGCAGGCCCCGCGCCGATAATCGCGACGCGTTTTCCCACCGAAGAAACGCCAGACATATCCGGTCGCCAGCCCAACGCCAGCGCCTGGTCAGAGATGTAGCGCTCGAGGTTGCCAATGGTCACCGACCCTGACGCATCGCGCACGGTGCAGGCACCTTCACATAACCTGTCCTGCGGGCAGACCCGGCCGGTAATTTCAGGTAAACAGTTGGTCTGATGAGAAAGTTCGACCGCGCCGAGGATGTCACCGGCGTTAATCCGTTCAATCCACTGCGGAATGTGGTTATGCAGCGGGCAGGTCCATTCACATATGCTGTGCTCCCCGCATTTCAGGCAGCGCGATGCCTCGCGTCTGGCCTGTTCGGTCCGAAACGGCAGGTATATTTCATTGAAATGGCCAACCCGCTCTTCGGCAGCCAGTTTGTCGGGCTCGCCGCGTGGTGGTGTGTTTTGCATCTGCTGCAGTTTGGTGGGTGCCGTCTCCTCGCTGACTGCCTCACTGTGCCAGGGCTGCGCCTCCAGCCTGGCGGTGCGCTGACGGCGCGATTTTGCCAGCTTATCCAGCACGTCTGGCGTCGCCAGCGTCAGCACATCTGCCGGGCAATTTTCAATACAGGCCGGGCCCTGCGGGCGGGTCAGGCAGAGATCGCATTTATACGCCGAGGCTTTTGCACTGCCGTTGTCGAGCGGCGTAACGATAATCTCCATTGTGCCGAAGGGACAGGCAACCACGCAGGCTTTACAACCGATGCATTTTTGTTGATTCACCTGTACGCTGTCATCGCGTTTGCTGATGGCGCCGTTCGGGCAACTGAGTGCACACGGGGCATTTTCACAGTGGTGACAGGTGACGGGGCTGTTCTGCGCGCCAGAGTTAAGGACCGTAATACGGGGATGGAAATGGCGCTCGCTCAGGACATGTTGCTCATCATTATGCGCCATTACGCAGGCAACTTCGCAGGCGTGGCACCCAATACATTGCTGGCTGTTAGCCATAATAAAACGATTCATAACGACACCTGTTTTTGGTTCAATAACCTTATTCTTTGTATGAATATGGTATTTACTCATCACAGCGTCGTCAGGCAATGTTCAATTGCCCGGAATGCCAAACTATTTCCAGTGAACCTGTGGCAGATCAATTTTATTCAGGAAGCCGTTCTGTGACCGTTAAACGCCCTGTTTCCGCAAGCCTGGCCTGGGCTTTCTTTTCGATGATTGTGTTATCCGTTCTGACCAGCACCGTCGCGCTGCTGACGCTTGCCAGCAGCCAGCGTGACGCCGAAGCCATCAATATTGCGGGTTCACTGCGTATGCAGAGTTACCGGCTGGGCTATGAGATGCAGCGCAACAGCCCTTCCCTGACACAGCATCGCCAACACTGGCAACACACCCTGAGCGCACCTGCACTACAAAAGCTGAACCGCTGGTACGTGCCGGACGATGTCAAACAGCGCTACCAGCAGCTGCATCTGGCCTGGCAGGAGATGGATACGCACATCGCCCGCGGCGATCTCGCGTGGTATCAAACCCATATCGAAGATTTTGTTGGCCGCATTGATGCCTTTGTGCTCGCCCTTCAGCACTATACCGAACATAAAATTCAGACGGTGACCCTGCTCTCTCTGGCTGGCGCGCTGGGGATCCTGCTGCTGACGGTGTTTACCCTGCGACGCATCCGTCGTCAGGTGGTCTTGCCGCTCAACAATCTGGTCGCCGCAAGCGAACGCGTTGAACGGGGACAATTTGATACCCCGGCACCGGATACCGCTTTGCCGAATGAACTCGGTCAGCTGTCCCGGGCCTTTAACCATATGTCGGCGGAGTTACACACCCTCTATCGCTCGCTTGAAGATTCGGTTGCGGAAAAGACCCGGCACCTGAACGAGGCGCACCAGCAGCTCGAAATGCTGTTCAAATGTTCGCAGGCGCTCAACACCGGACAGATAGACAGCCACTGTTTCCGCCATATATTGCAAATCGTCCATGAATACACCCGGATGAATTATCTGGAGTTACGGACCAGCGACGACTGGCGTCTGTGTGAAGGGAGTGAGGCAGCCGACATGCCGCTGCAAAACCTGCCGGTGCTGATGCAGGACACGCTCTACGGCGAGCTGCGCTGGCAGAGCGAGACGGACAGCGTCCCGCTTCCGCTGATGAGAAGCGTGGCGACAATGCTCGGGCGCGGGCTTTACTTCAACCAGGCGCAAAAGCATTACCAGCAGTTGCTGCTGATGGAAGAGCGCGCGACGATTGCCCGCGAACTGCATGATTCCCTCGCGCAGGTGTTGTCGTATCTGCGGATCCAGCTTACGCTGCTTAAGCGTGCCGTACCGCAAGAGAATACCCCGGCGCAGACCATCATCACCGACTTCTCCCGCGAGCTTAACAATGCCTGGCATCAGCTTCGCGAGCTGCTCACCACCTTCCGCCTGACGCTCAACCACGCTAACCTGCCGGCGGCCCTTCAGGAGTCACTCGACGGCCTGCAGAGCCAGACGCAGGCAAAGCTGCATCTTGACTGTCGCCTCTCCTCGCTGGCCCTTGACGCACAAAAGCAGGTGCATCTGCTGCAGATCGTGCGTGAAGCGGTGTTGAACGCAATCAAGCACGCGCAGGCCAGCGAGATCACCGTAAGCTGTATCACCGCCGTGGACGGCACGCACAGCGTGAGCATTCGCGACAATGGCATCGGGATTGGCGAAGCCAGCGAGCCGCCAGGACATTACGGGCTGAATATTATGCGTGAACGCGCGGAACGGCTCGGCGGTACCCTGCACTTTTCGCAGCCACAAAATGGGGGAACGCAGGTGAGCGTGACATTCCCTTCGTCGCTGGCGTTAACAGGTAAATAACCGTAAAGGGGGCAGCGCAGAGAAACGCGCATGATAATTTACATTATCTCCTTTATTTCTCCACGTTTGGTCTTCGTCTTGCCGCTAAAGTGGTGCGGGCAATAAACAATAATGACGTGCAGCAAAACGAGGTCAATTTTTCATGGCGAATTTTTTCATCGATCGCCCCATTTTTGCCTGGGTACTTGCCATTCTGTTGTGTCTGACAGGTGTCCTGGCCATTACTTCACTTCCCGTTGAGCAATACCCCGATCTGGCACCTCCTAACGTGCGTGTCACAGCAAACTATCCCGGCGCCTCGGCACAGACGCTGGAAAATACCGTGACGCAGGTTATCGAGCAGAACATGACGGGTCTGGATAACCTGATGTACATGTCCTCACAAAGCAGTGCCACGGGCCAGGCGACGGTGACCCTGAGCTTTACGGCCGGGACTGACCCGGATGAAGCGGTGCAGCAGGTACAAAACCAGCTGCAGTCAGCCATGCGAAAACTGCCGCAGGCAGTGCAAAATCAGGGCGTTACCGTACGTAAAACGGGGGATACCAATATTTTGACCATCGCGTTTGTCTCCACCGATGGTTCCATGGATAAGCAGGATATTGCGGACTACGTTGCCAGTAACATTCAGGACCCGCTCAGCCGTATTAACGGCGTAGGGGATATCGACGCCTACGGGTCACAATATTCAATGCGCATCTGGCTCGATCCTGACAAGCTGAACAGCTTCCAGATGACGGCGACTGACGTGACGGACGCCATCAAGTCGCAGAACGCCCAGATTGCCGTAGGGCAGCTGGGAGGAACGCCTTCCGTCGAAAAACAAGCCCTGAATGCCACCATTAACTCGCAATCGCTGCTTCAGACTCCGGACCAGTTCCGCAACATCACCCTGCGCGTGAATCAGGACGGTTCAGAAGTGCGGCTGGGCGATGTCGCCACGGTGGAAATGGGCGCGGAAAAGTACGACTACCTGAGCCGCTTTAACGGTAATCCCGCCTCCGGCCTGGGGATTAAACTGGCCTCCGGCGCAAATGAAATGGCGACGGCGAAACTGGTGTTAGACCGCCTGGACGAGCTGTCGAACTATTTCCCTCACGGCCTTGAATACAAAGTCGCCTACGAAACCACCTCCTTCGTTAAAGCGTCGATTGAGGATGTGGTGAAGACCCTGCTGGAAGCCATCGCGCTGGTCTTCCTGGTCATGTACCTGTTCCTGCAAAACTTCCGGGCGACGCTGATCCCGACCATAGCCGTCCCCGTGGTCCTGCTGGGCACCTTCGCGGTGCTTTACGCGTTTGGCTACAGCATCAACACGCTGACGATGTTTGCAATGGTGCTGGCAATTGGCCTTCTGGTGGATGACGCCATCGTGGTGGTTGAAAACGTCGAGCGCATCATGAGCGAGGAAGGCCTTTCCCCGCGCCAGGCCACGCGTAAATCGATGGGGCAAATACAGGGCGCGTTAGTCGGCATCGCCATGGTGCTTTCGGCGGTCTTTATCCCGATGGCCTTCTTTGGCGGCACAACCGGCGCCATTTACCGCCAGTTCTCGATAACCATCGTCTCGGCAATGGTGCTTTCTGTACTGGTGGCGCTGATCCTGACCCCTGCGCTCTGCTCTACCCTTCTTAAGCCTTTGCACAAAGGCGAGCAGCATGGTCAGAAAGGGTTCTTCGGCTGGTTTAACCGCATGTTTAACCGCAATGCCGCGCGTTATGAATCCGCCGTCGGTAAAGTGTTGCACCGCAGCCTGCGCTGGATGCTGATTTACGTAGTGCTGCTGGGTGGAATGGTCTGGCTATTCCTGCATCTGCCTACCTCGTTTCTGCCAATGGAGGACCGGGGAATGTTCACCACCTCCGTGCAACTTCCGAGCGGCGCGACGCAGCAGCAGACGCTGAAAGTGGTCGAAAAAGTCGAACAGTACTTCTTCACCCAGGAGAAAGATAATGTGGTGTCGGTCTTCTCCACCGTGGGCTCTGGCCCGGGCGGTAACGGGCAGAACGTCGCCCGTATGTTTGTACGCCTGAAGGACTGGGACGAGCGCGACACAAAAACGGGGACCGCGTCGGCCATCATTGAACGCGCAACCCACGCTTTTACGAAGATCAACGAAGCGCGCGTCTTTGCCAGCAGCCCACCGGCCATTAGCGGGCTGGGCAGTTCTGCCGGGTTTGACATGGAGCTGCAGGATCACGCCGGTGCAGGCCACACTGCGCTGATGGCCGCACGCGATAAGCTGTTAGCGCTGGCGGGCAAAGACGCTGACCTGACCCGCGTTCGTCATAACGGCCTGGATGACAGCCCGCAGCTGCAGGTGGATATTGATCAGCGTAAGGCGCAGGCTCTGGGTGTTTCCATCGACGACATTAACGACACCCTGCAGACGGCCTGGGGCTCAAGCTATGTGAATGACTTTATGGATCGTGGGCGTGTGAAAAAAGTGTATGTCCAGTCCGCCGCACCGTTCCGTATGTTGCCGAATGATATTAACCGCTGGTTTGTTCGTAATAACGCAGGCGGGATGGTGCCATTCTCGGCGTTCGCCTCGTCGCACTGGGAGAGTGGTTCGCCGCGTCTGGAACGCTATAACGGCTATTCGGCGGTAGAAATCGTCGGTGAAGCCGCGCCGGGCGTCAGTACCGGTACCGCCATGGACACCATGGAGAAACTGGTGCAACAGCTGCCTGCCGGGTTTGGGCTGGAGTGGACGGCGATGTCTTATCAGGAGCGGCTCTCCGGGGCACAGGCGCCTGCGCTTTACGCGCTTTCCCTGCTGGTGGTCTTCCTCTGTCTTGCCGCGCTGTATGAAAGCTGGTCCGTTCCGTTCTCGGTCATGCTGGTGGTGCCGCTTGGCGTCATCGGTGCGCTGCTGGCGACCTGGATGCGCGGTCTGGAGAATGATGTGTACTTCCAGGTAGGGCTGCTCACCGTGATCGGCCTGTCGGCGAAAAACGCGATCCTGATTGTTGAGTTTGCCAACGAGATGAATGCCAAAGGCCACGAGCTGATGGCGGCCACACTGCACGCCTGCCGTCAGCGCTTGCGTCCGATCCTGATGACGTCGCTGGCATTTGTCTTTGGGGTATTACCGATGGCAACCAGCACCGGTGCGGGCTCCAGCAGCCAGCATGCGGTAGGTACAGGGGTGATGGGAGGCATGATTTCGGCAACCGTCCTGGCCATTTATTTTGTGCCGCTGTTCTTTGTGCTGGTGCGTCGCCGCTTCCCGCTGAAGGAACGTCCTGAATAACAGTACGTAATAAAAAAGGCGGCTCTCAGGGCCGCCTTTTAGGGTGTGTGATTAATTCACACTATGGTTATTTTACTTATTTAAGTGCTCTTGCAATTCTTACTGAATGTCATTTACGAAGCATGCCTTCGATAAAATCTTTCCAGTTCCCCAGTTCACGTTCAATCATAACTACCTCTCTTATTATTATGCGCATTCTACGAAAACGTATCATCATTGTGAAGACCGTCTAACCTATCGCTGTGATTGTACCCCGCTACTGTCAGGGATTTATGATAAATATGAACGCAGGGCCTTAAATTTTGTGTGACGCTCAGCAATATTTTGAAATAACCATACAGGCAGGTGAGATTTAAATTACCGCCTGAGTTCATTAGCATTTTCGGTCTTATGGACATCTATGCTTAAATGATGAAAGAATATTCAGCGTACAGTTGTGAGTTGAATTAAGAAGAAGTGTAAATCAAGACAATTCCTGAATGTGTTATATTCCACTTAAGGATATATCTTCGAAATTACTGAACATTTAATCATCATAAGAACAAAAGGATTCACCATGGTTGTGATGTACGGCATTAAAAATTGCGACACCATCAAAAAAGCACGCCGCTGGCTGGAAGCAAACAACGTGGAGTACCGTTTCCATGACTATCGCGTTGACGGGCTTGATGCAGAATTTCTGCATACCGCTATCAAGGAACTGGGTTGGGAGGCGCTGCTGAATACCCGTGGTACCACCTGGCGTAAACTGGATGAAGCCGTCCGGGCTGGCATCACCGACGCCGACAGTGCCGCCAAACTGATGCTCGAAATGCCGGCAATCATCAAACGCCCATTGCTCTGCGCGCCCGGGCAGCCTATGCTGCTGGGTTTCAGTGAAACCCTTTATTCCGACTTTTTTCGTTGAGGTGTAGTTTATGTCATGCCCGGTCATTGAGCTGACTCAGCAGCTTATTCGCCGTCCCTCCCTTAGCCCGGACGACGCAGGTTGTCAGGCATTAATGATTGAGCGCCTGCGTGCCATCGGTTTCACCGTTGAACGCATGGACGTTGGCGATACCCAGAACTTCTGGGCATGGCGCGGTCAGGGCGAAACGCTGGCCTTTGCCGGACATACCGACGTCGTTCCTGCAGGTGATGCGGATCGCTGGATCAACCCGCCGTTTGAACCCACCATCCGCGATGGCATGTTGTTCGGGCGCGGTGCGGCAGACATGAAAGGCTCGCTGGCGGCGATGGTCGTGGCGGCAGAGCGCTTCGTTGCCCAACATCCGAACCACAGAAACCGCCTCGCGTTTCTGATCACCTCTGACGAAGAAGCCAGCGCCCACAACGGCACCGTGAAGGTCGTTGAGGCGCTGATGGCCCGCAATGAGCGTCTCGACTACTGCCTGGTCGGCGAGCCGTCCAGTACGGAAGTGGTGGGAGACGTCGTCAAAAATGGTCGCCGTGGTTCGCTGACCTGCAATTTGACGCTTCATGGCGTTCAGGGGCACGTTGCCTATCCACACCTGGCCGATAACCCGGTCCATCGCGCGGCACCGATGCTAAACGAACTGGTGACCATCGAGTGGGATAAAGGCAATGAGTTCTTCCCGCCGACCAGCATGCAGATTGCAAACCTGAAGGCCGGTACCGGCAGCAACAACGTGATCCCGGGTGATTTCTTTGTCCAGTTTAACTTCCGCTTCAGCACTGAACTGACCGATGAGATGATCAAAGCGCGCGTTATCGCGCTGCTGGAAAAATATAATCTGCGTTACACCGTGGACTGGTGGCTTTCCGGCCAGCCGTTCCTGACCCAGCGCGGCAAACTGGTGGATGCGGTAGTGAACGCCATCGAGCACTATAATGAAATTAAGCCACAACTGCTGACGACAGGTGGCACCTCAGACGGACGTTTTATTGCCCGGATGGGGGCCCAGGTTGTCGAACTGGGGCCGGTGAACGCAACCATTCATAAAATCAATGAATGTGTGAATGCTGCTGATTTGCAGCTGCTGGCCCGTATGTATCAACGAATTATGGAGCAACTCGTCGCCTGACGAACGCTCTGAGAGGAATAGCGAATGGACTGGCTTTCAAAGTACTGGTGGATTCTGGTGTTAGTGTTTCTGGTCGGCGTGTTACTTAACGTCATTAAAGATCTTAAGCGCGTTGATCACAAAAAGTTTCTCGCCAACAAACCGGATCTTCCACCGCATCGTGATTTTAACGATAAGTGGGACGATGATGACGACTGGCCGAAGAAAGACCAGAAGAAGTGATTCTCTGTCCCCTCTCCTGTGGGAGAGGGGGCTACATCACATAAACTCGACGATATCATCGTCATTTGGCTTGCCGCCGCTGAGCGCTTCATCAAAGTAGTGCTTCGGTACGGTATAACGCAGATGATCGAGCGCAAACTGCATGCTGCGGTCATCAATCGCGTGCCCCAGATCGTCTACAATATCCAGCGTCACATCCCCGCCTTCGCGGATCAGCGCTTCCTGCGCGGCAACCGCATGCGAAAGTTCAATCACGCGGTCTTCACCACCGTGGATCAGATGGATCGTGGTCTGCGTCGTCGCGCGTTGCGGTAACGTCGCAAAGCGCCCGTTAAAAGCAATCACACGCGACACCAGGCCTGGCTGCGCTTTTACGCTCTCCAGGGACATGATAGACCCCTGCGAAAAGCCAATCAGCGCGGTCGCATCGGCACCAACGCCGCTCTGCTGCTGCCAGTAACGCACGGTGTCGATAAAGACAGGCATGACGGCGTCAATACGTGCCTGACGGTTCTCTTCCGTAACGCCCTGAACGGAGAACCACTGCCGTCCGTTCGGACCACACGGCTCCACTCCGCCAATACTGACAATCAGCGCCTGCGGAAATACCGGGGCAAACCAGCTGCCAATCTGGCCCATATTGACGGCGTTATCGCCAACACCATGAAACAGAAGCAGTAACTGTTTAGCCGGTTTATCAGGGCTTTGAACAACAAAATGATCGTGTTTCATGGCGGTCTCCTTATCTGATGGCCTGGATTCTACGCCTCTCAGGAGGAATGACCATGCCACTTTACTGAAGAAGTCATTGAAAAAATTGCCATTGCAAAATGTCGTCTTTCAGCTGCTGACAGCGTGCAGGTTCAAGGCTTTCAAGCGCTTGCGCCGTTTCACTGCGAAGCCTGGCCAGTAACGCTTTTCGCCCCGAAAGAAGCAGTTCAGCGCTGAGCCGGGCGTCATCACTTCTCGCCTCCACTTTCCCGCGCAGGGCGGGCAGCGGCATGTCCACGCTTAGCAGCAACCGCGTTAACGCCGCGACGGAGGTAGAAAATGCGCGATGGGCAAAGGCAAACCCCGCCAGCTCCAGCCAGTCGTCACTATTAAGGGTAGCCTCCCAGCCATCGTCCACCGGGATCTTTTCACCGTTCAGGGCCGATAACACGCGCGCATCGCGACGCAGTCGCTGATGCGCCTGCTCACACAGCTGTCGCCCCGCGTCGCTGAGCGGCAGCAAGGCCATTGCGGTATAACAGCCGCTGCTGGCTTCGCGATGGCTGCCCATGCGCACCAGCACAAAGCCGCATCGCTGCCAGAAACGCCACAGTTCATCGGTATAGCCAAAGCTCACCGACAGGTAATCCTCGCCGCTTGCGCTGCGGATCAGCGCCTGTCCGATGCCTTCCCGTTGACGACGAGGATGTACCGCTATTCGGGTCACCCGTCGGCCTTTGAGCGTCGCCGCCAGCGGGGAGCCGCCATGCGCGGCAAGGGACTGCGCCACCAGGTTCCCGCGAGGACGGCGGAACCCCGCCCAGACGGCACGGCTGAGCTGCGCTGTTAATCCCCCCTCTTCCACCAGCCAGAGCGCCCCGGCAATGACAGAGTCCGTTTGGGCGACGGCGAAGTGCTGGCCGGGCGCGTCCATCATGCGGCGTAAATCAAGCGGTGAGGTGCGGTAATGTGCCGCACAAAGCAGCTCATACACACTCGCCGCCAGCGCCGGGTTGCTCGTCCATGCTTCCGGGGCCAGAGAGGTCAACTGTATGGCGCCTGTTGGGCTGCGATCGATAAGCGTATCGTCAAACAGCAGTGCGCTGGCGACGACCCGCTCAAGAGGACATCCTGCAGCCCAGCGTACCGGGGTTGATAAGGTATACCGCTGCAACCCGCTGAACCGGCTACAGAATTTAAGCAGAAAGCCTCTTCCTGTTCCTTCGTAACCCTGCACCGTTGTGGTCAGCAGGACGCGCGGGAAACGGTCGACCAGCTTTTCAAGCAGCGGTCCGGGGATGGCGGCGGCTTCGTCGACAATCAGCCAGTCGGCCTGCTCTTCAGAGGCCAGCAGCGCGTCCGGGGCCATAAAGTGAAAACGTTCGCCGGCAAAACGGGCGATAACCTCCGTCGCCCCCTTTGATGGCGCGGTGACAATGGCACTGCCCTGCGTGCGGCTCAACAGCATGCCCGCCAGCGCAGACTTTCCGCGTCCGCGCGGGGCCGTAACGGCCACAACGCCGCGTTTCATGGCCAGGAGTGCTGCCAGGATCTCAGCCTGCTCGCGCTGCGGCGCACCGCTGGCGGGCTGCCAGTCAGGGGCGTCGGATCGTGCAGGGAGCGATAAAGGCTGATGTTGAAGCCAGACGATCGCCTCAGGATCCTCGGCAATCGTCCGGCAAAAGTGGTGAATAAAATTTGGCGTGGCGATGGGTTCGGCGCTGTCACTCCAGCGCAGGGAATCGCTGTCAGGTTGTTCCGCCCACACGTCAGGGGACGGTACCAGCAGCACCAGAAGGCTACCGGCACGCAGCGTCCCGCTCAGGGCCGCAAAGGCTGAGACGTCAAACCCGGCGCGGGCATCAAAAATTGCGTGCCGGAACTCGCGTCCCAGCAGCCCGCTGATGGCTCTGGACGCGTTATCCGCCAGCCACAGCCAGTCTCCGGGCAAGGCATCACGCAGGGCTGATGCCTGCGTGAATGTCCACTGCTCATCGCCGCTGAGCACCACCAGCCGACGATGACCTTTGTGCTCAAGCTCGCGAATCAGATGTTCAAACGCCACCATTACATGGCTTTGCCGAAGGTATTACACTGCGCCGGGTCACCGCTGTCGAAACCGCGTTTGAACCAGCTGTATCGTTGTTGTGATGTGCCGTGAGTAAAGCTGTCGGGGACGACGCGGCCCTGGCTCTGCTGCTGAAGACGATCGTCACCGATAGCCTGCGCGGCATTGAGCGCCTCTTCCAGGTCGCCGGATTCCAGCACGCCCTGCTGCTGCATGTTGTGCCCCCAGACGCCCGCGAAGCAGTCCGCCTGCAGTTCCATGCGTACGGAAAGACGGTTTACCTCAGCCTGAGAGGCGTTTTGCTGAAGCTGGCGTACTTTGGGTTCTATCCCCAGCAGTTTTTGCACATGGTGCCCAACTTCATGCGCAATAACGTAGCCCTGGGCAAAATCGCCGTCAGCGCCAAGCTTGCGTTTCATGTCATCATAGAAAGAGAGATCGATATAGACGGTGCTGTCTGCCGGACAGTAGAACGGCCCCATAACCGATTGTCCGGTGCCGCATCCGGTACGGGTGGCACCACGGTACATCACCAGCTTGGGTTGCTGATAGGTACGCCCCATTTTCTCGAACAGCTGACCCCAGGTTTCTTCTGTGGTGGCGAGAATAACGGAGGTAAATTTGGCCGCTTCATCCTCGTTAGGGCTGATTGAGCGCTCAGAATGCTGCTGTTGCTGCAGAGGCTGGCCGGTCATTAAACCGGTCAGATCGACACCGTAGTACCCCGCGACCAGCACCACAATCAGCAGAATAATACCGCCCTTTCCGCTGGGTAACCGGAAGCCAGGCCCACCCATTGAAGGACCGCCGCCGCTATCGCTGCGCCTGTCTTCTACGTTGTCACTTTCACGACGCCCTTGCCAGCGCATAACCACCTCGAACTATTCCATTAATAATAGCTATGATCGTAGGCGGTTAACGGCAAGATTACCATAGGAAACAAGGGTAAGACGCCAAAGGATATACATATCCTTTGGCGATGAGGGAGTTAGTCGAGCTTAACGCCTAAACGGTGAGCAACCGCTTCGTACGCTTCAATCAGGCCACCCAGGCTCTGACGGAAACGGTCTTTGTCCATTTTATCCAGCGTTTCTTTATCCCACAGACGGCTGCCGTCCGGAGAGAACTCATCACCCAGAACCACTTCGCCTTTGAACAGGCCGAACTCCAGTTTGAAGTCGACGAGGATCAGACCCGCGTCATCAAACAGTTTTTTCAGCACGTCGTTGGCTTTGTAGGTCAGCTCTTTCATGCGCGCCAGGTTCTCTTTATTCACCCAGCCGAAGGTTTCGCAATAAGAGTCATTGACCATCGGATCGTGCATGGCATCGTTTTTCAGGAACAGGTCAAAAAGCGGTGGATTCAGCTCAATACCTTCTTCAATACCAAGACGCTTCACCAGGGAGCCTGCTGCGCGGTTACGAATGACGCACTCAACCGGAACCATATCCAGTTTTTTCACCAGACATTCCGTATCGGACAACAGCGCTTCCATTTGGGTCGGGATACCCGCTTCGGCCAGTTTGGTCATAATGAAGTGGTTGAACTTGTTGTTCACCATGCCTTTACGATCGAACTGCTCAATGCGTGCGCCATCCCCTGCTGACGTATCATTGCGGAACTCGAGCACCAACAGATCCGGGTTTTCCGTGCTGTATACGGTCTTCGCTTTGCCACGATACAACTCAGCTTGCTTCTGCATCTTCATTACTCCTGGTGTGATGATTGGTGTTCAAAACTGGGGATATTATGCCACGCACACGTTTGCGTAGCACGAAAATAAAAAGGGCTGGATTAACCAGCCCTCGTATTTATTTGCTGAATGCAGCCTGGAAGACGGCCACCAGCGCATCGTTCTGCGACTGGGTCAGCGTGTGGCCTTTCGGATCGATAAACTGCAGACTGCTGCGGTTATCGAGGTCACCGACCTGAATCTTGTAGTCGCCGGAAGCCAGCTGTGGATCGGTGGCGCCCAGTTCCTGCCATGCACTGTCAGACAGCGGCTTATAGGTTGCCGTCATGCTACCGGTTGAACGGGTGCTGTCAGTCACTTTCATGCCCACTTTTTCCAGCGTCGCTGGCAGGCGCTGCCAGGTCTGGTTAAACGGTGCACGCACAACCAGCATTGGCAGACCGGTGTCATCCGCACCGCTCTGAACGTCAAACGTCGCGCCGTTGCGGCTCTGCGCTGCGTTAGCGGCGTCGCTGGCGTTCTTATCCAGACCCGCGGCAATCACGTTCAGCATTTCAGTGCTGTAACGCTGCATTGATGCGGCATCCGCAACCGGTTTACCCGCCTGCTCCAGGTTCAACAGCTTAACGGTAACCGCCTGCTGATAACCCTGAGGTTTAACGGAGACTTGATAACGCCCACGGTACTGCTGATCTTCGTCCAGACGGTTCCACTCGATCCAGTCGGTGGTTAAGGTCTGGCTGGCATCATCGCGTTTATCGATGGTGTAGTTCTTCGCCTGAATGACGCTCACAACCTGCGGCCACAGGGTGGTACCGCGGGCGCTTTCAACCAGCAGCGACGCCGTATCACCGGTGAACTGGGTACGCGCCCCGCTCACCAGCGCCAGAGGCTGTGCTGGCGGACGAATATCAAGCGCTTTACCGACCAGGCCGCTGCCGTTGGTCACGGGAATATTGTAATCGCCGTTCTGAATCGGCAGGATCATACCAGCCGGTGCGTGAAGTTCAGCAAGCGGGGTCGCATCCAGATAGGATTCATCACCGCTCACCTGGCGCTTGTAGCGCGAGTCTGAACTACAGGCAGCGAGCAGCATAACAAGCGAAACACTCGCAACCTTCGCCAGGCGCGACTTCTGTACTGAATAAGCCATCAAATCTCCCTAAACTCTACAGCAAACCGGCATGCTTCAGCGCTGCTGTGACAATTTCACGACCGTGGTCGGTAATCGGTGTCATTGGCAGACGCAGCGTATCGGTTGCTACAAGTCCCAACTCCTTACACGCCCATTTCACGGGGATCGGATTGGGTTCGACAAATAATTTATTATGCAACGGCATCAGACGCTGATTAATCACGCGAGCTTCATCAAAGTGACCGGCAGCCGCCAGTTTGCACATTTCAGCCATATCGCGGGCCGCAACGTTCGCCGTTACGGAGATCACGCCATGGCCACCGAGCTGCATAAAGTCCAGTGCGGTCGCATCATCGCCGCTCAACAGGATAAAGTCGTCTGAAACCAGCTCTTTGATCTGATGAACGCGGCTTAAGTTCCCTGTCGCCTCTTTAATCCCGATAATATTTTTTACTTTCGAGAGACGACCAACGGTTTCCGGCAGCATATCGCAGCCAGTACGGGACGGCACATTATACAGAATTTGTGGCAAGTCAGTATGTTCTGCGATGGCTTTGAAATGCTGGAACAGACCTTCCTGAGTAGGACGGTTGTAATAAGGGGTCACCGTCAGACAGCCCACGATGCCGCTGTCGTTAAAACGTTTGGTCAAACTGATAGCTTCTGCCGTGGCGTTAGCGCCTGTCCCTGCGATGACCGGGATACGCCCGTCAGCCAGTTCCAGGGTCAGCATCACCACATCGCCGTGCTCTTCGTGGCTTAGCGTTGCAGATTCACCGGTAGTCCCTACCGAAACGATCGCCGAGGTTCCATTGGCGACATGGTAATCAATCAGCTTCTTCATGCTTGACCGGCAGACATTACCTTTTTCATCCATCGGTGTAACAAGCGCGACAATACTTCCCGTGAACATGAGCCATCCTCTGTGCGAACAAGAGCCTCAATGGTACGTTTGGAACTGTAATAAAAGCAAGCGACGTGAGGCCCTCAGGCGGTTGTATGCATGTTTTTTTTATGCTTTCCTTAGGAAGACTTAACCATGCAAAGGAAGAACAGGTTTGACAACCTCATCACAACATTACCTGGTTATCACTGCGCTGGGTGCTGACAGGCCGGGTATCGTGAACACCATCACCCGCCATGTGAGCAGCTGCGGCTGTAATATCGAGGACAGTCGTCTGGCTATGCTGGGCGAAGAGTTCACGTTTATTATGCTGCTGTCCGGGACATGGAATGCCATTACCCTTATCGAATCGACCCTGCCGCTCAAAGGTGCGGAGCTGGATTTGCTGATCGTGATGAAACGCACTACTGCTCGCCCACGTCCGGCCCTGCCCGCGACCGTCTGGGTGCAGGTTGAAGTCCCCGATTCCCCCCATCTGATTGAGCGCTTCACCGCGTTATTTGACAGCCATCAGATGAATATTGCCGAACTCGTTTCCCGAACGCAGCCGGGTGACGGCAGCGCCATTCCCACCCTTTTTATTCAGATTACCGCGCACAGCCCTGCCTCGCAGGATGCGTCAAATATCGAGCAAGCGTTCAAAGCCCTCTGTACAGAATTAAACGCGCAAGGCAGTATAAGCGTCGTCAATTATTCGCAGCATGAACAGGATGGAGTTGAGTAATGAACCCACTGAAAGCCGGTGACATCGCACCGAAATTTAGCTTACCTGACCAGGATGGTGAGCAAGTAAATTTGACCGACTTCCAGGGACAGCGTGTTCTGGTCTATTTTTACCCGAAAGCCATGACCCCAGGCTGCACCGTACAGGCCTGCGGCTTACGCGACAACATGGACGAGTTGAAAAAAGTCGGCGTGGAAGTGCTGGGTATCAGCACCGATAAGCCAGAAAAGCTGTCACGATTTGCTGAAAAGGAGCTGCTTAACTTTACGCTGCTTTCTGACGAAGACCACCAGGTATGCGAGCAGTTTGGCGTCTGGGGCGAGAAGACCTTTATGGGCAAAACCTACGACGGCATTCACCGTATCAGCTTCCTGATTGACGCTGACGGTAAAGTTGAACATGTGTTTGATGACTTCAAAACCAGCAACCACCACGACGTGGTGCTGAACTGGCTCAAACAAAGCGCCTGATCGTTGGGCCGCGGCTTCGCCTGACCCAACCTACGCGGTAAATGCAATACGGTAACGCAGGTTACCGTTTTTGATATTTGCGCCTCTCCCCACGGGAGAGGGTATCAGGCCGCACAACTATCTACTTATCCTCAACCGCGGGCACATCCGGCCACGCGTGAACCACTGCTTTGATCAGCGTTGCCAGCGGAATGGCAAAGAACACGCCCCAGAATCCCCACAGCCCGCCGAAAATCACCACGGATAAGATAATCACCAACGGATGCAGGTTCACCGCTTCGGAGAACAGCACCGGCACCAGCAGGTTGCCATCCAGTCCCTGAATGATCAGGTACACCGCGAAGCAGCTCCAGAACTCGGTCCCCAGACCAAACTGGAACAGCGCAACGCCGACAACCGGAATGGTCACCACAAAGGCACCGATGTAGGGAATGAGCACCGACAGCCCCACCAGCACCGCCAGCAGCAGCGAGTAGTTAAGCCCGAAAATTAAAAAACCAATCCAGGTAGCCACACCCACCACAATCATCTCCAGCACTTTGCCGCGAATGTAGTTGGTGATCTGCTGGTTCATCTCTTCCCACACCTGCCCGGCCAGCCCGCGATTACGCGGCAGAATGCGCCGCACCGCGTTCAGCATCTGCTCTTTATCTTTGACGAGGAAGAAAACCATTAACGGAACGAGGACAAGGTAGACGGCCAGCGTGAGCAACCCTACCAGCGACGCCAGGGAATATTTCACCACGGAATCGCCCATTGTCATGATGCGGGCGCGCATGTTTTCGGCCATCGCATCAATGATCCCGGCATCCATCAGGGCGGGATATCGGCGCGGCAGCGTGGCGGCAAAATCAGAAAGCTTATTCAGCATGCCGGGCATATCGCGGATAAGGTAAATCCCCTGTTGCCAGGCCACAGGCATAACGACAAACGACATTAACAGCAGGATGCCGACAAACAGCACCAGGACGATACTGGTCGCCCAGCGACGGGAACAGCCTATATTTTCCAGACGCGCCGTTGGCCACTCCAGCAGGTACGCCAGCACAATCGCGACCAGCAGGGGGGCGAGAAGACCGCTGAAGAAGAACAGAATGCCGAACCCGGCAACGAGAATAACCAACAAAGCAATGGCTTCCGGGTCGCTAAACCGACGGCGGTACCACTGCATTAACATTTCGAGCATACAACCCTTCCCTGAATCGGATGGCGGGAGTGAGAACGTGAATTGTATCTAACTGTCACAAAAAAGACTTTCGCTTTTTGTCTCCCTGCCACGATCCGCAAAACCCTGATGAATGGGATTTTCTTCATGCCTCAACACGGCTACACTCGCAGGGCAGTGGAGATGAACGATATGCCGGTTCATCGGTCAAATTAGCACATCCCAAATACAGGACAGTGGTTATGTTCAGGCAGTTGAGAAAAACACTGGTTGCGACACTGATTGCCGCACTGACGGTCGGTCAGGTGTTGCCAGCTTTCGCTGACTCGTCCGATTCATTGCCGGACATGGGCACTACAGCAGGAAGCACGCTCTCCATTGGGCAGGAAATGCAGATGGGGGATTATTACGTTCGTCAGCTGCGTGGCAGCGCGCCGCTGATTAACGACCCGTTGCTGGTTCAGTACATTAACGGGCTGGGCATGCGCCTGGTCGCGCACGCCAACTCGGTAAAAACCCCCTTCCACTTCTATTTAATCAATAATGACGAAATCAACGCCTTCGCCTTCTTTGGCGGCAACGTGGTGCTGCATTCGGCGTTATTCCGCTACTCTGATAACGAAAGTCAGCTGGCCTCGGTCATGGCGCACGAAATCTCTCACGTCACCCAACGCCACCTTGCCCGTGCAATGGAAGACCAGAAGCGTAACGCTCCGCTGACCTGGGTTGGCGCATTGGGTTCCATCCTGCTGGCAATGGCCAGCCCACAGGCCGGGATGGCGGCGTTAACCGGTACGCTGGCGGGGACACGTCAGGGGATGATCAGTTTCACCCAGCAAAACGAACAGGAAGCGGATCGTATTGGCATTCAGGTGCTGCAACGTTCGGGCTTTGACCCGCAGGCCATGCCGAGCTTCCTCGAAAAACTGCTCGACCAGGCGCGCTACTCCTCCCGTCCGCCGGAAATTTTGCTGACGCACCCCTTACCAGAAAGCCGTCTGTCGGATGCGCGTAACCGTGCCAACCAGATGCGCCCGGTCGTGGTTCAGTCGTCGCAGGATTTCTACATGGCAAAAGTGCGAACGCTTGGAATGTACAATTCCGGGCGTAACCAGCTGACCAGCGACCTGCTGGATGCGCTGGCGAAAGGCAACGTGCGTGAGAAAAACGCGGCTCAGTATGGCCAGGCGTTACAGGCGATGGAAGCCAGCAAATATGACGAAGCGCGTAAAACGCTGCAGCCACTTCTCGCCGCCGATCCGAATAACCCGTGGTATCTCGATCTCGCCACGGATATCGATCTGGGGCAGAAAAAAGCCACCGATGCGATTAATCGCCTGAAAGGGGCAAAAGAGGTGCGGACAAACCCGGTGCTGCAGCTTAACCTGGCGAATGCTTACTTACAGGGTGGTCAGCCTGCTGAAGCGGCGAACATTCTGAACCGCTACACCTTTAACAATAAAGACGATCAGAACGGCTGGGATCTGCTTGCCCAGGCAGAAGCGCAGCTGGGCAACCGCGATCAGGAGCTTGCGGCACGCGCCGAAGGCTTTGCCCTGGTGGGACGTCTTGACCAGGCGATTTCCCTCCTGAGCAGTGCCAGTTCACAGGTTAAGCTCGGCAGTCTGCAGCAGGCCCGTTACGATGCACGTATCGATCAGCTTCGCGGTCTGCAGCAGCGCTTTAAGCCGTACGAGAAGATGTAATAAAGGAGAATTCAGGTCATGACAGACGCGGTAAAAATCTACCACAACCCACGCTGCTCGAAGAGCCGTGACACCCTTAGCCTGCTGAAGTCGAACGGCATTGACCCGGAAGTGGTGCTGTATCTGGAGACACCGCCAGATGCACAGACGCTTCGTCAGCTGCTGCACATGCTGGGAATGGGCAGTGCCAGAGAGCTAATGCGCCAGAAAGAGGACCTGTATACGTCGCTCAATCTGAATGACAGTCGTCTAACCGAGGCTGAGCTGATTCAGGCGATGGTTGAAAATCCGAAACTGATTGAGCGCCCCATTGTGGTCGCAAACGGCCAGGCGCGTATTGGACGCCCGCCGGAAGAGGTGCTCGAGATTCTCTAATCCTTACGCCGCAGCGCTTCCAGAAAGGCCTGCGGCGTGCTCTCTCCCAGCTTTTTCTGCGCTTTGCCCCGATTGTAAAACTCGCACATCTCGATCAATACCTGCCCTAACGGAACAGCATTCACTCGTGGAATGATGTCGCCGAGCGGTACCGCAACCTGCACGGCCTTGTGCCTGGTCGGCTGTACTTTTACGGCAGGTTCACCCGCGGGTAAGTCGGGTTCAAAACCGAAAGTCTCAACAGATTGGATATCAGCCGGACAGGCGTTCAGCAACTCACACATCCAGTTGTTCAGCAGCTGTGATGAAATTCCCGCATAGAGCCGGGCATAACACCAGCCGCTCACCGGTTCGCGCCCCCACAGCAGATGCTGCTCCCCGCCATCATCCATATGCAGCGATAAAGGCTGGTGATGCACCAGCAGTTTTGTGGGTAAAACGCCTGCCTTTAGCGCTTTTTTCCCCTGAAGTTCAACGCCCTTGCGTTTCGCAGAAGCGGGACGGAGATAACGGTTCAGTGTCGCCCGCGAAACGGAAATCCCCAGCACCTCGTTAACCAGCAGCAGCAGTTCATCCAGCGGTGCGCCCGTGATATCACGCAGCGCATTAACGAGGTCAACCTGCTCTTGTCTCATCGCTTTGTGTATCACTTTTGGGGTCGTATGGTTGTCAGAAACCCGATCGCGATTGCGCCATCGCCGCACGGTCGTCACGGAAATACCCAGCTCTATAGCCAGTTCTCTGTCGCTTTTGTCGGATTGTTGCAGATAGCGACGGATCCGCGGCGTGGTGGTGGCATTGGCGTGCAATTTGATTTCCATCGCTGTAACTCCATAACCAATCTCATGAGATTTATAATATCTTAGCGAGTGCTTTGTGACCTGTTTCACCTTTCAGCCACCGCGCTTCACTGATAATCCACAGACATAACATAACAACACCCCTCAATCTTGTACGGAGTTCACAATGAACAATGTTCTGGGATTTCTTGAAGCAAAACTGATGCCGCTGGCGGCCAAAACCGCGCAACAGCGGCATCTGGGCGCCATACGCGGGGCCTATGTTTCCTTCATGCCGTTTATCATCGTCGGCTCGATTCTGCTGGTCATCTCCTCTTTTCCGAACCAAACCTATCAGCAGTTTATGTCTCAGGCATTTGGTGAAAGCTGGAGTGCCATCATTGAAATTCCGTTCAACGCGGTGTTCTCAACCATGTCGCTGTTTATCAGCTTCCTGGTGGCGTTTCGCCTGGCTGAACACTACGGCGAAGATCGCATCTCCTGCGGCATTCTGGCTCTGGTCGCCTTTTTAATCCTGACACCTTTTATCAAAGTGGCCGAAAACGGCGGTATCACGGTCATGCCGGTGGAGTGGATTGGCAGCAAAGGGCTGTTCGTGGCGATGATTGGCTCTCTGCTGTGGACGGAGCTGTTCTGCTGGCTGAAGCGCAAAAAGCTGGTCATCAGAATGCCTGATGGCGTGCCGCCGGCGGTGCAGGAATCGTTCGCCGCACTGATCCCGGCCCTGCTGGTAATGATTCTGGTGCTTATTATCCGCATCATTTTCGAAAACACCCACTACAACACCATTCACCAGTTTATTTACGAGGTGGTCGCCACGCCGGTTCGCCACTACGGGACCTCCTATTTCGGCGCGCTGATGACGGTGTTCAGCATCACCATTCTGTGGTCTGTGGGCATTAACTCAGGCTCAATGATCAACGGCATCATTCGCCCGCTGTGGATGGAGAACCAGACCGATAACATCGCCGCCATTCAGGCAGGTACGACGCCGCCGCACATTATCACCGAACAGTTTTTTGACATGATCTGGATGGGTGGCGCAGGGGCAACGCTCTCGCTGGTGATTGCGATGCTGATTTTTGCCCGCAGCAAAAACATGCGCGAGGTGGCGCGTCTCGGCGCGGGGGCCTCGGTGTTTAACATCAACGAGCCGATTCTGTTTGGTCTGCCGGTTATCATGAACCCCATCATGCTGATCCCGTTCAATCTGGTGCCGCTGGTCCTGGTTACCGTGCAATATGCCGCGATGAAAATGGGTGCCGTCGCTGTGACCACCGGGGTGTTTATCCCCTGGACGTTACCGCCGGTAATCAGCGGGTTTATCGTCACGGGGCATCTCAGCGGCAGCGTGATGCAGCTTATCAACCTGCTGATTGGCGCCATGCTGTATCTGCCTTTCATGCGTATCGTGGATAAACAATACCGCGCCGCGGAGATTGCCACCGTGACGCAAACCGACCCAACCCTTGCAAAACAGGAGTGAAGCATGTGGGGAATTATCGCAACCTGGCGAATGGCGCTTGAAGGGGTCACGGAGTCTGCGTCTGCGCTGGCTGCGGGGAAACCGGTAGCAGAAGCGGTGGTCGATGCCGTTGCTGCCGTCGAGGACTTCCCGTTGTATAAATCCGTCGGCTACGGCGGGCTGCCAACCGAAAATGGCGAGGTCGAACTGGATGCGGCGTATATGGATGGCGATACGCTTGCGTTTGGGGCCGTGGGAGATCTGGTTGATATTGCGAACCCGGTGCGTGTCGCCCATGCGCTAAGCCGCCAGCGCTATAACAGCCTGCTGGTCGGCCAGGGCGCGCGCGAATGGGCGCTGAGTCAGGGGTTTGCCGACAAAACCATGCTTACCGACCGCGCGATGCAGCATTACCGTAAGCGCTGCCGGGAGACGCTGGACAAAGGCTTAAGCCCGTACGATGGGCATGACACCGTCGGGATTATTGGCCTCGACAAAAGGGGGTCAATGAGCGTGGCCACCTCCACCAGCGGTCTGTTTATGAAAAAGCGCGGCCGTATTGGCGACTCGCCGATTATCGGCTCCGGCTTTTACTGCGACAGTGAAACCGGTGCCGCCACCGCCACCGGCGTGGGGGAAGACCTGATGAAAGGCTGCACCAGCTACGAAATTGTTCGCCGCATGGCACAGGGCATGTCACCGCAGCAGGCGGCGGACTCGGTGGTCTTCGAACTGGAAGACAAACTGATGTCGCGCTTTGGCCGCGCGGGCGATCTCTCGGTGGTGTGCATGAATAATAAAGGCGAATTCGGCGCCGCAACCAACATCAAAACCTTCTCATTTGTGGTGGCAACGGCCCGCCAGCCTCTCACCGTATTTCGCGCCGAGCGCCTGCGGGAAAAAACGCACTATCAGCCCGTGGATGAGGAATGGATGCAGGCCTATGCCGCGCGGATCCGCGCGCCAGTTGAGGAGTCACAATGATTACTTTTGAGCTTATCATCGCCCTTGCAGACGCAAAGCCCCAGAGTCATCTTATTGCCCGTGCCGCCTGCGCGTTACTGCCGGACACCGCACTCATCGCTGAAATGCGTGAACAAAACGCCGTCGCGGATACCCGCTTTGGCTGTGCTCCGTTTGCCAGAATCACGCTGCTGCCGGATGCGCTCTGGCAGGACAGTCTGACAGAAGGGTTACTCACCGCCCTCCGTCCACTGCTGGCAGCCCCGGTCAGCGCCGATGTGGTACTGGATATCACGGATATTGACGAGGTGGTGCTGACGCAGGTTCTGCGTTTTCTCTTTAACCAGGCGTATGACCTTCGCGATCTGCAGCTTAAGAAAACCGATGGCAAAAGCGTTCGCCTTCGCCATGTCACCGCCCTGTGTCATCCGCAACAGCGTGAAAGGCTGGACGCTCTCTTCCAGCAACAGCAGGCCATTGCCCGAGGAATGGTCGCCGCGCGACGTCTGGCGGATATGCCGTCCGATCGCTGTACGCCGCAGTATGTCGTCGACGAAGCGCAAAAGCTGTGCGCCGCCTTCCCCGCCCTGCGGTGTGAAGTGCTTGATGAGAAGCAAATTATTGAACAGGGACTGGGGCTTCTGCATGCCGTCGGTAAAGGCGCGACCTGTCCACCGCGGCTGCTGGTCATTCACTATAACGGCATCGCTGATGGCCCGGTACGCTGTTACGTGGGCAAAGGCATAACGTTTGATACCGGTGGCCTGTGGCTGAAGGAAGGCGCGGGCATGTACACCATGAAATATGACATGTGCGGGGCAGCGAACGTGCTCGGGTTAATGCTGAGCGTGGCAGAACTCGGCCTGCCGGTTCGTATTATGGGCGTACTGGCGCTGGCGGAAAACGCCATAGGACCGGATGCGATGCAGCCGGGCACGGTGGCCAGCGCCTGCAACGGTATCACGGTTGAAATCAACAATACCGATGCCGAAGGCCGGCTGGTACTGGCGGATGCGATCGCCTGGGCCAGCCAGCGTCATCCGCAGGCTCGCTATATTATTGATATGGCGACCTTAACCGGTGCCGTCGTAAAAGCGCTGGGGTACGAGCTGAGTGGGTTAATGACGCAGGACGAAGCGCTGCGTCAGGCGCTCACCCGCGCGGGGAAACGGAGCGGTGATGAGGTGTGGTCCCTGCCGCTGGATGCACGGTTAAAAAAACAGACCGACAGCGCCATCGCCGACCTGTGCAATACCCCACCCAATAATGCGGCGATCAGCGCATCGGCGGCCTGGCTGTTACACCATTTTTGCCCGCCGACCATTCCATGGGCCCATCTGGATATTAGCGGCACGGCGCTGTGGCGTGAGTACGGAAAAAGCGTGGCCTCAGGCAGACCCATTCCACTTCTGGTTGAGCATTTGCTGGAAGACAGGTGAGTTTTAGCCAGTGGCACTGGTTCTCCCTCTGCGCCAGGCAGAGGGAGAAAAGCGCATCACAGCTTCAGAATATCTTTCACAAAAGGAATGGTCAGCTTGCGCTGCGCGGTAATCGAAGCGCGATCGAGCTGATCGAGCGTATCAAAGAGCGTGCGCATTTCCCGGTCCAGGCGCTTGAGCAGGAAACGCCCCACGTCTTCCGGGAGTTCAAAGCCGCGCAATCTTGCGCGCAGCTGTAACGCCTGAAGTTTGTCTTCATCCGACAGCGGCTGCAGCTTGTAGATTTGCCCCCAGTCCAGACGGGAAGCCAGATCCGGCAGCCCCAGATTCAGCTGGCGCGGCGGACGATCGCCGGTGATCAGCAGTCGGGTTTTCCCCGACTCCAGAATGCGGTTATAGAGGTTAAAGATCGCCATTTCCCATGGCTCATCCCCCGCCACACATTCGATATTATCGATGCAGACCAGTGAGAGATGTTCCATTCCCTCCATGACTTCAGGCACAAACCAGGTACGTTTATCCAGCGGCACATAGCCTACCGCATCACCCCGCGCGGAAAGCTCCGCACAGGCGGCATGCAACAGGTGGCTGCGCCCCGCGCCTTCGCGTGACCAGATATAGATGTATCCGCTGTGTTCCTGACGCAGCACGTTTTGCAGTGCAGCCAGTAAAGAGGGGTTATCACCCGGCCAGAAACTCGCAAAAGTTTCGTCGTCAGGGAGATAGAGTGGCAGAGAGAGCTGTGCCGGTCCGTTCAGAAGTACCTCAACCAGATCTTACATAAAATCGGCGGTGAGTTTAGCACGGAACGTGCAAGGAGAGAACCGGGCGGATCGTCCGCCCGGTTTTACGATCAATGTGACGCTTTTTCGCTGTCTTCGGCATCCAGCACCACTTCTTCTGGGCGCAGGACGGAGATCAGTTTGAAGATCAGGCTCAGGCCCACACCCACGATGGTCGCCAGCGCCATGCCTTTCAGTTCAGCCGCACCGATGTGCACCTTCGCGCCGCTCACGCCGATGATCAGGATCACGGAGGTGAGGATCAGGTTTTGCGCTTTGCTGTAGTCCACTTTAGATTCAATCAGCACGCGAATACCGGACGCGCCGATCACACCGTACAGCAGCAGAGAGACGCCTCCCATTACCGGTACCGGAATGATCTGGATAGCCGCCGCCAGTTTGCCCACGCAGGAGAGCAGGATGGCGATGATTGCCGCGCCGCCAATAACCCAGGTACTGTAGACACGGGTAATCGCCATCACGCCGATGTTCTCACCGTAGGTGGTGTTAGGCGTAGAACCAAAGAAACCGGAGATAATGGTAGAGAGGCCGTTAGCGAACATCGAGCGGTGCAGACCCGGGTCGCGGATCAGGTCACGTTTAACGATGTTTGCCGTCACCACCAGGTGACCTACGTGCTCAGCAATAACCACCAGCGCCGCGGGCAGGATCGTGAAAATGGCAAACCATTCAAAGCGTGGCGTATAGAAGGTTGGCAGTGCGAACCAGTGCGCTTCAGCAATGGGCGTGGTATCAACAACGCCCATCACGAAGGAGAGCGCATACCCCGCCAGCACACCGATCAGGATCGGGATAATTGCCATAAAACCGCGGAACAGCACGGAACCAAATACCGTTACGCCCAGTGTCACCATCGAGATAATGATGGTTTTGGAATCCGGTGACTGCCCGTCAGCAGGCAGCAGGCCAGCCATATTGGCCGCCACGCCCGCCAGCTCCAGACCGATGACGGCGACAATGGCCCCCATTGCAGCAGGCGGGAACATAACGTCCAGCCAGCCGGTACCGGCCTTCTTCACAATGAAAGAGACCAGGCAGAAGAGGACGCCACACATAATGAAGCCGCCCAGCGCCACTTCATACCCCAGCGGCAGCAACAGCAGAACCGGTGAAATAAAGGCGAAGCTTGAGCCGAGATAGGCAGGGATTTTGCCTTTACAGATAAAGAGGTAAAGTAGCGTACCCACACCGTTGAACAACAGCACGGTAGCCGGGTTAATGTGAAACAGGATTGGCACCAGCACGGTTGCGCCAAACATGGCGAACAGGTGCTGCAGACTAAGCGGGATTGTCTGTAAAAGCGGCGGTCTTTCACTCACCCCGATAGCACGGCGCGTCATAGTGTTTTCCTCTGAGTAGTATTGTTGTTGGCGTTTTATTCAAAAAAAAGCCGACTATCAAAGTCGGCTTCATTATCGTTATTCGATTATTTAGTACCAAAAATCTTATCGCCGGCATCGCCAAGCCCCGGGATGATGTACCCGTGCTCATTCAGCCCCTGGTCGATAGACGCGGTATAGAGTTCGATGTCCGGGTGCGCTTTTTCCAGCGCCGCGATACCTTCTGGTGCGGCAACCAGCACCAGCACTTTGATGCTGCTGCAACCGGCTTTTTTCAGCAGGTCGATGGTGGCAATCATTGAACCGCCGGTCGCCAGCATCGGGTCAACCACCAGGGCCATACGCTCGTCGATGTTAGACACCAGCTTCTGGAAGTACGGTACCGGCTCCAGGGTCTCTTCGTCGCGGTAGACCCCGACCACGCTGATGCGCGCGCTTGGCACGTGCTCCAGCACGCCTTCCATCATGCCGAGGCCGGCACGCAGGATGGGCACAACGGTAATTTTCTTACCTTTGATCTGCTCAACCTGAACCGGGCCGTTCCAGCCCTCGATGGTCACTTTTTCCGTTTCCAGGTCAGAGGTCGCTTCATAGGTCAGCAGGCTGCCGACTTCAGAAGCCAGTTCGCGAAAACGCTTCGTGCTGATGTCATGCTCACGCATCAGGCCCAGCTTGTGTTTAACGAGTGGGTGCTTCACTTCCACAATCTTCATTCTCTTTCTCCTCTGAGGGGGCAACCGCAAAAAAATCGCGGGATTATACCGCTTTTTTCGGATTGCACCATACCCAACTTGCTTGACGTACATCAAGCAAAGTGTTTTAGAGGCAAAAAAGCCGGAGGGCAAGCTCCGGCTTTTTGCGTTTTTACTCTGCTGGAATTAAAGAGTGTCGCCGTTGCTGGCTATCACCTGCTTATACCAGTCAAACGACTTCTTCTTACTGCGGTTCAGGGTGCCGTTACCTTCATTGTCTTTGTCGACAAAGATAAAGCCGTAGCGTTTTTTCATTTCACCCGTTCCGGCAGACACCAGGTCGATACAGCCCCACGGGGTATACCCCATCAGATCAACGCCATCTTCGACCACCGCTTTTTTCATTTCGCGGATGTGCGCGGCAAGGTAATCAATACGGTACTGGTCATTCACCGAACCGTCGCTCTCCTGCACGTCGATGGCGCCAAAGCCATTCTCCACGATGAACAGGGGCAACTGATAGTGATTCCAGAACCAGTTCAGGGAGTAACGCAGGCCCACCGGATCAATCTGCCAGCCCCAGGCAGATTTCTGCACGTACGGGTTGGAGACCAGGCTCTTACTTTCGTCGTAATCCAGCTCCGGGTTATCCGCCGTCGCTTTGGTGGCGAAAGACATGTAATAGCTAAAGCCAATGTAATCGACACACCCCTGCGTCAGCGCCGCGTTATCTTCTTCTGTGATATCCAGCGTGAAACCGCGACGAGCAAAGTAGTTAAGCAGATGCTGTGGGTACTTGCCGCGCACGTGGACATCGGTGAACCAGTAGCGACGGTGCATGGCATTCATCGCCATCATCATATCGTCCGGGGCACAGGTCAGCGGATAGATTGGACACATGGCAATCATGCAGCCGATCCGCAGAGACGGGTTAATGTCGCGCCCGGCCTTCACCGCCAGGGCGCTGGCCACCAGCTCATAGTGTGCCGCCTGGAACATCACCGGCTCGCGGTCTTCGCCCGGCTCGTACTTCAGACCGGAGTTGGTAAACGGTGCAAAGTCTTCGTGGAAGTTGGCCTGGTTATTGATCTCGTTAAAGGTCATCCAGTACTTCACTTTATGCTGGTAACGTCTGAACACAACCTCCGCAAAGCGAACAAAGAAGTCGATCAGCTTACGGTTGCGCCAGCCACCGTATTCGGTGACAAGGTGGAACGGCATCTCGAAATGGGAAAGGGTAATAACCGGCTCGATGCCATACTTCAGGCACTCGTCAAACAGGTCGTCATAGAATTTCAGGCCAGCTTCATTAGGCTCCAGCTCGTCCCCTTTCGGGAAGATACGCGTCCAGGCGATGGAGGTACGGAAGCATTTGAAGCCCATCTCGGCAAAGAGTTTGATGTCCTCTTTATAGCGATGGTAGAAATCGATGGCTTCATGGTTAGGGTAATTTTTCCCTGGCAGCACGCCGTTGGTGATTTCACGCGGCACGCCGTGCGCGCCGGCGGTCATCACATCGGCAACGCTGATCCCCTTACCGCCCTCGTTCCAGCCCCCTTCCAGCTGATGCGCTGCGACCGCACCGCCCCACAGAAAATCTGCTTTGAATCCAGACATACACTTTCCCTCATTCTGCGTTATTTTCTGCAAAAACAATTACAGAAACCGGTTTCATTCTGATGATGTGCAAAGGGGCTTTCTGTTGCAAGGAGAAAACCGAAACCGGTTTCATTTTCGTGAACAGACTCAACTTTAGGCGCATTCGCAGGGCCTGCTGAAAAAAAAATCCTCTCGCCGAGAATAGACTCGCAAACGTTTGCCTGGACTGTTAGAATTGCGCCGATTTTTCTTACTAGCTATGCAATCGCGTGGGGACTTGAGCCGTGACCAACAAAACTTCTCTCAGCTACAAAGATGCCGGTGTTGATATTGACGCAGGTAATGCGCTGGTTGACCGAATCAAAGGTGTGGTGAAAAAAACCCGCCGCCCGGAAGTGATGGGTGGTCTGGGTGGATTCGGCGCACTGTGCGCACTGCCGCAAAAATATCGTGAACCTGTTCTGGTCTCGGGTACTGATGGTGTAGGGACGAAACTGCGCCTGGCGATGGATTTAAAACGTCACGACACGATCGGTATCGATCTGGTCGCGATGTGTGTTAACGACCTGGTGGTTCAGGGCGCAGAGCCGCTGTTCTTCCTGGATTACTACGCGACCGGAAAACTGGACGTGGATACCGCAGCAAGCGTCATTAACGGCATTGCCGAAGGGTGTCTGCAGTCTGGCTGTGCGTTGGTCGGTGGTGAAACCGCCGAAATGCCCGGTATGTATCACGGCGAAGATTATGACGTCGCAGGTTTCTGCGTTGGCGTAGTAGAAAAATCAGAAATTATCGACGGCAGTAAAGTGGCTGATGGTGATGTGCTGATCGCGTTGGCCTCCAGCGGCCCGCACTCGAACGGCTACTCTCTGGTGCGTAAAATCCTCGACGTGAGCGGCAGCGATCCACTGACCACCGAGCTTGATGGCAAGCCACTGGCTGACCATTTGCTGGCGCCGACCCGCATCTACGTGAAAAACGTGCTGGAGCTGATCGAGAAGGTTGACGTTCACGCCATTGCCCACCTGACCGGTGGCGGCTTCTGGGAAAACATTCCGCGCGTACTGCCGGACAACACTCAGGCGGTGATTGACGAATCGTCCTGGCAGTGGCCATCCGTCTTTAACTGGCTGCAGACTGCGGGCAACGTGAGTTCACACGAGATGTACCGCACCTTTAACTGTGGCGTGGGCATGGTTATCGCGCTGCCAGCAAGCGAAGCGGATAAGGCGATTACGCTGCTGACCGACAAAGGTGAAAACGCGTGGAAAATCGGTATTATCAAAGCATCCGATTCCGAACAGCGTGTGGTCATTGAATGAAAAACATTGTGGTGCTCATTTCCGGTAACGGAAGCAATTTGCAGGCGATAATTGACGCCTGCAAACAGAAGAAAATCAACGGCACCATTCGGGCAGTATTCAGCAATAAGGCCGACGCGTTCGGCCTTGAACGTGCCCGGGAAGAGAACATTCCCGCGCACGCGCTGGAAGCCAGCCAGTTCTCCGGACGTGAAGCGTTTGACCGGGAACTGGTTCAGGAGATTGATGCCTACGCGCCTGACGTTGTCGTGCTGGCGGGGTATATGCGTATCCTGAGCCCGGCCTTTGTCGGGCACTACGCTGGTCGT
Organism: Enterobacter sp. 198; assembly: GCF_009025585.1. Taxonomy (NCBI): domain Bacteria; kingdom Pseudomonadati; phylum Pseudomonadota; class Gammaproteobacteria; order Enterobacterales; family Enterobacteriaceae; genus Enterobacter; species Enterobacter sp. 198. The sequence continues at coordinate 116,186 of NZ_WCIM01000030.1, read as the reverse complement.
CTGCTGAATATCCACCCTTCCCTCCTGCCGAAGTATCCCGGCCTGCACACCCATCGTCAGGTTCTGGAAAACGGCGATGAAGAGCACGGTACCTCCGTGCATTTCGTTACCGACGAGCTGGACGGCGGGCCGGTGATCCTGCAGGCAAAGGTGCCGGTCTTTGAAGGTGACAGCGAAGACGACGTTACCGAACGCGTGCAGACGCAGGAACACGCCATTTATCCTCTGGTGGTAAGCTGGTTTGTTGACGGGCGTCTTCAGATGCGCGACGGTGCCGCCTGGCTGGACGGCGTCAGGCTCCCTGCACAGGGTTATGCCGCTGACGAGTAGTTTGTTTGATGTGCCCGGCGGCGCGACGCCTGCACGGGCCTGTGGTCTTCACTGTCGGGTGAGCACCGCGCTTCCCGACATGCCCTTCCCCCAACCCTCTAAAATCCCCCAGAAAAAAAATAACTGTCATACTTTTCTGGCACTGTTGGACATATCGTGGAAATGCTCGCCATAATAAGGACGAGACGGATTTACCACGTCCTGTGATTGAACTGGAGTGTGAGCTGTAATGGGTCAGGAAAAGTTATATATCGAGAAAGAGCTAAGCTGGTTAGCATTCAACGAACGTGTACTCCAGGAAGCGGCAGACAAAAGTAACCCGCTTATCGAGCGTATGCGTTTTCTGGGGATTTACTCCAACAACCTGGATGAGTTCTACAAGGTTCGCTTTGCCGAACTGAAACGGCGAATCATCATCAGCGAAGAACAGGGCTTAAACTCTCACTCGCGCCATCTGCTGGGCAAAATTCAGTCGCGCGTATTGAAAGCCGATCAGGAGTTTGACGGCCTGTATAACGAACTGCTGCTGGAAATGGCACGCAATCAAATCTTCCTGATTAACGAACGTCAGCTTTCTGTTAACCAACAAACCTGGCTGCGTCACTATTTCAAACATTACCTGCGCCAGCACATTACCCCTATTCTGATCAACCGCGAAACCGATCTGGTGCAGTTCCTGAAAGATGACTACACCTACCTCGCGGTGGAAATTATTCGTGGCGACACGATTCGTTACGCATTGCTTGAGATCCCGTCGGATAAGGTGCCGCGCTTTGTGAACCTGCCGCCGGAAACCCCGCGCAGACGCAAGCCAATGATCCTGCTCGATAACATCCTGCGTTACTGCCTGGACGACATCTTTAAGGGCTTCTTCGATTACGACGCGTTAAACGCCTACTCCATGAAGATGACCCGTGACGCCGAATACGATCTGGTGCACGAGATGGAAGCCAGCCTGATGGAGCTGATGTCATCCAGCCTGAAACAGCGCCTGACGGCGGAGCCGGTGCGCTTTGTTTATCAGCGCGATATGCCAGATGCCATGGTGGAAATGCTGCGCGACAAGCTGACCATTTCTCGCTATGACTCCATCGTGCCGGGCGGTCGTTACCATAACTTTAAAGACTTTATTGGCTTCCCGAACGTCGGCAAGGCCAATCTGGTGAACAAACCGCTGCCGCGTCTGCGCCATCTCTGGTTCGATAAATTCCGCAACGGTTTCGACGCCATTCGCGAGCGCGATGTCCTGCTCTACTATCCGTACCATACGTTTGAACACGTGCTGGAACTGCTGCGTCAGGCTTCGTTCGACCCGAACGTACTGGCGATCAAAATCAACATCTACCGTGTGGCAAAAGATTCCCGCATCATCGATGCGATGATCCATGCGGCGCACAACGGCAAAAAAGTGACCGTGGTGGTTGAGCTGCAGGCACGCTTCGACGAAGAGGCAAACATTCACTGGGCGCGCCGTCTGACGGAAGCCGGTGTCCACGTTATCTTCTCAGCGCCTGGGCTGAAAATTCACGCCAAGCTGTTCCTCATCTCCCGTAAAGAGGGAGAGGACGTGGTGCGTTATGCCCACATCGGGACCGGGAACTTTAACGAAAAAACCGCGCGAATTTATACCGACTACTCGCTGCTGACTGCCGATGCGCGCATCACTAACGAGGTTCGCCGGGTATTCAACTTTATTGAGAACCCGTACCGCCCGGTCAGCTTCGATTATCTGCTGGTCTCGCCGCAGAACTCACGCCGCCTGCTGTACGACATGATCGATAAAGAGATCGCCAATGCCCAGAAAGGGCTGTCGTCGGGCATTACGCTGAAACTCAACAACCTGGTCGACAAAGGGCTGGTGGATCGTCTGTATGCGGCGTCCAGCTCCGGCGTTCCGGTCAATCTGCTGATACGCGGTATGTGCTCACTGATCCCTGAACTCGAAGGCATCAGCGACAATATTCGCGTGATCAGCATTGTTGACCGCTACCTGGAACACGATCGGGTTTATATTTTCGATAATGCGGGTGATAAACAGGTCTATCTCTCTTCTGCAGACTGGATGACGCGCAATATTGACTACCGAATTGAAGTCGCGACACCGCTCCTGGATCCGCGGCTGAAGCAGCAGATCCTCGATATCATCGAGATTCTGTTCAGCGATACGGTGAAAGCACGCTATATCGACAAAGAACTCAGTAACCGCTATGTACCGCGCGGCAATCGCCGTAAAGTGCGGTCGCAACTGGCGATTTACGACTATATCAAATCACTCGAGCAACCCGATTAACCTATGCCGATAAATGATAAGACCCCACGCCCGCAGGAATTCGCCGCGGTCGATCTTGGTTCTAACAGTTTCCACATGGTCATCGCCCGTGAGGTGGATGGCGCGTTGCAGATCATCGGTCGTCTGAAGCAGCGTGTACACCTGGCGGATGGTCTTGATGAGCGCAGCATGCTCAGCGAAGAGGCAATGGAGCGAGGCTTAAACTGCCTGTCGCTGTTTGCTGAACGTCTGCAGGGCTTCTCGCCTTCCAGCGTATGCATTGTGGGCACCCACACGTTGCGCCAGGCGCTGAACGCGCCTGAATTCCTCAAGCGGGCCGAAAAGGTGATCCCCTACCCCATTGAGATCATCTCAGGTAACGAGGAAGCCCGTCTGATTTTCATGGGTGTTGAACACACTCAGCCGGAAAAAGGACGCAAGCTGGTCATCGACATCGGCGGCGGCTCTACGGAACTGGTGATCGGCGAAGATTTTGAGCCGCGTCTCGTCGAAAGCCGTCGTATGGGCTGCGTCAGCTTTGCGCAGATGTATTTCCCGGGTGGCGCAATCAGCCGCGAAAACTTCCAGCGCGCGCGCATGGCCGCAATCCAGAAACTGGAGAACCTGGCCTGGCAGTACCGTATTCAGGGCTGGAACGTAGCGCTGGGCGCATCGGGCACCATCAAAGCGGCACATGAAGTGCTGCTGGCGATGGGTGAAAAAGATGGGTTTATCACCCCAGAGCGCCTGACCTTGCTGACCGAAGAGGTGCTGAAACATAAAAGCTTTGACGCCTTAAGCCTGCCGGGTCTTTCCGACGAGCGCAAAGCGGTATTCGTACCGGGGCTGGCTATCCTGTGCGGCGTATTTGATGCGCTGGCAATTAAAGAGCTGCGTCTTTCCGACGGCGCGCTGCGTGAAGGTGTGCTGTATGAAATGGAAGGCCGTTTCCGCCATCAGGATATTCGTAGCCGCACCGCGCAAAGCCTGGCAAACCAGTACAATATCGACCGCGAACAGGCGAAGCGCGTGCTGGAAACAACCGTTCAGATATACGACCAGTGGCAGGAGCAGAACCCTAAGCTGGCGCATCCGCAGCTTGCCGCCCTGCTGAAATGGGCAGCGATGCTGCACGAAGTGGGACTGAATATTAACCACAGCGGAATGCACCGCCACTCAGCCTATATCCTGCAAAACAGCGATCTGCCTGGCTTCAACCAGGAGCAGCAAACCATGATGGCGACCCTGGTTCGCTACCATCGTAAAGCCATCAAGCTTGACGATTTGCCACGCTTCACGCTGTTTAAGAAGAAGCAATTCCTGCCGCTTATCCAGCTGCTGCGTCTCGGCGTCCTGCTCAATAACCAGCGTCAGGCCACGACCACCCCGCCCACGCTGAAGCTCAAAACGGATGACAACCACTGGACCCTGAGCTTCCCGCCAGACTGGTTTAGCCAGAATGCGCTGGTGCTGCTGGATCTGGAAAAAGAGCAGCAGTACTGGGAAGCGGTCACCGGCTGGCTACTCAAAATCGAAGAAGAGAGCTCAGACGTCGCGGCGTAACCCCTCAGGCCTCGACCGGCGACGCCTCTGCTTCCAGCAGTGACTCAAGCGCAACCGGTCTGCCAATCAGATAACCCTGCACATAATCGATACCTAGCGCGTGAACCGCGCTACGTATCTCTTCTGTTTCGACATACTCCGCGACCACCAGCATTTTCTTCATTCGCGCCAGATGGCAAATCGAGGCCACTATCTGATAGTCCAGACTGTTGTTGACGATATTGCGGATAAAGCTTCCGTCTATCTTAAGGATATCGGCGTCCACGCTTTTCAGCCGCGCGTAGCTCGCATAGCCGGTACCGAAATCATCAATCGCAATGCGTACCCCCATTTTTTGCAACTGCCTGAGGGTATGTAACGCCTGCTCACCACTGCCGAAGGTGCTGCACTCGGTCACTTCAAATATCAGCTGCCAGGGTTCGACGGCGTATTTCGCCAGCAGACGACTCACCTCAGCCGGGAACTGCGCACGGCACACGGTGGAAGGGCCCAGATTAATGGCAAAACGCTGGCCGGGCAGATGTACCCGATGCTCTGCCAGGAAGCGTAGCGTGTTCTCCAGTACCCACAAATCAACCCGCGACGACAGACCAAACTCCTGGGCGACGGGCAGGAATTGCAAGGGAGAGAGCAACACCCCGTTTGCATCTGACATCCGCAGCAACACTTCGTGGTAGCAATCGCCCCGCACGCCGCAAACCGGCTGAACCAGCAGAGTAAACGCGTTACTGTCGAGCGCACTTTGCAGACGGCTCATCATCGCAACCTTGTCCTTCAGGCTACGCTGGAGATGGACAGCACCGCGCTGCTGCAGATTTTCCGGATGGTTGGTCGAAATCGACAGATCGGCAATCACCCCCAGTTCACCGAGGACCAGATAGAGGTGGGTCACCGGTGAGCGTACATAGCAGTAGCTCACGCCCACCTGAGGCTGCAGCGGCATCCCATCCCAGACAAAGCGGAACTGTTTAATATGCTCGTCCAGCGCCTCGATGCGTTGCTGGTGCGATTCCGCGTTAAGGCGAACCGCCAGGTCACAGCCGGTGAGGTGATAGACCCGCTCACTGGGCTGCAAGGTGCCATTGACCCACTGCGCCAGCTGCTGTTTATACAGGATCCGCAACAACACCCCGTAATTTCGGCCCAGCACCTCCAGCTCCGGAATGCGCAGCAGACAGAGCGCCGACCAGGGGTTTTTAGCAAGATCGCGCGACAAGGCCCGCAGGTTCGGCATATGGACAACCGGGTCGAGTAGCGCCAGCCTGCGGGAACGTTTATTCGCGGCGCGCTGGCAGGTGGCCAGCATCGACATGTAAATCACCACAAACGAAAAGACCAGATAGCTGGAAGAGGTAATTGCCAGCTGAATGTCATACCCGGACTGTTGAGGGATATAACGGTAAAAATAGTGGATGGACACCAGCAGCACCGGGGTCCAGATGAGCGACATCAGCTTATAGCCAAACCGCATCGCTCCCCAGAGCATCACCGGCATCAGTAACGACAGGGTGTAGTTGGTGGTGAAAATCGAGCTGTTTTCATTCATCGGGAGCAGCAGCAGGGTAAGCAGCCCGCCAAGCGCAATGGCCCACAGCAGAAATTCAATGACCGTCACCTTTTTGTCTATCTGCATTCGCACCTGCGAGACAAGACTTCTGATATACCGCGGATGGCGAATCAGACGGATCAGTAAATAGCTTAACGGCACGCCCGTCAGCCCGCTGACCAGCAGCGCCTGATAGTTAATCAGCGTGCGAATATTAAGCGGGGTTAACCCCTCCAGGCTCTGACGGCTCTCATACACACCCAGATAGAGGGCAAACTGAAACAGCACCAGAAACAGCGTCGCGGGGCAAAAGGCCTGCCAGAAGATACGCTGCGCCATCAGTCTGACATCCCCGTAAGCCGTCATGCTACGTCTGGGCGCAAACACCCGATACCCCCCCCAGCTGAGCACAACAGGGACAATAAAATGAAAAATGCCGGCGATGGTTTCGAACAACCCAACCGACGGGTAGTAGCGGATGAACAGTGACAATACGATGCCGGGCAGCGCTTCCAGACCAAAAAACATCATCACTGAAAGCAGAAAGGAGAGAGGTAAATAATAAAGTGCCACCAGACCATCGCCCAATCGGGTAAAGGTATTGGCAACGCTTAATACAGGCAGTAAACCCACCGGTAAAATAAGCGGTAAAGCCCACCAGCGGTCTTTATTGTTTTTCAGGAAAGAAATAATGTTCATAGATGCCCGTTTAAACCCCTTTCGCTCCAGAGGGAAATGAAGACAGGCATCCAACCTGACGTACCTGCCGCCCGACAAGGTGTGGGGCGAACAGCATGGAGGTGGGATTTTAAATACCAGGCCAGGGAAACCGTTGACTTAAATCAAACTAATTTACTCAAACGATCCTTTCTTACATTTTTTTTGAAATAGTTTTCTTCATATTATCAATATGGTAAATGCAATTATTAATTTCAATAACATTAATTAATGTAACTATTGACGGTTATTTACACATTTTCGAATTGACCCTCTCTTCCCGCTGTGCCTTAATATCCCTGTCGCCCAAAAGGGCATGCCCAGGAAAAACACAGTGAGTCAGGCCACGCGTATGCGAAAACGACATCAGTTCAACACCCGGATGACCCGCATCATACTGCTTATCAGCTTCCTGTTTTTCTTCGGCCGCTTCGTTTACTCCTCTATTGGCGCCTGGTATCACCATCAGGACAAGACCCAGTCACAGCAATCCAGCCTGACCGTTGATTCAGCCGATCGCTAACGCGTCGAAGGATTTTGTAATATCCGAATGATCCCTGCTATTCCTTTGCTCAGGATTTTATCCTGGCGCATCACTACAGCCAGCTGTCGCTGCAGCACGGGCGTGAGCGACATCACGCATAGCCCTTCGCGGTCAGCCGCCAGGTCTACGGCCATACGCGGCACGATACTGTAGCCAAGCCCCGCACGTACCATCCGCTTGATCGCCTCGATGCTGCCCAGCTGCATCACCGGCGTGAGGATTCGCCCCTCGGCCGCAAACCAGCCGTCGATCAGCGCCCGGGTGCCGCTGCCTGATTCAAAAGCAATGAATGGCTGCGCGTGCAACGCAGCCGGCGTCAACGACTGAAAACCGTCCTGCTGGTCCAGCGACGCGATAAAAACAAACTCTTCGTCCATCACCGGCGTAACGTCGAGCGCTCTTCCGCTCACCGGTAGCGTCACCAGCCCCATATCAAGTCGGTTTTCTTCAATTGCCCGGACGATGTCAAGCGTATTGCCGGTCGTCACGCCCACTCTGAGAAGCGGATAGTCACGTCCGAGCTGCTGCAACAGCGGCGGCAGAAGATGAATGCAGGCGGTTGCGCCCGTGCCAAGCGTAATGGTGCCACTCACGTCGTGGCTGAACTCACTCACGGACCGAATGGCTTCATCCACCGCCTGCTGAATACGCTCCCCGTGCACCAGCAACGCCTGCCCGGCAGCCGTGGGTTTGATACCCCGCCCGGTACGCTCTACCAGCCGGGTTTGCAGAAACTGCTCCAGCTGGCGGATTTGCAGGCTGACGGCCGGCTGGGAAATGCCCAGCAGGTCCGCCGCCGCGGAAAAACTGCCGCGCTGGATAACCAGACGGAACGTCGCGAGATAGCCCAGGTTGAGCGTTGTCATTCAAAGTTTCTCTTATACAGCGCATAAGGTGACTGACCTGCCAGCACAATAGCGCGCTCGCTATGCTCAGGACAACTGCATAACGGAATGAAAAACAATGAAAACACCTGCCCTTCCCCGTCACCTCGCCCTCCGGGCAGGTTGTCATCAGCTTATCAACTGGGGGATCTCGTTTTATATGCCCGGGACCTTTGCCCAGGCGATTGTGGCCGACCGGGGGTGGTCATCACCGCAGCTCTACCTCGGCCTGACGCTGGCGATGCTGGTAATGGCGATGGTCTCCCCTTTTGTCGCCCGACTGCTGGCGTACGCTGGCGGGCAGAACGTGGTGATGAGCGGAACGTTACTGATTGCCGCAAGCTGCGCGGGCATGGCATATACGCAGACGCTGTTCGGCTGGTACGGTGCCTGGCTGGTTGCCGGTATCGGGATGCGGCTGTCGCTGTATGATGCGCTGTTCGCCGCGCTGGTGAACCTGTACGGCCAGCAGGCACGCAGAACGATCTCGCGCATCACGCTCGCTGGCGGTCTGGCCTCAGCGGTTTTTTGGCCGCTGGGTGATGGGCTGCTGAAAGTGATGAGCTGGCAACACGCATTGCAGATCTACGCCCTCTTTGGCCTGCTGAGTACGGTACTGATTCGCACGCTTCCCCACCAGCGGCTGGCGGCCCCCCCGCACGTTACCGCGCCGCCCGTGCGCCAGGAACGGCGTAACGGCTGGCGGTATGCCACGTTTATTGCCCTCATGACCTTTGTCTCTAACGGCACGTCCACCCATCTGCCAGAGTTTATTGCCAGTTTTGGCCTGCCGGTCGCCATCGGCATGTTGTGGGGCGTTGGCCAGACGGGCGCACGCGCCACGGAGGTGCTGGCGGGTGCACGCTTAACCCCACTCAACCTCACGCTCCTGACCGCCCTCGCCATGCCGCTCTGCTTTGTTATCGGGTTAAGCAGCTCGCTGTTTGTCGGGTGTGCCGCCGGTTTTGTGCTGGGCTACGGCGCCATCAACGGGCTGATGACGATAGTAAAAGCCACCCTGCCGCTGACGCTTTTCAGCGCCGAAAGCTATGCCCGCCGCACCGGCATGCTGCTCATTCCCGCACAGCTTATGGCCGCGGCATCGCCGTTTGCCTATGCGTGGCTAAACAAAACGCTGGGGATCGCCGGCGCAATGTGGGTTTCCACCGCGCTGACGCTGGTGATTGCCGGGCTGGCGATAGCGATTGTGCGCAGTGCCGACCCCGCGCGGAATGATGAAATGTATCCCACTGTATCCGGAGCGCCACGCTGACAAGCCGGTACAAAACGCCGTTCCCCGCAAACATCCCGGATACATAAAAATGGTTTTCTGTGTCTGTCATTGTTTGAAACCGAATTTGAAACCGATTGAGGAGAGACTCAGATGATCCGTCGTTATTTACTGCTCCCTGCACTTGTTCTGGCGTCAGCAACCTGCTCCTGGGCCGCACCGCTGGATAACCTCAGCGCTGCCGACGTCAACGGCCCTGCCGCTGTTGCCCCGCTGGAACATCCACAGCCGGCCGCTAAGCTGATTGTCGATCCGCCGCTTGCCGGCCCGCTGAGCAAGGGGGCGGTCTTTATTCAATACCGGGCTGAAAACCTGCGCATCGAGCCGGTATTCGGGCCCGATGCGCTGAAGGTCACGCCACGTATCGGCCATATCCATGTCGTGGTGGATGACGCCCCCTGGCACTGGGCCGATACCAGCGGAGAGCCAATCATTCTGGTTGGGTTACCCGCCGGGAAGCATAAAGTGACCATAATTCTGGCCGACCCCACGCATAAACCCATCGACCATAAAACCATTGAATTCACCGTACCGCCTCACGCAACGGTCCATCATTTTTAAGGAGCCAGACAATGAAAGCACGCACTGTACTGACGGCGGGTCTGCTGGCGCTTTCAGCCAGCGCCTTTGCTGAGAGCAAAACCAGCGTGGTGCTGGTCCATGGCGCGTTTGCCGATGGCAGCAGCTGGAACAAGGTCATTACCCGGCTGCAAAAACAGCATACCGAGGTGATCGCCGTCCAGCTGCCGCTCACGTCGCTTAAAGATGACGTTGCTGCCACCCGGCGCGCCATTGCACGGGCGCATGGCGATGTGGTGCTGGTAGGTCATTCCTGGGGCGGAACGGTGATCAGCGAAGCGGGTAACGATGCACGGGTAAAATCCCTGGTCTATGTAGCGGCCTTTGCGCCTGATTCCGGCCAGTCGACGGCGGACCTGGCGGGAAGTTACCCACCGCCAGCGGGGAGCGCGGATATCGCAAAAACGGCAGACGGGTATTTGTATCTCCCGCCAGAAGCCGTGATGAAAGACTTCGCACCGGATGCAGGCGCCGTTGAACAGCAGACCATTGCAGCCACTCAGGGGCCGATCAAGGCCGACGCGTTTGCGGAAAAAGTGAGCCATGCGGCCTGGCATGAAAAGCCAAGCTGGTTTGTGGTCAGCAAAAATGACCGGATGATTAACCCTGAGCTTGAACGTGCGATGGCGAAAACGATCCACGCGAAAACCACGGAAGTGGCAGCAAGCCACGTGTCGATGGTGAGTCAGCCGGATGATATTGCCCGCACGATTGAACAGGCAATCACAAACCATTAAGAATGACACAACAGCCCGCGTAGCGCGGGCTTGCAGAGCGTCGGGTTACGTCACTTTCTGCACGTCAGTATCTTGCGCCTTCAGCGCCGTTCCATCCTGCGCTGCTGGCGCCATCAGGGGAACCGGCTTGCCGGTACGCCTGTCGATCAACAGCGAGTGGCACTCCCCGCGTTCAAACAGATGCTGCTCTCCCCACTGGCGAAGCGCAACGACGATGGGAAACAGGCTTTCGCCTTTGTCCGTCAGGACGTATTCCTGATACGACGTACCGTCCGACGCCCCCTGCATCGCGAGAATGCCCGCGTCGACCAGCTTGCGCAGCCGGTCAGCCAGAATGTTACGCGCAACCCCGAGATCCCGCTGAAAATCCCCGAAACGGCGCATGCCGTCAAAAGCATTACGCACAATCAGAAGCGACCAGCGATCGCCAATCAGATCGACGCTGCGGGCAACGGGACAGAATTCCTGTTCAATCAGTTTACGAGACGGCACAGCGTTACCCCGGCAGGTCAGTCAACAATAACTGGTTGCATTTTAAAACTGCATAACCTAGCCTTCAACTGGTTTCTTTTCAAAACCACTTTACCCAGGGCGAGGATTTGAACATGTCACACGCGTCACCACTACCGTCAGATCGAAAAACCGGGCACGTCCGCTCAGGCGACATGCCGCGTAGCCTGGTGTGGCTGTTCGCCCTCGCCAGCGGCTTAAGCGTGGCCAACGTCTATTACGCACAGCCGTTGCTTGACGCGTTGTCCAGAGACTTTGGCATCAGCCAGGGTGCCATTGGCGGCGTGGTCACCGCCACGCAGATTGGCTGTGCTCTGGCTCTGCTGTTCGTGGTTCCTCTGGGGGATAAAGTGGATCGCCGGCGCCTGATGGCGCTACAGCTTGTCGTACTGATCGCCGCACTGGTCACGGTCGGCATGGCGCAGACGTCAACGATGCTGCTGGCGGGTATGCTCGCCACCGGCATGGCAGGAACGGCCATGACGCAAGGGCTTATCGCCTATGCGGCCAACGCCGCGTCGCCGCATGAGCAAGGCCGCGTTATTGGTGCGGCACAAGGCGGGGTATTTATGGGCCTGTTAGTGGCCCGCGTCGTCTCCGGAGGCATCAGTGATATCGCGGGCTGGCGTGGCGTGTATCTCTCTGCCGCCGGGCTGATGATCATCATTGCGTTTCCGCTGTGGTGGAGGCTGCCCCGCTTGCCTGCGGTGCCTGAAACGATGAGTTACCCGGGCCTGATTCACTCAATGCTGACCCTGCTGCGGGAAGAAAAAGTCCTGCAGGTGCGCGGCGTACTGGCTTTACTGATGTTCGCTGCGTTCAATATTTTCTGGAGCGCTCTGGTGCTACCGTTAAGTGCCCCACCCTATAACTTATCGCATACCGCCATTGGTGCTTTTGGCCTGGCCGGAATGGCAGGCGCGTTAGCGGCAACCCGGGCCGGCGAGTGGGCCGATCGAGGATATGCCCGGCGCACCAGCGCGGCTGCGCTGGTCATGTTACTCCTGGCGTGGTGGCCGATTTCACTGATGGATCGTTCGCTCGGTATTTTGCTCATTGGCATCGTGCTGCTCGATTTGGGCGGGCAGGCGCTGCATGTCACCAACCAGAGCCTGATCTTTCGCGCCCGCCCCGAGGCGCATAGCCGGCTGGTCGGGCTTTACATGCTGTTTTATGCCGTCGGCAGCGGTCTGGGCGCGCTGAGCACCACGATGACGTATGCCATCGCGGGCTGGCAGGGCGTCTGCCTGACTGGCGCAGCGGTGAGCCTGATGGCGCTGGTGTTCTGGTGGGTAACGCGCAAAACAGGATAAGGGTGATAAAAAAAGCCCGCGGGGTGCGGGCTTCTGCAACGTCAACGTGGATAGTCGCGGTTGATCCACGCGTGATCGTCTTCCCAGGTGAACATCCATTTTCGCACCGGACCGGCCATCACGTTGAGATAGTAGCTGTCATAGCCAGCCAGCGTCGCCACCGGATGGTACCCCTTCGGCACCATCACCACGTCGCGGTTATAAACGGCCATACACTCATCCAGCGACCTGTCGTCGGTATAGACCCGCTGCATGCAGAACCCCTGCCCGGGATTGAGGCGATGATAGTAGGTCTCCTCCAGGTAGGTTTCCTGCGGTGGATTATCCGTATCGTGCTTATGGCTCGGGTATGAACTGGTGCAGCCTTCGTTGGTCCAGACCTCAACCACCAGCAGGCTGTCGGCGGGTTGATCTTCCGGCAGAATGTTGTGCACGTAGCGCTGGTTATGGCCTTTGCCGCGCGCCTGCGCGTCGATATCCTGCGGAGCGATAAGCCGTGTCGGGAAGGATCCTTTGCCGGGTGCGGCACAGACCGCCAGCTCCAGCGTCGTCAGCGCCTTAATCTGCACCGTCTCCTGCGGCGTGACGTAGACCGCCCAGGGCTTTATGCGCTCAAACGGGCTCATCCGCTCGCCGATGTCAGTAAACTGCGCGGTAGGTGTGCTGACAGAGGCCCGTCCGGCCACCAGCACCAGACAGCGCTCTTCGCTGACGGCGGGCAGCGTCAGCGTCTGCCCTTCCTGCAGTTCATACGCTTCAAAGCCAACGTATCCCCAGTCCGCGCGTTCCGGCGTGACGGACTGGGTACGGCCCTCCGCACTCGGCGGTTGCCAGCGTGATAACAGACGTGACATGTCACCTCCTCAGATAAGCCCGGCGTCGCGCGCCAGACGGCTCAGGTTGTTATACCCCAGACGGGCGTAGGTCAGCGGGTGAGCGATAGCAGGATCCTGCTCCGCCTCCACCACCAGCCAGCCGTGATAATCCTGCGCCTTCAGCAGCCGCATGATGGGCGGATAGTCCACGCAGCCGTCACCCGGTACGGTGAAGACCCCACTCAGCACCGCATCAAGGAAGCTGGTTTTGCGGTTTTTGACGTCCGCCAGCACGTCGGCGCGCACGTCTTTGCAGTGAACATGGTTAATGCGCGATGCCCAGCGCTGGGCCACCACCAGCGGATCAGCCCCGGCAAAGGTCAGATGGCCCGTGTCCAGCAGCAGGCCCACCTCTTCACCGGTATGGGTCATCAGGTTATCGACATCTTCAGCGGACTCAATGACCGTTCCCATATGGTGATGGTAGGCAATCTGCACCCCCTGCTGCTGCGTGTAACGGGCAAAAGCGGTCAGCTTCTCGCCGTACTCTTTCCAGCGCGCCTGAGGGAAGCGCGGGCGAAGATGAACCGGCGTCTGTTGCTCGCCGTGAATACAGCCGCTCACTTCGGCGAATACCAGCACCTTAGCCCCCAGTTCGCGCAGCAGCGTCAGGTGTGACTGCACGGCGGCAATCTCCTCCTCCACGCTACGCTCCAGCAGACGCCCTGAATACCAGCCGGAGACCAGCTGCAGATCGTGGCGCTGCAAAATGGGGCCAAGCAGGCGCGCCTCACGCGGGAATTTATTGCCCAGTTCGAAACCGGCAAAACCGGCCTCTTTCCCTTCGCTCAGACAGGTATCCAGCGGCGTCTCCGCGCCGAGTGAAGGCAGATCGTCGTTCGTCCATGTCAGCGGGTTAATGCCTAATTGCACACTCATTGTCGTCTCCTGAATTATGCGTGTCCGCGCTCGCGCCACCAGGCGATAAGCTGCAGGTAATTGTCCCGGATGCGTGCCACCAGCTGCGCATCGTCAATATCGTGTTTCAGCCATGCACGGGACGCATCGCCAAACAGCGTGCGTCCTACGGCAAAGCCCTTCACCAGCGCGTGTCCCGAGGCGGCTTTAAAATCAGCGCGAAGCTGCTCAGCCGGGGCGTCCAGCCCGAGGATCACCACGCCACGGCAGTGTGGATCCCGACGTTCAATAATCTCGCTCAGCGCCGTCCAGCCATCGGCAGAGAGTGGCGGCAGTTTCCACCAGTCGGGATAAATCCCCAGGTTGTAAAAACGCGAGATGGCGCGCAGGTAAAGCTCATCGCTGCGCGGCATGCTCGCAGGCAGGATCACCTCCAGCAGCAGTTCATGACCGGACTGGCAGCAGGCGTGGTAGACCTCTGCGATTTTCTGCTCCTGTTCCAGACGCAGGCCGTGCGCATCTTCCGGATGGAAAAAGACCAGGCATTTCACCACATGCTCCTGCGGCCAGCTGATGAGCTGCGTGCCGATGTTACCGTGCTCCATCTCCAGCGGCCGGGAGCCCGGCAGCTCAATCGGGCGGCCTATCCACCACCCTTCACCGGTAATCGCGTTCAGGGCATCCTGACCAAAAGTACCGTCACACAGCAGACCGGCTTTGCCCTCAAGCCCTGCGCTGCTGGCCGCCTCACGGCTGGCCTGCAGAATAAGCTGCTTCAGCGCCGGGATGCGCTTCAGGGATGCCCCGCACTGCAACGCCATATCTTCCAGCTGGCTGCGATGATCGAAGGCCATCACGCACAGCTCCGGCCACTCACGGCGGCGGGTGGTGACGCGGTGCAGATGGTTCAGGCGCACATCAAGATCGGGACGCGGCACCGACGCCGCACGCGACAGGTAGTCGTCCAGCTCAGCCTTGCTCGGCATCGCCGGGGCACAGCCGTGGCGGGACACCACCAGCGCACCACACGCGTTGGCATAGCGGCAGGCCTGCTCCCAGCCTTCGTCGTTCAGGTAGCCGCGCAGCAGGCCGGACATAAACGCGTCGCCCGCACCGAGCACGTTCAGCACCTCAACGCGCACGCCGGTCACCGTCAGCCCCTCATCCAGCCGGGGCGGTATAGCGTCGGTATACACCGAACAGCCAAGCGCGCCACGCTTGCAAACCAGCGTAGCGTTACTCACGGCGCGCACGCGACCCAGCGCCTGCAGGGTATCGGTACTGCCACCTGCAATGTGGAACTCTTCTTCGGTGCCGACAATGACGTCGAAAAGGTGCAGCACCTCCTGCAGTTCACGGGTCACGTTTTCTGCGGCAATAAAGCGCGTCTCCCCGTCCCCTAATGAGGTCAGCCCCCACAGCACCGGCCGGTAGTCGATATCCAGCACCGTACGAACACCGTGACGGCGGGCATAGTTAAGCGCCGTCAGCACCGCGTCACGGGTCTGAGGGTGCGAGAGATGGGTCCCGGTGATGGCAAGGCACCGTGCGGAGGCAATGTAGCGTTCGTCCACATCGCTGGCCGTGATGGCCATATCCGCGCAGTTATCGCGATAAAAAATCAGTGGAAAGGTGTCCCGGTCTTTAATGCCGAGGAGCACCAGCGCCGTCAGGCGTTCTTTGTCGGTGATCAGATGGCTGGTATCGCAGCCCACCTGGTGTAATTCTTCTCGCAGGAAGCGTCCCATATGTTCATCACCGACGCGTGCCAGCATCGATGAGCGCAGCCCCTGACGCGCCGTCCCGTAGGCCACGTTGCCGGACGAGCCGCCGAGATATTTCGCGAAGCTCGACACATCTTCAAGACGGGCACCAATTTGCTGACTGTAGAGGTCTACCGCCACGCGGCCCATGCATATCACATCAAACTGCTTTTCCACGTTGATACCTCATCAGACAATATCGTTCACGTTCAGCCAGCGGCCTTCCTGGTGCGAGAGTGCGATGGCGTCCAGCACCCGCGAAACCTTCCAGCCCTCTTCAAAGTCCGGCCACATCGGCACATCAGCGGCAATACCGTCGACCAGGTCGCGTACTTCCACCGTTTTTTGATCGTTAAAGCCGATACCATGGCCCGCCCCCATGCAAAACGCGCCATAGTCCGGATGTGACGGACCCACAAGCAGCGTGCGGAATCCCTGGCGGTTTACCGGGTCGTCATGCAGATAGAGCTTCAGTTCCGCCATCCGCTCCTGGGTAAAACTGATGGCCCCTTTGGTGCCGGTTATCACGTACGACAGTCCCATCTTGCGCCCGCAGGCGACGCGGGACGTTTCAATCACCCCTTGTGCTCCGCCGGCGAAACGGACCATCGCGTGCGCCTGATCTTCGTTTTCAACCGCAACGTTTTGCGACGAACCGGCCTGCGCCGGGCGTTCAGGCACAACAATTTTTAAATCACCGCAGACCTGCTGAATGTCCCCGACCAGATACTGCGCCATGTTGACGATATGCGCCGCCAGGTCCCCCAGTGCACCCAGCCCGGCGGTCTCTTTAAAACAGTGCCAGTGAATGGGAGAAAGCGGGTCGGCCATATAATCTTCGTTGTGGGTACCGTAGAAGTGGATCACCTCGCCAATCTCGCCGCGGGCGATGATCTCTTTCGCCAGCTGTGCCGTCGGGTTTTTCATGTAGTTAAAACCCACCAGCGTTTTCACCCCTGCCCGCTTCGCGGCGTCCACCATTTCACGTGCGTCATGGGCATTCAGCGCCAGCGGCTTTTCCGAGTAGACATGCTTACCGTGGCGAATGGCCTCCAGCGCCATCTCTTTATGCAGATGGTTGGGCGAGCATATATCCACGACATCAATCGCCGGGTCAGCCACCAGTGCCCGCCAGTCGCCGGTTGAGCGGTTGAAGCCAAAGGCCTGCGCCCGCTCTGCCGCCAGCGCGGGCGTCACTTCCGCCACCATCTCGCGCACCAGTTTGCCGCGCAGGGTAAATACCGTCGGCGCCTGGGCATAGGCGATGGCATGTGCCTTGCCGATATACCCGGTGCCAATCAATCCAATACGAACCTCTTTCATCCTGATCCTCACAATGCGCCGCGACGGCTCTTGGCATAGGTGTCGAATGCCACCGCCAGAACGATAATTAATCCGGTGATTATTTGCTGGTAATAGGCCGAGACGTTCATCAGCACCAGACCGTTAATCAGGATCCCCATAATGATGGAACCAATGATGGTGCCGCCGATGCGTCCATAGCCGCCCATCAGCGAAGTGCCGCCGATGACCACCGAGGCGATAACGCGCAGTTCAAAGGAGATCCCGGCGACCGCTTCCGCACTGCCAAGACGAGCGCTGAGAATAAAGCCCGCCAGTCCCGCCAGACAGCCAATCAGCACATAGACACTCACCAGCACGCGCTTCACGTTGACCCCCGCCAGGCGCGCTGCCTCCGGGTTACCGCCGATGGCATAGACGAAGCGTCCCCAGCGGGTTTTATGCAGCGCCAGATACCCGCCAAGCGCCACGATGGCGAAAATCCAGATTGGAATGGAGATGCCAAGCAGCTCCCCGCGTCCCCACCAGCGGTAACCCGGGTCGAAACCTGCAATGGGCGCGCCGTCGTTGATCACCAGCGTCAGGCCACGCCAGATGGTCATCCCGCCGAGCGTGACGATAAACGGCGGCAGGCGCAGGCGGGTTACGCCCAGGCCGTGCAGGAAGCCAATCGCCGTGCCCATCGCCAGACAAATCCCCAGCCCAATCAGCCAGCTCATGCCGCCCCAGGCGTTCGGATCAACGGTGGTGAAGTTGTCGCCCTTAATCACGTATGCAGCGGTCATGGCGCAGACCGCCAGAATGGAGCCGACAGAAAGATCGATACCGGCAGTCAGAATGACGAAGGTCATCCCCACGGCCATGATCCCGTAGATGGACACCTCGGTCAGGATGTTGAAAATATTGCGTTCAGAGAAAAAATTGCTGTTCTGCGACTGAAAGAAAATCAGCAGCAGGATCATGAAAATCAGTACCCCGAAGCGCTCGAAGAAGGCGATGGGATCGAGGCGTCCGCTGCGTTTCACCGGAACCTGCGTTTTAGAAATCATCTGCGTCATGGAAAACTCCGTTATGCCGCGTTGAGGGCGTTGTGGTTGATGGCCATCATCGTCATCAGCCGCTCTTCGTTAGCGTCGTCGCCGTGGATCTCACCGGTCACCCGGCCTTCACTGAGCGTGATGATCCGATCGGATACCGCCATCACTTCAGGCAGATCGGAGGAGATCACGATCACCGCCACGCCCTGTTTGGCCATATCAAACAGCACCTGGTGCACTTCCGACTTGGTGCCCACGTCGATACCGCGCGTCGGCTCATCGACAATCAGCACCCGAGGGTTCAGCGCCATGCAGCGCGCCAGGATAACTTTCTGCTGGTTACCGCCGGAGAGCTTGCGCACCTCCTGCGCGCTGTTGACCATTTTGATCTGCAGCGCCTTGCGGTAGGACTCAATCAGATCGTCCTCTTTGCGGGTATTCACAAACCAGCGCCACTGCATCAGAGAAGAGAGACTGGAGAGCGACAGGTTGTCGCGAATCGATAACCCCAGCACCGCCCCCTCTTTCTTGCGATCTTCCGGGACCAGCGCGATGCCCTGCTCAAGGGCGTACATCGGGTCGCGCGGTTGATACGGGACGCCGTCCAGTTCAAAGCTGCCCGAGGTAAAGGCATCCGCCCCGAACAGGCAGCGCGCCACTTCGGTGCGCCCTGCACCCACCAGGCCGGCAATGCCCAGTACTTCTCCGGCGTGGACATGGAAGCTAATGTCATGCAGGGCAATGCCGTGCGGATCCAGCGGCGGTTTTTCGCGGCTCAGCCCTTTTACTGCCAGACGAACCGGCTTGTTTTCATGATGGGTTTCGCTGGCGGGACGACGATTAAAGGCCACGTCACGCCCCACCATCAGACGGATCAGCTGCTCGACATTGGTTTGCGCCACGGCGCCACTGCCGGTGAAACGGCCGTCCTGGAAAACGGTAAAGCGATCGCAAAGCTGGAAAACTTCGTGCAGTCGGTGGGTAACGTAAATAATGCTCACCCCCCGGTTTTTCAGCTCGCGCACCACGCGGTGCAGGCTTTCCACCTCGCTGTCGCTCAGCGCCGCGGAGGGTTCATCCATGATGATCAGCCTGGCGTTCAGCGTTAGCGCCCGGGCAATCTCGACCATCTGCTGCTGGGCTACGCTCAGACGGGCGACAGGCGTGGTTGGCGCAACGTTCAGCTGCAGATAATCGAGGATCACTTGCGCCTCCTGGTTCACCGCTTTTTCGTCGACAATCAGGTTACGTTTACGCGGCTCACGCCCGAGAAACATGTTTTCCGCGACGGTCATATTGGGCAGCAGGTTAAATTCCTGATAGATAGTGATAATGCCCTTGTTCTGCCGCTCAACCGGTGAATCGTCCACCGGCAGCGTGTCGCCGTTGAACCAGATATCCCCGCGCGTTTGCGGCTGTGCGCCCGCCAGGGCTTTCAGCAGCGTGGATTTCCCCGCTCCGTTCTCACCCAGCAGCGCGTGGATCTCCCCGGCACCGACGGTGAGCTGTGCGCTGCTCAGCGCCCAGACACCAGAAAAGCTTTTTGCCAGGTCGGTCACTTTCAGTAAGGGTTGCGACATCGGTCTGCTCCTCCTTAATAGTGAGCCGCCACCTGTGCGGCGGCTCCGGATAAATCAGTTACCGGCCTCACTGATGCGCTCAGCCTGCTGCAGATTTTCTTTGGTGATAAGCGTTGGCGGGTAGTCCGCGCCGGTGATGGCTTTCTTCTCACGCACGTTGGCCACCAGCTGGCTCATCGCCGTTTGTACCGCGAAGCCCGGGCGTTGATCCGCCGTGACCGCCAGCCAGCCGTCGCGCACGCGCGCCAGCGCCTCAGGGACCGCGTCAAAGCCGGTCACCAGAATTTCACCTGGCTTCACGCCCTGGCCCTGCAGCGCTTCAATTGCGCCGAGTGCCATGTCGTCATTGGCGGAGAGGATCACCTGTGGGCGTTTCGGCAGTGACGGCAGAACGCTTTCCACAATGCGCATCCCTTCAGAGCGCATCCAGTTGCCGGTCTGATCGGCAACGATCTTGTACTTGTCCCCGCCCGCCTTCAGGCTGTCGCGGATCCCTTTGGTACGTTCAATGTTGGAGGAGGAACCTGGCTGGCCGGTGAGCAGAATAATGTCTGCCCCGTTGGGGAATTTGCTTTTAACGAAGTCGCCAATCGCCTGACCGCCTTTGTAGTTGTTGGCACCAAAATGCGGCACCTTCTTCTGGCTGTCGACGGAGCGGTCAAGCGTCACAACGGGCAGATTCGCATCCTGAATTTCATCCACCGCGCTGGAGACGGCATTGACGTCATTCGGGGAGACGATGAACCCCTGCGCACCACGGGTGATGGCGTTTTCCAGGTCAGCGACCTGTTTCGGCGAGCTGCCCTGCCCGTCCAGTACCTGAAGCTTTACGCCCATCTCTTTTGCGGCTTTTACCGCGGTACGCTGCATGTGAACTTCAAACGGCATCGCCAGGTTTGGTGTACTGAAAACAATTTGCTCGTTTTCGGCCATTGCTGCCCCGGCGGTCATGGCGATGAGGGCGGCTAAGATCAGTTTTTTCATTATTATGTCTCTCTGTGTAGGGTTGTTGTGTTTAGAGGACGATCTCACGCTGGCTACGCAGGGATTCCAGCGCTTTATCCGCCAGGTACAGCGCACGTTCACCATCATCGCCGCTACAGTCAGGCGTCGCTTCGCCGCACAGCACCGCAACAAAGTGTTCCCACTCCGCGGCGTAAGCGGATTTGTAGCGCTGCAGGAAGAAGTGTTCCGGCAGCGCGCCGGTGCAGCCCTGTTTGCCGTAGTGCTGCACCTGATTTTCAAGAATATTGCCCGCGCACAGCAGGCCTTCTGAGCCGTGCAGCTCCAGGCGCTGGTCGTAGCCATAAGAAGAGCGGCGGCTGTTGACGATGGTCGCCATCGCACCGGAGGCATACTTCAGTACGATAAACGCGGTATCGATATCCCCCGCCTCGCCAATCGCCGGATCCACCAGATTGCTGCCCTGGGCATACACCGACACCGGCTCTTCGCCCATGATGAAGCGCGCCATATCAAAATCGTGAATGGTCATGTCGCGGAACATACCGCCGGAAACGCGCACATATTGCGCCGGTGGCGGGGACGGGTCGCGGGAGATAATCAGCAGCGATTCGGGCTTACCGATCCGCCCGGCCTGCACCTCAGTTTTGACCCGGCGAAACTGCGGGTCAAAGCGGCGGTTAAAACCGATAAACAGCGGTACGTTGTACTCGTTAACCACTTTCAGGCAGTCGCGCACGCGGGCAAGATCCAGGTGTACCGGCTTTTCACAGAAGATCGCTTTGCCGTGGCGGGCGGCCATCTCAATCAGATCCGCGTGGGTGTCCGTCGCAGACGCGATCAGCACGGCATGAACGTTTGGGTCGCTCATCGCGTCCTCCAGGCTCTGCAAACGAGCCTGATATTGCGTGGCGAGGCGGGTGGCAAATTCCTGATTCGGGTCGACCACAGACCAGAGCGTGGTCTCACTGTGGCTGGCGATGTTAGCTGCATGTACCTGGCCAATTCGGCCAGCGCCCAGTAAAGCAATGTTAAACATAACGGCTCCCGGTGTTGGTGAATGCTGTGAACTAACGACCCCTTAAATAAAACATTTATTTCATTTTTATAAATAGTGAAAATTATATTTTTGAGTGCGGGTTAACACTTTTGAGATGATTGAGATAAATTTTGTTATCAATCTCACAACATGGAAGAAGGTGCTACTAACCCCTCACCCCTGCCCTCTTCCCAAAGGGGCGAGGGAGAAAAGAGTGCACCACACCATCCCCTCTCCCCTTTGGGGAGAGGGTTAGGGTGAGGGGAAAATGAAATGAAAATTTCGTTACGGCGGGAAAACTTAATACTGGCGTGCTTTTTTCAGCTGCGCCTGGGTTTGCTCGGCGGCTTTGCGCACCGCAGACGATCCCGCGACCTGCGCATCACCGGTTCGCCACCATGACGCGTAATCATGGGTCATGGTTTTCGGCAGCACTTTGATATCCAGCAGCGTTGGGCCAGGATGCGCCCGCGACGCCGCCAGCGCCGCCAGCAGACTCTGCTCGTCGTGGACCCGCCACGCGCGACAGCCGTAGCTTTCCGCGTTCTGGGCGAAATCGACTTTCACCAGCGGCCCGTCAAGCCGGCCTGAATCTGGATTTCGATGACGGTTTTCCGTACCGAAGCTCCCCATCCCGTGCCCCATCTGCAGGTTATTAATGCAGCCGAAGCTGGCATTATCAAACAGCAAAACGGTGACGTTGATCCCCTCCTGCACCGCGGTTTGTAGCTCGGAGTGCAGCATCATGTAGGAGCCATCCCCCACCATGGCGTAAACCGGCTGATGCGGGCTGGCAAGCTTCGCGCCTATCGCCGCGGCAATCTCATACCCCATGCAGGAGTAGCCGTACTCCAGGTGGTAACTGTCCGGCGTCTTCACCTGCCAGAGGCGCTGTAAATCCCCGGGCAGCGATCCGGCCGCGCCCACAACGATGGCGTTATCTTCGATATGTTGATTGATAAGCCCCAGCACCCGCGTCTGGGTCAAACGGGTGTTGAGCGCCTCACCGTATTCCGCCAGCTGCGCATCAAGGTGCCCTGCCACTTCAGGCGCATCGTCGGGATGCCACTGACGGCCCCATAAGCGCTGGCACTCCGCATGCCAGGCTGATTTCGCCTGAGCGATCTCCTCTCCCCAGTGGCTTCGGTACGCCGGGAGCGCCTGCGTTAACGCGTGCAGCCCGGTTTGCGCATCGGCAATCAGCGCCGTGGCATCCAGTTTCAGGGCATCAAACTCGGCGACGTTCAAAAGCAGGAACTCGACGTCCGGATGGGAAAAGAGCGCTTTGGAGCCGGTGGTAAAGTCCGTCAGGCGCGTGCCGATGCCAATCACCAAATCCGCCCTGGGTGCAAGCTGGTTAGCGGCCATTCCGCCCGTCACACCGATCCCCCCCAGATTAAGGGGGTGATCGCTTACCAGCGCCCCCTTTCCGGCCTGGGTTTCGGCAAACGGCAGTTGCAGCGTCTCGACAAATTCCCGAAATGCCTCATGCGCGCCGGAATAACGCACGCCCCCGCCACACACCACCAGCGGACGGCGTTTACGGGCAATCAACGCCTGTGCCTGGGCCAGACGCTGGGGGTCAGGCGGACGGCGTTCAATGTGATGCACGCGACGCGCAAAGAAGCTCAGGGGATAATCCCAGGCTTCGCCCTGTACGTCCTGCGGCAGGCAAATGGTCACTGCTCCCGTCGCTGCAGGGTCAGTAAGCGTTCGCATCGCATTTAACATCGCGCTCATTAACTGTTCGGGACGGTTAATGCGGTCCCAGTAGCGTGAAACGGGACGGAAGCAGTCGTTGGTGCTGATACTGAGATCGTGGTACTGCTCGATTTGCTGCAAAACCGGATCGGGCTGGCGGCTGGCATAGATATCCCCCGGTAACAGCAGGAGCGGAATGCGGTTCGCGGTGGCGGTCGCCGCGGCCGTCACCATATTAGCCGCGCCGGGCCCGACGGATGAGGTGACGGCAAAAATGCGCCGACGGCGATGCTGTTTGGCGAATCCGGTCGCCATATGGGCGATGCCCTGTTCGTTACACCCCTGCATCACCTGCAGGTGGCCAGGATCCTGCTCCAGTGCCTGGCCGATACCCAGCACGTTGCCGTGACCAAAAATGGTCGCCACGCCTTCCACGAAGGGCGTTTCGTGTCCATCAATGGAGACATATTGTTGATTAAGGAATCTGACCAGGGCCTGAGCCATGGTCATACGTTCGGTTTGCATAAAACCTCCTGTCAGCCCAGCGTCGGCATGGAGAACGCAGCGCCAGTCTCCTGCTGCATTTCCGGCCAGCGTGCGGTGATGGTTTTCATTCGGGTGTAGAAACGCACACCGTCGTTGCCGTGGACATTCAGCGCACCAAAGATCGAACGCTTCCAGCCACCAAAACTGTGGAACGCCATCGGCACCGGGATCGGCACGTTCACCCCAACCATCCCCGCCTGCACCTCTTCGCAGAAGCGGCGCGCGCAGCCACCGTCACGGGTAAATATTGCCGAGCCATTACCATATTCATGCCGGTTAATCAGGTCCACCGCGCTGCTGTAATCTGCAACACGCACCACAGAAAGTACCGGCCCGAAAATCTCTTCTTTATAAATGGTCATCTCCGGCGTGACGTTATCGAACAGCGTTGGTCCGACAAAATAGCCCTGCTCGTGGCCT
Organism: Enterobacter sp. 198; assembly: GCF_009025585.1. NCBI lineage: Bacteria > Pseudomonadati > Pseudomonadota > Gammaproteobacteria > Enterobacterales > Enterobacteriaceae > Enterobacter > Enterobacter sp. 198. The sequence continues at coordinate 91,819 of NZ_WCIM01000030.1, read as the reverse complement.
TTCACGCTGAACCCACGGCCATCCACGCGCAGGCGGGCTCCCTGGGTTTTCCCGCTGCCGATATAGCCCAGCACTTTGTTACGGTGTGCCGAGGAGATAAGCGGCCCCATTTCATTCTCTGGCGTCTGGTCCAGACCCGGCCCGACGCGCAGCGCAGCAATCTGTTTTTCCAGCCGGGAACAGAGTTCATCAGCGGTGTTATCCCCCACCGCCAGCACCACCGACAGCGCCATGCAACGTTCTCCCGCCGCGCCGAAGGCAGCGCCCATAATCGCGTTCGTCGCCATATCCATATCGGCATCCGGCATTAAGATGCAGTGGTTTTTTGCCCCGCCCAGTGCCTGACAGCGTTTACCGTGGGCGGAGGCGGTCTCGTAAATGTATTGGGCGATCGGCGTTGAACCGACAAAGCTCACAGCCTGCACGCGTGGGTCAGTCAGCAGCACGTCAACCGACTCTTTATCGCCCTGCACCACGTTAAACACGCCGTCTGGCAGGCCGGCGTCTTTCAGCAGTTTTGCCAGCGCGAGCGCCAGAGAGGGATCTTTTTCCGACGGTTTCAGCACGAACGTGTTGCCGGTGGCCAGCGCAATCGGGAACATCCACATCGGCACCATTGCCGGGAAATTAAACGGCGTGATCCCGGCACATACGCCGAGCGGCTGCATCAACGAGTGGCTGTCGACACCGGTGCCGACGTTAGCGGAGTGCTCACCTTTTTGCAGATGCGGGATGCCACAGGCAAACTCCACCACTTCCAGGCCGCGGGTCAGCTCGCCCACCGCGTCGGAGAAGACTTTGCCATGCTCTTCGCTGATGATGCGGGCCAGGCGCTCCATGTTCTCTTCCAGCAGCGCTTTGAAGCGGAACATCACGCGTGCGCGTTTAAGTGGAGAATGACGCGCCCAGCCAGGAAAAGCCTGCTGTGCTGCGGCAATCGCCTGTTCGGTTTCCTGTGCCGTACTCATCACCACCTGGCGGATCTGCTCTCCGGTGGCCGGGTTGAAGATTGCCTGAACGCGCTGGCCTGAACCGGTGACACACTCGCCGTGAATAAAATTCGCTACCGTCTCCATCCTTAACCTCTCGCTGTTGATACGTGACTGTTACCTGAACACTATATATGAAACAAATATTCCATTTTAAGTTGAAATAAAATAAATGATGATTATTGTGATCAAGGATGGATTTTTATGTTAACAGCCACCATCACCGGTGCAGCCTGCGCTATTAAGGCATTTCAGGCGTTGAAAAGCGTGAAGCTTCTGTTTCATTTTTGAGGCCAGATGGACGGCCGGCATTTAAAAGACGCGGTTTTGCGTTTAGAATCATAAAACTATGCATAGGGGGTAAAATGACCACAGCAACCAGCCTGAATGAGCTGCAGCAGCAAATCCGCGATCGCTACGATAGCCTGAGCAAGAGGCTGCAGCAGGTCTCCCGCTATGTGCTGGATAATACCAACAGCGTGGCCTTTGATACGGTCGCCGTCATTGCCGAGCGTGCCGATGTGCCGCCGTCAACGCTGATCCGTTTTGCCAATGCTTTTGACTTCACCGGCTTCAACGAGATGAAACAGCTGTTTCGTATGAATCTGGTGGAAGAGACCGCCAGCTACAGTGACCGCGCCCGGCTGTTTCGCGAAATGGAAAGTCAGGCCGTCCCGGAAACCCCGCTCGATATTCTGCAGGAGTTCGCCCGTTCAAATGCGCAGGCCCTCCAGCAGCTGGCCGCCCGCGCCGAGCCGGAGATGCTGGAACGCGCCGTGCAGTTGCTGGCCGACGCCGACACAATCTATATCGCCGGGTTACGCCGCTCGTTTAGCGTCGCCGCCTATCTGACCTACGCCCTGAGCCACCTGGAGTGTCGCCCTATTCTGCTCGACGGAATGGGGGGGATGCTGCGTGAGCAGATCAACCGCATCAAGGCACAGGATATTGTGGTATCGATCAGCTTCTCGCCGTATGCGGAAGAGACGGTGATGGTCAGCGAAACCGCCGCCAGCGTCGGCGCGCGGCAGATTGTGATCACCGACAGCCAGATAAGCCCGCTGGCCACCTTCAGCGATCTCTGTTTTGTGGTGAAAGAGGCGCAGGTTGACGCGTTTCGCTCGCAGTCGGCGACGCTGTGCCTCGTGCAGTCGCTGGTGGTAGCGCTGGCATATCGGCTGGGCAGTGGGAAGTAACGGAGAATAAAAAACCCCCTGCGCAAGCAGAGGGTTTGGGGTGATATCAGGGGAAAATCATTCCCACTCAATCGTAGCCGGTGGCTTACCGCTGATGTCATACACCACGCGGGAGATACCGTTCACTTCGTTTATAATGCGGTTAGAGACGCGGCCCAGGAAGTCGTACGGCAGGTGCGCCCAGTGCGCGGTCATGAAGTCGATGGTTTCTACCGCACGCAGGGAAACAACCCAGTCGTACTTACGGCCATCGCCCATCACGCCGACAGAGCGCACCGGCAGGAACACGGTGAACGCCTGGCTCACTTTGTTGTACAGGTCAGCTTTGTGCAGCTCTTCAATGAAGATAGCGTCCGCGCGACGCAGCAGGTCACAGTACTCTTTCTTCACTTCGCCCAGCACACGCACGCCCAGACCTGGACCCGGGAACGGGTGACGGTAGAGCATGTCGTATGGCAGACCCAGTTCCAGGCCGATCTTACGTACTTCATCTTTGAACAGCTCACGCAGCGGTTCAACCAGGCCCATCTTCATCTCTTTCGGCAGGCCGCCCACGTTGTGGTGAGATTTGATGACGTGTGCTTTACCGGTTGCGGAAGCCGCAGATTCAATCACGTCAGGGTAAATGGTGCCCTGCGCCAGCCATTTAACGTCTTCCAGCTTCAGCGCTTCTTCATCGAACACTTCAACGAAGACACGACCGATGATTTTACGTTTCGCTTCCGGATCGTTCTCGCCGGCCAGCGCGTCGAGGAAGCGCTTCTCGCCTTCCACGTGAATGATGTTCAGACCGAAGTGGTCGCCGAACATATCCATAACCTGCTGCGCTTCGTTCAGACGCAGCAGACCGTTGTCCACGAATACACAGGTCAGGTTTTTGCCGATTGCGCGGTGCAGCAGCATCGCGGTGACAGAGGAGTCAACACCGCCGGACAGGCCGAGGATCACTTTGTCATTGCCAACCTGCTGGCGGATACGCTCAACGGCGTCGTCGATGATTTTTGCTGGCGTCCACAGTGCTTCACACTGGCAGATATCACGCACGAAGCGTTCCAGCATGCGCATACCCTGACGGGTGTGGGTCACTTCCGGGTGGAACTGCACACCGTAGAAGCGTTTTTCTTCGTTCGCCATAATCGCAAACGGGCAGTTATCGGTGCTGGCAACGGTCACAAAGTCAGACGGGATGGCGGTGACTTTGTCGCCGTGGCTCATCCACACGTCCAGCAGCGGTTTGCCGTCTGCGGTCAGGGAGTCTTCGATACCGCGAACCAGCGCGCTGTCCGTGACGACTTCAACCTGCGCGTAACCAAACTCACGCTCGTTAGACCCTTCTACGTGGCCGCCCAACTGCATGGCCATGGTCTGCATACCGTAGCAAACGCCGAATACCGGCACGCCCGCTTCAAACACGTACTGCGGTGCGCGTGGGCTGTTCTCTTCGGTGGTGCTTTCCGGGCCGCCGGACAGGATGATGCCGCTTGGATTGAATTCGCGAATCTGTGCTTCCGTGACATCCCATGCCCACAGTTCACAGTAAACGCCCAGTTCACGCACGCGACGCGCCACCAGTTGAGTGTACTGAGAACCAAAGTCCAGGATGAGAATGCGATGTTTATGAATGTTTTCCGTCATTGACGCTAATTCCGAGGCAAGTGAAACAAATACAGAGCGCCCGGCATGAGCCGGGCGCGGAAATTTATCAGGAGCCCAGACGGTAGTTCGGGGACTCTTTGGTGATCGTCACGTCGTGAACGTGGCTCTCCTGGATACCCGCACCGCTGATGCGTACGAATTCCGCTTTAGTACGCAGCAGGTCGATGGTACCACAGCCGGTCAGACCCATACAGGAGCGCAGGCCGCCCATCTGCTGGTGAATGATCTCTTTCAGGCGGCCTTTATAGGCAACGCGGCCTTCGATACCTTCCGGTACCAGTTTGTCAGCGGCGTTATCGCTCTGGAAGTAACGGTCGGAAGAGCCTTTAGACATCGCGCCCAGGGAGCCCATACCACGGTAAGATTTGTAAGAACGGCCCTGGTAGAGTTCGATTTCGCCCGGGGATTCTTCAGTACCGGCCAGCATGGAGCCAACCATGACGGCTGCAGCACCTGCAGCGATCGCTTTCGCGATGTCGCCAGAGAAGCGGATACCGCCGTCAGCGATAACCGGAATACCGGTGCCTTCCAGCGCTTCAACCGCGTCGGATACCGCGGTGATCTGCGGAACGCCTACGCCAGTCACGATACGGGTGGTACAAATAGAGCCAGGACCGATACCGACTTTCACCGCGCTGCAGCCTGCTTCAGCCAGTGCGCGAGCGCCTGCGCCCGTTGCAACGTTACCGCCGATGATCTGCAGGTCTGGGTATTTCGCACGGGTTTCACGAATACGTTGCAGAACGCCTTCAGAGTGGCCGTGAGAGGAGTCAATCAGCAGTACGTCAACGCCCGCAGCCACCAGCGCGTCAACACGCTCTTCGTTACCTGCACCCGCGCCAACGGCAGCACCTACGCGCAGACGGCCATGCTCGTCTTTACAGGCGTTAGGTTTACGTTCTGCTTTCTGGAAATCTTTAACGGTGATCATGCCCAGCAGGTGGAAGTTCGCGTCCACAACCAGTGCTTTCTCAACGCGCTTCTCGTGCATTTTAGCCAGCACGACGTCACGGGTTTCGCCTTCACGGACGGTTACCAGACGCTCTTTCGGGGTCATGTATACGCTGACAGGCTGGTTCAGGTCAGTCACGAAACGCACGTCACGGCCGGTGATGATGCCCACCAGTTCGTTATCTTCGGTGACAACCGGGTAACCGGCGAAACCGTTACGTTCGGTCAGGGCTTTCACTTCGTGCAGGGTAGTGGTTGGCAGAACGGTCTGTGGGTCAGACACGATACCGGATTCATGTTTCTTCACGCGGCGAACTTCTTCAGCCTGACGCTCGATAGACATGTTTTTATGAATAAAGCCGATGCCACCTTCCTGTGCCAGGGCGATAGCCAGGCGCGCTTCAGTCACGGTGTCCATTGCCGCAGAGAGCATAGGAATGTTCAGGCGAATCGTTTTCGTCAACTGCGTGCTGAGATCGGCAGTATTCGGCAGAACGGTGGAATGAGCGGGAACGAGGAGGACGTCGTCAAACGTCAGTGCTTCTTTAGCGATACGTAGCATGGGCAATATCTCTGACCTGGTGGGTGGTTAAATATTGCCGTGGCATTATACAGAGCGTAACCGATTGCATCCACACTTTTTTATAAAAAAACCTTGCACTCCCCTCTCAGCAGGTTACTATCGACTGAATAACTTGCTGATTTAGAATTTGATCCCGCTCACATGTTATCCACTCAATCCCCCTCAATTTTTACTGTCAGCCGCCTTAATCAGACGGTTCGTTTGCTGCTTGAGCAGGAAATGGGGCAGGTCTGGATCAGCGGTGAAATCTCTAACTTCACGCAGCCTTCATCTGGTCACTGGTACTTCACATTAAAAGACGACACCGCTCAGGTGCGCTGTGCAATGTTCCGCAACAGCAACCGCCGCGTGACGTTTCGCCCTCAGCATGGTCAGCAGGTTCTGGTTCGTGCCAATATCACCCTGTATGAGCCGCGCGGCGATTACCAAATCATCGTCGAAAGTATGCAGCCTGCGGGCGAAGGTGTGTTGCAGCAGAAATACGAACAGCTAAAAGACAAACTCTCGCAAGAGGGTCTGTTCGATCAGCAGTTCAAAAAACCGCTCCCCTCACCTGCCCACTGCGTTGGGGTGATTACGTCAAAAACCGGGGCGGCACTGCACGACATTCTTCATGTCCTCAAACGCCGCGACCCGTCCCTGCCCGTTATCATCTACCCGACCGCTGTTCAGGGTGATGACGCACCGGGTCAGATTGTCCGCGCCATTGAACTTGCAAACGCACGTCAGGAATGCGACGTGCTGATTGTCGGGCGTGGCGGCGGTTCGCTGGAAGACCTGTGGAGCTTTAACGACGAACGCGTGGCACGGGCCATTTTCGCAAGCCAGATCCCGGTCGTCAGCGCCGTCGGCCACGAAACGGACGTGACGATAGCTGATTTTGTGGCGGATTTACGCGCGCCAACGCCCTCCGCAGCCGCGGAAGTGGTGAGCCGCAATCAGCTGGAGCTGCTGCGTCAGCTGCAGAATGGTCAGCAGCGCCTGGAAATGGCGATGGACTATTTCCTGGCCAACCGGACGCGCCGGTTTACTCAGCTTCATCATCGCCTGCAACAGCAGCATCCGCAATTGCGGCTGGCCCGTCAGCAAACCGTGCTGGAACGTCTGCGTCAGCGAATGAACGTCGCGCTGGATATTCAGCTCAAGCGCGCGGTCTCGCGCCAGCAGCGTATTACTCAGCGCCTGAACCAGCAGAACCCACAGCCGAAGATTTATCGCGCGCAAACGCGTATCCAACAGCTTGAGTATCGACTGGCAGACACTATCCGTGCACGTCTTAGCACCACACGTGAACGCTTTGGCAACGCGGTCACCCACCTCGAGGCGGTCAGCCCGCTCTCAACGCTGGCACGAGGCTATAGCGTAACGACCGCCACCGACGGTAAAGTGCTGAAGCAAACGAAGCAGGTGAAAGCCGGAGATGTTCTCACCACCCGTCTGTCAGACGGCTGGGTTGAGAGCGAAGTGAAAGAGATTAAACCGGTGAAAAAAACGCGCCAGCGAAAAACCGGATAATTCTTCGTCGGTTACAAACTATACTGCTGCTATTCCCTTTTATCTGGCCTTGCCCGAACTAAGGAGAGCAGCATGTCTTATCTTCACAGCGTCATTCCCCCCTATATTCTTCGTCGCATTATCGAAAGTGGCTCTGAGCCGCAGCAGCGCTGCGCCCGTCAGACGTTAACGCATGTGCAAACGCTCATGGCGCATATGCCGGGCAAACCCGCCGCGCCGCACGTCAATAAAGCCGGTCAACTGGAGCGTGATATTTACGATGCCAGACAGACGCAGGAGCTGCCGGGTACCCAGGTGCGTTATGAGGGCCAGCCGTCAAATGGCGATGTGGCCGTTGATGAAGCCTACAATTATTTGGGGGTCACCCATGATTTCTTCTGGAAAATGTATCAGCGCGATTCGCTTGATAATAAAGGCCTGATCCTGACCGGTACCGTGCACTATGGCCGGGAATATCAGAACGCCTTCTGGAATGGTCAGCAGATGGTCTTTGGTGATGGCGACGGCGAAATATTTAACCGCTTTACTATTGCCATTGACGTCGTGGCCCACGAGCTAAGCCACGGTGTCACCGAGACCGAAGCCGGGCTTATCTATTTTGAGCAGTCTGGCGCACTGAATGAATCATTGTCAGATGTGTTTGGCTCGCTGGTCAAACAGTACCACCTCAAACAGACCGCCGATGAAGCCGACTGGCTGATTGGTGAGGGGCTGCTGGCAGACGGTATTAACGGCAAAGGGCTGCGCTCCATGTCAGCGCCCGGCACCGCCTATGACGATCCTCTGCTCGGTAAAGACCCGCAGCCTGGGCACATGAAAGACTTTATCAAAACGCGCGAAGACAACGGCGGTGTACACCTGAATTCAGGTATTCCCAACCGGGCGTTTTATCTGGCCGCGAAGGCGATTGGGGGTCATGCCTGGGAAAAAGCGGGATATGCCTGGTACGACACAGTTTGCGACCGTCACCTGGCGCAAGATGCCGATTTTGAGGCCTTCGCAAAACTGACGGTTGCCCACGGCGAGAAACGGTCCGGTGGCGACGTGGCGGCTGCGATAAAACAAGCCTGGGAACAGGTGGGAGTGCTGTAAATGCAGGTTCCGGAACTCACAGATGACGCCGTCGTTGAGCTGGCCCGCGAAGGCGGCGTCGCTTTTATTCCTAAGCTAAGCGGCCAACGCACCATTACGCTTTCGTCACTCAATGAGGCCCAGCGTCAGCGCGTGGTAAGCATCCTGGAGCAGGCATTTCCACGCGGCCAGCCGCCGGGTGAACCCACCTCGCCGGGGAGTGGCGATCAGCGTTATTTTCGCATCCAGATAATCTGGACTCAGCACAATCAGGCCCAGTACACCGATATGATTGTGCTGGTGCCTGAGCAGGAAGCCCCTGAGTCGCTGGTCGAGCTATGGCAGAAAGGCGAAGGCTGCGTGTGTGATTAAGCCTCAGCCGGGACAAACTCCACGCGCTTTTTAGAAATCAGGCCGTGGCCGTTCTGGCAGAAGTAATCCACCGCACCGCAGGCTTTTAAGACCTGGAGTGGCTGATGACACTCCGGGCAGCGGGCTTCGAGCGCGATATCTTTATCGCAGTGCTCACAGTGGGCGACGCCATTTTGCACTTCAAGCTCTGCGTGGCAATCCGGGCAGGTAATCGACATGATGACTCCTTTGCTGGGCATTCTGTAATACGTTGATATTAACACGCAGCACTCAGTGCGGGCCACGCAGCTGTTGCTGTAAGGTCAGCAGCAGTTCTACTTCCGCCATTCGACGGCGTGTCGTCCGGCTCACTTCTTCCGGGTCACATTCGAACAGACTTTTCTGCCCCAGAATGCGCTCTGCCAGGCAGTGCATATAAATCGTGCCTGGAATATGCCAGCGCTGAACCCGATCGCCGTCCGTCAGCACGAGCACATCTTCTGCTCCGTGACGATCGTGGCTTATGACGCGCCCGTCATGCAGATACAGCCGTAACCCTTTTTGCCCGCCTGACGGTCCCGCATATTTGTTGAGCCAAATCTCCACCGGAATGCCACTAAGCTGCCCGCGAAGATGAGCGCTGCCCTCTGCCGTGGTGAGATCGCCCTGTTTGATCTCACGCCCAAGCCGGTCAGTAGCGGCCACCACCTGCAGCGTCATATCATCCCCGCCCCCCAGATAACGCACCGTTTCACGCAGCATCGCCAGCACATGCGTGCCGATGTCCAGGATAACGCCGTCAGGATGGCGAAGCGTGCGGGTGTCCACTTCACCCGTGGCGAAGTTAAGCGCGACAGGTTCTCCTTTTGCGTTAAACCCGCTCGGTTCCTGCAAAAAACCGTCAATTCTGGCGATATCAGCAAAAGTCCCGATCAGCCCAAGCTGAACCGTTGCGAGGCGCGCCATCCAGTGGTCAAGTGCGAGTACACGGGACGCCGCACCGGGCAACGCCAGCAGTCTGTTCAGTTTTTCGAGCTGCGAGAGCGTGGCGACGATGGGTTTTTCAACCACGATCCGCGCCACAGGAGACGCCAGGGCGTGCTCCAGCACCTCAAGATGCTGCAGAGAAGCCGTGGTAATAAACAGGGTATCAAGAGGATGCGAGAGAAGTTCGGTGAGAGAGGCGCAGCGCGTTACGCCTTCAGGGTGCCTGCCAGGCTGAACATCAAAACCCAGGCAGTGCAGTGAATCGCCATACAGATTGTGTAGTGCGGGTAAATAAGCGGTTTCCACCACCGCGCCAAGCCCAACAAACCCTAACAGCATCTTCTACCTCGTCGAGTAAATTACCGGGGCAAACGCCTGCCCCGGTATTGACGAGCGAGGCGTTATCAGGCGTTAGTGGCCGGTTTAGTCTGCGCATTTTCCAGCATGCGACGTACCGGAACAATGAGGACGATCAGCACCGCGGCACAAATCAGCAGCGCGATGGAGCAACGTGCGAAGAGATCCGGCAGCATATCCAGCTGGTCGGCCTTCACGTGACCGCCAATCAGACCTGCCGCCAGGTTGCCCAGCGCACTTGCGCAGAACCACAGGCCCATCATCTGCCCACGCATTCTTTCCGGTGCCAGCAGCGTCATGGTCGCCAGACCAATCGGGCTCAGGCACAGTTCCCCCAGCGTCAGCATCAGGATGCTGCCCACCAGCCAGAATGGCGACACGCCCGCGCCACCGTTATTCAGTACGTTCTGCGCAGCCAGCATCATCAGACCAAAGCCTGCGGCGGCACACAAAATACCAATAACAAACTTGGTGATACTGCTCGGACGAATGTTCATGCTGGCAAGTTTCGGCCAGGCCCAGCTGAATACCGGCGCCAGCAGGATGATGAACAGGGCGTTAATCGACTGGAACCATACCGCCGGGATTTCGAAATCACCGATCATGCGGTTAGTGTAGTCGTTGGCAAAGAGGTTGAATGACGTTGGCTTCTGCTCGAAGGCGGACCAGAAGAACGCAGCGGAGACCAGCAGAATAAAACAGACCAGAAGTCTGGCACGCTCTTTACGATTCAGGCCCGCAAAAAGGAACAGGTAGATAAAGTAGAGGGCAACGGACGCCGCAATCACGTAAACCAGCACGCTGGCTACCGCAACCGGGTTAATCACAATCACACCCTGCGCGATCAGCGTAACGATAACAGCCACACCCACAGCCAGCGCCAGCAACCATGCGCCCACGCCGTTTCTTTTCACCACCGGGCTATTCCAGGTAGAGTCCAGCCCCACTTCGCTGTCATAGCGTTTCATTGCCGGAACGGCAAACACGCGGAAGATGATCAGGGCAACCAGCATCCCGATGCCACCAATGCCGAAGCCCCAGTGCCAGCCGTGAGATTTAATCAGCCAGCCGGAAATCAACGGCGCGATAAACGAGCCCATGTTGATGCCCATGTAGAACAGCGAGAAACCACCGTCACGACGCGCATCGCCTTTTTTGTACAGCGTCCCCACCATGACCGAGATACAGGTCTTAAACAGACCAGAACCGAGCACGATGAACATCAGGCCGATAAAGAACAGGTTATCGCCCATGATGGCCGAAAGCGCAATCGACAGGTGGCCGAGCGCAATCAGGATAGATCCGTACCAGACGGCTTTCTGCTGGCCGAGCCAGTTATCCGCCAGCCAGCCACCCGGCAGTGCGGCCAGGTACATGGTGCCGGCAAAGATGCCCACAATTGCCGACGCGTTTTCACGTGCCAGCCCCATCCCGCCGTCATACACGGTGGCGGCCATAAACAGGATCAGTAATGGGCGAATGCCGTAAAACGAGAAACGTTCCCACATCTCGGTAAAGAACAGCGAACCGAGCGGATAAGGGTGGCCGAAGAACGTTCGGCTTTCTTTTTGATTAACAGAGGATTGCATAATTCTCCCAGGAAGGTATGTGTCGTGCTTGTAAACACCAGCATGTACGCCGGCCAGTTACGTATCTGACCGATTTTTTACATGCGGCGAAAAGTTAGTTAACCATTTGATAACCAGTCGCTAGTTTTGTCTAGTACCGGACCCTGGACTTTAAGATGAAAATTCGATGATTGTCTACTTTCTTAGATTTAAACTTGGTTAAAAGTGAATAGTGATTGACATCACACAGAGTGGACTGACGGTATGAGTGGGCGAAAAAAAGCCCGCGATCAACGCGGGCTTCAGAAAGAACGGCAACGCTTATTTGCTTTTCTTAATGTGCTTAATCAAACGCTTACGCTTACGCATCTGGTTTGGCGTCAGGGTATTGCGCTTGTTGGCGAACGGGTTCTCCCCTTCCTTGAACTGGATGCGGATTGGCGTGCCCATTACGTCCAGTGATTTACGGAAGTAGTTCATCAGATAGCGCTTGTAGGAATCCGGCAGGTCTTTAACCTGGTTGCCGTGAATCACCACGATTGGTGGGTTATAACCCCCGGCGTGAGCATATTTCAGCTTCACGCGACGACCACGCACCAGCGGCGGCTGATGGTCTTCTGCTGCCATGTTCATGATACGGGTCAGCATGGCGGTGCTCTGACGACGGGTGGAGCTGTCGTACGCTTCACGCACGGACTCAAACAGATTACCTACACCGCTGCCGTGTAACGCAGAGATAAAGTGCACGCGAGCAAAGTCGATAAAGCCCAGACGGAAGTCGAGCGTCTCTTTCACCTGCTCTCTCACCTCATTACTCAGGCCATCCCATTTGTTGACCACGATAACGAGTGAGCGCCCACTATTCAGAATGAAGCCGAGCAGAGAAAGGTCCTGATCGGAGATACCTTCGCGCGCATCGATGACCAGCATGACCACGTTGGCATCTTCAATCGCCTGCAGGGTCTTGATAACGGAGAATTTTTCCACCACATCGGTGATTTTCCCGCGCTTACGTACGCCTGCGGTGTCAATGAGCACATACTCACGCTCATCGCGCTGCATCGGGATATAAATACTGTCGCGGGTGGTGCCCGGCATGTCGTAAACGACCACACGCTCTTCGCCGAGGATACGGTTAGTAAGTGTAGACTTACCTACGTTTGGACGGCCCACGATAGCCAGTTTGATCGGCAGATCCTGCGGGTTGAAGTCGTCTTCAGGCTCTTCCTCGCCCGCTTCGCCGTCTTCGAACTGCGCCCAATATTCGGCGTCTTCATCGATCTCTTCCGGCGGGTTAACTTCATCAACCCACGGCAGCAAAACGGTTTCCAGCAGGCTGGTCACGCCACGACCATGAGATGCCGCAATCGGGTAGATTTCGCCCAGACCTAAGGACCAGAAATCCGCAACCGCCTGGTCTGCATCAATACCGTCAGTTTTGTTCGCCACCAGGAAAGTGGGTTTTTCACGCGAGCGCAGATGTTTCGCAATAGCGGAGTCCGCCGGCATCAGGCCTGCGCGAGCGTCCACCATAAACAGAACCACGTCAGCTTCTTCAATCGCCAGCAGCGACTGTTCCGCCATACGGGTTTCAACACCATCTTCTGTCCCGTCAATACCACCGGTATCAATACAGATGAACTCGCGTCCTTCTACTTCTGCACGACCGTACTTACGGTCACGCGTCAGCCCCGGGAAATCCGCAACCAGCGCATCACGGGTGCGTGTTAAACGGTTAAAAAGAGTGGATTTTCCAACGTTAGGGCGCCCGACAAGCGCGACCACAGGTACCATGTTTGAAGCCTCATAAAATTCAAATAAACGTCGCATTTGCGGCGTTTTTAAAAATGTCAAAACGGCTCCTGAGTGAACAGGAGCCGTTTAGTATACTACAACCGCTGGGTAATTAACGCGTGATCGCGTACAGCGTGCCGTCTTTTGCCTGAATCAGCAGTTTGCCGTCAGCCACGACCGGTTCCGTCAGGAAACCTGAGCTGTCGACTTTTTGCTGAGCAACAAAACGACCATTGTCCGGGTCAATCCAGTGCATATACCCTTCGCTATCACCCACCACCAGGCTACCGTTATACAGTGCTGGTGCGGTCAGCAGGCGGTGCAGCAGATCGCTTTGCGTCCACAGCGTAACACCACCTTCGGTGCTGAGCGCCAGCAGACGGTCGTTCTGATCGACCATATAGATACGGTTGCCATCAACCACGAAATCATTTACCGAGCCCAGTTCACGTTTCCACATGACCTGGCCGCTGCGCAGATCCAGCGCGGTCAGGTTACCGTTATAGGCCAGTGCGTAAACCACACCGTCAACGATAACCGGGGTCGTGTCGACATCGCTCAGACGATCGATTTCCGTTGAGCCTGTCGCCTGAGAAATACGCTGCTGCCAGATCATCTGGCCTTGCTGCATCAGTACCGCGCTTACACGACCGTTGTCACCGCCAACAATGGCAGCACCAAAGGCGGTAGCCGGCGCAGATTCACCACGCAGGGATAAGGAAGGCATATCCAGGTTCACGGTCCATTTCACCAGACCATCGGCTTCGTTCAGCGCCTGCAGCTGGCCGTTGCTGGTGTGGATCAGTACCATGCCGTCGCTCACGACCGGACGAGACAGAGACTCACCGGCCACGGAGGTTTGCCATGCAACAGAACCATCGCTGGTGTTGAGAGCATAGACCTGGGCTTTTTCGCTACCCACGTACACATGCCCACCGGCAACGGTCAGACCGCCAGAAAGCAGTGCCGGTTTACGAGAGAACCAGCCGTCTTTTTCCGCCAGGTTAACCGACCACACTTCTTTCCCGTCATCGGCGTTAACCGCCTTCACGGTACCTTTGCGGTCAGCCGCATAGATAACGCTGTCGGCAAAAGCCGGGTGCAGGTTGGAATAAAAATCACCAATACCATCGCCCACGGAGGTGCTCCACGCGGTGGACGGGGTAAACTGGTTTTCAACAGTCGGCAGTGGGGACATTTTCACAACGTCTTCTTCGCCACTGAACAGTGAACAGCCACTCAATAACGTAACAGAAAGCAGTCCTGGCAGAAGTAATTTACGCAATTGCATCGGGTCCCTCTCAGACGGACAAATTATTTATTTTCATCTGCATCATTTCGCTCAGCGCAGGTGAAGCTTTGCTCTCTACGCCAGCTTGCCACGCTTTACGCGCGCCCGCTTTGTCACCTTTGCTCAGCAGTGCTTCACCGCGCAGATCGGCAACAATGGCAGCAAAACCTTCGCCTTTGATGGTATCGAGCGTTTTCAGCGCATCGTCAGCTTTTTTCTGCTGAACCTGAATACGAGCCAGGCGCAGATTGATTACCGCTTTCAGATTTTCATCACTGGCGGCGTTTAGCCCTTGTGACAGCAGGCTAGCGGCTTTATCCAGCTCGTTCTTATCAACGTACTGCTGTGCCACTTCCAGTGCGGCCAGCGCACCGTACGTGTTTTTATTGTCAGCGGCAAATTTCTCTGCCGTCGTCAGCGTTTGCGGCTGATCGGCACGGATTGCGCTAACGGTATTTTCATACGACAGCGACGCGTCACGCGCGGAGTCCGCCTGATGACTGTTCCAGTAACGCCATCCTACCAGCGCACCGACACCTAAAATAACCCCAACAACCAGCGCCTTGCCGTTTTCGACAAAGAAGCGTTTAATCGCGTCGACCTGATCGTGTTCGTTCTCGTAAATTTCCACGCAGTCCTTCTCCTTAGCCCAATAGAGTGCGCAAGTGCGCCGCAACGCCGTCCTGCGTTACCGTTGTCTGCTCACCCGAGCGCAGGTCTTTCACAACCACTTCGCCGTTAGCCACTTCGGACTCGCCCAGCACCAGTGCAATACTTGCGCCCCATTTATCGGCACGAGCAAACTGTTTTTTGAAGTTGCCGCCGCCATGGTTGGTCATCAGCTTCACGTCCGGCAGTGCATCACGCACGCGTTCCGCAAGCTGCATTGCCGCAGGCTGCGTTTCCGCGCCTGAGGCTACCAGGTATATATCGACAACGGAATCTGCTTTAAATTCCGGATTAACTGCCTGAACCAGCAAAACAAGTCGCTCAAGACCCATGGCGAAGCCAACGCCAGGGGCTGGACGACCACCAAGCTGCTCAACCAGACCGTCATAACGACCGCCGGCACACACGGTGCCCTGGGAACCGAGGCTGGATGTCACCCACTCGAACACGGTGCGGTTGTAGTAGTCCAGACCGCGCACCAGACGCTGGTTCACGGTATAAGCAATGCCCGCGGCTTCCAGCAGTTTGCACAGACCCGCAAAGTGCTCACGTGACGCTTCGTCCAGGTAGTCGCCCAATGCAGGTGCATCGTTCAACAGCGCCTGTACGTCAGGGTTTTTGGAATCCAGCACGCGCAGTGGGTTGCTGTACATACGACGTTTGCAGTCTTCGTCCAGCTTCTCTTTGTGCTGCTCCAGGAACGCAACCAGTGCGTCACGGTAGTTCGCACGTGCTTCCAGAGAACCGATGGAGTTCAGTTCCAGTGAGACGTGCTCAGCAATGCCGAGCGCACGCCACCAGCGGGCAGTCAGCATAATCAGTTCGGCGTCAATGTCCGG
This sequence comes from Enterobacter sp. 198, assembly GCF_009025585.1. Classification (NCBI taxonomy): domain Bacteria; kingdom Pseudomonadati; phylum Pseudomonadota; class Gammaproteobacteria; order Enterobacterales; family Enterobacteriaceae; genus Enterobacter; species Enterobacter sp. 198. The sequence goes on along the minus strand of NZ_WCIM01000030.1, from coordinate 76,002 downwards.
GCCCTGCAGGCCAAAGACTTCCACACCCAACTGGTTGAACTGGCGATAACGACCTTTCTGTGGACGTTCGTGGCGGAACATCGGGCCGATATACCACAGGCGCTGCTCCTGATTGTACAGGAGACCATGTTCGATGCCGGCGCGTACGCAGCCCGCCGTACCTTCCGGACGCAGTGTCAGGCTGTCGCCGTTGCGGTCCTCAAAGGTGTACATCTCTTTTTCAACCACGTCGGTCACTTCGCCGATCGCGCGTTTGAATAACGGGGTCTGCTCTACAATCGGCAAACGGATTTCGCTGTAACCGTAGCTGCCGAGCACCTGTTTGAGTGTGCCTTCAATGCGCTGCCAGATGGCGGTTTCGCCAGGCAGATAATCGTTCATGCCGCGGATGGCTTGAATGTTTTTTGCCACGTTTATTCTCTTTCTATATACAAAAAAGAACCCAAAGAATGGGTTCAATCATACATGGGAAGCGCCACGCTTCCCATCACGTTATTTTTCAACCTGCTGAATGCTGATGCGCTGCGCTTCATCCATCATTGTTGCTTTGGCACGGATGCGGGCTTCAAGCTGGTCGATCATATCACTATTATCCAGACGATCTTTACGCACGCCATCTTCATAGAGACCACTTTTCTTGTTACCGCCGGTGACGCCGAGCGTTGACACCAGGGCTTCACCCGGACCGTTCACCACGCACCCGATGATGGAGACGTCCATCGGGGTGATGATATCTTCCAGACGTTGCTCAAGCGCATTCACCGTGCCAATCACGTCAAATTCCTGACGTGAACAGGTTGGGCAGGCAATGAAGTTGATCCCACGTGCGCGGATACGCAGTGATTTGAGGATATCGAAACCGACTTTGATCTCTTCTACCGGATCGGCCGCCAGCGAAACGCGCAGGGTGTCACCGATCCCTTCCGAGAGCAGCAGCCCCAGACCGATCGCCGATTTAACGGAACCGCTACGAAGGCCACCGGCTTCCGTAATCCCGAGGTGCAAAGGCTGATCGATCTGTTTTGCCAGCAGGCGATAAGACTCTACTGCCAGGAACACATCTGAGGCTTTTACGCTGACTTTGAACTGTTCAAAGTTCAGACGATCAAGATGATCAACGTGACGCATCGCGGATTCAAGCAGTGCCTGCGGCGTTGGCTCACCGTATTTTTCCTGCAGATCTTTTTCCAGGGAACCGGCGTTGACGCCGATACGGATAGGAATATTTTTATCGCGGGCGCAATCCACCACCATACGGATACGCTCTTCGTTACCGATGTTGCCCGGGTTAATACGCAGGCAGTCGACGCCATATTCAGCAACTTTCAGCGCAATGCGGTAATCGAAGTGGATATCAGCAACCAGCGGAACGCTGACCTGCTGTTTGATCAGTTTGAACGCCTCAGCGGCATCCATTGTCGGCACGGAGACGCGAACAATGTCCGCGCCTACACGCTCTAACGCTTTGATCTGATTGACCGTCGCTTCCACGTCTGTGGTGCGCGTGTTGGTCATCGACTGGACGGCGATAGGAGCCCCATCGCCGATTGGCACATTACCAACGTAAATCCGTTTCGATTTTCTACGTTGAATCGGAGCCTGGTTATGCATGAAAAATCTCCCGCGTTGCCCGTCTGTTACTGTGCTGCTGATTGTTCGGCATTAACGGTAAGACGCGCAACCTGGTTAGTTCTGATAAAGCGGCTCAGGTCGACAGGTTTTCCTTGATACTGGATCTGTACTGCTGCCGGAGCGCCGATTTTAAGTTTATACGGTGCCTGGCCGGTTAGGTTTAACGTGCCATCTTTACGCTGCAGACCGCTGAACAGTTTTTTACCTGTCGCATCGGTCACTTCCAGCCAGCAGTCAGCAGAGAAGTTCATCACCAGCGCATTTGGGTCCGCCGCCGGCGCAGCCGTTCCGGCCGGGTTGGTTGGAAGTGACGCAGCACCGTTGTCCGCAGGCTGAGTGGCCGCTGGCGCGTTGGTCGCGGTATCCACGTTTGCCTGAGAAGGGGCAACCACCGCGTTTGGATCCTGAGCCTGAGGCGCAGGGGTATTAGCCGTTGCGGCGGGCGCCTGCCCGGCATCGGTTGCAGGCGCATCGGTCGCGGCAGTCTGCGGCTCGCTGGAGGTGGCAGCACCTTCGGTATTCAGCGGCACGCTCTGAGCGTTGTCATTGCCGGACTGATTGAGCTCGGCGGAGGATTGATCGGCCATGGTGGTGATCTCTTCCTGCTGCGCCTTGTGGTTTTGCCACCACCATGCGCCCGTCAGGCCGATCACCACAAACAGCACCAGCCAGGTAAAGCTCATCAGCCAGCCATCACGTTTTTTACGACGTTTTCCCAGGGAGAAGGTCTGCATCGGCGCAACTTTTGCTGCGCGGACCGGTGCCTGCTTCTCCATCATTGGCAGTAATTCTTCTTCAGGGATATGCACCAGTTTTGCATAAGAGCGGATGTAACCACGCAGAAATGTTGAAGCCAGATCGGCCGGAGCCTTATCTTCTTCAATATCGCGAACCGTGGAAACCTTCAGACATAAGCGTTCTGCAACGGCTTGCTGGCTGAGTCCGAGTTGTTCACGGGCGTTGCGAAGACGAACGCCAGTGGAGAGTGCTTCATGTTGGTCGTGAGTGGCTTCAGTATTCATTCGCTACAACTACTGGTACGTGAAAAAAAAGGGTTCAGGTGCCGGTAAGTCACAATGCCACCCGCACCGCGAAAGTTCTGATCAGTTAACCTTGAACAGACAGTATAAGACTGTCAGCCCGGAGATGACAGCACAGCCCCGCCCGTCAGGATAAACTGTTGTTACGTCGTTACATACTGCCCGAAAGTCGGATGAAACGCACCGTAATTATTGATCAGTCATCACGAATCTGACTGATTATTCAGTAAGATTATGCTTCACGGCGCAAATAATGCGCCGTGAGTGCATAAGAATCAAACAGCTTTGACCGCAATCGTCTCGCCCTGCATACGTTTACGCAGGGTACGTTTGGTACGGTCAATCACATCACCTGCCAGCTGTCCGCATGCAGCATCGATATCATCACCACGGGTTTTACGCACGATAGTGGTGAAACCATACTCCATCAGCACCTTGGAGAAACGGTCGATACGGCTGTTCGAGCTACGGCCATAAGGCGCGCCCGGGAACGGGTTCCATGGAATCAGGTTGATTTTGCACGGCGTATCTTTCAGCAGTTCAGCCAGCTGATGCGCATGCTCGGTACCGTCGTTTACATGATCGAGCATGACATACTCGATCGTCACGCGGCCCTGGTTCGCGTTGGATTTTTCCAGGTAGCGACGCACGGCGGCGAGGAAAGTTTCGATATTGTACTTTTTGTTGATGGGTACAATTTCGTCACGGATTTCGTCGTTTGGTGCATGCAGGGAGATCGCCAGCGCAACGTCAATCATGTCGCCCAGCTTGTCCAGTGCAGGCACTACGCCTGATGTCGACAGCGTTACGCGACGCTTGGACAGACCAAAGCCGAAGTCATCCAGCATGATTTCCATCGCCGGAACGACGTTGGTCAGGTTCAGCAGTGGCTCGCCCATGCCCATCATCACTACGTTGGTGATTGGACGGGTCCCGGTCACTTTCGCCGCACCGACGATTTTCGCCGCACGCCACACCTGGCCGATAATTTCAGACACGCGCAGGTTACGGTTGAATCCCTGTTGAGCGGTTGAGCAGAACTTGCACTCCAGCGCACAGCCCACCTGAGAGGAGACGCACAGCGTGGCGCGGTCTTCTTCCGGGATGTAGACGGTTTCAACGCGCTGATCGCCAACAGCAATCGCCCATTTGATGGTGCCATCGGCAGAGCGCTGCTCCTCCACCACTTCTGGTGCACGGATTTCAGCCACTTCTTTGAGCTTATTGCGCAGCACTTTGTTGATGTCAGTCATGTCATCAAAGTTGTCGCTGCAATAGTGGTACATCCATTTCATGACCTGATCGGCACGAAACGGCTTCTCGCCCATCTCTTTAAAGAACTCGCGCATCTGCTGACGGTTCAGATCCAGCAGGTTAATTTTTCCATTTTTATTTGGAACCGCAGGAATGGCGACTTCGGAGGTATTCACTAATTCAGACATAATTTTTTCCGGCCTCGTTGTTACACGTTATGGCCCATGGAGGGTTGAAAAGAAACGCCCCGGAAAGCAGTCTGCTCGTCCGGGGCGTTGCATTGTACAAAGTCTGGCGCAGGGATGCCACGTCTGCACGCGGCATTTACGAAAATAATGTGTAAACGAAACCGTTAAATTAACGGGTACGTGGACACACTTCGCCTTCAGCGAAGAAGAACGCGATTTCACGAGCGGCAGATTCAACAGAATCGGAACCGTGGGTGCCGTTCTCGGTAAAGCTGTCTGCATAGTCAGCGCGCAGGGTACCAGCCAGTGCGTTATCCGGGTTGGTCGCACCCAGCAGGTCACGGTGACGCTGTACTGCGTTTTCGCCTTCCAGTACGGATACAACGATCGGGCCAGAAGTCATGAACTCAACCAGACCGTCGAAGAATGGACGACCTTCGTGCTCAGCGTAGAAACCGCGAGCCTGCTCAACGGTCAGGTGCAGCATTTTGGTGCCAACGATTTTGAACCCTGCTGATTCAAAGCGAGCAAAGATGCTGCCAATAACGTTTTTTGCCACCGCGTTTGGTTTGATGATGGAAAAAGTACGTTCAATAGCCATGATAACCTCTGTAAATGTTCTGTTGTTTTTCATACCTGAGTATGGTGTGGCGCGGATTATAATGAGCAATAGCGCCATTGCCTATGGATTCAGGTAACATTTTTTTAAAATGAGACGAAGATTAGCAACAGCTCACAGCAGAAGAGACGTTTAACGCTACTGCAGCATGAAATTCACCGTCGCCACCTGCCCCGCTTCATCCATCACCAGCACCTGATAATCGCCTGATTTATCAAGCTGCAAGGTGTAAACCCGGCTCTTCAACGCCAGCGGTTCGCCATTCAAAAACCACCAGCGTTCACCGCTATTGCCGGTGGCCTGTAGCGGTAACGAGACGCGGGATTCCCCCGGCAGACGCTTGATAACCGCGCCTTCACGCACGCCAGTCAACATCAGCGGTGCAGGTGAGTCCTGCGACAAGGGCGGACAGGTAGCCGATGGTGAAGGGATCCGTGCTGAGCGCCGCTCGGCTGCAGGCAGCCAGGGTTCCAGCGGCAGCGGCCAGACATCCAGAACTTTCTCGGTCGCATCCGGGCAGTCTGCCGCCACGCGTTTGCCCTCTTTATCCAGCCAGACCGGGAAACGGATCCCGCGAATACCTTCCTGTTCAGGTAGAAGCAATGTCGGCGGCTCGCTGCCGTCCAGCAGCCAGGTCGCCAGGCGACGACGGCAATTTTCGCTCCCTTCCGGCAGCGACTGGCCGCCCGGCCAACAGATGACGCCGCGCCCCACACCGTCAGGACGCGGGTCGCGTGGCAGACGCGCCTGATCGAGCGTTGAACCAGACTGCAGTACATTATTCACCTGGTTAAGCAGAGGTACCGCGCTCGCAAACCCAAACTGACCCGCCACAGGCGTGCCGTCCGGTCGTCCGGTCCAGATCCCAATAACGTAACGGGCATTCAGCCCTACCGCCCATGCGTCACGGTAGCCATAGCTGGTTCCCGTTTTCCATGCCAGAGGTACCACCTGAGGCAGCGCATTGTCCGGCAGTGGCTGCGCCTCATTGGCCAGAATACGGCGAATGATCCACGCCGCCCCCTGGGATAACAACGGCCGCTCTGACAGGGGATCGCCTGGCTGTAAGCGCAGCCGGCCCGCTTTACCGTGTCGGGCGAACGCGCTATAGGCCGCGGTGATATCGGCCAGCCGCGCCCCTGCCCCCCCCAGGATCAGCGATAAATTCGGCTGTGCGCCAGCAGGTAAAATCAGCGGCAAACCTGCATTACTCAACATCGCAGCAAAACGTTTTGGTCCGTATGCCTCGAGCACCTGCACGGCGGGCAGATTAAGAGAGCGTACCAGCGCTTCACTCATACTCACCGGCCCATGAAACCCACTGTCGAAATTACCCGGGCGATAATCCCCCGTTTTTCTTGGAACATCCTGGAGCAGCGATGCCGGGTGGATCAAACCGTCGTCCAGCGCCATACCGTAGATAAAGGGTTTGAGCACCGATCCCGGCGATCGGATCGCATTCACCATATCCACATGGCTAAACCGGGTGTCATCGTTAATGTCGACCGATCCCACCCAGCCACGCACTTTCATATCCGTGTGATCGACGACGATCATTGCCAGCGAACTGCGTGCTGGCAGGCGGGATTTCCAGTTCATCGCCAGTTCTTCAAGCTGCCTCTGCAGGGACGCATCTAAGGTAGTCACAATTTTAGTATCGCGACTTTTACTGAGCATCATGCGCGAAAAGAGCGGTGCCAGCTGCGGCATTTGCCGGGGCGCCAGCCATACCGCTTCTTCACGGGACTCCTTAACCTGGCTTGCCGACCAGACGCCCTGCGTCACCATCCGGTCGAGCACTTTGTTGCGTGCCGCTTCTGCACGTTCCGGCCAGCGGTCAGGACGCAACCGGCTTGGCGCCTGCGGCAATACGGCGAGCAGCGCCGCTTCGGAATAGCTGAGTTGCGAAGGCGGTTTGCCGAGATAGGTCCAGCTTGCCGCACCAATCCCCTGCAGCGTACCGCCAAACGGGGCACGGTTAAGATAAAGCGTGAGGATGTCGCGCTTAGAGAGGTGCCACTCAAGCTGCATGGCTCGCCAGAGCTGACGAATTTTGCCACCAAAAGTGCGCGGATGCGGATCCAGCAGGCGCGCCACCTGCATGGTGAGCGTGCTGCCGCCTGAGACAACCCTCCCGGAGGTAAGATCCTGCCAGGCGGCGCGCAGCACAGAGAACGGATTCACGCCTGGATGGTCCCAGAACCAGCGATCTTCATACTGGATCAAGGCTTCAAGATAGCGGGGAGAAACCTCTTCGAGAGTGACCGGATAGCGCCAGATCCCTTCGCTGTCAGCAAAACGCCAGAGCGGTGTGCCCTTTTCGTCCACCACCACCCGTGCGGGGTTGACCTCTTTCAGAGGCAACGGCCACAGGCGATCAGCGGCCAGGATCAGCCCCCATAAAACGAGAAGCGCTCCCGCCAGCCACAGCCAGCGGGAGCGTATCAGACGTACAAGCCGCATATTACGGTACAACAATCAGCGGGTCACTGGCCGCACCTGTTGCCCGCCACTGCGGCACATACATGGACTCCACCATCGGGACCGGCACCTCATAGGTTCCCGGCGTCACGGCGCGCGCCAGATAAACCAGCGTGACCGGCTGCCCTTCGTTAACCGGCACCGCCGCCACAAAGCGATCGTCGCGGAATTCCATATGCTGAATATCCGCCTGCTGCATCTGACTGAGCAGGTTCTGCACTTCGCTGCCGCTATCCTGCAGGCTGGCGCTGCTGCTCGCCAGGTTCTGGTTTTCAAGTTCCAGCCCCGCCGGGAGGAGATCGACAACCAGCGCATCCGGCACGTTCTGGCTGGCCTTCACTTCAAGCCATACCAGCACCAGCTCGCCGCTCTTCAGTGACGTGAGCGACTTTGTACTGCCGTCGGTTGCCAGAATATGGCGTTCAATCTGCAGCACGTTAGACGATGGCTGAGGTGCAGATGCCGGATAACCGGTGCTATCAAGGCGTACCCACAGCGGTGTGCTACCGGTATTGGTCACCTGCAGCGCGCCAAGCTGGTCGCCGTTCACGTTCTGTACCAGTGCTTTATCACCGCCTGATGCGGTATCCGCCAGAGACGTTTGGGCCTGCCATGTGCCGGACAAAGTTTGCAGCGAGCGTCCGGCCAGGAACAGGGCGTTACTCTCCTGGGTCGAGAGCCAGCGCTGGCTGAAAGCTTGTTCCGACAAGGCGTTCAGCAGCGTATTTTGCGCATCCGGCAGAAGCTTGTACTCCTCAAGCAGAGAAAGCATCAGCGCATTATCACGAAGCGCACTGCCATAATCGGCCATCCAGTTTTTGCTGTCGTTACGCGGCGTTTTGATGGCCAGACCCAGCGCCTGCTGGCTGCGCGGTGCGTCACCCATCAATTTAAGCGCCATCCCCAACTGCATCAGCGGCAGCCCGGAAGCGGCCTGTCCGTGACGTTCCCAGATTTCACGCAACGCACCAAGCGGGGCTTTTTGCTGGCGAGCCAGCACCAGCGCGGCATAGGCCTGCACCGCAAATTTACTGGCCTGGGTATCATCGCTGTAGCGGATGGACATCATGCCCGGGTCCTGCAGGTAACGCAGCAAGCGGCTGTTGGCGTTGTTAACCGCCTCAGCAGGCACGCTGTAGCCCTGCTCACCTGCGCGAACCAGGAAGTCAGTGACATAGGCGGTGAGCCAGTACTCCTCCGGACCGTTTTTATCCCAAAGCGCGAAACCTCCGTCATCACGCTGCATTTGCAGCAGACGAGAGATCCCGATATCAATGGCCGCACGGCGCTTGTCATCCTTATCCCCTTTGATGCCAAGCGCGGTCAACTGCGCCGCGTTGGTGTAGAGCGACGGGAACAGACCACTGGTAGTTTGCTCCAGACAGCCATACGGGTATGCCTGGAGCTCACGAATATAGCGCGCCAGATTCAGAGGCGGTTTCCCGCTCAGCAGCAATTGTCCCTGTAGCGTGGCAGGAGAGAAGCCATTAAGGTGCTGCGCCGGTGCACTCCACGACTCACCAGGATTCAGCATGGCACCGGTGTTAACGGTCTGCGCCGGGAATGCCGGACGAACGCCGATTTTCCAGCTCTTCTGTTGTGCAGCGAAAGTCTCGCCCGGCAGCTGCAGGCCGGTCACCTGAGCGGTCACTTCACCATCACCGTAGCCATCCAGCGCACGTACCGGGATAAACAGGGTGCTGCGCGCGCCCGGCGGTAACTTCACGGGCTGCGGCTGTGCGCCCTCAAGCGACAGCTTGCCGGTAGCGGTAAAAGCAACGTTCAGCGTTTGCGGCTGGTCCGTCAGGTTGGTCACATCCAGCGTCAGGCGTGAGGTATCGCCACTTGCCAGGAAGCGCGGCGTGTTCAGTTCGGTAATGATTGGGGCGGCGACAATTACTTTACCTTCGCTGCTGCCGAAATCATCTTCCGTCCAGGCCTGCGCCATCAGACGCAGCTCGCCATTGAAGTCTCCAATGGGCAGCGTCACGGTCCCTTCACCGTTAGCATCGAGCTCGATCGGCTGCGCCTGCTGGGCAATGATAGTCACGTGGTTCACCGGTGGTTTACCGCCGCGCTTAAGCTCATCGCCGTCACCACCAAAGCGCAGTGCAGCCATGCGGCCCTGCCCTTCAATGACCTGACCATAAATATCGTAGATATCCGCGCCGTAGCGCTTCTGACCGAAGAACGCTTCCCACGGATCCGGGGTAACGTAATCGGTGATGTTCAACACGCCGCTGTCCACTGCCGAGATCAGCACATTCACTTTCTGCGGAACGGCGCCTTCTTTGACGCTGGCCTTCACCTTCACGGACAGCGTCTGGTTTGGCCGCATTTTCTGCGGATTTTCCAGCGCGACATTCAGGCGGCGATTCTCATCGCCCATCGGCAGATGCAGTAACCCGACGGCACGTTTCGGCGTCGCTGATTTGGATTTATCGCCAGGGCGTACCACCAGCGTGCTGAGATAGAGATCGTGACGTTTCCAGGCCTTATCCACCGGGATTGAGAGATCGAGTCCGTTGGCCGGTACGTCGATCTCTTTCCACCACAGCGGCCCTTCGCTGGACTCGATCATCGCATAGCCTTTACCCGCCGCCGGAGCAGCGATATGCAGCTGGATGGTATCTCCCGGCTGATAGGAAGGCTTGTCCAGTTTCATGGTCACACGGTCAGGGCGAGCGGCACCGGTGCCGTCGCTATTATCCTGCCAGCTGTAGCCGGCCCAGAAGCGCACGCTGCTGACCATATCGTCCGGCGCTTTGACCTCCAGACGGTACGAGCCCCACTCCACCGGGAAGGTCACTTTACCGGTTTCATCGGCCTTGAGGGTCAGCTCCTGCTCGCCCTCCACCAGGTCTTTCTGATCAAACTGTGACTGCCAGCCATCGCTCTCTGACCAGTTCCAGTAGTAGTCACGGCGCTCACGGATCAGGCGAACCTGTAACCCGGAAACCGCCTTTTTTGCCCCGCTGGCATCGGCATAGACGATATCAAAGCTGGCATTGCCGTTTTCATCCACGATCGGCTGGTTGACGGTGGTGTCAGTGCGGTAGTCATAAACGGCCTTACTGGCAAACTGAGGACGGATACCCGGCAGCTCGGCCGCCGGCCAGATGGCCTGCTCAGCACGGCGCGTCACCGGGCGACCGCCCGACTCCAGAAGGCTGGCCTGCAGGATCAGCTGCAGCGGTGAATGCGCCTCTTTCCACTGGCTTTCGGTCGAGACCTGTCCGCGCCCTTGTTCATCAAGGGTTAGCTGAACTTCATCCAGGCTGCGGCTCAGGTTCTCTTCGGCGATATCACCGAACTGGAAGCCCGGCAGTGCAGCGACGGCTTCGCGCAGCGGTCGCAGGAAAAGCTGGCCTTGCAGGGAATTTCCGTTGGCAGGTGCGCCATACAGGTAATAACCCGCAATGTTAAAGTCGACGTTATCCTCGGTGGAAAACGGCGCTTTTTGTCCCGTCAGATTAAGCGCCATACGCTCCGGCATAAAATCTTCAACGTGGAAATCCCACAGGCGCTGTTGGTTATCGCCGGTATTGGCGCGGATATGCCACATACCGGTCTGCGCCCCGCCGTCCAGGGAATAATTGAAGCGATAGAGGCCGTTCTCAGGCTGGACGACAACCGTGCGCGCCACCTGTCCGTCCGGGCGCAGTACGTCGAGTTTAACCGGCTGGGCAGGAAGCGGTTTACCGTCGCTGTCGCGCAGCAAACCATTGAGGATCACCGTTTCGCCAGGGCGATAGAGATCGCGCGGGCCAAACATAAAGAATTGCTTGCTGTAGCCTGGGCTACCTGCGATATCAAACTCCGCCAGATCGAGGGCCGGAAGCTTGAGGTCAAGCAGCGTGGTCTGTCCGTCTTTGCTGGCCAGAATCAGCGCGGCTTCTTTGTCAGTCTCAAGCTTTGCGTGGCCGTCAGCATCGCTGTTCGCTTCGGCAAGCGTCTGCCCTTTATCATTCAACAGGGTGACGGTAACGCCGGATTGCGCCGCGCCATCTTCCAGGCTCTGGGTGAAAATATCCAGACGGTTATGATAACGGTGAGCGGACAACCCAATATCACTTAAGGTAAAGAGGGTTGCGGCATTGCTGTAGTTATAGTGCCCGGCCTGATTCATGACCGCGATGTACACGCCTGACTGCTGGAGCGGCTTAATATCCCGCAGCGGCAACAGCAGTTTTTCACGGGTGTTGCGTGCCGGATTGAGGTCAAACCGGCCGGTATACACCAGGTCCGCCATTTTGAGCAGATTATCGGACTCCCAGTTGGTCAGGGAGTTACGGTACTCCCACTGGCTGACAAAGGAGGCCAGGGATTCAGGCTTCACGCGGTAGAAATTCACGTCAACATTGTTGACGTTGAGCGCCATTACCGGCAGACCTTCCACCACCTTGCCCGGCAGCAGCGAGCCACGGCTGGCAAAACCGACCGTCGGTTCAACATCCCGGGTGGTCAGGGCTTTTTCGTAATCGATACCAAATGTCGCTTTGTTCAGCGCCTGCAGATCACGTTCAACGGTGACAACCAGATTGCGGTTGGGCTCCAGATGGCGCAGGCGTAGCTCTTTCAGGTTAGGTGCGAGTTCCCACGCCCCGTCAACCTTGCCGCTTTTTTTATCCACCACATGCACTGTTTTGGCGAAATCCTGATCGGGATTAAGCGGAACAGAGAAGGTCAGCACCAGCGTGGCCGCGCCATCAAGCTGCACCTCTGAGGTATCCAGCAGGGTGAGCGCTTTGCCCTGACTCTGTGCCGCCAGCGTTGCCAGCTTTTCAGCGTCCGGCTTTTCCGGTGCTTTCGGTGTCGTTGCTGTGGATGCTGCGGGAGCCGCAACCTGAGAGTTATCGTCGCTGTTATCACAGCCGACAAGCGAAAATGTGGTAAGCAGCGCGAGAGAAATCGCGGCTAAGCGAAACGGTGTCATCCTTTGTCCCTGGCCCATGGAGCCTGTTGGTCGTCTTCCGGATAAGTATTATCCGCAAGTTTCATTAATACAAAAAGTCTAATTTTAGAATCTGGAAAGCACCTCGCAGAGCGACGACGCCTTTACTCAGGCACTGCTATGCCGATCACAGTCGCAAACGTCACATGTTACCTTTTACGTCATTTGTTTTTAAAACAATAAGATAGCTGGATTACCTCGCCTTTAGCCTGCTAGCTTTAAGCTCAAGACGCACCCCGAGTGCGCGGTTCACTAAGAGAGACAGTCATGAAACGAGCCGTGAACGCCCTACAAAATTTCGGAAAATCGTTGTACGGACCGGTACTTATCTTACCGATCGTCGGTCTTTTTATCGCATTCGGTAACGTCCTGGGGAACGGTAACCTCGCAGAGTATGTGCCGTTTCTCGGCCATCCGCTGATTCAGCATGTTGGTCAGCTTATCGCGAAATCGGCCGTGTCAGTACTGGTTAACCTGGCGCTGGTGTTTGCCGTCGGGATACCGATTGGCCTGGCCACGCGTGATAAAGGCTATGCGGCCCTGATTGGCCTGGTGACCTTTGTTGTTTTCATTAACGCGATGAACGTTACGCTGCAGCTCCAGGGCGAACTGGCCCCCGCTGACCAGATGAAAGCCGCCGGGCAAAGTATGGTGCTGGGCGTGCAGGTGCTGGAGATGGGCGTTTTCGCCGGGATCCTGACAGGGGCGCTGTCCGGATACTTGTACAACAAGTACTCCGGCGTACAGTTTAACGGCGCGATGGCCATCTATTCCGGCCACTGTTTCGTCGCCATCGTCATGCTTCCTGTCTCAATGCTGCTCGGCGTCGTGATGAGCGAACTGTGGCCATTTGCCCAGCATGGCATCAGCGCACTGGCGCTGGCGATCAAAGGTTCCGGGCCTTTTGGGGTGGCCATTTACGGCTTCCTGGAACGCATTCTGGTGCCGACCGGCCTGCATCATCTGGTCTATACCCCCTTCCTGTATACCGAACTTGGGGGTACGCAAGAGGTATGCGGCACGGTTTATCAGGGCGCACGCAATATCTATTTCGCCGAAATGGCTTGCCCGGAAGTGAAGCAGTTGAGCAGCACGGTAGTGTGGGACGCGCGCGGCATCAGCAAAATGTTTGGCCTGCCCGCGGCGGCGCTGGCGATGTACATGACCGCCAGGCCGGAGCGCAAAGCGGCAGCCAAAGCCATCCTGATCCCGGCAGCGTTAACCTCTCTGCTGGTGGGCGTTACCGAGCCGATTGAGTTTTCGTTCCTGTTCGTCGCTCCGCTGCTGTTTGTGGTACATGCGGTGCTGACCGGCATCGGCATGATGCTTTTCTCCCTGTTCGGTGTTCATGCCATCGGCGCTAACGGAATTATCGATTTTATTCTTTATAACCTGCCGCTCGGCACGGAGAAGTCCAACTGGCCGATGTACATCGTGGTCGGGCTCATCATGTTCGCGCTCTATTTTGTGGTGTTCCGCTTCCTGATCCTGCGCTTCAACATGAAGACGCCGGGACGCGAGGATGACGATCAGGAGACGCGCCTGTACAGCAAACAGGAGTATCAGGCGAAGGGGAACAATGACGGGCTGGGTGAATCCATCGTGGTGGGGCTGGGAGGCCGGGAAAACATTGAGGTAGTGGATAACTGCTACACCCGCTTACGCGTCACGGTGAAGGATGTCTCCATCATCGACGAGCCGCGCCTGAAAGCGACCGGCGCGAAAGGGATTATCAAACAAGGTAACAACGTTCAGGTGGTCTACGGGCTGCATGTCAAAAAAATGCGAGAAGCCGTTGAGACGTTTCTCTGAGAGGAGCTAAAGATGTTTACACCCCCTTTTATTCTGTCGATTGCCGGTGGCGGCAGCACCTATACGCCAGGTATCGTGAAAAGCCTGATGGTACGCCTGCAGGACTTCCCGCTGGCCGAGATTCGCCTCTACGATATCGACGAAGCACGCCAGAACACCATTGCACCGGTGGTGGAGAAGGTCATTCGCGACCATAGCCAGAGCATTACCTTCACCGTGACCACAGACCCGGAAGTCGCGTTCAGCGGGGCGCACTTTGTCTTCGCCCAGATGCGTGTCGGCCAGTACAGAATGCGTGAGCAGGATGAGAAGATCCCGCTGCGCCACGGCGTGGTGGGCCAGGAAACCTGCGGTCCTGGCGGGCTGGCATACGGCCTGCGCACGATCCTGCCGATGGTCGAGCTGATCGATCTGGTGGATCGCTACGCGCATGAAAAAGCCTGGATCGTGAACTATTCCAACCCGGCAGCGATCGTTGCGGAAGGGGTGCGCCGCCTGCGACCGGACGCCCGCGTGCTTAATATCTGCGATATGCCAGTGGCGGCGATGCGTAACATGGGGGCCATTTTGGGTGTGGACCGCCACAAGCTGGAGGTGGACTACTTTGGTCTGAACCACTTCGGCTGGTTTACCCGCGTGCGGGTGGACGGCGAGGACAAGCTGCCGGAACTGCGTCGGCATATCGCGAGGTTCGGCCTGCTGACGGAAGATGCGGCCAAAACCGACCCGCAGCACTCGGATCCGTCGTGGGTGAAAACCTGGCGCAACATCAAGCCCATCATGGATAACTTCCCGGAATATCTGCCAAACCCCTATCTGCAGTACTACCTGATGCCAAACCAGATTGTGGAGCATCAGAACCCGGACTATACCCGCGCGAACGAAGTGATGAACGGGCGTGAGAAAAAGCTGTTTGCCGCCGCAGAAGAGTATAAGCGTACCGGGATTTTACCGGATGCCTTCCACGTGGGCGTCCACGGCGAGTTTATTGTCGATGTCGCCTGCTCGCTGGCATTTAACCTGCGTCAGCGCCATCTGGTAATGGTGGAAAACCGCGGGGCGATAACCAATCTGCCGTACGACGCGGTGGTGGAAGTCCCGGCCTACATCACCTCTGAAGGGCCAGAGCCTATCCGCGTGGGTCGGGTCCCGCTGTTCCATCAGACGCTGCTACAGCAGCAGCTCGCCTCTGAACAGTTGCTGGTGGAAGCGACCATTGAAGGCAGCTACGAAAAAGCACTGCAGGCGTTCACCCTGAACCGCACCGTGCCCACCATGGAGCACGCAAAAGCGATTCTCGATGACATGATTGACGCCAACCGTGACTACTGGCCTGCGCTGCAAAAAGCCTGGCAGAACGGTGAAGCGGCGAAAAAATAGGGTCGTGCTCGCGAGTTGAACGTGGTTTGCTTGTCGGTGTCAGAAAAAACACCGACAATCCTTTTTTACGGAAAAGAATGGAGGCAACCCATGTCCACCTCATATTTTGTCGCCGCCGACTGGCTGATTGAGCACGGTGACGATCCGGAAGTACAGATTATTGACGCGCGTATGGCACCTGCCGGGCAGGAACACCTTCGCGATATGGTCGCAGAATACCGCGCAGGGCATTTGCCGGGCGCGGTATTTTTTGATATTGAAGCCCTGTCCGACCATAACTCCCCTCTCCCGCACATGCTGCCGCGCCCGGAAGCGTTCTCCGTGGCGATGCGCGAACTTGGCGTTAATCGTGACAAACACCTCGTGGTTTACGATGAAGGTAACCTCTTCTCCGCACCGCGCGCCTGGTGGATGCTAAAAAACTTTGGCGTGGAGAAAGTCTCAATTCTTGCAGGCGGCCTCGCGGGCTGGAAGCGTGATGAACTGCCATTGCAGCAAGGCGACGTGACGCTGCCGGAAGGCGAGTTCGACGCGACGTTTGATGCGCATCAGGTAAAACGTCTGACCGACGTGCTGGTGGTCAGCCATGAAAAAACGGCGCAAATTGTCGATGCCCGCCCTGCAGCGCGCTTTAACGCCCAGGCGGATGAACCGCGTCCGGGGCTGAAGCGCGGCCATATTCCCGGCGCGTTGAATGTGCCGTGGGGCGATCTGGTGTTTGAAGGTGAATTAAAAACGACCGATGAGCTGCGCGCCATTTTTGATCGTCAGGGCGTGGATGTGCATCGTCCCGTTATTGCCAGTTGCGGGTCCGGCGTCACGGCCTGCGTGGTGATTCTGGCGCTCGCCACACTCGGTGTAAACGACGTGACGCTCTATGATGGCGCCTG
This sequence comes from Enterobacter sp. 198, assembly GCF_009025585.1. Classification (NCBI taxonomy): domain Bacteria; kingdom Pseudomonadati; phylum Pseudomonadota; class Gammaproteobacteria; order Enterobacterales; family Enterobacteriaceae; genus Enterobacter; species Enterobacter sp. 198. Next base: position 59,752 of record NZ_WCIM01000030.1, on the reverse strand, counting down.
GAGTGAATGGGGTGCACGAGACGATTTGCCCGTTGAACCGGCCAAATAATGGATAACCGTCTGGCCACGCTGTTAACGCGCGGGGCGTCACTGACCCGCGCGGAATATCGCGTGCTGGCCCACCTCACAGAGCATCCTCTGCTGGTGGGCAATATTACGGTGCGCGAACTGGCGCAGGCGACGTTCGTCTCAACCGCTACCATTATGCGTTTGTGTCAGAAATTAGGCTTCAGCGGTTTCAGTGAATTTATCTGGCACTGCAAACAGCTGTTAACCGAGACGCCGTATATCGCCGCGCAAGCACAACAGCGCCCGGAACTGCCGGCGCTTTTCAGTCAATTTATCGCGAACTATCAGCAAACCTTTCAGTGGGTAACGCAGGAGAAGCGCGCGCAATTTTCGACGTTGCTGCGCCAGAAAGAGAGCTTCTTTCTTTATGGCGCCGGCTTCTCTTATCTCTTCGCCGAGTACCTCACCAAGAAATTGCAGGTGTTGGGCAAAACGGCGTTTATTTCCGGGCCGGGGGATAGCCGGAACATTTTCCTCAGCAACGCTGCGCGGTATCAGGTGTTTATCGCCGTCTCACGCAGCGGGGAAACCGAACAGGTGCTGGATAAAGCGCGAATCGCTAAAAACGTGGGGATGACGGTCGTGGCTTTTACGCGCGCTTCGGCCAATACGCTGGCGGGAATGGCAGATTTGCACTTTGCCTTATATGACGAGGCGGTACATTACGCCGCAGAAGCCGCTGGCGTGACGTCGTTTGAGTCGAATCTGGTCCTGCTGATGGATTTACTGCTGCTGGAAGCGACGGGGTGAAAAATCACCCCGCGTAATCAGATAATGCGGGTGGTTTTGAGATCGCGCAGGAATCCGCCCCAGCGACGCTCGTAAAACGGCGTGATGTGCTCGGTAATAAAGTGGCTGATGCCCTTCTCATCCTTCTTCACCTGACAGATATCGATCGGCTCATCACCCGGCAGCGTATCGGTGGCAACACTGCCCGCAGCCTGAATAATCTCCTCGATATCGCCGTCTGCTTCAATGCCAATCAGCAGTACCGGCTGTTCATCCGTGCTCTCTTTAACTGAGCAGAGGAACGCGCGCCTCACGGGTTTGAGGGTTTTGAATAGCGTGGTCAGCGAATCAATCATCTGCGCAGGGGGTTCGGCTACTTCAGACAACAGCAGCGTTTCGCCCCCTTCCAGCACTTCCTGCGTACTGAGCGGGTTGCCCTCCTCGCCAATCAGATGGTTGATTTCACGCGGGGTGAACTCTTTCCCGGTTGGCAGTTTGGCGTTGAGGAACAAGGTCTGGCCCAGCGTCATTTCGAACAGAGTGCGCACCGGCATCACCACGAACGCCTGCTCGTCTTCAACAGCCTGCTGCAGCGCTTCCAGCGAGGTGAAGAACGGGATCACCGAAGTGCCGTCGTCTTTCTCCCAGTGGAGCAGGTCCAGCGCGCTGTCTTCAACAACCTGTTCGCCTTCCGCTGCGGTACCCGGAACCCAGACGGTGGACTCCAGCAACGTGCGGAAAAATGCCGGACGGTGGGCGGGCTCGGTCGCCGCCTGTTCCAGCAGAGTTTCTAATTCGTTTTTCGTTTCAGACATAGTTTTGCTACTTCAACATAATGTCGGCTGGCGCAAGGCTAACAGGCCTACAAAACCGTAGGCCCGGACAAGCACAGCGCCGCCGGACAAAGATAATTACTCGGCAGTCAGCAGGTTCGCGATAGTACGCACGCCCAGTCCCGTTGCCCCTGCAGACCACTGCTCAACGGCCGCTTTACGGTAGGTTGCGGAGCAGTCGATGTGCAGCCAGCCCTCGTGATAGTTCTCAACGAAGTGAGACAGGAAGCCGGCCGCCGTGCTCGCACCCGCCGGATAGGCTGCGCTCGCGGTGTTGTTCAGTTCGGCGAAGTTAGACGGCAGCTGGCTGCGGTGGAATTCGGCCAGCGGCAGACGCCAGAACGGTTCGTTCTCCGCGGCCGCGCTTGCCAGCAGGCGAGCTGCCAGTTTGTCGTCAAAGCTGAACAGCGCATGGTAGTCGTTGCCCAGCGCGGTTTTCGCCGCACCGGTCAGGGTCGCCATGTCGATAATCAGCTCTGGCTTCTGCGCAGACGCGTCGATGAGACCATCGGCCAGCACCAGACGACCTTCCGCATCGGTGTTCATCACTTCCACGTTTTTACCGTTACGGTAGCGAATGATGTCGCCGAGCTTAAAGGCATTACCGCTCACCATGTTGTCCGCACAGCACAGGTAAAGCTTCACGCGCTTGTTCAGACCGCGCGTAATGGCAAACGCCAGCGCGCCGGTGATGGTTGCCGCGCCGCCCATATCGGACTTCATGGAGTCCATGAACGCGCTCTGCTTCAGGCTGTAACCGCCGGTATCGAACGTGATGCCTTTCCCGACCAGGCAGGCAAATACCGGTGCTGCTTTATCACCGGTTGGGTTGTAATCCAGCGCCAGCAATACCGGAGGACGCTCGGAACCGCGACCCACGGTGTGGATCCCCATATAGTTCTGCTCGCGCAGGTCTTCACCTTTGGTGATGCGGTAAGACATTTTGTCGCCGGCCACGCCGCACAGCAGGTCAACGGCGCGCTGCGCAAGTTGTTCAGGACCCAGCTCTTCTGCCGGGGCGTTAATGGTATCGCGCACCCAGTCGATAATGGTCAGACGGCTTTCCAGCTCTTTCTGACCCGCTTCGTCGAGCGTCGCCCACTCGATTTTACGGCTGCCTTTCGGTCCTTTGTAACCTGCCCAGAATGCCCAGCTGCGGTCGATATCCCAGCCTTCGCCGTCCAGGGTGACATGTTTAATGCCCAGACCATCAATTTTGCGCGCCGCGCGCTGGATCAGACCCAAATCATCGTTGCCAGTCAGATGCAGGGTAATACCGTCGTTGTTGATACTGTAGGTGGCTTTCTCGCCCCAGCGCGCGTCAGCAGGCTGATTCGAGATCGTAATCTTCATCGCTTCGGTCATTTTATTTATCCTTATTAGCAAACGGGCCGCCTGAAGGCAGCCCGTAAGGTGATTTATTCTGCTTCATCTAACCAGACTAACAGAATCGCCTCCAGAATTTTTTCATTGGATGCGTTTGGATCGTCGTCAAAATCGTCTAAATCGCAGATCCACTGATGCATATCGGTGAAGCGTACGGTTTTAGGATCGAGATCCGGGTTAGCGTCGTAGAGCGCTTCGCCGATTTCACGGCTGTCAGTCCACTTCAGTCCCATATCAGTGCTCGCGTGCGTGGTTGATGGTGTAGCGTGGGAATTCCACGACCAGATCTTCATCGGTCACCAGAGCCTGGCAGCTCAAACGGCTGTCTGGCTCCAGACCCCATGCTTTATCCAGCATGTCGTCTTCATCTTCGGTGCTCTCGGCCAGAGAGTCAAAACCTTCACGCACGATGCAGTGGCAGGTTGTGCAGGCACAGGATTTTTCACAGGCGTGTTCCACTTCGATACCGTTACGCAGGGCAACATCGAGAATGGTCTCACCGGTCTTCGCTTCCAGAACAGCACCATCCGGACAGAGGTCCGCATGAGGCAAAATAACAATCTTTGGCATATTAAACCTCGTCCACGGACTGGCCTTTCAGCGCGACGCGGACAGATTTGTCCATGCGGCGAGCAGCAAAGTCCTGGGTTTGTTTATCAACGTTTTTAATGGCTTCTTCTATTGCATCAGCATCATTGCCTTCGGCCACTGCGCTTAAGCGCGCGGCAGCCTCGTCAATCACCTGACGCTCAGCGGCGCTTAACAGCGCGGCGTCGGCAGCGAGCGCACCGTTCAGACTTTCCAGCACGCGTGCGGCTTCAACTTTCTGTTCTGCCAGCATACGCGCCTTCACATCCTGTTCGGCGTAGCTCATTGAATCCTGAATCATGGAGGCGATCTCACCATCGGTCAGGCCGTAGGACGGCTTCACCTGGATAGACGACTCAACGCCGGTGGATTTCTCCATCGCCGTGACGCTCAGCAGGCCGTCCGCATCCACCTGGAAGGTAACGCGAATATGCGCACCGCCCGCAGGCAGCGCAGGAATACCGCGCAGCGCAAAGCGCGCCAGTGAACGACAGTCCTGCACCAGCTCGCGCTCGCCCTGCATCACATGGATGGACATCGCGGTCTGGCCGTCTTTGAAGGTGGTGAATTCCTGTGCACGCGCCACCGGAATGGTGGTGTTACGCGGAATGACTTTCTCCACCAGTCCCCCCATGGTTTCTAAACCCAGGGAGAGCGGAATAACATCCAGCAGCAACATCTCGCTGTCCGGCTTGTTGCCGACCAGAATATCCGCCTGGATAGCCGCGCCCACGGCAACCACTTTATCCGGGTCGATGGACGTCAGCGGCGTGCGGCCAAAGAATTCACCCACCCGTTCACGCACCAGCGGTACGCGCGTGGAGCCGCCAACCATGACCACTTCCAGCACCTCGTCAGCCTCAACGCCCGCATCTTTCAGTGCGCGACGGCAGGCCAGCAGGGTGCGTTTCACCAAAGGCGCGATCAGGTCGTTAAACTGTTCCCGGGTGATTTCCCCCTGCCAGCCCGCCACGTTGACGGTGACAGACTGCGCATCGCTCAGCGCGATTTTCGCGTCGATGGCCACGTCCAGCAGTTCACGCTGCACGCGTGCATCGCTGCGATCGGGGATACCCGCCTGCTCGCGAATGAAATCAGCGAGCAGATGGTCGAAGTCATCGCCACCCAGCGCAGAATCACCGCCGGTAGCCAGCACTTCAAACACCCCACGGCTTAAGCGCAGGATAGAGATATCAAAGGTCCCGCCACCCAGATCATAAACCGCAATCACCCCTTCCTGACCGGAGTCCAGGCCGTAGGCAATGGCGGCCGCCGTCGGTTCGTTCAGCAGGCGCAGAACGTGCAGTCCCGCCAGACGCGCCGCGTCTTTGGTGCCCTGACGCTGTGCATCATCAAAGTAGGCCGGAACGGTAATGACCACGCCATCGAGATCGCCGCCGAGCGTTGCCGTAGCACGCGCCGCCAGCGCTTTGAGGATATCAGCAGAAACGCGGATCGGGTTCAGCAGCCCCGCTGTCGTGGCAATCATTGGCAGGCCGTTTTCACTGGCCTGCAGCTGATACGGCAAATGCGGATAACGGGTCTGAATATCGGCGAGGGAGCGGCCCATCATGCGTTTTACGGAACTGATGGTGTTCGCCGGATCGCGCGCGGCGTTCGCGCGTGCGTCGTAGCCAACCGCGTGGCCCTGCTGTTGGTAGTGGACCACGGAAGGCAGCAGATGACGGCCCTGCTCGTCAGCCAGCGTTTCCGCCTGGCCGCTTCGCACGGTCGCCACGAGAGAATTGGTGGTGCCCAGATCAATACCTACCGCCAGACGACGCTGGTGCGGTGCGGCACTTAAGCCAGGCTCACTAATTTGTAATAAGGCCATAATTGCTTCCGAAATTAAAAATCGAGCAGCTTTTCTTCGAGTTGTTCAGCACTGCTTCGCAGTTTATCGAGAAAACGGAGTTTGCGCACAGTGTCTGCCGCCACATCCCAGGTCTCGTTGTTCAGTTGCTCCACCATCAGTTGATGGCGGGTATCGAACATGCCTTTTACGCGCTTGATGAAGCTTTCCAGACGCGCTTCATCTTTGGCCTGTTCAATCTCATCCAGCTCTTCACGCAGTTCCAGCTGTTCCATCAAAAACGCCGTATCACGTACGGTGTGCTGTTCACTCGCCAGATCAAAGCCATGAAGCGAGAGCAGATACTCAGCGCGAGACAGTGGATGGCGCAGCGTCTGCCAGGCCTGATTGATGGTCGCAGATTGCGATACCGCAGCCAATTGCTCTGACTGAGTACCACTGGCGAATTTATCCGGATGATACTGACGCTGCAGATCCTGGAAGCGGATCGTCAGCGCCTGCAGATCAACCGGGTATTGAGCGGGTAGTCCGAAGAGAGTGAAGTAATCCATAACAATCTCAGGGGTAGCCTGTTAGAACAAACCCCACGCACAGGAGTCCTGCGGTGGGGTTTCGGATGACGCGCGGTTAAACGTGGAAGCTTTCGCCGCAACCACACTCGTCTTTGACGTTCGGGTTCGTGAATTTGAACCCTTCGTTCAGGCCTTCTTTTACAAAGTCCAGCTGAGTGCCATTGAGGAATTGCAGGCTTTTGCCATCGACCACCACCTTCACGCCCTTGTCTTCAAACACGGTGTCATCAGACGCCGGTTCGTCAACAAACTCCAGTACGTAAGCCATACCAGAACAGCCGGAGGTACGTACGCCCAGTCGCAGGCCAAAGCCTTTACCACGGTTCGCCAGAAAAGAGCTTACTCGCGCGGCAGCGCTGTCGCTAAGGGTAATCGACATACTCAAACCTCAATTATTTTGCTTCACGTTTGCTTTTGTAATCCGCAATGGCGGCTTTGATCGCGTCTTCTGCCAGGATAGAACAGTGAATTTTCACGGGTGGCAGTTCGAGTTCTTCAGCAATATCCGTGTTCTTGATTGCCTGTGCTTCGTCCAGAGACTTGCCCTTCACCCATTCGGTGACCAGGGAGCTGGAGGCGATAGCAGAACCGCAGCCGTAGGTCTTGAAGCGCGCGTCTTCAATGATACCTTCATTGTTGACTTTAATCTGCAGCTTCATCACGTCGCCACACGCTGGCGCACCGACCATACCGCTACCTACGCTTTCGTCGCTGTTGTCAAAAGAGCCAACGTTGCGCGGGTTCTCGTAATGATCAATAACTTTTTCGCTGTATGCCATGTTGAATTCTCCTTATGTACCGATTAGTGATGTGACCATTCAATGCTGTTCAGATCCACGCCCTGCTTGAACATTTCCCACAGTGGAGAAAGGTCACGCAGACGACCGATGGAGTTGCGAACCAGCTTGATGGTGTAGTCAATCTCTTCTTCGGTAGTGAAACGACCTAAAGAGAAACGGATAGAGCTGTGTGCCAGCTCGTCAGTCATGCCCAGTGCGCGCAGCACATAGGATGGCTCCAGGCTTGCAGACGTACAGGCAGAACCGGAAGAAACCGCCAGGTCTTTCAGCGCCATAATCAGCGATTCACCTTCAACATAGTTGAAGCTGACGTTGAGAATGTTTGGTGCGCCCTGTTCGAGATCGCCGTTCAGATACACTTCTTCCATATCTTTCACGCCATCCCACAGACGGTTACGCAGCGTGCGCAGGCGCGCCATCTCGGTTTCCATCTCTTCTTTCGCAATACGGTAAGCTTCGCCCATACCCACGATCTGGTGAACAGGCAGCGTACCGGAACGCATACCACGCTCGTGACCGCCACCGTGCATCTGTGCTTCGATGCGGATACGCGGTTTACGACGAACGTACAGTGCACCAATACCTTTCGGGCCATAGATTTTGTGGCCGGAGAAGGACATCAGGTCCACTTTCAGCTGGCTCAGATCGATAGGCAGTTTGCCCACGCTCTGGGTGGCGTCCACATGGTAGATGATGCCGCGCGCACGGCACATTTCGCCGATGGTCGCGATATCTTGCACAACGCCGATTTCGTTGTTTACGTGCATGATGGAGACCAGAATGGTGTCATCACGCATGGCCGCTTCGAGCTCTATCAGGTCGATGATACCGTTGCTCTGTGGTGCCAGGTAAGTCACGTCGAAACCTTCACGCTCGAGCTGACGGCAGGTGTCCAGCACGGCTTTGTGTTCGGTTTTGCTGGTGATGATGTGCTTGCCTTTTTTCTGATAAAAGTTGGCCGCACCTTTGATCGCCAGGTTATCGGATTCGGTCGCACCGGAGGTGAATACAATCTCACGCGGGTCGGCACCCACCAGGTCAGCAATCTGATTACGGGCGATATCTACCGCCTCTTCAGCATGCCAGCCAAAACGGTGTGAACGGGAAGCTGGGTTACCAAAGTTTCCGTCCAGGGTCAGACACTGCATCATTTTCTCGGCAACACGCGGGTCCACCGGCGTGGTTGCGGAGTAGTCGAGATAAATCGGTAATTTCATTGCTCTATAAACTCCGTACATCGCTTCAATGCAAGGAATCAGGCAACCGGCTGGATGTACGACCGAGTACACGGAGCGAGCGAACGCTCCGGCCTGATTCTGAAATACTTATCTTTTTATTACGCGCGTAATTTGACGTCGATCGCGTCCTGCCCGCGGGTGCTGCGTTGGGAGTCCTGGCTGTGCTGACGGCCAGAGACATCCAGAACTTCCTGGTTATTTACCAGCTCACCTAAGGTGATGTTGTTCAGGAAGCCGGTCAGACGATCGCTCAGGTCGCGCCACAGCGCGTGGGTCAGGCACTTATCGCCGCCCTGGCAGCCTCCTTTACCCTGGCAACGGGTCGCATCAACGGATTCGTCAACGGCACTGATCACTTCGCCAACTGCAATACTGCCCGCGTCTTTACCCAGCAGATAACCGCCGCCTGGGCCACGAACGCTGGAAACCAGTCCATTTTTACGCAGTCTGGAGAACAGCTGTTCCAGATAGGAGAGGGAGATCCCTTGTCGTTCAGAAATATCAGCCAACGGAACCGGGCCCGCTTCGGAGTTGAGCGCAACGTCCAGCATCGCGGTCACGGCATAACGCCCTTTAGATGTCAGTCTCATGTCTTACTTAACCTCAAACTCGCCCCTGCCCGGGGTTTTTTATAGTAAAATGGGGGTATTGCATAGCAGGGCCAAGTCTGACATTCCTGACTAAAATGGTCAACTATTTACTTGACTGTTTTAGTCAGGTATTTAACCTTCCGTGCCGTATCACCAGGATGGGCACTACTCTTTATTCTTTTGCTCAATCGACGCCAGAATCCCGCGCAGAATGTTCAGTTCCTGGCTTTCCGGACGTGCACGGGTAAACAGGCGGCGCAGCTTGTTCATTACCTGCCCCGGGTGACCTTCACGGATGAAACCGGTAGAGAGCAGGGTCTGCTCCAGGTGACCATAGAAGCGCTCCAGATCGTCCACCAGCGGGTAGACGGCCTCTTCCTGCGGCTCTGCCGTTGCTTTTTCCTGCGTCGCCAGCCACGCCATACGCACTTCATAGGCAATCACCTGAACGGCCATTGCCAGGTTCAGGGAGCTGTATTCCGGGTTAGCAGCAATGGCCACGTGGTAATGGCATTTCTGCAGTTCATCGTTGGTCAGGCCCACGCGTTCACGGCCAAACACCAGCGCTACAGGAGCCTGTTCGGCTTCAGAGACGCTTTTCAGACCGCATTCACGCGGATCCAGCATCGGCCACGGCAGTGTACGGGAGCGGGCGCTGGTCCCAACCACCAGACTGCACCCTGCCAGGGCTTCGTCCAGAGTATCCACGATCTGCGCGTTACCAATGACATCGCTGGCGCCCGCAGCCAGAGCGATAGCCTGTGAGTCGGGTTTCACCAGTGGGTTAACCAGCCACAGGTTCGTTAAGCCCATGGTTTTCATAGCGCGGGCTACGGAGCCCATATTGCCAGTGTGCGATGTTTCGACCAGCACGATTCGAATGTTTTGCAGCATAGTTTTAATGTCTGGATTCTGTGTCTGAAGAATATTCGGCCATATTATCATAAACGAGAGACATATTCCGATCTCGCTGCTATACTCTGCGCCGATTTTCCCGTTCTTTAACATCCAGTGAGAGAGACCGATGCATCCGATGCTGACCATCGCCGTGCGCGCAGCGCGCAAGGCGGGTAATGTAATTGCCAAACACTACGAAACGCCAGATTCTGTTGAAACCAGCCAGAAAGGCAGCAATGATTTCGTAACCAACGTCGATAAAGCCGCTGAAGCGATTATTATCGATACCATCCGCAAATCTTACCCGCAGCACACCATCATCACCGAAGAAAGCGGTGAACTTGAAGGTACCGATCAGGATGTTCAATGGGTTATCGATCCACTGGATGGCACCACCAACTTCGTCAAACGTCTGCCACACTTCTCCGTGTCTATCGCAGTACGCATTAAAGGCCGTACTGAAGTCGCCGTGGTTTACGATCCAATGCGTAACGAACTGTTCACCGCGACCCGCGGTCAGGGCGCGCAGCTGAACGGCTACCGTCTGCGCTGCAGCAATGCACGCGACCTCGACGGTACCATTCTGGCGACCGGCTTCCCGTTCAAGGCGAAGCAGCACGCAACCACTTACATGAATATCCTGGGCAAACTGTTCACCGAATGCGCGGACTTCCGTCGCACCGGTTCTGCCGCGCTGGACCTGGCCTATGTGGCTACCGGTCGCGTTGACGGTTACTTTGAGCTGTCACTGAAGCCGTGGGATTTTGCAGCGGGCGAGCTGATCGCGCGTGAATCAGGCGCCATTGTTTGCGATTTCACCGGCGGCCACAACCATCTGACGACCGGCAACATCGTTGCAGGTAACCCACGTGTTGTTAAAGCCATGCTGGCAAACATGCGTGATGAGCTGAGCGACGCGCTGAAGCGTTAATCCAGCCTGCGGTGCCCTCTCCCGGCGGGAGAGGGCACCATGCTGCACCTGACTAAAACGGCCTTAATCCCCTTCCCACCGGCACCGCGCTCATCCACATCGTTACCGCAGCCACCAGCAGAATCATCCCGCCCGCCAGCGCGAGCGTTGTCCATCCGACCTGCCGCCACAGCACCGGCGTTTTATTGCCGCTGAGTTTGACCGCCAGTTGACGGAAACTGTGCACCAGCAGTGCCAGTGACGAAATCGTGAGTGACGTCCCGGCCGCCATGGCCAATGCCGAGAGCATTCCCCAGCCAAATACCCCCATCACCTTACTGAACAGCAGCACCATGATTGCCCCTGAACACGGACGCATGCCCATTGAGAGCACAACCATCAGCCGCGCTCGCCAGTCATCACCGTTCTGCAGCTGCGCCTGCGTCGGCAGATGCTGATGTCCACAGCCGCAGTTTGCAGTGTGTTCATGGTGCGGCGTAAAAGCTCTGAACTGGGGTTTGTGCAGCAAAGCCCTCAGTTTTTTCAGTGCCCGCCAGCACAAGAGCAGACCCAGCACACCGACCAGCGCATAACTCCCCTTCTCCAGCCAGAAACTGCTGATATGCAGCTGACGAGCAGGAAGGCGTAATAACGACAGGACGACCACCACCAGCGCAATCGCCACGCCGCCCTGAAGCAGCGAAGATGCGAGGGTCAACCCAATGCTTGATTTGAGCCTGGACGGATGGGTCGCAAGCCAGGTCGCGATCACGATTTTGCCGTGTCCCGGCCCCAGCGCATGCAGGACACCGTAGAGAAAGCTGAAGGCCAGAAGAGAACCGCCTGCCTTCGTCGGGTTCTCCGCCACCGCCTTCAGTAAGCTACTCATCTGCTGGTTGACCTCACGCTGCCAGACAATGCTTTTCATCATCACCTGCGGCCAGGCGTGCCATAGCCACAACGCGCCGCACACGGCCAGCAGCAAAAAGAGCGCCAGCGGCCAGAGATGAAGCCAGCGGCGTGATTTTCGTGCCGGAGACGCGATCACTGACATTGCAACGTCACCTGCTGTGCGAACTGTTTACCCAGCTCCATGTCTTCGGGTGGTGCATCTTCTTTATCGAGAGAGACCGCAAAATTGAGCGTCTCTTCGCTCGGTTTTGGCGTGTGCATTGCCATCTTGCAGGTTTTTTGCAGGGCTGCCGGTAGCGTCACATCACTCCCCTCTGCGTAATGCATATCGACATAGTAAGTGGGATCAAAGGTGGAAAACGTATAGGTCTGCCCAGCCAGCGGTTGCGGATGCGCCAGCGGCAGGACAAACGTCAGTACCGCCTGATGTCCGTCGCGGGTCATGCCATATTCCGTCGGCCGATTCATAAATTTCACCTTTTGTCCGTTATGCCAGAACTCGGTGAAATAGTGCTGACCAAGCACGTTGGCCATCACTTCCGCCGCCAGCTTTTTCCAGATTTCATCCCCGGGTTTTGCATTCCCGGCATCGTACAGCAGGTCAGCCGAGGTGATTTCATCCATCGTCCAGCGCATTTTCAGGCCACTGAGCTGCGTTCCGTCCGTTACCAGCTCGGTTTTCAGGCTGATAAAACTGTGAGGATGCGCGACGACAGCAAAGGGGATCACCGTCAAAAATAACGCCATTGCGCTTTGTTTAACTGTTTGCATCAATTCCTCACGTCATAAATTCTGTGATGTTCGCCAGCAATCCTGAGTGAAAGGCCTGCCGGCGCGCTTTTCAGCGCCCATCCTTTAGCTATTCTTATCAAACATTCCCACTGGATACCCGACAGATGATGACGACGCTTGAAATTCCATCTGTGCTTTCCAGTTCGCAGCGCCGCTGCCAGGTGCTTTTAATGCTTTACCTGCCCGATGCTGCCGTTACCGCACAGAGCATTATCGCTGCCAATGGCGTGGACGACGCTATGGCACGGCAAGATATAGCCGAGACGCGCGATGAAATCCAGCGCTATCACCGGCTCGACATCGTCACGTACCATGACGGCAGCTACCGGATTGAAGGCTCAGCCCTGAATCAACGTTTATGCCTGTTGCACTGGCTGCGCAGGGCTATGCGGCTGTGTCCGCAATTCGTTTCGCATCAGTTTACCCCCGCGCTGAAAACCGCGCTTAAACAGCAGGGCATTGCCCGGCCTCTCTATGACGATACCAACCTGCGGGCGTTGATCAGCTTCTGCTCGCGCAAGCTTCAGCGCCCGTTTGATTGCCGGGACGTACAGTTTTTGCAGCTCTATCTGCAGTATTGCCTGATGCAGCATCATCTGGGGAATACCCCGCAGTTTTCATCGGTGCAGCGTAACTGGACGCAATCAAGAGGGGAATATTTCACCGCTCAGGAGATTGTTCGTCACTGGAAACGCCGTGTGCCACAAGGGACCCACAGCGATGAACAACTTTTTCTCGCGCTGCTGTTTATGATGCTGCGCACTCCTGACCCTGTGCTTGATAAGCATCAGCAGGATCAGCGTCTGCGCCGGGCAATTGTGCGCATGGTCGCCCGTTTTCGGGCGCAAACCGGGATGAACTTCAGCGATGAACAGGGGCTGACCGATCAGCTTTATATTCATCTGGCCCAGGCGCTGGACCGTTCGCTGTTTGAGATAGGCATCGACAATAGCCTGCCGGAAGAGATCCATCGTCTCTACCCCCGCCTGTTACGCACCACCAAAGAGGCGTTGTTTGAGCTGGAAGCGGAATTCGGGCTGCGTTTTTCTGATGAAGAGATGAGCCTGGTGGCGGTCATTTTCGGCGCCTGGCTGATGCAGGAGACCGATCTGCATGAGAAGCAGGTGGTGTTATTGACGGGAGAGGATAAATCCTGTGAGGACGTGATAGAGCAGCAACTGCGCGAATTGACGTTGCTGCCGCTCAACATTCGATATCAGACGCTGCAGGCCTATCAGAAAGAGGGGGCACCGCGCGAAGCGGCGCTGGTCATCACCCCTTATCCGACCGCCCTGCCCCTGTTCTCACCACCGCTGATCCACGCCGTTGAGACGCTGAACACGCAGCAGCAAGAACATATTCGCGCCATGCTGGAATCGTAGCTACGCGCGCGCGGCGACTTTAGGGCGAACGAACATCGCCGGTAGGGCGACAAGCGCCATGACCCAGAAGACCCCGTGTCCCAGATGCTGGTAAAGGAAGCCCGCAAAGACCGTCATCACCGCAATGCTGCCGCCCATCGCCACCGCCGAATAAACCGACTGCAACCGAATGACATCCCCGCCTTCACGCGCGGCGATATAGCGCATGGCCGCCAGGTGACATACCGTGAAGGTACCGCAGTGCAGAATTTGCGCCACGATCAGCCACGGCAGCTCCGTCGTCCAGCCCATAATGCCCCACCGTACGACGCCACAGACAGCAGAAAGCAGGAGCAGATCGCGCGCGCCGAAGCGCCGGAACAGCTTTTTGCTCAGCGCGAAGATAATCACCTCAGCGACCACACCGAGCGACCACAGGTAACCCACTGCAGATGCGGAGTACCCTGCCCCCTGCCAGTAGATGGCGCTGAAACCATAGTACGCCGCGTGCGCGCCCTGCAGCAGACAGACGCAGGCCAGGAAACGCCAGCTTTGTGCCACCAGGCTTCGCCAGGCCGGCCAGCCGGCGCTTTCATGATGACGGCCCTCACCTTGCGGCATTACCGATGGACGCAACAGCATCCCCAGCAGCATGGAGGCAATGCCGATACTCAGCAGCGCAAGGATCGCACGGTAATCGTAAAGGCTAACCATTTTACCCACCAGTGCAGAGCCGATGACAAAGGCAATTGAGCCCCACAGCCGCACGCGGCCATAATCCATCGTTAGCTGTTTTTGCCAGGTGTTTGCCAGGGCATCCGTCAGCGGAACCAGCGGCGAGAAAAAGAGGTTAAAACCGACCATCATCACCATCAGCCATGCAAACTGGTGGCTCAGCCAGAAACAGGCGACAAAGACCAGCGTCAACAGCGCCAGAATGCGTACCGCCTTAATCAGCAAGGAGGGATCGCTGACGCGCGGTGCGATCAGCAGGCTTCCCAGGAAACGTGCCACCAGACCAGCGCCAAGCAGGATACCTATGGTCTCGGGCGTCAGGCCGATCCCCTTGAGCCAGACGCTCCAGAAAGGCAGAAAAATACCGTAGCTAAAGAAATAGGTGAAATAACTGAGCGCCAGCCAGCGCGTGGAATGCAAGACCATGAATCCCTCCCGAAATGGAGGCCATAGTCTGGCGAGAATACAAAAATTAAGCAAGTCGATAGCCTGCTATAAATTAACGAAAATTTAACATATTGTGCAGTCATCTGACTTATGGCAGGGAATGAAAATGTGTATTACGTTTAAATTACTCCACTTGCAGAGGTATTTCTGCCATGAACTCACTTCGCTATTTAGATTTCGGCCAGGCACGTCACCTGTTGCTGTTAATAGGTCGTATCGCGCTTGTCGTACTGTTTATTATCTTCGGCTATCCAAAACTGACGGGGTTTAGCGGGACCGTACAATATATGACGTCACTGGGTACACCCATGCCCATGCTGGCGGCCATTATTGCGGTGGTAATGGAGGTGCCTGCCGCCATTCTGATCGTGCTGGGCTTTTTCACCCGCCCTGTTGCCGTACTCTTTGTATTTTACACGCTGGGTACCGCGATTATCGGCCACCACTACTGGGATATGACCGGTGATGCCGTCATGCCGAATATGATTAACTTCTACAAGAATATCAGTATTGCCGGAGCGTTTATTTTACTGGCGATAGTGGGACCGGGAGCCCTCTCCCTTGATCGGCGTTAACCCATAAAAAAAGGCCGCAATCGCGGCCTTTTTTATTTCTGCAAAACAGAAAGATTATGCGTATACCGGGAAGCGTGCGCAGATTTCCAGAACTTTACCTTTAACGCGCTCGATAACCGCTTCGTCATTGATATTGTCCAGAACGTCACACATCCAGCCTGCCAGCTCTTTCACTTCCGCTTCTTTAAAGCCGCGGCGAGTAACAGCCGGAGAACCGATACGGATACCGGAGGTCACGAACGGGCTCTTCGGATCGTTTGGCACGCTGTTTTTGTTCACGGTGATGTTGGCGCGGCCAAGGGCAGCGTCAGCTTCTTTACCGGTCAGGTTTTTATCAACCAGGTCCAGCAGGAACAGGTGGTTCTCAGTACCACCGGAAACCACTTTGTAACCGCGGTTCAGGAAGACTTCCACCATCGCTTTGGCGTTTTTAGCAACCTGCTGCTGGTAAACTTTAAACTCTGGCTCCATCGCTTCTTTCAGCGCCACCGCTTTCGCCGCGATAACGTGCATCAGTGGGCCGCCCTGCGCGCTTGGGAATACGGCAGAGTTCAGCTTTTTGTACAGCTCTTCGTCGCCACCTTTCGCCAGGATCAAGCCACCGCGTGGGCCCGCCAGGGTTTTGTGCGTGGTGGTGGTCACAACGTGAGCATGCGGAACCGGGTTCGGATAAACGCCTGCAGCAATCAGGCCGGCAACGTGCGCCATGTCAACGAACAGGTAAGCACCGATGCTGTCTGCGATTTCACGCATTTTTGCCCAGTCAACGATACCGGAGTAAGCAGAGAAACCGCCGATAATCATCTTCGGTTTGTGGGTCTGCGCCTGCTTCGCCATGTCTTCGTAGTCAATTTTACCGGACTCATCAATGCCGTAAGGAATGATGTTGTACAGTTTGCCAGAGAAGTTAACCGGAGAGCCGTGAGTCAGGTGGCCGCCTTGCGCCAGGTTCATACCCAGAACGGTATCGCCCGGTTGCAGCAGCGCGGTGTAGACCGCGAAGTTAGCCTGAGAGCCAGAGTGCGGCTGTACGTTAGCGTAGTCGGCGCCAAACAGTTCTTTAGCGCGATCGATGGCCAGTTGCTCAACGATATCAACGTACTCGCAACCGCCGTAGTAGCGTTTGCCCGGGTAACCTTCAGCGTATTTGTTGGTCAGCTGAGAACCCTGCGCCTGCATTACGCGCGGGCTGGTGTAGTTTTCGGAGGCGATCAGTTCGATGTGCTCTTCCTGACGTACTTTTTCCTGCTCCATAGCCTGCCACAGTTCGGCATCATAATCGGCAATGTTCATTTCACGCTTTAACATCCGCATCTCCTGACTCAGCTAACAATAAAATTTTGGCCTGAAAAGGCAGTCCTGTTGGACGACGGGCAACAGTATAACTGATTAGTTCTGTGATAACAGGTCTTGACAAACGATTTTACGCAAACGTTTTCCTACCCGCCACGCAAGGGTTTGAGGAATAAAGCCCTCATCATTTTCAACGGATTTCTTTTCAGGTTTGTGATGCATATTTTTCACGTTGCAAAGAACCATTTACAACGCAGGGGTATTTTTTATAAGATGCATTTAAAATACATCATTAAAAACACCACTGAAGGACGCTGCTATGCTCGACGCTCAAACCATCGCCACAGTTAAAGCCACTATTCCCCTGCTGGTCGAAACCGGCCCGAAACTCACCGCCCATTTCTACGATCGTATGTTTACGCATAACCCGGAGTTGAAAGAGATTTTCAACATGAGCAACCAGCGTAACGGCGACCAGCGCGAAGCCCTGTTCAACGCCATCGCAGCCTACGCCAGTAATATCGAAAACCTGGCGGCGTTGCTGCCTGCCGTGGAAAAAATTGCGCAGAAGCACACCAGCTTCCAGATCAAACCGGAGCAGTACAATATCGTCGGCGGCCATCTGCTGGCCACACTGGATGAGATGTTTAGCCCGGGCCAGGAGGTGCTGGATGCGTGGGGGAAAGCCTACGGCGTGCTGGCAAATGTGTTCATTAACCGTGAAGCACAGATCTACAGCGAAAACGCCAGTAAGGCAGGCGGCTGGGAAGGTACCCGCGCTTTCCGCATCGTCGAGAAAACGCCGCGCAGCCAGCTCATCACCAGTTTTGAGTTCGAGCCGGTGGATGGCAAGCCGGTCGCTGATTATCAGCCGGGGCAGTATCTGGGCGTGTGGCTGAAGCCTGAAGGTTTCCCGCACCAGGAGATTCGCCAGTACTCCCTGACCCGCAAACCAGACGGTAAACGTTATCGCATTGCCGTAAAACGCGAAGATGGCGGCCAGGTATCAAACTGGCTGCATAACGAGGCTAACGTGGGTGATGTGGTTCATCTGGCCGCGCCTGCGGGCGACTTCTTTATGGCGGTTGAGGCGAATACGCCGGTTACCCTGATCTCAGCCGGGGTGGGCCAGACGCCAATGCTGGCGATGCTCGACACCCTCGCTAAATCAAACCACAGCGCGCAGGTAAACTGGTTCCACGCCGCCGAGAACGGTGAAGTGCACGCGTTTGCCGATGAAGTGAATACGTTGGCTTCCGGTCTGCCACGCTTTACCGCCCATACCTGGTATCGTCTGCCAACGGATGCCGACCGTGCAGCCGCACGCTTTGACAGCGAAGGTCTGATGAATTTGAGTCAGCACGAGGGGGCATTCAGCGCGCCGGAGATGCAGTTTTACGTCTGCGGACCGGTAGCGTTTATGCAGTATGCCGCGAAGCAGCTGGTGGAGTTGGGTGTGAATAAAGACAACATTCATTACGAATGTTTCGGGCCGCATAAAGTACTGTAATCGCCCGATGGCGCTACACTTTCCCGGCCGGTGAGATTTTGCAGGCCGGGTAAGCATAGCGCCACCCGGCTGAATCAGGAATCAGGTACTGACGATTAAATCGCGGCGTCGTCTTCTTCACCGGTACGGATACGGATCACGCGTGCCACATCAAAGACGAAGATTTTACCGTCGCCAATTTTGCCGGTCTGCGCCGTACGGATAATGGTATCCACACAGGTATCCACGATATCGTCGCTCACCACGATTTCAATTTTCACTTTTGGCAGAAAGTCCACCATGTACTCTGCGCCACGGTAAAGTTCGGTGTGGCCCTTCTGGCGACCAAAACCTTTCACTTCCGTCACTGTCATCCCGGTGATGCCCACTTCCGCCAGCGCTTCACGCACATCATCCAGTTTGAAAGGTTTAATAATCGCATCAATCTTTTTCATGGTGGGTCCTTAAACTCTTGCCTGTAAGCTGCTTCGTAATCGGTTGCTCACAGTATCATACTCATTCAGATTTTGCGGTACTACTCTTTAAAATCGTTTGCTTCCAGCTCATGGCGGGAGAGCAGCTTGTAGAACTCGGTACGGTTGCGCCCGGCCATACGCGCCGCATGGGTTACGTTGCCTTTGGTTATCTGCAGGAGTTTGCGCAGATAGTTCAGTTCGAACTGATTACGCGCTTCTGCAAACGTCGGCAGCGCGGTGTTTTCCCCTTCCAGCGCCTGCTCCACCAGCGCGTCGCTAATGACGGGTGACGAGGTCAGCGCCACGCACTGTTCAATAACGTTCACCAGCTGGCGCACGTTGCCCGGCCAGCTTGCGGCCATCAGCCGTTTCATCGCATCGGTAGAAAACGCCCGGACAAAAGGCTTATGCCGATCGGCCGCCTGGCGCAAAAGATGGTTTGCCAGCAGCGGAATATCTTCCGCCCGCTCGGCCAGTGCCGGAATTTTCAGATTCACCACGTTCAGACGGTAGTAGAGATCTTCACGAAACTCGTTGCGCGCCATGACTTTTGGTAAATCGCGGTGCGTGGCCGAAATGATACGCACGTTAATATCGATATCGCGGTTACTGCCGAGGGGGCGCACTTTTCGCTCCTGCAAAACACGCAGCAATTTGACCTGCAGCGGTGCCGGCATATCGCCAATCTCGTCCAGGAAAAGTGTGCCGCCTTCTGCCGCCTGGAAAAGCCCTTCCCGGCTGCTCACCGCCCCGGTGAACGCCCCGCGGGCATGACCAAACAGTTCAGACTCAAGCAGTTGTTCAGGGAGCGCACCACAGTTAATCGCGATAAAGGCATTTTTGCTGCGCGGGCTGGCGTTATGGATAGCCTGGGCAAGGATCTCTTTCCCGGTACCGCTCTGGCCGTTAATCAGCACGCTAACGTCTGACTGTGCCACCATCCGGGCCTGTTCGAGCAGACGCAGCATAATCGGGCTGCGGGTGACGATAGACTCCCGCCACGCTTCATCATTCGACGGAGCCGCGTGCTCAAGCGCGCTGTCGATAGCCTTATAGAGGGCATCTTTATCTACCGGCTTGGTGAGGAAGCTGAATACCCCCTGCTGCGTCGCGGCAACGGCATCCGGAATTGATCCATGCGCCGTCAGGATGATCACCGGCATGCCAGGCTGCTGCTTCTGGATCTCCGCGAACAGCTGCAGGCCATCCATTTCATCCATTCGCAGGTCGCTAATCACCAGATCAACCTTCTCGCGGCCCAGGACTTTCAGCCCCTCCTGCCCGCTTTCAGCCGTCACCACGCTGTAGCCTTCACTGACCAGACGCATCCCCAGCAGCTTTAACAGCCCCGGATCGTCATCCACCAGTAAGAGATGGGCAGGTTTTCGGCTTGTCATGGCTTCACATCCTCTTGTTTCTGCGCATCACCGTCTGGCGCCGCGGCTGACCCTTTTGGCGCGTCAGGCAGATAATTTCCGGCCGGTTTACGCGTCGAGAGCTGTCTTTCGATGTCGGTCAGGTTTTCAAGCTTGCGTGTCGTGGTATCCAGTTGAGCACGCAAGTGCTGCTCCTGCTGGCGCAGCGTATCAAGCTCGCTGTCGGTGGATTGCTGTAATTTGCTGTAGCGAAAACGCTCTTCAGACAACTGCAGTTGTAACGCCTGACCATCACGCCAGAGCTGATACACCGGGCGCACCTGCGCCGGAAGATTTCCGACAAACGTGTCCAGCCGCGTGACGTTGGTGCGACGCTCGACGGGGGTGATTTTCGCATCCGCGAGTAAAATCCCGCGCTTGAACGCGTCCTGCCAGGTATCGTCACTGAGCATCGCCGCTTGCGAGCGCGCCTCAACCGGCGCCAGACGCTGGGCGCAATCTATTCCACGTAGCCAGAACAGCGGATTGCTCTCGACGTCATGCCCCGACAGATTCCAGATGTCGTCACAGCGGGTCGACAGGAAATCTGCCAGCTGATTATCTGGCCATTTATCTTGTTGTTTATCGCTAATCGCACTTTGCGGCACATGGGAAACACAGCCCGCCAGAAATAAACAGGGCAGGCTCAGGCGAAACATATTGCTGGAAAACACCGCGCGCACGGCGCGGGAAAAGACGTGTGACATACTCACCAGACATAGATTCATTTCATTGATTTTTCCGGCTCAGGGGCAGTTCAATACGGAAGCAAACATCTGACCGTTCGTCCGTGGCAATTTTCAGCTCACCCTGCATGCGTCGTATGCAGTCCCGGGCAATACTCAGGCCCAGCCCACTTCCTTTTACCGCCCCTTTCCGCTGATGACTTCCCTGGAAAAAGGGTTCAAAGATCATGGTTTTTTCGTCATCAGGGATTGGAGTGCCGGTGTTAGCGACGTCAATAAACACCCGTGAACCATTCGTATAACTTCGGATATAAATGTTACCGGATTCAGTACCATAGTGCACCGCATTGGAGTAAAGATTATCCAGAACGCTCATCAACAGCATCGGTTCCGCGAGGCAGGCTGGCTCACTGAGCTCCACCCCGGTATGCATCATTTTAGCTCTTGCTGGCAAGCTATGGGCGGAGATCACCATATCCACCAGCGGCTCGATATCAACGTTTTCCAGCACCACCGCGCCATCCGCCAGCTTGCGGTTGTAGTCCAGCAGTTGCTCAATCAGCTTTTGCAGATTGCGGCTGCTGGCATCCAGGATGTCGACAATCTCTTTCTGTTCGGGCGTAAGCGGCCCCGCCACTTCATCTGCCAGCAGTTCCGTTCCTTCGCGCATGCTGGCAAGCGGCGTTTTAAGCTCATGGGAAATATGGCGCAAGAACTGATGGCGCTGGGATTCCAGCCATGCCAGACGTTCAGAAAGCCAGATAATGCGCTGGCCAACGGAGCGCAACTCGCGCGGGCCTTTAAAGGCGACCGTATCCCCGAGAGACTTCCCCTCGCCCAGGCGGTTAATCATGCGCTGGATACCCTTCACCGGGCCGATGATCATGCGGGTAAAGAGCAGAACCAGACCGAGGCTGACGAGGAACAGCACCAGCGCCTGCCAGCCAAAGAACTGGCCACGTTCCGCAATCTCCTGCTGCAGCTGTTGCCCGCGCGAGAAGATAACCGTGCGGGTAGACTGCACCATCTCGGTATTGGCATTCGCAAAGGCTTCCAGACGGGCAGCCGCTGCGGCATCCGGGCCGCTGTTCTTACACTGCAGTTGCGCCAGATCGTTCAAATCCTGACGTAACGCCTGATAAAGCTTATCGTCCGGCAGCACCCCTGCATGGGCGTCCAGCATTTCACTGTAGCGTTTACGTTGATTCTGATAGACCTTTTCCAGAGTAGGATCGTCAAGCACGCAGTACTGCCGATAGCTGCGTTCCATCTCCAGCGCGGCGTTAGTCATCGCTTCACTGCGTCGGGCGTCGATCAGCGTCGTGCGGTTAGTCAGTGCCGCCTGCGCACTCAACGCGTTGAGACTCTGCCACGCCTGCCATGCCAGGATCAGCAAAGGCAGCAGGATCAGCAGAAAGGCCATCATGACAAGCTGTCGCAGGGAACGAGGAAAAACGGGCCAGCGTTTCAACGCATTACTCTCTTTATCGGGGTTTGAGGAGAGCGTAACTGAGTCTGCCCTTCAGATACAACAAAGCCGGGTAAAAACCCGGCTTTGTCATGGAATGAGGCGGTGCCTAACTCGACGTTTCGCCCTGGCCTGATAAAGCAACGCTATGATCAGTAGTTGGACAGCAGGCACCTTTTTGTGCGTCATTCGAAGTTTATGTAGCACGTCCCGAAGGGGCTGACATAAGAAGGTGAATGAGCCACTGATTAATATTATGCAACACTCGTGCCATAATGCAAAACAATAAATTATCTTGTTGATATTTATGTATTTTATGCAACTATGCCGTTAATTGCCCGCTGAATGATTTCCAGGCTAAGTGTCGCTAAAAAGCAACACCTTAACGACAACCCACCACACCCTATACAATTCAATGAGTTAAATGTCTCCTTTTGGAGACACCACGAATAGCGGATTGTCGCGGTTTTGCGACAGGCACAAAAAAGCCCGGTGGCGTTTTCGCGCACCGGGCCTGCTGTGGGAGTAGCGGTACGCTTAACCTAGCTGTTTACGCGCATTACGGAAGATACGCATCCACGGGCTGTCCTCGCCCCAGTTTTCCGGGTGCCAGGAGTTGCTCACGGTACGGAACACTCGTTCCGGGTGCGGCATCATAATGGTCGCACGACCGCTTTCGCTGGTCACCGCAGTGATACCGTTCACCGAACCGTTCGGGTTAGCCGGGTAGGATTCTGTCACCTTGCCGAAGTTATCGACAAAGCGCAGCGCCACCAGGCCTTTGCTTTCAAGCTGAGCCAGATGAGCTGCATCGCGCACTTCAACCTGGCCTTCGCCATGGGAAACGGCGATTGGCATCTGCGACCCTACCATGCCCTGCAGCAGCAGAGACGGGCTTTGGGTCACTTCCACGAGGCTGAAACGCGCTTCAAAGCGGTCAGACTGGTTACGCACAAAGCGCGGCCAGGCTTCGCTACCGGGGATCAGCTCGCGCAGGTTGGACATCATCTGGCAACCATTACATACGCCCAGCGCCAGCGTTTGCGGACGGTGGAAGAAGGTTTCAAACTCGTCGCGGACACGGCTGTTGAAGAGGATGGACTTCGCCCAACCCTCACCTGCCCCCAGCACATCGCCGTAAGAGAAACCACCGCAGGCGACCAGCGCCTGGAAATCTTCCAGACCGGTACGCCCGGCCAGCAGGTCGCTCATGTGAACGTCGATGGCATCAAAGCCCGCACGGTAGAAGGCAGCAGCCATCTCAACGTGGGAGTTGACGCCCTGCTCACGCAGTACGGCCACTTTCGGACGCGCGCCGGTCGCAATGTACGGCGCGGCGATATCTTCGTTGATGTCGAAGGAGAGCTTCACGTTCAGGCCAGGATCGTTGTCGTTAGCCTTCGCATTGTGTTCCTGATCGGCACACTCCGGGTTGTCACGCAGGCGCTGCATCTGCCAGGTGGTTTCAGCCCACCACATACGCAGGGTAGAACGGCTCTCGCTGAACACCGCGTGGCCATCCGCTTCAATGACAAAGCGGTCGCCCTGCACAGCTTTACCCAGATAATGCACGCAATCTGCCAGGCCGTGCTGAGCCAGTACGCTTTCAACCGCGTCACGATCTGCGGCACGCACCTGAATCACCGCGCCCAGCTCTTCGTTAAACAGCGCCGCCAGACGATCCTCGCCCAGCGTCGCGATGTTCGCTTCAACGCCGCAGTGCCCGGTGAAGGCCATCTCAGCCAGAGTAACCAGCAGGCCGCCGTCGGAACGGTCGTGGTAGGCCAGCAGTTTACGCTGTGCCACCAGGGCCTGGATGGCGTCGTAGAAACCTTTTAACTGCGCCACATCACGTACATCTGCCGGCTTATCACCCAGCTGACGATAAACCTGCGCCAGTGCGGTCGCTCCCAGTGCGTTATGGCCTTTACCCAGGTCAATCAGCAGCAGGGCGTTATCTTCAGTCACCAGCTGTGGCGTCACGGTATGGCGCACATCTTCTACGCGGGCAAACGCGGAGATGATCAGCGACAGCGGAGAGGTCATCTCGCGCTGCTCGTTACCCTCCTGCCAGCGGGTCTTCATCGACATGGAGTCTTTACCCACCGGAATGGTCAGGCCAAGTGCCGGGCAGAGCTCTTCACCCACCGCCTTCACGGCTTCATACAGGCCCGCATCTTCGCCCGGGTGGCCCGCTGCGGCCATCCAGTTCGCGGAAAGTTTGATACGTTTAATGTCGCCAATCTGCGTTGCGGCAATGTTGGTCAGTGCTTCACCAACGGCCAGGCGAGCAGACGCGGCGAAGTCCAGCAGAGCGACCGGGGTACGTTCGCCCAGCGCCATCGCTTCACCGTAGTAGCTGTCGAGACTCGCGGTGGTGACGGCACAGTTAGCCACCGGGATCTGCCACGGGCCAACCATCTGATCGCGCGACACCATACCGGTCACGGTACGGTCGCCGATGGTGACCAGGAAGGTTTTCTCCGCCACGGCCGGCAGGTGCAGAACGCGATTGACCGCGTCAGCCACGGTAATGCCCTGACGATCCAGCGCTTTGCCAGCTGCTTTACGGGTCTCAACGTCGCGGGTCATCTTCGGCGTTTTGCCGAGCAGCACGTCCAGCGGCAGATCGATCGGCTGGTTGTCGAAATGGGTGTCGCTCAGGGACAGGTGCAGCGCTTCGGTCGCTTCACCGATGACGGCATACGGGGCACGCTCGCGGCGGCACAGCTCGTCAAACAGCGGCAACTGATCGGCAGCGACGGCCAGAACATAACGTTCCTGGGATTCGTTACACCAGATTTCCAGCGGGCTCATGCCTGGCTCATCACTCAGGATGTCGCGCAGGTTGAAACGACCGCCACGACCACCGTCACTGACCAGCTCCGGCATGGCGTTGGACAGACCACCCGCGCCTACGTCGTGAATAAAGAGGATGGGGTTGGCATCACCCAGCTGCCAGCAGCGGTCAATGACCTCCTGGCAACGGCGTTCCATCTCCGGGTTATCACGCTGTACGGATGCAAAATCGAGATCCGCATCAGACTGACCGGAGGTCATAGAGGAGGCAGCCCCGCCGCCCAGGCCGATGTTCATAGCCGGGCCCCCCAGGACGATCAGCTTCGCACCGACTACGATCTCGCCTTTTTGCACGTGATCGGCGCGAATGTTACCGATTCCGCCAGCCAGCATGATCGGTTTGTGATAGCCGCGCAGCTCTTCGCCGTTGTGGCTCTCCACTTTCTCTTCGTAGGTACGGAAGTAACCGTTCAGCGCAGGACGTCCAAATTCATTGTTGAACGCCGCCCCGCCCAGTGGGCCTTCGGTCATGATATCCAGCGCGGTCACAATACGTTCCGGCTTGCCGAAATCCTCTTCCCACGGCTGCTCAAAGCCCGGGATGCGCAGGTTGGAGACGGAGAAACCCACCAGACCGGCTTTTGGTTTAGCACCCCGTCCGGTTGCGCCTTCGTCGCGGATTTCTCCGCCAGACCCGGTCGCCGCACCCGGCCACGGCGAGATCGCCGTCGGGTGGTTATGCGTTTCGACTTTCATCAGGATATGCGCCGGCTCCTGATGGAAATCATAGCGCCCTGCTTCGCGATCGGCGAAGAAGCGGCCCACGTCAGAACCTTCCATCACCGCGGCGTTGTCTTTGTAAGCAGACAGCACGTGGTCAGGCGTTTTTTCCATGGTGTTTTTAATCATTTTGAACAGCGACTTCGGCTGCTCTTCACCGTCGATAATCCAGTCGGCGTTGAAAATCTTGTGACGGCAGTGCTCAGAGTTTGCCTGAGCGAACATGTAAAGTTCGATGTCGTTCGGGTTGCGGTTCAGCTTAACAAACGCATCCTGCAGGTAGTCAATTTCGTCTTCTGCCAGTGCCAGACCGAGACGCAGGTTGGCGTCAATCAGCGCCTGACGGCCCTGCCCCAGCAAATCGACGCTCTGTACCGGCGCAGGCTGATGGTGGGAGAAGAGTTTCTGCGCATCGTCCAGAGAGGCAAAGACACTCTCCATCATGCGATCGTGCAGCTCAGCGGCAACGGTTTGCCACTGCGCATCGGTCAGGGTAGACGCTTCAACGTAGTACGCCACGCCGCGCTCCAGACGGTTAATCTGGTTCAGACCACAGTTGTGGGCGATGTCGGTGGCTTTGGAAGACCAGGGGGAGATGGTGCCTGGACGAGGCGTCGCAAGGATCAGTTTGCCGGTTGGCGTATGGCTGCTCAGGCTTGGACCATATTTGAGCAGGCGTTCCAGCTGTACTCGCTCCTCTGCATTCAGGGGTGCATTCAGGTCAGCAAAATGGACATACTCAGCGTAAATATTGCTTACCGGAAGGTCGGCTGCCTGAAAACGTGCCAGCAGTTTATTGATACGGAAGGCAGACAGTGCAGGCGAACCACGCAGAATTTCCATCATAAGTCTCTCGTCTTCGAAGCGCCGGGGCGCTTACAGTGTGCGCAAGGGGGGAAAACGGGCGTCATTATAGAGAATCCTGAGCGTCGACGAAACCGTTTGCGTCGAAATAAAATCAACGTTTACGTTTAACAATAGATGTGACCTCTCTCTCTAATTTGTTGCCAAGTGGCGTAACTTTACGCAAAATGCCGCTCATTCAATGGCAAACCTTATTCTTAACATGGCTACAGCATACTGAGGCACCCGGCGTCGCAGAGAATTAACTAATTGAAAAAATTAAAGATTAATTATCTGCTCATCGGCATTGTAACGTTGCTGCTGGCAGTGGCCCTCTGGCCTTCCATCCCCTGGTTCGGTAAAGCCGAAAACCGTATCGCCGCCATACAGAAGCGGGGGGAATTGCGCGTCAGTACCCTTAACTCGCCGCTGATTTACAGCGACATTAACGGCAAAACGATTGGCCTGGATTATGAACTGGCGCAACAGTTTGCCGACTATCTTGGCGTGAAGCTCAAAATTACCGTCCGTCAGAATATCAGCCAGCTGTTTGATGACCTGGATAACAACGATGCCGATATCCTTGCGGCCGGGCTGGTGTACAACAGCGAGCGCAGCAAGAGCTATCAGCCAGGCCCAACCTACTACTCCGTTTCGCAACAGCTGGTCTACCGGGTCGGGAGCCTGCGCCCGCGAACGCTGGCGGCGATTAATGCTCAACAGTTGACCATCGCCCCGGGCCACGTCGTGATTGACGATCTGCGTGAGCTCAAGGAGAAGAAATTCCCGGACCTGAGCTGGACGGTTGATCCTAAGCTCGGTACGACTGAGCTGCTGGACCAGGTAAAAGATAAAAAACTGCCCTATACCATCGCTGATTCGGTCGCGATCAGCCTTTTCCAGCGCGTGCACCCCGAAATCGCGGTGGCGCTGGACGTGACAGACGAACAGCCGGTGACCTGGTTTAGCCAGCTTGATGACGATCAGACCCTCTCTGCGGCGATGCTTGATTTCTTCAACACCATCAATGAAGACGGTACGCTGGCGCGTCTGGAAGAGAAATACCTCGGCCACGGTGACGATTTTGATTACGTCGACACCCGAAGCTTCTTGCGCGCAGTCGATAGCGTGCTGCCAGACCTGCAGCCGTTATTTGAGAAATATGCCCAGGAGATCGACTGGCGATTACTGGCAGCGATTTCGTATCAGGAATCCCACTGGGATACTCAGGCCACCTCGCCCACTGGCGTTCGCGGCTTAATGATGCTCACTAAAAATACCGCTCAGAGCCTTGGGCTGACCGACCGCACCGATGCAGAACAGAGCATCAGCGGCGGCGCACGGTATCTGCAGGATATGATGGGCAAAGTGCCGGAGACGGTGCCTGAAGAGGAACGGATCTGGTTTGCGCTGGCAGCCTACAATATGGGTTACGCGCACATGCTTGACGCGCGCGCGCTGACGGCGAAAACGAAAGGTAACCCGGACAGCTGGTCAGACGTAAAACAGCGCCTGCCGCTGCTGAGCCAGAAGCCGTGGTATAACAAGCTGACCTACGGTTACGCGCGCGGGCATGAAGCCTACGCCTACGTGGAAAATATCCGTAAATATCAGATTAGCCTGGTGGGTTATCTGCTGGAGAAGGAAAAAGAGGCGGCAGAGGCAAATCAGCTGGTCCAGAGTTATCCGGTGGTGGCACCGGACGAACTTACTCGCCCGACAACTTCAATTCTGCCTTTTGTTGCTTTTTCTGCTGACGGCGCATTCGAAAGAAATCACTTAATAGCCCCGCACACTCTGGTGCAAGTACCCCACCGATAGTCTGCACCTGGTGGTTCATCCCCGGGTGTCCCAGTACGTCCATCAGCGAACCGGCCGCTCCGGTTTTTTCATCCCGCGCGCCAAAGACCAGCGTGCCGATACGGCTATGCACCATCGCGCCGGAACACATAACGCACGGCTCAAGCGTGACATACAGCGTGGTATCAAGCAGACGATAGTTTTGCAGCACCATTCCGCCCTGACGAAGGGCCATGATTTCAGCGTGCGCAGTCGGATCGTGACGGCCAATCGGGCGGTTCCACCCTTCCCCTATCACCTGGTTATTGTGGACAAGCACAGCACCCACGGGCACTTCCCCCTCGTCCCAGGCGCGCTGGGCAAGCGTAAGCGCATGGCGCATCCAGTATTCATGATCGCGTTCAGGGTTGCACAACGGTTGATACTCCAGTCTAAAAGCGGGCGGCATTATACACACCCGCTATAGATAAGACTATTCGAGTTGCTGAAGTTCGCCTGCGGGCGTGACGCGCCAGCGATGCTGGCAAAAATAGAGCAGTGGGTTGTCCTGCTTACTGTCGCTGTAGCCGCTGTAAAGACGCAGTGGCGTACCGATTCGCTTCTCCAGTTGCACCACCTTTTCATGTCCCAGGCAGCGCATGGTCAGTACCCATCCGCCGTACCCGCGGGTAATTTGCGTGGCGATAAGATTCACCCGCGGCAGCCACGGGGTATCATAATAGACCTGTTCCACCAGCGCTTGCGGGGATCCGGTAATCAACCAGATGTCGGCATCGTTCGCGTCGAGATAGCTGGTAAGCCTTGCCTGAACAACCGGAAACGCGGTCACATGTCCGCGAAACCAGTGCACAAAATCCTGCTGAAGCTGTTTAAGCCGCGCTTCGCTGCGTCCAAAGGTACAGCCCCAGAGCAACAGGCTCATTGGCCAGCGCGCTGCCCGGCCTTTTAGCAGCAGCGCAATGCCAATTACGGGTAACAGAGGTAATACGAGCAGCGCATTCAAAGGCTGACGCCGCAGCAGGTAGCGCATAAACGTACCAAACATATCCTGCTGATGCAGCGTACCGTCCAGGTCGAAAAAAACAACGCGACGCTCGTGATTTGCCAAACCTTACTCCTCTGGATCGTTGAATCCTAACAGCCAGGTAAACAGGAACCCGGCGATCACCGCTACCAGATAGCCTAACAGATAGAGCATAACTTTTCCGGTCACGATGGTGAGCGCCAGCGGCAGCCCGGAGATCCCGAAGGTGATCACCGTTGCCACTTTCCAGTAGCTGATCAGCGCTCCGCCTACCGCCCCTCCCAGGCAAGCACCGAGGAACGGTTTCCCCAGCGGCAGCGTGACGCCGAAAATCAGCGGCTCGCCAATTCCGAGTAATCCGACCGGCAGCGCACCTTTGATCACTTTTTTCAGCCGCGCGTTGCGGGTTTTCATCAGTACGGCAATCGCCGCCCCGACCTGCCCCACGCCAGCCATCGACAGGATGGGCAGCAGCGCGTTGTAACCGTGCGCCTGCACCAGCTCGACGTGGATCGGCACCAGCCCCTGATGCAGACCGGTCAGTACCAGCGGCAAGAAGGTGCCTGACAGCACGGCACCCACTAACAGACCGCCGCGATCGATAGCCAGCGATGCGCCATGGGCGATGGCCTCAGAGATCCAGCCCCCCAGCGGTTGCAACGCCACAATAGCCACGCTGCCGGTGATCAATGTCGTTAACAGTGGATTGAGGATCAGCTCAATTGATCCAGGCAGGAGGGTGCGCAGTTTCTTCTCGAGCCAGCACATCAGGATGACCACCAGCAGCACGGCAATCACCCCGCCGCGGCCAGGCTGGAGCGCCTCACCAAACAGGGTTATCTGCGCCAGCTGTGGGCTGGACAGAATACCTGCCATCACTCCGCCCATGGCCAGCGAGCCGCCAAAGACCTTCGCGGTGTTGACCCCCACCAGAATGTTCATGATGGCAAACACGGCGCTGCCGAAAATCCCGAGAATGCCTAATAAATTAGGATACTGGGTCGCGAAGTCCCCTACGATATCCGGACGCTTAAGAATATTGATGATCCCGGTGATTAAGCCAGAGGCAATAAACGCCGGGATCAGCGGAATAAAGACGTTGGCCAGTTGTCGCAGCGCATCGCTCATGGGGGCTTTGTATCGGGCCTTTGCCTGCGCCTTCGTACGTTCGACGTCATCGATCGCCACGCTTTCGCCGCCGACCATCAGCGCACGCATGGCATCCACAACCTGCGCCGCCTTTCCCGGCCCGACAATCAGCTGGTGCTGTTGCCCCTGTTTAACGTAACCACTCACGCCGGAAAGCTGCTTCAGACGCGGCACATCAAGCTGCTCGTCGTTATGCACCTCGACGCGCACGCGCGTCATGCAATTTTCCAGACGCTGAATATTTTTTTCCCCACCGATCCCCTGCAGGATATCGCTGGCGAGCGCTGCTGTTTTGTCCATACACGCCTCTGTTAGTTTTCTAATGCCGCCCGTAAGAACCCGTTATGGGCATTGAGCCTTGCTCTGGCGGCCGCAGCGTCCAGTCCGCTCAGGATCATCAGAATGGCCGGTTTAACATCGTGATCGGTTTGTTTCAGTACCGCTTCCGCCTCTTCGCGGCTTGCTCCCGTCGCCTCCATGACCATACGGCAGGCTCTGTCCACCAGCTTGACGTTGGTCGCTTGCATATCCACCATCAGGTTCTGATAAACCTTGCCAAACTTCACCATCGCGCCAGTGGAGATCATGTTGAGCACCAGCTTTTGCGCGGTGCCGGATTTCAGGCGCGTAGAGCCGGTTAACGCTTCCGGGCCGACAACCGGAGAGATAGCGATAGCAGCGACCTGCGCAATCGGCGAGCCAGGATTACAGGAAATCGCCACCGTGGTGCAGCCCGTCTTGTTGGCATACTCCAGACCGCCGATAACGTACGGCGTACGCCCGGAGGCCGCCAGCCCAACAACCAGATCCTGAGCGGTCAGATTTAGCCCCTTCAGGTCATCCTCGCCGAGCTGTTTGTTGTCTTCCGCTCCTTCCACGGCTTTCAGCAGCGCGCCAGGGCCGCCAGCAATCAACCCGACCACCAGACCGTGCGGCACACCAAACGTTGGCGGACATTCAGAGGCATCCAGCACACCAAGACGCCCGCTGGTTCCGGCGCCCATGTAGATAATGCGACCACCGGCCTTCAGTGCTTCCGCCGCCGCATCGACAGCTTTCGCCACCTCGGGTAATGTCTCTTTCACTGCCTGCGCGACCAGCGTATCCTGTTGATTAAAACGGTTAACCAGCTCCAGGGTGCTGAGCGCATCCAGATCCATGGTTTGTGGGTTACGCGTTTCAGAAACAAGTGAGCCAAGATTCATCTTTTGTACCTCAAGAATTTTTAATTCATAATAATCTCACTATAATGGAATATAAAATTCATTCAGGCGAGCAAAATTCGTATTTGCGCAGACAATCACAATTTCGCCAGGAGAACCTATGAACTGTTTAATTCGCATTCGCCAGCGTTATGCAGGCTTTGCTCAAAGCGATAAAAAGCTGGCGGATTTTCTGCTCTCTCAGCCCGACCATGCCCGCCATCTCAGCTCGCAGCAGCTGGCGAGTGAGGCCGGAGTGAGTCAGTCGAGCGTGGTGAAATTTGCCCAGAAGATTGGCTTTAAAGGCTTCCCGGCTCTCAAGCTGGCGATTAGCGAAGCGCTGGTGAGTAACCCCAACCCGCAGTC
Organism: Enterobacter sp. 198; assembly: GCF_009025585.1. Lineage (NCBI taxonomy): Bacteria > Pseudomonadati > Pseudomonadota > Gammaproteobacteria > Enterobacterales > Enterobacteriaceae > Enterobacter > Enterobacter sp. 198. The sequence continues at coordinate 27,715 of NZ_WCIM01000030.1, read as the reverse complement.
GATGCCGGTGCATAATCAGATTCGTGGCGATGACCCGATGCGTCTGGTGGGAGAGAAGCTCATCAAAGAGAATGTCGCGGCCATGCATGCCACCCTTGATGTGAATACCGAAGAAAAATTACTGGAAAGCGTGGCGATGTTGCGTGCAGCGCGACGTATTATTTTGACCGGGATAGGCGCGTCCGGACTGGTGGCACGTAACTTTGGCTGGAAGCTGACAAAAATAGGTTACAACGCCATTGTCGAGCAGGATATGCACGCCCTGCTGGCGACCGTGCAGGCGATGGATGCTAACGATCTGCTGCTGGCGATCTCCTATTCCGGCGAACGCCGCGAGATCAATATGGCTACCGATGAAGCCTTACGCGTAGGCGGTAAGATTCTGGCCATCACCGGGTTTACTCCCAACGCGCTGCAGCAGCGGGCTACGCGCTGTTTATATACTATCGCGGAAGAGCAGGCCACGCGCAGCGCGGCGATCTCCTCGACAAGTGCGCAAATGATGTTGACCGACCTTCTGTTTATGGCCCTGGTGCAACAGGATCTGGAACACGCGCCAGAGCGTATCCGGCACAGTGAAGAGCTGGTAAAAAAACTGGTTTGAACAGGTAATGAGCGTATAATTCCCGCCCTGTTTGTGTTGTTTCTGAGAATTTCCTGATGGCGCTGTTAATCACCAAAAAATGCATCAATTGCGATATGTGCGAACCGGAATGCCCGAACCAGGCGATTTCGATGGGCGAGAGCATTTATGAGATTAACAGCGACCGCTGCACTGAATGCATCGGCCACTACGAAACGCCGACCTGTCAGAAAGTGTGCCCAATCCCCAATACCATCCTGAAAGATCCGGCACACGTCGAGAGCGAAGAGCAGCTTTGGGATAAATTTGTCCTGCTGCATCACGCGGACAAACTTTAACTTTCGATAATCACCGTCGCGCAGGCGTAGTGGCGTTCATCCGCGAGCGTCACGTGCATGTGATTTACGCCGAGTTTCTCTGCCAGCGTTTGCGCCTCACCCCATAAACGCAGGCGCGGTTTACCCAGCTCATCGTTAAACACTTCAAACTGATTAAACGCCAGACCGTTACGAATACCGGTGCCGAAGGCTTTGGCTGCCGCCTCTTTGACGGCAAAGCGCTTGGCCAGAAAACGTACCGGCTGCTGATGCGTCTCCCAGATGGCCCATTCGTTATCGCTCAGCACGCGTCGTGCCAGGCGATCGCCGCTACGGGCGATCACCGCTTCAATGCGGGCTATTTCAACGATATCGGTGCCTAAGCCCAGAATAGCCATTACTGACGCGCTTCCAGCATCAGGCGTTTCATTTCTGAGACCGCCTCTTTCAGGCCACTCATTACCGCACGGCCAATAATAGCGTGGCCGATATTCAGCTCATGCATTTCCGGCAGGGCTGCAATGGCCTTGACGTTATGGTAGGTCAGGCCATGCCCGGCGTTAACTTTCAGACCCAGGCTCGCGGCATAGGTGGCCGCATTGGCGATACGCTCCAGCTCTTTGGCCTGCGTAGTTTCATCTTTCGCATCAGCGTAACAGCCGGTATGAATTTCAATATAGGGCGCGCCCACTTCGGCAGCCGCTTTGATCTGTGCTACATCGGCGTCGATGAACAGAGAGACCAGGATACCCGCCTCAGCCAGACGCTTGCAGGCATCACGCATTTTGTCGCGTTGACCCGCCACGTCCAGGCCCCCTTCGGTGGTCACTTCCTGACGTTTTTCCGGTACCAGGCAGCAGAAATGCGGCTTCGTCTCGCAGGCAATCGTCAGCATCTCTTCCGTGACCGCCATCTCCAGGTTCATGCGGGTGTCCAGCGTCTGACGCAGAATGCGCACATCGCGGTCGGTAATATGACGGCGGTCTTCACGCAGGTGAACGGTAATGCCATCGGCGCCAGCCTGCTCAGCGATGAACGCCGCCTGAACCGGATCGGGATAAGCCGTGCCGCGTGCATTACGCAGCGTGGCGATGTGATCAATGTTGACGCCTAACAGTAATTCAGCCATGACAATCCTCGGTATTTTAGTTCGTGTCCCTGCCTCCCTCTCCCTCAGTGAGAGGGCTGGAGCGAGGGTCTGATACGTTAACGTTTCGGCATAAACTGCCTGAACAATTCGCGGCTCTTTAAGGGCTTGCCGCCAAGATACGGCTTGAGCGCAATCCGGGTAAAGCGTTTTGCTGCGCGAAGGGTATCCTGATCGGGAAACTCGCGCGCATACAGCGCTCTAAGCTGTCGCCCGGTAAAAGTGCTGTTATCTATCACGACGCTGGCGATAAAGCCTTTTTCTTCACGGTAGCGATAGGTCATCGCATCCTCTACCTCGTCTCCGCTCCCTGCACAATGCAAAAAATCGACCCCGTAGCCCAGATGTCCAAGCAGCGCCAGCTCAAAACGACGCAGGGCAGGTTCGGGCGTACCGGTTGCGCCGGCCAGCGCCTGGATACAGTGCAGGTAATCAAAGAAAAGTTCAGAGAAGCGAGTCTCATGCTCCAGAACACGTGAGATGAGTTCGTTGACATAGAGACCGCTGTACAGCGTGATACCAGAAAGGGGGAGCGCCAGAGAGACGGCCTCGGCACTGCGCAGGGTTTTGACTTCCCCACGCCCGCCGAAGCGTACCAGCAGCGGAGTGAAAGGCTGTAAGGCGCCCTTCAGGCCGGAGCGTTTGGAACGTGCGCCTTTAGCAACAAGGCGCACACGGCCCGACTCTTCCGTGAAAACGTCCAGCATAAGGCTGGTCTCGCTCCACGGACGGCTATGGAGGACAAAGGCACGCTGCCATCCATCCACGATGTTCAGTCTTAGACGTCGTCGCCGTAACCGAGGCTGCGCAATGCACGCTCATCATCGGCCCAGCCTGATTTCACCTTCACCCACAGTTCAAGGTGAACCGGGGCTTCAAACATGTCCTGCATGTCTCTGCGCGCTTCAATGCCGATGGTTTTGATCTTGGCACCTTTGTTGCCGATCACCATCTTCTTCTGCCCTTCACGCTCAACGAGGATCAGGCCGTTGATGTCATAGCCGCCGCGTTCGTTGGTCTGAAAACGTTCAATCTCAACCGTTACGGAGTACGGCAGTTCCGCGCCAAGGAAACGCATCAGTTTTTCACGGATGATCTCAGAGGCCATAAAGCGCTGAGAACGATCGGTGATGTAATCTTCCGGGAAGTGATGAATCGCTTCCGGCAGATGTTTGCGCACGATGCCTGCGATGGTATCGACGTTCAGACCGGTCTCGGCAGACAGCGGGACGATATCAAGGAAGTTCATCTGGCTTCCCAGCCACTGCAGGTGCGGCAGCAGATCGGCTTTTTCCTGCACGTTGTCCACTTTGTTGACCGCAAGGATCACCGGCGTTTTACCGTCGCGCAGTTTGTTGAGCACCATTTCGTCGTCAGGCGTCCAGCGGGTGCCTTCCACCACGAAAATCACCAGCTCTACGTCGCCAATAGAGCTGCTCGCCGCCTTGTTCATCAGGCGGTTGATGGCGCGCTTCTCTTCCATGTGCAGGCCCGGGGTATCAACGTAGATCGCCTGATAGGCGCCTTCCGTGTGGATACCGACGATGCGGTGACGCGTGGTCTGCGCCTTACGGGAAGTAATGGAAATTTTCTGCCCAAGCAGATTATTCAACAGGGTAGATTTGCCAACGTTCGGACGTCCGACGATGGCAATAAACCCGCAATACGTTTTTTCTTCGCTCATTCCAGCTCCAGCATTTTTAACGCCTGTTCGGCGGCAGCCTGTTCAGCCTTACGACGGCTAGAACCTGTGCCGACCACCGGTTCACTCAGGCCACTGACCTGGCAATGGATGGTAAATTCCTGATCGTGCGCTTCGCCCCGCACCTGTACCACCAGATAGGATGGCAGCGGGAGGTGGCGACCCTGCAAATATTCCTGCAGACGCGTTTTCGGATCTTTTTGTTTATCGCCCGGACTGATTTCGTCCAGACGGGTTTGATACCAGTTAAGGATCAGCTTTTCTACGGTCTGAATATCGCTGTCCAGGAACACACCACCAATTAATGCTTCGACCGTGTCGGCAAGAATAGATTCACGACGGAAGCCGCCGCTTTTCAGTTCACCCGGCCCAAGTCGCAGACATTCGCCCAGTTCAAATTCACGAGCGATTTCCGCCAGGGTATTACCCCGAACCAGCGTCGCGCGCATGCGGCTCATATCACCTTCGTCCACACGTGGGAAACGATGATAAAGCGCATTCGCGATCACGAAACTTAAAATAGAGTCACCCAGGAACTCGAGGCGCTCATTATGCTTGCTGCTGGCACTGCGGTGGGTTAATGCCTGTTGCAACAACTCCTGATGATGAAAAGTGTAGCCCAGCTTCCGTTGAAGCCGATTAATTACGATGGGGTTCATGCGATACCAGTAAATGAATGCGTCAAAAATGCAGCACACGAAACCGACCTGAGAAGACCAACGCGGTTTCGTGTGCCGTGGCACCCTTGCAGGGCCAACCTTAAACTTCGGGGGAATATTCTATACACAACGACAGGGGATGTCGTTAGTCCAAAGAGATTTATCGCTGAAATAATTCACGTAGCCGCTAATTAACGCGGCTACGCGTTCATTTAATGAGAATTAATGGATCCCGCCGATACGATTCAGGCGAACGCCGGTCGGCCATTCGCCTTCCTGCTTCTCAAAACTCATCCAGATAGCGGTCGCTTTACCTACCAGATTCGCTTCCGGCACAAAGCCCCAGTAACGGCTGTCCGCGGAATTATCGCGGTTATCACCCATCATGAAGTAGTGTCCCGGTGGTACGATCCAGCTGGCCAGCTGTTGGCCTGGCTGCCGGTAGTACATCCCCACTTGATCCTGCGCGATTGGCACGGTGAGGATACGGTGGGTCACATCACCCAGCGTCTCTTTACGTTCAACCAGGCGAATACCGTCCTCTTTGGTCTCGCCTTTGGGCACCTGGAAGAAACCGCTGGTCGCTTCACCGCCGTTACGGCGAGCAAAGGTCTGCACAAAATCACTTGGCTCAACGTTTGAGTAAGTGATTGGCAGCGCGTTTTCACACGCGGTACCGGAGCTGCAGCCAGGCTGAACGGTAACTTCTTTCGCCACCGGATCGTAGGTGACTTTGTCACCCGGCAGACCCACTGCACGCTTGATGTAATCCAGACGCGGATCTTCCGGGTATTTAAACACCACGATGTCGCCACGTTTTGGATGACCGGTTTCGATCAGCGTTTTCTGGTAGATCGGATCTTTAATCCCGTAGGCAAACTTCTCAACCAGAATAAAATCGCCAATCAGCAGCGTTGGCATCATTGAACCAGACGGGATCTGGAACGGCTCGTAAATAAACGAGCGGACAACCAGCACAATCGCCAGCACCGGAAATACCGATGCCCCGGTTTCCAGCCAGCCCGGTTTCGGGCCGACTTTCTTCAGGGTTTTCGCGTCCAGCCCATCGCCAGTGGCTGCCTGTGCGGCAGCCTGACGTTCATGGCGTTTTGGGGCGAAAATAAACTTATCCAGACACCACAACAAACCTGTCACCAGGGTAGCAATGACCAGAATCAGGGCAAACATGTTCGCCATGCCAACTCCTTAGGGTTATTTGCCGTCTTTACCAACATGAAGGATGGCAAGGAATGCTTCCTGCGGCAGTTCGACGTTACCGACCTGCTTCATACGCTTCTTACCTTCTTTCTGTTTCTGCAGCAGCTTTTTCTTACGGCTGACGTCACCGCCGTAGCATTTCGCCAGAACGTTTTTACGCAGCTGTTTCACAGTAGAACGGGCAATAATGTGGTTACCGATGGCGGCCTGAATCGCGATATCAAACTGCTGACGCGGGATCAGCTCTTTCATCTTCTCAACCAGCTCACGGCCACGGTATGGCGCATTGTCGTTGTGAGTGATCAGTGCCAGCGCATCCACACGCTCGCCGTTGATCAGCACGTCCACACGCACCATGTTAGACGCCTGGAAGCGTTTGAAGTTGTAATCCAGTGACGCATAGCCACGAGAGGTAGACTTCAGACGATCGAAGAAGTCGAGGACCACTTCCGCCATAGGGATTTCGTACGTCAGCGCAACCTGATTACCGTGGTAAACCATGTTGGTCTGTACGCCACGCTTCTCAATACACAGCGTAATAACGTTACCCAGGAACTCCTGCGGCAGCAGCATATGACACTCTGCAATGGGCTCGCGCAGTTCTTCGATATTGTTCAGCGGCGGCAGCTTGGACGGGCTATCGACGTAGACGATCTCTTTGTTGGTGGTCTGCACTTCGTACACAACGGTCGGTGCCGTGGTGATCAGATCCAGATCGTATTCACGCTCCAGACGCTCCTGGATGATCTCCATGTGCAGCAGACCAAGGAAGCCGCAGCGGAAGCCGAAGCCCAGCGCCGTGGAGCTTTCTGGTTCATAGAACAGGGAAGCATCGTTGAGGCTCAGCTTGCCGAGCGCATCACGGAAGTTTTCATAGTCGTCAGAGCTGACCGGGAACAGACCCGCGTAAACCTGCGGTTTAACCTTTTTAAAGCCTGGCAGCGCTTTGTCTGCCGGGTTACGTGCACCGGTCAGGGTATCGCCCACTGGCGCGCCGAGGATGTCTTTAATGGCGCAGACCAGCCAGCCTACTTCGCCACATTTCAGCTCGGTACGGTCAACCTGTTTCGGCGTGAAGATACCCAGACGGTCAGCGTTGTAAACCTGGCCAGTACTCATTACCTTGATTTTGTCGCCTTTACGCATGGTGCCGTTTTTAATACGCACCAGCGAGACAACGCCCAGGTAGTTATCAAACCAGGAGTCGATGATCAGCGCCTGCAGCGGGGCATCCGGGTCACCTTCTGGTGCCGGGATATCACGCACCAGGCGTTCCAGCACGTCGGTCACGCCCACGCCCGTTTTAGCGGAGCAGCGCACCGCATCGGTCGCGTCGATGCCGACAATATCTTCAATCTCTTCCGCTACGCGCTCAGGATCGGCAGCTGGCAGGTCAATTTTGTTCAGAACCGGCACAACCTCGAGATCCATTTCCATCGCGGTGTAGCAGTTTGCCAGAGTCTGGGCTTCAACGCCCTGCCCGGCATCCACAACCAGCAGCGCGCCTTCACAGGCCGCCAGCGAGCGTGAAACTTCATAGGAGAAGTCAACGTGGCCTGGGGTGTCGATAAAATTCAGCTGGTAGATTTCGCCATCAGCCGCTTTGTAATCAAGCGTAACGCTCTGCGCTTTGATGGTGATACCGCGTTCGCGTTCCAGGTCCATGGAGTCCAGAACCTGGGCTTCCATTTCACGATCAGACAGGCCACCGCAAATCTGGATAATACGGTCAGACAGCGTCGACTTACCGTGGTCAATGTGAGCAATGATCGAAAAGTTACGTATGTTCTTCATATAGTTAAATAATTATGCCTTACGAATTCCTGGAGGCCGCTGTTCTTAGCCTGACGTTTTTCAGTGCGAAAACGCCGCATTCTACACTACATCCCCGTTACCTGGAAATGTACTTAGCGCCAGGTATAGCGTGAAGAAATGACGTTTTCTGTTTTAGGACGTAAAAAAGGACAAAGCCCGATGGATCACCGGGCCTCAGAAGAGAGCGTCTCAACACGAAGCTGGTCGGGTGCCAGCCCAACGCTGAGAATAACAGGCTGCCATTCTTCGCGTGCGGCAAGCTTCGGGGAGAGAGCTTTGGCCAGCCAGAATCCCCCTACGCCGCCCAATGCAGCACCGCACATGGCGGCCACATCGGTACCAAACAGCATCTGGAATACGCCGCCCATAACAAACAGCCCCACCAGCGGAGAGAGATAAACCAGCATGGCGGACGTGAGCAGGCTACCTTCTGCAATTCCCAGCTCCACCTTTTGCCCCACCATCAGCGGCCGATCGCTTGGCACGGAAATGGTATGCGAGGTTTGCGGCCCGAGCTTGTTCAGCACGCGGCTACCGCAACCGGCTCTGGAAGCACAGCTATTGCATGAGGCCTTAACATCACAGCTCACCAGCGCAATGCCATTCTGCCACGATACGACCGTAGCCCACTCTTTAATCATTGTGCAGTCCTGAATTTAATGCTGTCGGAAATACGCTTCGCCGTTTGTGGCGGTAATTCACCCACAATGGTGATCTCTGCGTTATCGCGAACCGTGGTGCTGACCGTCCTGCGTCCGGTACGAAGCATTTGTTCAGAACTGTTTGCCGATGCGCGGTTAATGTTCACCGAGAAACTGAACAAACCATCGGAATAAAGACGCGATTCAACCGGTGTTTCAATGGTTGGCAGTTGTCGACGGCTGCTGGAGACTTCGCTAAACCCTTGCGGGATCCAGGAAGGAACCCAGTTGAAGTTGACGGAATCACCCGCCGGTACCGAAAGCAGCGGCGGCAGGCTGGCTTTCGCCAGATTCTGCATGCTATTACCCACCTGATTGTTCACGCTAAAGGAGATAACGCGGAACTGTTCCAGCGTTTCACCATCACGGTCAAGCAGGTCTACACGCATTGGCAGCTTGGTTTCGGCGTCAATCCAGACGATATAGCTGTAGCGCGTTCCGTCACGGGCAACAACGCGGATCACCTCACACAGTCTGTCCGCAATGCGCGTACGCCCTACCGAAATGAAGTCATAGTAAGGCGCAAGACGTTTGAAGTCGGTGTAGATAAGCGATGGCAGAGAATCGACGATATAATCGCCATTCAGCGTGAAAGGCTCCAGACCGGGTTCGAAATAACTGATTTCGTTACCACGCTGGACAACTTCCCGACGCGGGCCATCCATCTGTAAAAGCTGGGCGAGCGGCTGGTTATCAAGACGGGCATGGCGGTATCGTAACGACTCGACGCCCTGCTTATTGATACTGATAAATGCCAACTCGTAATTGAGTGACTGGCTGGCCAGATTCATTTGCTGCAACAACGCCCCGGATGAAACATCAGCCGAGGCGTTGGCAGAGAAGAACAGGCTACCCGCCATCAGAGACATGGCGAACCAAAGTTGCTTCATTACTGCGATTGCGTTCCTAAAGTTTGGTTTCCGGGCACCTGCACAGCCGCTTGCTGGGTTTGTGCCTGCTCAAACTGAAGCTGTTCAGAGTGCAGACGACGCTGCAACTCGTAATCCTGCAACATCGCATTAATGCGACGGCGTTGCTCCTGAACCTGCTGTTGCTGGCCGCCGCTGGCGGATGCATCAGCCGGAACACCCAAACTTACCGGGCTGGCTTTGCCCATCATCGGCAGTGTGTTGAACACTGGCGCTTCTGGCTGCTGATTAGTTTCAGACTGAGTATTATAGTGCTGGACGCCAACGATAACTGCAAGCGATACGCATGCAGCCACACCCATTTGGGTGAGCTGGCTGGCCCACGGACGCACCTTGTGCCAGAACGGCATTTTCTGCCACTGGTGAGGCGCAGGTTGAGCTTCAGGAATCAGCGGAGTGGTCTGACGGACAGGCTCATTTTCAATGGCCGCCATCACGCGAGCTGAGATATCGAAATGGAGAACCTCGCCGGTGTCACCGCGAAGGGTGTCACGGATGAGATGATAACTCTCCCAGGTCTCTTGCATTTCGGGAGAATGAGACAGCTCGTTGAGCAGCTCACTATCCAGCGTTTCACCATCCATTAAAGCGGAAAGTTTTTCTTTCTGCATGCCTAATACCTTTTCCAGTATCCCGCTATCGTCAACGCCTGATAAGCGGTTGAACTTTATTATCAATTGCTTCTCGCGCACGGAAAATACGTGAACGTACCGTGCCGACCGGACAATCCATGATGGCGGCTATCTCTTCATAGCTCAGACCATCCAACTCCCGTAACGTAATTGCCATGCGTAAATCTTCCGGGAGCGACTCGATCGTGCGAAAAACGATTTGTCTCAGTTCTTCTGACAACATTAAGTTCTCAGGGTTCGAAATTTCTTTCAGCGCACCGCCACTTTCGAAGTTTTCGGCGTCGATTGCGTCCACATCACTTGAAGGCGGACGGCGGCCCTGAGCGACCAGATAATTCTTTGCCGTATTGACCGCAATACGGTACAGCCAGGTATAAAAAGCACTATCTCCCCGGAATGAATCCAGCGCGCGATAGGCCTTAATAAAAGACTCTTGTACTACATCAGGTACATCGCCTGACGGTACATAGCGGGAAACCAGGCTCGCCACCTTATGCTGGTAGCGCACCACCAGTAAGTTAAAGGCTTTCTGATCTCCCTTCTGGACCCGTTCAACCAGGACCTGGTCCGTTAACTGCTCGCTCATCCGAGGTAATGTCTCCCCAAACCTAAATTCCACGCGTTATCGAAACGCCACTCTTAAAAAACCGCACTTTGAGCAAGCACCGAATTAGAGTGTCTGATCTTCAATAAGTTCCGTAACGCCTTTGTTTTTGTTCATCGCGCCGCAGACTGTTCATTTTCTCTCATTATAAGTCTGTTCACGATACGCACCACTTTATGACAAGAAACATCTCTTTTCCCGCCAGAAGAGTAACGCAACCCAGTCTTTATTTCACCACAAAATCTGACGCTAACGATCTGCTTCGCAAAATATTTTCTTTCTTTTACGTGGTTTTAATCCTCCGCTTCGAGTTTAGCGGTTACAACTCACATCAAAAAAAACGTGCGATATCTCGCATTCGGATGCTATTCTGACCAAACACTGTTTAGTAAATTAAACAAAAATCATGAACACAACACCTGAACTGCATTGTGATGTACTGATCATCGGTAGCGGCGCTGCCGGTCTCTCCCTGGCACTGCGTCTGGCCGAACATCAGAGCGTTATCGTTCTGAGCAAAGGGCCGATAAGTGAAGGTTCCACGTTTTATGCCCAGGGCGGTATTGCCGCCGTGTTTGATGAGACAGACAGCATTGCGTCGCATGTCGACGATACGCTGATTGCCGGGGCCGGGATCGTGGATGCGCATGCCGCAGAGTTTGTGGCCAGTAATGCCCGTCATTGCGTGCAGTGGTTGATCGATCAGGGCGTATTATTTGATACACAGGTGCAGCCAAACGGTGAAGAGAGCTACCACCTGACCCGCGAAGGCGGGCATAGCCACCGCCGTATCCTGCATGCCGCAGACGCTACCGGTAAAGAAGTCGAAACCACGCTGGTCAGCAAAGCCCTCAGCCATCCTAACATTCGGGTCCTTGAGCGCAGCAATGCCGTTGACCTGATTATTTCCGACAAGATTGGCCTTCCGGGTACACGTCGTGTCGTGGGTGCCTGGGTCTGGAATCGCAATAAAGAGAAGGTTGAGACCTGTCAGGCGAAGGCCGTGGTGCTGGCGACTGGCGGTGCATCCAAAGTGTATCAGTATACCACCAACCCCGATATTGCCTCCGGAGACGGGATCGCCATGGCCTGGCGCGCCGGTTGTCGCGTGGCAAACCTTGAATTCAACCAGTTTCACCCGACCGCCCTGTTCCATCCTCAGGCGCGTAATTTCCTGTTGACGGAAGCCCTGCGCGGTGAAGGCGCATACCTGAAACGTCCTGACGGCTCCCGCTTTATGCCGGACTTTGACCCCAGGGGCGAGCTGGCACCGCGCGATATCGTTGCCCGCGCCATCGACCATGAAATGAAGCGTCTTGGCGTGGACTGCATGTATCTGGACATCAGCCATAAGCCGGCAGAGTTTATCCGCCAGCATTTCCCGATGATCTACGAAAAGCTGCTGGGTCTGGGGATTGATTTAACCCGCGATTCGGTGCCCATCGTGCCTGCCGCCCACTATACCTGCGGGGGCGTAATGGTTGACGATCATGGTCGCACCGACGTGGATGGCCTGTATGCTATCGGTGAAGTAAGTTATACCGGGCTTCATGGCGCGAACCGGATGGCGTCGAACTCACTGCTGGAGTGTCTGGTTTACGGCTGGTCTGCCGCGGAAGATATCACGAAGCGCATGCCTTACGCCCGTCAGACTGAAAACCTGCCTGCCTGGGATGAAAGCCGCGTGGAGAACCCGGATGAGCTGGTCGTTATTCAGCATAACTGGCACGAACTGCGGCTGTTTATGTGGGACTACGTCGGGATTGTGCGGACCACGAAACGTCTTGAACGCGCATTACGCCGTATCACGATGCTGCAGCAGGAAATCGATGAATATTATGCCAATTTCCGCGTATCCAATAATCTGCTGGAGCTGCGCAATCTGGTTCAGGTTGCCGAATTGATTGTTCGCTGCGCGATGATGCGCAAAGAGAGCCGCGGTTTGCACTATACCCTCGACTACCCCGATCAGCTGGCCGAGTCCGGCCCGTCGATCCTCTCCCCGCAGGTTCACATAAACAGATAAAACGCCTGGGTCAGAGCGGTGTAATCTTCGGAATAACGCTGGTCTGGCCCACGGATCACCATTCGGTCGTTAAAGCATTCACCTTCTTTGGGTGAGAGCGCCAGCAGCACACGGTGCGGCAATCGCCCTTCGGTATCTGCAATATCGGTGCGTAAACGTAATTTCCAGCCAATCTCTTGCGCTATGCCAATAAACGCATTGCCGGTGCTTTCTGGCAGAACCACGCAGAAAAAACCCTCTTCTGAAATAAGTTCTGCGGCACTGATCAGCAGCGCCTTATGGTCGAGGGAGCCGGTATAACGGGCCTGTTCACGCTCAGGCGTTCCGCACTCAACTCCGGGCGCGTAGTAGGGAGGATTGCTGACAATCAGGTCGTAACGCGCGGTTTGCTCCGGCGTCCAGTCGAGCACATCTGCACATTCAACGTTAATCCGGGCGGCCCACGGAGATTCAGCCGTATTTTCACTCGCCTGCTCCGCCGCCTGCGCATCCAGCTCCACCGCATCTATGGTGACATGCGCTTCGGTACGTTGCGCCAGCATCAGCGCCAACAGTCCGCTGCCCGTCCCAATATCCAGAATACGCTTTACACCTGCGACAGGTGCCCAGGCACCCAGTAAAATACCGTCTGTACCGACTTTCATGGCACAGCGATCGTGAGCGACAAAAAATTGTTTAAACGTAAAACCATCGCGGCGCAACTGCGCTTTGAGTTGAGACATGTCAGGGCAACCTTCTAAGTGAAACTGGAGTAGCATAGGGGAAAGCGAAGTGGCCGCAAAGCGATATCCATACAAACAGATGAAGATTACAGCCGTAACGTCTATAATCAGCGCCCCACACAGAGGTAGAACATGACTGTAACGACTTTTTCCGAACTTGAACTCGATGAAAGCCTGCTCAATGCACTTGAGAGCAAAGGCTTTACACGCCCGACCGCCATTCAGGCAGCGGCCATTCCGCCTGCGCTTGAGGGCCGCGATGTGCTCGGTTCTGCGCCAACCGGCACGGGGAAGACAGCAGCTTACTTGCTGCCTGTGTTGCAGCATCTGCTCGATTTTCCACGTAAAAAATCAGGCCCGCCGCGTATTTTGATCCTGACGCCGACGCGCGAGCTGGCGATGCAGGTTGCCGATCACGCCCGCGAGCTGGCGGCCAATACCCATCTGGATATCGCCACGATCACTGGCGGCGTTGCGTATATGAACCACGCCGAAGTGTTCAGCGAAAATCAGGACATCGTCGTTGCGACGACCGGTCGCCTGCTGCAGTACATTAAAGAAGAGAACTTCGACTGCCGCGCGGTAGAAACACTGATTCTGGATGAAGCTGACCGCATGCTGGACATGGGCTTCGCGCAGGATATCGAACATATCGCGGGTGAGACACGCTGGCGTAACCAGACGATGCTGTTCTCTGCCACCCTTGAAGGGGACGCGATCAAAGACTTCGCAGAGCGCCTGCTTGAAGATCCGGTGGAAGTTTCCGCGACGCCGTCCACGCGCGAGCGCAAGAAGATCCACCAGTGGTATTACCGTGCAGATAACCTTGAACACAAGGTTGAGTTACTTAAGCACCTGCTGAAGCAGGACGATGCCACCCGTACCATCGTCTTTGTGCGTAAGCGCGAGCGTGTGCATGAACTGGCTGAAATGCTGCGTAATGCCGGAATCAATAACTGCTATCTCGAAGGCGAGATGGCGCAGGTTAAGCGTACCGAAGGGATTAAACGTCTGACTGATGGTCGCGTGAACGTGCTGGTCGCAACAGACGTTGCTGCACGCGGGATCGACATTCCGGACGTCAGTCACGTCATTAACTTCGATATGCCACGCAGCGGCGACACCTATCTGCACCGCATTGGCCGTACCGGCCGTGCCGGACGCAAAGGTATCGCGATCTCTCTGGTCGAAGCGCATGACTACCTGCTGCTGCAGAAAATTGGCCGCTACGTTGATGAGCCACTGAAAGCCCGCGTTATTGATGAGCTTCGCCCGACCACACGTGCACCGAGTGAAAAAATGACGGGCAAACCGTCTAAAAAAGCGCTCGCAAAACGTGCTGAGAAAAAAGAGAAAGAAAAAGAGAAGCCGCGCGTGAAGCAGCGCCACCGCGATACCAAGAATATTGGTAAGCGCCGTAAACCAAGCTCTGCCGCACCAGAGACGAAAACTGAAGAGTAAAAAAAGCCGGGGAAAACCCCGGCTTTTTTATTCCACCCCCGAGACTGAAACCTTACAGGCTTTCAGTAAAGGTACGCGCAATAACGTCGCGCTGCTGTTCCGGGGTCAGAGAGTTAAAACGTACTGCATAACCTGATACACGAATGGTCAGCTGTGGGTATTTTTCCGGGTGCTTAACCGCATCTTCCAGCGTTTCACGACGCAGCACGTTCACGTTCAGGTGCTGACCACCTTCAACGCGCACTTCCGGTTTTACTTCCATTGGGATTTCACGGTATTCGATTTCGCCCAGTTTGTTCACCGGAACGATTTCATCTTCAGCAAAACCCGCTTTCGCTACTACACAGCGCGCTTCATTTTTCTCGCTGTCCAGCAGCCAGAAAGAGTTGAGCAGGTCGTCATTTGCAGCTTTAGTAATCTGGATACCTGTAATCATGTGTTGCCTCCCTTAGGCTACATTAACTGGTGTCGGCCTCGCGCGGCCAATTGGTAAAACCATTGTTTCTTGTGTGTATATATATCACTCGCACCCCGGTCATTTATTGATTTAAATCAACAAAAACACCAACCACACAAAGAGTGTGGTTTGATTTTATTGTTCCAGATCAATTTCATTGCTTTGCCAGCTCAACTCCTTTCGCATCTATTCAAAATAAATTGAATGACTTACGGTGATTTTATGCCTGGGATTTTGCACCCCGGGTTTTAGCGGTTAAGCTAGGCGCAGAATGTGATTCGCAGGAGAGCGAGATGACGACACCGTTGACCTGGCACGATGTGCTGGCAGAAGAGAAACAGCAGCCCTATTTTATTAACACCCTCAGCACCGTTGCGGCAGAGCGGCAGTCTGGCCAGACGATTTATCCGCCACAAAAAGATGTTTTCAACGCGTTTCGCTATACCGAACTCAGCGATGTGAAAGTGGTTATCCTCGGCCAGGATCCTTACCACGGACCGGGACAGGCTCACGGGCTTGCTTTCTCTGTACGTCCTGGGGTTGCTATCCCCCCTTCGCTTCTGAACATGTATAAAGAACTCGAAAAGACCGTGCCCGGGTTTACCCGGCCCGCTCATGGTTATCTGGAAAGCTGGGCGCGCCAGGGCGTGCTATTACTGAATACGGTACTCACCGTACGTGCCGGTCAGGCACATTCTCACGCCAGCCTGGGCTGGGAAACCTTTACCGATAAAGTCATCAGCCTTATCAACGAGCATCGTGAAGGGGTGGTGTTTTTACTGTGGGGTTCCCACGCGCAGAAGAAAGGGGCGATTATCGACAGGCAGCGTCATCATGTCCTGAAGGCACCGCATCCGTCACCGCTGTCAGCGCATCGTGGTTTCTTTGGTTGTAATCATTTTGTTCTGGCGAACGAGTGGCTGGAAAAACGTGGCGAAACGCCAATTGACTGGATGCCAGTGTTACCGGCTGAGAGTGAGTAACGCATCGGATGTGCCCGTTTTAGCGGGCACATCCGACGCACAGTCTTATGCTTTATTCTGGCGCCACCATTCCGCCAGCAGTACGCCAGTCGCAACGGAAACGTTCAGACTTTCAACATTGCCTGTACCGTCGATAGAGACGCTCAGATCCGCGCTGGAAAGCGCAGCATCCGACAGGCCATCACGCTCCTGACCCAGCACCAGCACCATTTTACGCGGCAGTGTCGCTTTAAAAAGCGGCGTAGCGGCATGGCTGGAGGTTGTGACGATGGCATATCCCGCATTACGGAACTGCTCAATAGCATCCAGAACGCTGTCGCCGGTGATCGGCTGAACATGCTCTGCCCCGCCCTCTGCGGTACGGATCGCGGCACCCGATTCCAGCAGCGCGGCATCCTGTAACAGCACGCCTTTCACGCCAAAGTGCGCGCAGCTACGCATCATTGCACCCAGATTATGCGGGTTGCCCACATCTTCAAGCGCCAGCACGCAGTCATCGGCTTCCGCCTGGCTAACCCACTGCTGTACGGTAGTCCCGTTACGTTTTTTGATCAGGAAGCACACGCCACCGTGGTGTTCAGTGCCTGATGCTTTCGTCAGCTCAGCGTCATCCACCACATGGTAGGCTTTACGGTTTGCCGCCATCCAGCGCAGCGCTTCTTTAAAGCGCGGGGTTACGCTCTGGATAAACCATGCGCGAACGATGCACTCAGGACGGCTCTGGAACAGCGCCTGGCAGGCGTTCTCGCCATAGACTCGGGTCTCTTCTGCACGCTGACGGCGCAGCACTTCCGGGTCAATAAAGCTTTTCCCGCTGATGCCGCCGTGATCGGCTTTTTCAGGCGCCTCATCACCAGGGGCGCGAGAAACGGTACGCCAGGGGGATGAACCCTCGCGCGAGAAATCATCGCGTTTGCGATCGTCACGCTTGCGGTCATCACGTTTGCGGTCATCACCGCGGTTATTTCTGTCATCGCGGGCGGGGCGACGGCCACCGTCTGCACGAGAAGACGCCGGACGCCCGCCACCTTTTCCGGTACGCGGATTTTGGGTGCGTTTATCAGAGTCATCATCACTGCGGACATACATCACTTTGACCTTGCCGCTTTTGTTTTTCATTTCGTCGTTCATGCTTTTCTCCACCAGCGCTGCGCGAAGCGCGCAGATTACCCGATGTGCAAGCTCATAGCCATAAATTCGTACAAAAGCCTGTGACTATTGTTCTCATTGAATAAAACGCATTGTCGTTTCAAACAGGCTGAATGATAATATGTAACATATTAGAAACATTATCGGCATTCTGCCGCTGTCCCACGGCTCTATCAGAGGTTAGTTATGAATACCGTATGTGCCAACTGTCAGGCTCTTAATCGCATTCCGGACGATCGGATTGAAGATGGTGCGAAATGCGGGCGTTGTGGCCATGAACTGTTTGATGGCGATGTTATCAACGCTACGGGTGCTACGCTGGACAAACTCCTCAAGGACGATCTTCCGGTGGTTGTCGATTTTTGGGCACCGTGGTGTGGTCCGTGCCGTAGCTTCGCGCCTGTCTTCGAGGATGTTGCCGAAGAACGCAACGGCAAAATGCGTTTTGTTAAGGTCAATACCGAAGCAGAACGTGAGCTGAGCGCACGCTTTCGCATTCGCAGCATCCCAACCATCATGATTTTCAAAAATGGTGAAGTGATCGACATGCTTAACGGTGCTGTTCCTAAAGCACCGTTTGATAGCTGGTTAAACGAATCGCTGTAACATTAACGGGGCGCATCTTGTGCCCCGTTCCTTCCTCTGCGAAAATAGGGTTTTTCCTGCACTTCGCCCATGACTGATAACGCTGTTCTTCAACTGCGCGCCGCACGCCTGGCCCGCGCGACTCGCCCTTTTCTTGCCCGCGGCAATCGTGTTCGCCGCTGTCAGCGTTGTCTGCTGCCGCTAAAAGTTTGTCTGTGCGAGACCCTTGCGCCGAGCACGGCGAAGAGTCGTTTTTGCCTGGTCATGTTCGATACCGAACCAATGAAACCCAGCAATACCGGACGCCTTATTGCCGACATTCTGCCGGATACCGCGGCATTTCAGTGGTCACGCACGGAACCGCCTCAAGCCCTGCTCGACTTAGTAGCAAACCCGGACTATCAGCCAATGGTCGTATTTCCGGCCTCGTATGCTGGCGAAGATCGCCAGGTGCTTTCGGCACCGCCATCAGGTAAACCGCCGCTGTTTATTATGCTGGACGGAACCTGGACCGAAGCGCGAAAAATGTTCCGCAAAAGTCCTTATCTCGATTCATTGCCGGTGATTTCGGTCGACCTTTCACGCGTCTCGGCCTACCGCCTGCGAGAAGTGCATGCTGACGGGCAATACTGTACCGCTGAAGTGGCGATTGCCCTTCTGGATTTAGCGGGAGATACCGTCGCGGCAGGTGCGCTGGGGAGCCATTTCTCCTGCTTTCGTGAACGTTACCTGGCAGGAAAAACCGTTCATAAGGGCAGCGTCACAGCAACTGAGACAGAAAACGTTTAAAATCATCAGGTCGCTTGCATTCACAGGAGGCCTGCATGAGCCAGCGAGGGTTAGAAGCGCTACTTCGTCCTAAATCCATTGCCGTTATCGGCGCATCAATGAAACCGGATCGCGCAGGCTATCTGATGATGCGTAACCTGCTGGCCGGCGGATTTAATGGCCCCGTCATGCCCGTGACGCCTGCCTATAAGGCTGTTCAGGGGGTGCTGGCATGGCCGGACGTGCAGAGCCTGCCTTTCATACCGGACCTTGCCATCCTGTGTACAAATGCGAAACGTAATCCAGCCCTGCTGGAGTCGCTCGGCAGGAAAGGATGTAAAACCTGCATTATTCTCTCGTCTCCGCCCGAACAGCAGCCGGAGCTTCTGGCATGCGCCAGTCGCTACCAGATGCGCATTCTTGGGCCAAACAGTCTGGGCCTGCTCGCCCCGTGGCAAGGGCTGAATGCCAGCTTCTCCCCGGTCCCTATCCGCAAAGGCAAACTCGCTTTTATTTCGCAATCGGCTGCGGTATCGAACACGATCCTCGACTGGGCGCAACAGCGTGAGATGGGGTTTTCCTACTTCATTGCTCTGGGTGACAGCCTGGACATCGACGTTGATGAACTGCTCGATTTTCTGGCTCGCGACAGCAAAACCAGCGCTATTCTTCTTTATCTTGAGCACCTGAGCGACGCCCGTCGTTTTGTGTCGGCTTCCCGTAGCGCGTCCCGTAACAAACCGATTCTGGTGATCAAAAGCGGGCGTAGCCCCGCCGCCCAGCGTCTGCTGCAGTCGCATTCCGGCATGGATCCCGCCTGGGATGCCGCGATTCAACGCGCGGGTTTGCTACGGGTTCAGGATACACACGAGCTTTTTTCCGCCGTCGAGACGTTAAGCCATATGCGTCCATTACGCGGTGAGAAGTTAATGATTGTCAGTAATGGCGCGGCTCCTGCCGCGCTTGCACTGGATGAACTGTGGCTGCGCAATGGCAAGCTGGCCACCCTGGGTGAGGAGACGCTTCAACGCCTGAAAGAAGCGCTGCCGGCAAGCGTTAGCCCGGGCAATCCCCTCGATTTGCGCGATGACGCCAGTAGCGATCACTATATCAGGGCGATCTCCCTTTTACTGGATAGCCAGGATTTCGACGCGCTGATGATTATTCACTCCCCCAGCGCGGTCGCGCCCGGGAGTGAAAGCGCGCGCGCACTGATTGACGCCGTCCGGAACCATCCTCGTGGTAAATATGTCACCCTGCTGACCAACTGGTGCGGTGAGTTCTCTTCCCAGGAGGCACGACGCCTGTTCAGTGAAGTCGGTCTGCCCACCTACCGCACTCCGGAAGGCACGATTACAGCGTTCATGCATATGGTGGAGTATCGCCGCAACCAGAAGCAGCTCCGTGAAACCCCGGCTTTACCGGGTAACCTGACGGCGAACACGGCCGATGTTCATCGGCTTTTACAGCAGGCTATCGAAGAGGGAGCCACCTCGCTTGATACGCACGAAGTGCAGCCGATTCTGGGCAGTTACGGGATGCAAACCCTGCCCACCTGGATTGCCGGCGACAGCGCCGAAGCCGTGCATATTGCCGAACAGATTGGCTATCCCGTTGCCCTCAAGCTTCGCTCACCGGACATCCCGCATAAGTCTGATGTCCAGGGGGTGATGTTATATCTGCGGACTGCGACCGAGGTACAGCAAGCCGCTGATGCCATATTCGACCGGGTCAAAATGGCCTGGCCTCAGGCTCGGATCCACGGGCTGCTGGTGCAAAGCATGGCTAATCGCGCGGGCGCTCAGGAGCTGCGCGTGGTGGTTGAATACGATCCCGTCTTTGGCCCGCTTATCATGCTGGGGGAAGGCGGCGTCGAGTGGCGTCCTGAGGAGCAGGCGGTCGTGGCTTTGCCACCACTGAACATGAACCTGGCGCGCTATCTGATCATTCAGGCCATCAAAAGCAAAAAAATACGGGGCCGAAGCGCGCTGCGCGCTCTTGATATTGCTGGGTTGAGTCAGTTCCTGGTGCAGGTGTCTAACCTGATTGTTGATTGCGCGGAGATCCAGCGGCTGGACATCCACCCGCTGCTCGCCTCCGGCAGTGAGTTTACGGCTCTGGACGTCACGCTGGATATCGCGCCTTTCGAGGGTGACAGAGAGAGCCGCCTTGCGATCCGCCCGTATCCTCTGCAGCTGGAGGAGTGGGTGGAGATGAAAAACGGGGAGCGCGCGTTGTTCCGCCCTATCCTGCCGGAAGATGAACCGCAGCTGCGCACGTTCATCTCTCAGGTAACGAAAGAGGATCTTTACTATCGCTATTTTAGCGAAATCAACGAATTTACCCACGATGATTTAGCCAATATGACCCAGATCGACTACGATCGAGAAATGGCATTTGTCGCCGTTCGTCGTTCCGATAAGGGCGATGAGATCCTCGGCGTTACGCGTGCTATTTCCGACCCGGATAATGTTGATGCGGAGTTTGCTGTGCTGGTGCGCTCCGATCTGAAAGGGTTGGGTCTGGGGCGACGGCTGCTGGAAAAACTCATCAGTTATACGCGAGATCACGGATTGTTACGCCTCAATGGCATTACTATGCCTAACAATCGCGGTATGGTGACCCTGGCGCGAAAACTTGGATTTGACGTTGATATTCAGCTGGACGAAGGTATTGTGGCCTTATCCCTGAGCCTGATATCAGCGGATAAAGCCGAGTAAGCTACTGGAAATGTTACCCACTTTGGACGGGACTGGTGGTATCATTGTCCGCTTATGTTGTTTGCATGGTACAGACAACCCTTCAATGAACAGAGAAGAAACGCACTGTGATGTTGTCAAAATTTAAGCGTAATAAACATCAACAACACCTTGCTCAACTACCGAAGATTTCTCAGTCAGTTGATGATGTAGAGTTCTTTTACGCTCCCGCCCATTTTCGGGAGACGCTTCTGGAAAAGATTGCCGGCGCTACGCGTCGCATTTGCATTGTGGCCCTGTATCTTGAACAAGATGAAGGTGGGCGCGCGATCTTAAATGCGCTCTATGAAGCCAAGCGTCAACGTCCGGAACTGGATGTTCGCGTGCTGGTCGACTGGCACCGTGCTCAGCGTGGCCGTATAGGCGCTGCTGCTTCAAACACCAATGCTGACTGGTATTGCCGCACGGCGCAGGAAAATCCTGGCGTCGATGTGCCCGTTTACGGCGTACCTGTAAATACCCGGGAAGCGCTCGGCGTCCTTCATTTCAAAGGGTTCATCATTGATGACAGCGTGCTGTACAGCGGCGCGAGCCTGAATGATGTTTACCTCCATCAGCTCGATAAATATCGATATGACCGTTACCATCTGGTTCGTAATCCGCAGATGGCGGATATCATGTTTAATTGGGTTGATAAGAACTTAGTACAGGGTCGCGGCGTAAATCGTCTTGACGATCCACACCGTCCTAAAAGCCCGGAAATTAAAAATGATATCCGCGCGTTCCGCCAGGAACTGCGTGATGCGGTCTACCATTTCCAGGGCGATGCCAATAACGAAGAGCTATCCGTTACACCGCTGGTGGGGTTAGGCAAATCAAGCCTGCTGAACAAAACGATTTTCCACCTGATGCCGTGTGCGGAGCAGAAACTCATCATCTGCACCCCTTACTTCAACCTTCCCGCCGTGCTGGTGCGTAATATCATTCAGCTGCTGCGTGATGGTAAAAAAGTTGAAATTATCGTCGGTGACAAAACGGCTAACGACTTCTTTATTCCTGAAGATCAACCGTTCAAGATTATCGGTGCCCTCCCTTATCTCTATGAGATTAACCTGCGCCGTTTCCTGAGCCGTTTACAGTATTACGTTAACACTGACCAGCTGGTCGTGCGTCTGTGGAAAGATGAAGACAACAGTTATCATCTGAAAGGGATGTGGGTCGATGATGAATGGATGCTGCTTACGGGCAATAACCTCAACCCTCGCGCCTGGCGTCTGGATCTCGAAAATGCCATCCTGATCCATGACCCGAAACATGAGTTAGCGACCAGTCGTGAACGTGAGCTCGAGCTTATTCGCACGCATACCACTGTGGTTCAGCATTACCGTGAACTGCAGAGCATTGCCGATTACCCGGTGAAAGTCCGCAAGCTTATTCGTCGCCTGCGTCGAATCCGTATTGACAGACTTATCAGCCGTATTCTGTGATGTCCAGGCCCTGTCAGCGACAGGGCTTTTTTTTGGAGTCCGCTAATGCGTATTCTTCTCTTGCTGAGTGCTCTCTTTCTCAGTGGCTGTAGCCATATGGCTAACGATAGCTGGTCCGGGCAGGATAAAGCGCAACACTTTCTCGCCTCCGCAATGTTGTCCGCTGCCGGTAATGAGTATGCACAACATCAGGGGTACAGTCGGGATCGTAGTGCGGCAATCGGCCTGATGTTCTCTGTAAGCCTTGGGGCTTCAAAAGAACTGTGGGATAGCCGCCCCGCGGGGAGCGGCTGGAGCTGGAAAGACTTTGCCTGGGATGTAGCCGGTGCCACGACCGGCTATGCCGTATGGCAGATGGCACGCTATTAGAGACGAATACCTTTACCCTTTCGATGCAGCATCAGGGAGACAATAAAGGCCAGTGCCCCCATCACCGTCACGTACCAGAAGAAGGTTGTTTCCGTTCCCCATGATTTAAGCGACAGCGCGACGTACTCCGCAGAGCCACCGAACAGCGCATTGGCGACCGCATAAGAAAGCCCTACCCCCAAAGCGCGTACCTGTGCCGGGAACATCTCAGCCTTCAGGATCCCACTGATCGATGTGTAAAAACTGACAATGACCATCGCCAGCATGACCAGACCAAAGGCGGCATACGGTGAGGAAACGTGCTGAAGCGCAGTTAAAATGGGAACAGTACATAACGCGGACATGCCGCCAAAGATCAGCATTGATGTGCGACGCCCTATTTTATCGGAGAGCGCGCCAATAAGTGGCTGAATCAGCATAAAGACGAACAACGCGGCGGTCATGATAGCGCTGGCGACGTTGGCGTGCATGCCCGTGGTGTTCACCAGATATTTTTGCATGTAGGTGGTGAAGGTGTAAAAGCTGAGAGAACCGCCCGCGGTGAACCCGAGAACCATCAGGAAAGCTTTGCGGTTACGCCACAGCCCTTTAAACGACCCCGCCTCCTTCAGCGCCCGGACCTCTTTTTGCGAGGTTTCATCCAACTGACGACGCAACCAAAGTGCGACGACCGCCAGTACAGCGCCCATCGCGAAAGGAATTCGCCATCCCCACTCATGAAGCTGGCTGTCGGTAAGGACCTGCTGCAGAATAACCACCACCAGAATGGCCAGAAGCTGGCCACCAATAAGCGTGACGTACTGGAAAGAGGCGTAAAATCCTTTCCGGCCCTCGAGGGCAATTTCACTCATGTAAGTGGCGCTGGTACCGTATTCTCCTCCAACAGAAAGTCCCTGGAACAGACGAGCCAGTAGCAAAAGAGCCGGCGCCCATGTCCCGATAGCATCATAACCGGGGAGACAGGCGATCACCAGCGAGCCAAAGCACATCATGCAGACCGAAATCAGCATGGATGCCTTACGTCCTCGACGGTCTGCGATCCGTCCAAACAACCATCCACCAATGGGGCGCATTAAGAAGCCCGCAGCAAATACGCCAGCCGTTTGCAGAAGCTGTGTGGTGGTGTTTCCGGACGGGAAGAAGATATGTGCGAAGTAAAGTGAACAGAATGAGTAGACGTAAAAGTCGAACCATTCCACCAGGTTCCCTGAAGAGGCACTGACGATTGCCCATACCCTTCTACGGGAATCACTGGCAGCCAGCGTCCCGTTCGATGTTATGCTTTCTGTCATTGTGATTATGCTCCTGCCATAAAAACGGCATGCTGAGTCCTGAGAACTCACGATCTTGTAAAGCAAATGTTATTATTTTGTTATAAATAACATTGAGAGTAAGATCACATTTTCTGTTAGCAAGGTAAGTTATAGGATAAAGACTAAGGGTCGTTGGCTGGTGTGGCGGTGTGCAGTCTGACGCCGTCTCCGGTGGCGGGAAAGAACCAAAGCAAAAAACCCCGCACCATACGGTACGGGTTTTTTTTAATTGATGCCTGGCAGTTCCCTACTCTCACATGGGGAGACCCCACACTACCATCGGCGCTACGGCGTTTCACTTCTGAGTTCGGCATGGGGTCAGGTGGGACCACCGCGCTAAAGCCGCCAGGCAAATTCTGTTAATCTGTATCAGCTGAAAATCGTCTCTCATCGCCAAAACATCTTCGGCGTTGTAAGGTTAAGCCTCACGGTTCATTAGTATCGGTTAGCTCAACGCATCGCTGCGCTTACACACCCGACCTATCAACGTCGTAGTCTTCAACGTTCCTTCAGGAGACTTAAAGTCTCAGGGAGAACTCATCTCGGGGCAAGTTTCGTGCTTAGATGCTTTCAGCACTTATCTCTTCCGCATTTAGCTACCGGGCAGTGCCATTGGCATGACAACCCGAACACCAGTGATGCGTCCACTCCGGTCCTCTCGTACTAGGAGCAGCCCCCCTCAATTCTCCAGCGCCCACGGCAGATAGGGACCGAACTGTCTCACGACGTTCTAAACCCAGCTCGCGTACCACTTTAAATGGCGAACAGCCATACCCTTGGGACCTACTTCAGCCCCAGGATGTGATGAGCCGACATCGAGGTGCCAAACACCGCCGTCGATATGAACTCTTGGGCGGTATCAGCCTGTTATCCCCGGAGTACCTTTTATCCGTTGAGCGATGGCCCTTCCATTCAGAACCACCGGATCACTATGACCTGCTTTCGCACCTGCTCGAGCCGTCACTCTCGCAGTCAAGCTAGCTTATGCCATTGCACTAACCTCCTGATGTCCGACCAGGATTAGCTAACCTTCGTGCTCCTCCGTTACTCTTTGGGAGGAGACCGCCCCAGTCAAACTACCCACCAGACACTGTCCGCAACCCGGATTACGGGTCTACGTTAGAACACCAGCCATTAAAGGGTGGTATTTCAAGGTTGGCTCCACGCAGACTGGCGTCCACGCTTCAAAGCCTCCCACCTATCCTACACATCAAGGACCAGTGTTCAGTGTCAAGCTATAGTAAAGGTTCACGGGGTCTTTCCGTCTTGCCGCGGGTACACTGCATCTTCACAGCGAGTTCAATTTCACTGAGTCTCGGGTGGAGACAGCCTGGCCATCATTACGCCATTCGTGCAGGTCGGAACTTACCCGACAAGGAATTTCGCTACCTTAGGACCGTTATAGTTACGGCCGCCGTTTACCGGGGCTTCGATCAAGAGCTTCGCGTTACCGCTAACCCCATCAATTAACCTTCCGGCACCGGGCAGGCGTCACACCGTATACGTCCACTTTCGTGTTTGCACAGTGCTGTGTTTTTAATAAACAGTTGCAGCCAGCTGGTATCTTCGACTGATTTCAGCTCCACCCGCAGGGGCTTCACCTACATATCAGCGTGCCTTCTCCCGAAGTTACGGCACCATTTTGCCTAGTTCCTTCACCCGAGTTCTCTCAAGCGCCTTGGTATTCTCTACCTGACCACCTGTGTCGGTTTGGGGTACGATTTGATGTTACCTGATGCTTAGAGGCTTTTCCTGGAAGCAGGGCATTTGTTACTTCAGCACCGTAGTGCCTCGTCATCACACCTCAGCGTTAATAAGGAACCGGATTTACCTGGAACCTCCGCCTACATGCTTAAACCGGGACAACCGTCGCCCGGCTAACATAGCCTTCTCCGTCCCCCCTTCGCAGTAACACCAAGTACAGGAATATTAACCTGTTTCCCATCGACTACGCCTTTCGGCCTCGCCTTAGGGGTCGACTCACCCTGCCCCGATTAACGTTGGACAGGAACCCTTGGTCTTCCGGCGAGCGGGCTTTTCACCCGCTTTATCGTTACTTATGTCAGCATTCGCACTTCTGATACCTCCAGCACCCCTCACAGGACACCTTCAACGGCTTACAGAACGCTCCCCTACCCAACAACACATAGTGTCGCTGCCGCAGCTTCGGTGCATGGTTTAGCCCCGTTACATCTTCCGCGCAGGCCGACTCGACCAGTGAGCTATTACGCTTTCTTTAAATGATGGCTGCTTCTAAGCCAACATCCTGGCTGTCTGTGCCTTCCCACATCGTTTCCCACTTAACCATGACTTTGGGACCTTAGCTGGCGGTCTGGGTTGTTTCCCTCTTCACGACGGACGTTAGCACCCGCCGTGTGTCTCCCGTGATAACATTCTTCGGTATTCGTAGTTTGCATCGGGTTGGTAAGCCGGGATGGCCCCCTAGCCGAAACAGTGCTCTACCCCCGAAGATGAGTTCACGAGGCGCTACCTAAATAGCTTTCGGGGAGAACCAGCTATCTCCCGGTTTGATTGGCCTTTCACCCCCAGCCACAAGTCATCCGCTAATTTTTCAACATTAGTCGGTTCGGTCCTCCAGTTAGTGTTACCCAACCTTCAACCTGCCCATGGCTAGATCACCGGGTTTCGGGTCTATACCCTGCAACTTAACGCCCAGTTAAGACTCGGTTTCCCTTCGGCTCCCCTATACGGTTAACCTTGCTACAGAATATAAGTCGCTGACCCATTATACAAAAGGTACGCAGTCACCCCATAAAAGAGGCTCCCACTGCTTGTACGTACACGGTTTCAGGTTCTTTTTCACTCCCCTCGCCGGGGTTCTTTTCGCCTTTCCCTCACGGTACTGGTTCACTATCGGTCAGTCAGGAGTATTTAGCCTTGGAGGATGGTCCCCCCATATTCAGACAGGATACCACGTGTCCCGCCCTACTCTTCGAGTTCACAGCCTGTGTGCTTTCGTGTACGGGACTGTCACCCTGTACCGTGCGACTTTCCAGACGCTTCCACTAACACACAAGCTGATTCAGACTCTGGGCTGCTCCCCGTTCGCTCGCCGCTACTGGGGGAATCTCGGTTGATTTCTTTTCCTCGGGGTACTTAGATGTTTCAGTTCCCCCGGTTCGCCTCGTTAACCTATGTATTCAGTTAACGATAGTGTGTCGGAACACACTGGGTTTCCCCATTCGGACATCGCCGGGTCAAAGGTTCATATCACCTCGCCGGCGCTTTTCGCAGATTAGCACGTCCTTCATCGCCTCTGACTGCCAGGGCATCCACCGTGTACGCTTAGTCGCTTAACCTCACAACCCGAAGATGTTTCTTTCGATTCATCACCGGTTTGCGAAAATTTGAGAGACTCGAACACACAT